>CALXBK010000001.1 GCA_944386545.1 uncultured Ruminiclostridium sp.
TGTTTTTTCACATTTTGCATTTCGTGTACATTCATTTCTTGAAGGACAGTTTTTACATATTTCAGCATTACTCTTAATCTCTCTGTATCCATCACGATTGATTGTTGAAAACTTTAAAACCTGATTTTCAGGACAAATTATGCAGTTGTAGTATTCATCGTAAATGTATTCATATGGTTTGAAAAAGCCTTTTACGCATGGAACTACAGACTATTATTCTACTCCTGCTACCGCTGATGCGACAGAAACAGTCGGTCTTATAATATATTCGCATTCACAGATAATGCGTGAGAACAGTCCGATAGAAAATGTCGTTATCGACCTGTCCATAAACGGCGGAGGAGCTGCTACGGCGGCTATATACACTGTTGCGTGGTTCCTTGGTACATGTACCATAAATGTCAACAATACACTGACAAAGCAGCAGGCCTCTACATCTTACAAGGCAGACGTCAACTGCGACAGAAAATTTGATGAGAACGATACCGTTTCTTCAAAAAATCTCTACTGCCTCATCTCCCCAAACAGCTTTTCATGCGGCAATCTTCTTCCTTCCATATTTAAAAACGCAGGGAATGTAACGCTTATCGGAAAGCCCTCCGGCGGCGGCGCCTGCACCATACAGTACATCACAACCGCAGACGGCAATATATTCCGGATATCAAGCGCGAATCGTTTAAGCTCGCTGTACAACGGCTCTTACTACAATGTTGACCGTGGCGTCGAGCCAGATTTCCACCTCTCAAAGATAGAAAGCTTCTATAACAGAGAGTCGCTTACGGATTATATCAACAATCTGCATTAAAACAGCGATGTCCGCTTTGACGGATACATCGGGATAATTTTCAGTTTTTAAAGCAGCCTGCACCGGGCTGCTTTTTATAACTTAGGCAAGATGTCCCCCGCCTCAAAGGCGGCGGGTGCTACAATTAGAAAAAACAAAAGGAGAAGCATTATGACCCCGAAATTTTATGGTTGGCAAACGGCGGTATCAAAACCAATAAACAACCTTTACCCCTCGATAAAATCCCCCGTGGATTTATACAACGCCTTGCTTGAAATCTGGTGCGAGGACACCTGTGCACCGAGGCTGAGAAGCGAATGGAGCCGTGATAATCCCACAAAGGGGCAATGCTCCATAACGGCGTTTTTAGCGCAGGATATATTCGGCGGCAGGGTGTATGGAATACCTCTTGGCAACGGGAATTTCCACTGCTACAACGAGGCGGACGGCTGTACCTTTGACCTTACGAGCGAGCAGTTCGGCGAAAGGGCGAAAACGCTTGTGTATGAAAATAACCCCGGGCAGTCCAGAGAAACGCACTTTGCGAAGGAGGAAAAGCGGCAAAGATACGAATACCTCAGAAGAGAGCTTGACAAGCGTGAAAAACGCCTTAGTATGGGCAGATAAAATATTGACAAGCTCCCGCTGAAATCGTATAGTATAAAAGGTTGCCCTGAAAAAAGCAGGGACTGAGGAGTATATTGAATGGAACAAAGGATTATTACCGCCGCTGCCTGCCCGACCTGCGGTGGGCCGCTTGAAGTAAACGCCGTGCTGTACGGGCTTATACTCGGCGTACAGCTTTTTATGTAGGTGAAGCAAAGACAATAGCGGAGGGCTTGCTTTCGGCTGTGCCGATAGCGGGAATTTTACTGATTGTGACATTGCCCGCACGAATACCTGCAAAAATTGCAAAGGAAAGATAAGCCCGGCGCTTAATTGTAACATCTTCATTTCGGTTTTCATATACCGAAGCGGAGGTGTTTTTATGTCTGATTTATTTTCTCCCCGTTGTTTTGCAAAAATTCTCTGCTCTGTCCCTGCGGCGAAGGCACAGCTTTGCGGCGGTGCGGATTATCCCGGTATACGAGGAAAGGTGCTGTTTTATCCCGCACAATGCGGCGTTTTTGTATACGCACGGGTGACGGGACTGCCGGGCGGCAGGGATAAACGGCAGTTTTACGGCTTTCATATTCACGAGGGGGGGAGCTGTGCGCAGGGCTTTGAAAAAACGGGCGGGCATTATAACCCCGACATGGCAAAGCACCCGCTTCACAAGGGGGATTTGCCACCGCTTGCAGGCTTTGACGGGCAGGCTGTAACCGCCTTTTTTGTCGGCGGAGTGACGGCAGCCGAGCTTATAGGCAGGACGGTGGTAATTCACCTGATGCCGGACGATATGAAAAGTCAGCCGTCGGGCAATTCGGGAGAAAAAATTGCCTGCGGGGAAATTTGTGCGGCAAGGTGAAGGTAAAAGCAATCGGCTTTGAATGTAAAATTTTCTGAAAAGTCAAAGCGGCGGTTGATTTTCGGAGAAATTATGCCATAATAACTTAGGCAAGATGTCCCCCGCCTCTAAGGCGGCGGGTTGCATATTCAGCTTCAGTTGGGGTTCAATCCCCAACTGAAACCCAATCGCAGCTTAGCTGCGGCTTGCCGCGTTGAATGACGGGGCAAGCCCCTTATTGAATGTCAGCGCATAATAAATTTGACCGAAAAGAGATTACCGCTGTGCCGTCAGAGAAAAAACCGAACTGCCCGAATTGCGGTGCGCTTATTACCGAGGACTGTGATAACGGCTTTTGCGAATACTGCGGCTCAAAATACTCCGCAGCGCCGGATAACGTCACCAACGACTACATAAAGAGCATATATGTAAATCATCAGCCTGCCGCCGGAGGAGAGGCAAACCCGAACGGCTATTCCTACCGCAGAAGGAAAAGCACCTTTGCCACGGCGCGTATCTTTATGGGCATATTTTTTCTTATGGTCTCAATTGAGGAGGGGATTTTTCCTGCGACGGCGTTGGGTACGCTGACGACGAGCTTCGGAATATGTGCGCCGAAAAAAACGAATTACTACCGATATACGCTTAAAATAAAATACCGTTATTTCAGCGCAGGGAGAGCCGCAGGTTTTGCCTGTTTTGTTTTGTACGCTTAACAATTTTTTTCACAAAGTCATACTGTACAAATATAATGGAAATAATTTGTTGATTGCGACGAAATTACTCTTTAACCCGCATAAAAAAGCTGTTTGCGGGGTTTTGCGACATAAAAGTTTACCAAGAAATTTACAATATCGGTTGAAATTTTATGAAAATTGTTTTATAATTGTTTTATAATAGCGTAAAAAAGTAAAATATCCCGGAGGTTTTTAATGAGCAAAAAGAATACGGCGGCGACGGTTGCAACTATCATTGTAGCTGTGCTCGCTGTTGCGGCAACGCTTTTCCTGCTTTATCGGATGTCGCAGGAGCAGGCGCAGGAGAGCAGGTACGACTATGTTCCCTCGGACGAGGTCGGCGAGGAAATGAACATCAATGCCGTAAAGCTGATACAGAACAATTGCGAGGTTTTCAGAATATATCTCCAGTACGGACTGGCGCACAAGGCAGAGCCTTATAACAATCTTCCCGAGGACGGGTATTACACCGTAACCAGCGACAAGTATTCCTCAATGAGCGAAATTGAAGAGCTTGTCAACAGCACCTTTGTCACAAATGAGGCTGAGCGTATACTCACCAATGTAAGCGGCGACGGCGTTGCGGTATTTGCCGAGGAGATAAATGACGACGGAGAAAAGGGAATAGGTCTTGACATGAGCAAGGTGGACGAGGACGGTCGCTTTAAGGCTATCCAGTACGGCTATTCCTGGTCCAACGCAAAATTCACGCTTCACCCCGTTTCCGATACCGAATGTGAAATCTTAGTTGAGCTAAATCCTCTTGCCGACAGCGACGAGAGCGCACAGGCGGGAGATACAAAAAAGCTTACCGCAAGCATGATAAAGGTAAACGGCGAGTGGCGGCTGGAAAAGTTAGTGTACTGATATGAAAAAGGACAACCCTGTAAAGGTTTACGCCGTTGTAAGTCAGATAGGCTTTATGGTAATAACCCCTCTGCTCATATTTATATGGGGCGGGAGCGTGCTTGTAAGGGAGCTTGAGCTTCCGCAGTGGGTAATGACATTGTTTATCATAATCGGCGTTGTTTCGATGGCGTCGGGGCTTATCTCCTATGCCGGAAAGCTGATTGCGATATACGGCAGGGATGACAAAAAGAAGTACAGACACCTGTCGGACCGCAGGGATACCGATTATTACGACGACAACTACCGCAAAAGGTGAGATATGAAAACTAAATTCAAAAACCATCCCTCGGGGCAGGAGCTCAAGTGGCTGCTTCCGTTCTACGGCGGCTGTTTTGCGCTGCTTGCGGTGATAAGCGCAGTGCTGATTATAGCGGGGGCGGGAGATTATACCCTTATCACGGGTGCGGCGGCAGGAACGGCTGTATCGGCAGCGAGCTTCATTATAATGGGGCTGAGTGCCGAAAAGGCGGTGACTATGGGAGGAAAATCCGCAAGGTCGCTTATGAACTTTAGCTACGGAGCAAGATACATCGCGACCTTTATCATACTCGGCGCGCTTATGTATTTAAAGCTTGTCAATCCCGTAACGGCGATAGTGCCGCTGTTTGTGCCGAAAATCGGCTACACGGTAAGGGCGGCTTTTGAAAAGACCGAATTTTAAACTGATATAACTCAGGCAAGATGTCCCCCGCCTCTGAGGCGGCGGGTTCCATATTCAGTTTCGGTTGGGGTTCAATCCCAGCTGAAACTCAATCGCAGCTTCGCTGCGGCTTGCCACGTTGAATGACGGGGCAAGCCCCTTATTGAAAAAACACGGTGAAGGGGGCTTATATATGCCAACTGAATGTTTACGCACAATGTCAGAATTTCAGGTGCAGGGACCGCTTCAGTCCTTCAGCTTTGACTTGTTCGGGCTGCACATCATTGTAAGCGAGAGTATCGTGGTACAGTGGCTTGTAATGCTTATTCTCGGTGTGCTGTTCTTTGTGCTGGGAAGAAATTTAAGCGTGCGTACCCGCTCACGCAGACAAATGCTTGCAGAGCTTATCGTCACCTTCTTCAAAAAGGCGGTGAACGATACGATGGGAGAGCAGTACAGCAAGTTTACGGCGTACATCGGAGGCTTGTTCTTCTTCTCATGTCTGTCAAGCCTTATGGGACTGCTCGGACTTCGTGCGCCGACCGCGGATTTGTCCGTTGTCGCCGCATGGGGACTTACCACCTTTGTGCTGGTAACGCGAAACAAGTTCAAGACGGGTGGTGTAAAGGGTTATCTCAAGAGCTTTATAGAGCCTATGCCGTTCATGCTTCCTTTTAACATCATAAGCGAGCCCGCAAACCCCGTATCTCAAACGCTCCGTCACTTTGCGAACATCTTGGGCGGTACGGTAATAAGCGGACTTATCTACTTCTCGCTGGGACATATCGCAAACGGATTTGCGACGATAGGCATACCCGCAATAGCGTCGCTGTATTTTGATTTGTTCTCGGCGGTAATACAGGCGTACATTTTTGTGACGCTGACAATGACTTATATCGCAGGCGGAGATTGCTCGCCGTCGGACGATTAACACGTTTTTTTACCCTTGACGGTAAATGAGTTGAGGGATAAATATAACAATTACCTGCAAGCGCAGGATAAAACGGAGGATTTACCATGGAAAACTTATCACAGGCTATCGTACTCGGTGCGTCTGCCATAGGCGCAGGTCTTGCAATGATTGCCGGTCTTGGCCCCGGTATAGGCGAGGGCTACTGCGGCGGTAAGGCGGTAGAGGCTATCGGCAGACAGCCCGAAGCGTCGGGTGCAATTACAAGAACCATGATTATAGGCGACGCCATCGCAGAAACCACAGGTCTTTACTCGCTGGTTATCGCACTTTTGCTTATGTTTGCAAATCCCTTTATCGGTCAGCTTAAGTAAGCTGTCCTCTAATAATACGAAAGGAAAAAAGCGTTATGACAGAAGAAATTGTGCTGACTGTCGCTTCCGAAACGGCGGAGCAAGCGAGGTTTTCTCTTGTAAGCATAGATTTAAGCACTATAGTCTTCACTCTGATTAATACGCTTATAATCGTATTTCTTTATTTTAAGTTTCTGCACAAGCCCGTATGTCAGATGCTGGACAAGCGTGCCGAAACGGTAAATAAGGATATGGACGACGCAAATAAGGCAAAGGAAGAAGCGCAGGCGGTAAAGGCTGAATATGAGCAGAGGCTTCAAAGCTCAAAGGAGGAGGCTGAAAAAATCCTCACCGAAGCCAACCGCAGAGCATCTCAGAGAGAGGAAGAAATCATCGCTCAGGCAAACGAGGAGGCTGCCCGCGTGAAAATGCAGGCGGAGCAGGCTATCGAGCGTGAGAAGAAGCGCGCCGTAAACGAGATAAAGGAAGAAATTTCCGATATGGTAGTAATGGCGGCGGGCAAGGTTGCTCAGAAGGAGATAAGCGCAAGCGACAACGAGGAGATTATAAACTCCGTGCTGGCTCAGATAGGAGAGGAGAATTGACATGGCGGCGGTTGAAAAAACCTACGGCGACGCCTTGTTTTCCCTTTTTCTTGAGGAGGACAGCGACGCTCTTGAAAACGCGCTCGACTCTATGAAAAAGCTGTCGGAGATATTTGCCGCAGAGCCGGATTTCATAAAGCTAATCAAGGCTCCCACCGTGTCAGGGGAGGAAAAGGAAGCCATGATAAGAGAAATCTTCGGCGGCAGGCTTCACCGCTTTGTGCTGAATTTTCTGTTGGTGCTTGCCGGCGCAGGCAGGATAGACAGCTTTGACGGCATATTAAAGCGCTTTACCGAGCTTTATAACGATTATAAGAATATAGCGGATGTTACCGTTGTTTCCGCAATGCCTCTGTCGGACGGCATGACGGAAAAAATCAGAGCGAAAATGGCTGAGGTTACGGGCAAGACCGTAAATATGACGGTAAAGACCGATCCCGAGGTGATCGGCGGAATTGTCATCAGCTGCGGCAATACCACGATAGACGGCAGTGTAAAAGCAAGGCTTGAAAGGCTTCGCCGTGATATTGCTTCCACCATCGCATAAATCGAAAAAACACGAAAGGAAGTATCTCCAATGGATTTACGCCCGGATGAAATAACTGGCTTAATTAAATCCCGCATAAGAGATTACGGCTCGCAGATACGGCTTGAGGACACAGGCACGGTCGTGACACTCGGCGACGGTATTGTTCGCATACACGGTCTTGAAAAGTGCATGATGAACGAGCTGCTCGAGTTTGAAAACGGCGTTCATTGCATGGCGCTGAACTTAGAGCAGGATTTTGTCGGTGCGGTAATGTTAGGCGCGGACGACGAGATAAAAGAGGGCGGCAAGGTGCGCCGCACAGGCTCCGTCGTTTCCGTACCCGTCGGCGAGGAGCTGCTTGGCAGAGTAGTAAACGCCTTAGGTCAGCCTATTGACGGCAGGGGACCCGTGCTTGCAAAGCAAACCCGCCCTATTGAGAAAATTGCGCCCGGCATCGTTACAAGACAGCCGGTAAATACCCCGCTTCAGACGGGAATAAAGGCTATCGACTCCATGATACCCATAGGCAGAGGACAGCGTGAGCTGATAATCGGGGACAGACAGACGGGTAAAACGGCGATAGCTATCGACACCATTATCAATCAGAAAAAAGAAAACGTGCTTTGCATATACGTTGCCATAGGACAAAAGGCGTCCACCGTGGCAAACGTCGTTGACCAGCTCTCCCGCGCGGGAGCGATGGATTACACCATAGTTGTATCCGCAGCAGCGAGCGAGCTTGCGCCGCTTCAGTACATTGCCCCGTATTCGGGCTGTGCAATGGGCGAATATTTCATGGAGCAGGGCAAGGATGTACTGGTAATTTATGATGATTTGTCAAAGCACGCAGTGGCATACAGAGCGCTTTCTCTGCTGCTCAAGCGTCCGCCGGGACGTGAGGCGTACCCCGGCGACGTATTCTACCTGCACTCAAGACTGCTTGAGCGTGCGGCAAGAATGAGCGACGAATACGGCGGCGGCTCGCTTACCGCACTGCCCATTATCGAAACGCAGGCGGGCGACGTTTCGGCGTATATCCCCACCAACGTAATCTCCATTACGGACGGACAGATATTCCTTGAAACGGAGCTTTTCCATAGCGGCATCAGACCGGCGGTAAACCCCGGTATATCGGTATCCCGTGTAGGCGGAAGCGCACAGATAAAGGCAATGAAAAGAGTTGCGGGAAGTCTTAAGCTGGAATACTCACAGTACAGAGAATTGCAGAGCTTTGCACAGTTCGGCTCGGACCTTGACAAGGACACGAAGGACCGTCTTGCAAAGGGCGAGCGCATAGTGGAGATATTGAAGCAGGGACAGAGCGCACCGATAGGAGTTGAATACCAGGTGGTAATCATTTATGCCGTTATCAACAACTATCTGCGTGACATACCCGTGAATAAGGTAGCGGAATACGAGCGTGACCTATATTCCTATATGCGTGACATTCACCCCGAAATCATTTCGGACATCACCGCAACCAAGACGCTGAGTGCTGAAAACGAGGAAAAACTGAAATCGGCGCTTGCCGACTTTACTGAAAAATTTGTTTAAGAATATCGGAAAGGACAAACGCTATGAAAAAGGCATCTTTCGTACTGAGTATCGTTGCTCTTTGCATATCGGCGATAACGCTCGCTCTGACTGTTTTAGAGCTGTTTTATAAAAAAACTACCTATTTTGACAGCGACACAGTTCGCTAAAGGGAGGAGCTGCCGATGGCATCGGGAAATATGAAGGACATCAAGCGGCGAGTAAAAAGCGTCGAGTCCACAATGCAGATAACAAAGGCAATGCGGCTTGTAGCCTCCTCAAAGCTCAGGAGAGCAAAGCAGAAGGCGCAGGCGGCGCGCCCGTTCTTTGAGGCGCAGTATGCTCTTATGTGCCGCATAGCGGGCGAAACCTCCAACTTCTCAACGGTGTTTACCCGCCGCAGAGAGGTAAAAAACCGCCTCTTTATAGTGATTGCAGGCGACAGAGGGCTTGCGGGCGGATATAATTCCAACATAATAAAGCTTGCCGAGCAGGCAAAAAAGGACGGCGAAAGCCCGAAAATCATAGCCATAGGCAAAAAGGCGGCAGATTATTTTTCAAAGCACGGCTACGAAATGACAGCCGAGTATCCCGGCCTTGCCGAGCATGTCAAAACCGCTGATGCGGCGGACATCGCACAGACGGCGGTAGATATGTTTGCATCGGGCGTGGTAGACGAGATAAGGCTCTTTTATACCGAGTTCGTTTCTCCGCTTGTGCAGACGCCCGCCGAGCTTGAGGTACTGCCCATATCGTCACCCAAAGCTAAAATTGCCGCACCCAATAAAATGGGAACAACCTTTGACCCCTCTCCCGAGGCGGTGTTCAACCGCGCCATTCCGAAGCTTATAACAAGCCTTATAGTATGCTCGGTAAACGAGGCGTATGCGTCGGAGCTGGGAGCAAGGCGCACGGCGATGGAAAACGCAACGGACAACGCCGAGGAGATGATTGAGCATCTCTCGCTCATGTACAACAGGGCAAGACAGGAGAAAATCACCAACGAGCTGAACGAAATAGTATCCGGTGCTAATGCGCTGTAATACAGCAATGAAGAAAGGACAGGTTTAATCTTATGCCACAGAATATCGGCACAGTCGTGCAGATTATCGGTGCGGTGCTTGACATCAAGTTTCCCCCCGACAACCTGCCGAACCTGCTTAACGCTATTGAAATAGAGCATGACGGTAAAAAGCTGACCGTTGAGGTTGCACAGCATATCGGCGACGATACCGTGCGCTGTATCGCAATGGGCAGTACGGACGGTCTTGTCAGAGGTCTTACCGCCGTTGATACGGGTGCATCCATAAAAGTGCCCGTGGGCAAGGAAACCCTCGGAAGAATATTTAACCTTTTAGGCGAGGCGGTTGACAATCTGCCCCAGCCTGAAACCGAGGAAAAGTGGGAAATACACCGTCCCGCCCCTACCTTTGAGGAGCAGGAGGGCTCTACGCAGGTGCTTGAAACGGGCATCAAGGTCGTTGACCTTATCGCACCTTACTTAAAGGGCGGCAAGATAGGTCTGTTCGGCGGTGCGGGAGTCGGCAAGACGGTGCTTATTATGGAGCTTATCAACAACGTCGCAAAGCAGCACGGCGGTATCTCCGTATTTTCCGGCGTCGGCGAGCGTACGAGAGAGGGTAACGACCTTTATAACGAAATGAAGGAATCCGGCGTACTCGGCAAGACCACGCTTGTTTACGGTCAGATGAACGAGCCGCCCGGAGCAAGAATGAGGGTAGCTCTGTCGGGACTTACCATGGCGGAATATTTCCGTGACAGGGAAGGACAGGACGTACTGCTGTTCATTGATAACATATTCAGATTTACACAGGCGGGCTCAGAGGTATCCGCGCTGCTCGGACGTATGCCCTCGGCAGTTGGCTATCAGCCTACCCTTGCAACGGAAATGGGCGCGCTCCAGGAGCGTATCACCTCTACAAAGAAGGGCTCTATCACCTCGGTGCAGGCGGTTTATGTCCCTGCGGACGACCTTACGGACCCTGCGCCTGCAACGACCTTTGCGCATCTGGACGCTACAACGGTGCTTTCAAGAAATATCGCATCAATGGGCATCTTCCCTGCGGTTGATCCTCTTGACAGTACATCAAGAATACTCACTCCCGAAATTGTCGGACAGGAGCATTACGAGGTTGCGAGAGCTGTACAGTCGATACTCCAGCGTTATAACGAGCTTCAGGATATTATTGCAATTCTCGGTATGGACGAGCTTGACGACGAAGATAAGCTCACGGTATCCAGAGCGAGAAAGATACAGCGTTTCCTCTCCCAGCCGTTCTCGGTAGCGGAGCAGTTTACCGGCATGGAGGGCAAGTACGTGCCGCTAAAAGAAACGATAAGAGGCTTTAAGGAAATTATTGAGGGCAAGCATGACGATCTGCCCGAATCCGCATTCCTGTTTGTCGGAACGATTGACGAGGCGGTTGCAAAGGCAAAGAATGAGGCGTAACGAATTTTTAATGCCGACTTTGAAAATGCCGTTCAGGCGGCAAGGGATATATCGGCTCAAACGGCATTATTGCACTTATTGCATTGATTATGGCTTTGCTGTTCGGCTTCGGCAGTTCATCGCTGTTCGGAGATTTCGGACAGCACGGCGGTATACAGCAGGAGGAAGGCTCCGCCGACAAGGTGTTCATTACCAAAAGCCGGGAAACGCAAAAGCCGCCGGCACAAACGCAAAATAATACTCCGTCCGCGGTTTTGCCTGATGACAAGGACATAGAAAAAGCCCGTAACGGGTGTGTTGCCCTGATGAATACGGCAAACGAATGCTATGCCGAAAAGGGCGAGAGCATGACTGCCGCCGATGTGAGGAGCAGAGCGGGAGTTGACGCCGAGTGTCATTTTATAACTTAGGCAAGATGTCCCCCGCCTCTAAGGCGGCGGGTTCCATATTCAGTTTCAGTTGGGGTTCAATCCGCAACTGAAACTGAATCGCAGCTTCGCTGCGGCTTGCCACGTTGAATGACGGGGCAAGCCCCTTATTGAATTACGATGAGTAAAAAGCAGGGCACGGTGACGGCGGTATTGTATTTTTCCGATGTATATTCGGTGAGATATGAGGACGGAAAGTATTCAACTCTTTCCAATATTGCCGACGACAGCTTTGAGGACACAGTGATTTTTCTGTAAAAACGCCGTCGGGCTTACGAGAAAGGAATATGCTTATGACGGAATTTAATCTGAAAATTCTGACTCCCGAGGGAGTGGCTTACGACGGCATGGTGCAAAGCGTCATTGTCCGCACTACAGTGGGAGATAAGGGCATACTTGCAAAGCATGAGCCGTATGTCGCCGCACTCGTAATAGGTCAGATGAAGGTGCGTACCGCCGACGGAGTTCGCATAGGCGCAGTTTCGTCCGGCATGGTCGAGGTAAACGACAGCGGAACAACCGTGCTTGCACAGTCCTTTGAATGGGCGGACGAGATAGATGTCGAGCGCGCGAACAGAGCCTTAAAGATCGCCGAGGAACGCATGAAGCAGTATAAGGACGACAAGCGCAAGCTCGATATAGCAGAGTATAAGCTCAAAAGAGCCGTCAACCGTATCAATACCGCTTCGGATTATAAGCGCTGATTTATTTGCGGCAAAAGATGAACGGTGTATTTTGTCTGATGAAGATTAAAACAATAAACGGACGGTGAATGCCGTCCGTTTTGGTATTTTTATCAGCAATACGCTGTTTTATAGGCTGTTGTTTGCGGGGGAATATTAATGGTTTGTGGGAATTTGTCCGTATAGACTGTATTTCATTTATTCGGCAATTTTTTTATCACCAAAATAATACATCAAAAGTAAAACCAATACAGAGCCGGCAAATATGCCATCCAAGATACCTGCGGGTAACAAAAACATCATTAGAGTCAGGGTAATAATACACATAATTACAGCTAAAATTAAACCCCACATTTTATTTTTCAAAATACCTACTGCCGCAATAACTCTAATCACTCCATACATCGCACCCATAACAATCATAACTTAAGCAAGATGTCCCCCGCCTCTAAGGCGGCGGGTTCCATATTCAGTTTCAGTTGGGGTTCAATCCGCAACTGAAACTGAATCGCAGCTTCGCTGCGGCTTGCCACGTTGAATGACGGGGCAAGCCCCTTATTGAATCTTCTGTGTGTCGTAGGCTCTGTCCAATAAGAGATACCCGCTTATCATAAGAAAGAAGGGGACGCCTATTCTTCCGAGGGTAAATGCGGTAAAAACAAATATTTTTGACTGAACGGAAATAGACGAAATGTAATCCAATTTCAAAGCATATACGTTTTCTACCGCATGACACAGGACTACAAGGATTATTGCAATCATCCTTGCAAAATCCAGCCATTCAATTCTGTTGCGGGGGCTTTTATTTTCAGTTACATTCCCCACTGCTATTACTCCTGTTTCACATCATTCCGTAAAGTAATCTACCGTTAAAGCCGAGGGTGCAAGGACAGAGTCCCGCAATAACCCACACGTTTTAAAGAGTATCTGACAGCTAACGTTCGGCGGCGAAGCCGCCGAGGGCGCAGGAAAGCGTAAAAGTCTGTGCTTTTTATATGCGCCCGAGAGCGCCGCCGCAAACTTCATGCGCTCGTTTGAGCATAAATGCAAAAAGCTCGCTTATTTCGTTGCTCCTCCTTTTCCCACAAAATGAGGATTTTGTGGAAACCCTACTGTGCGGCGTCCCGTCGCTTAGTTCATGTATTCGCCGGTGTATTCAAGGAGAGTGACGCTCTGCACGCCGTCGATTGCCTTGAAGCGGGAGAGCTGAGAAGCGTCGTTCTGCGGGGTTTTGATTTCAACGGTAAGCTCGGTGAAATTGCCTGCGACGGTCTTGTTTTTCAGCTTGTAGCGGAGCGTGCCGAGCAGGGCGTTTACATTGCTCTCGGCGTTTTCGCCGTAGCGCACAACAAGGAGATAGCTGCGGCGTTCCTTCTTCACAACGGTAAGTATTATGTATATTGCCGCAATAAAGACCGTGCCGATGAGTGCGACAAAGTAAAGTCCCGCACCTGCGGTGATACCTGCGGCAACGCCCCAGAACAAAAAGCCGATGTCAAGCGGGTCCTTGACAGCCGAACGGAAACGCACAATGGACAGTGCGCCGACAAGACCGAGCGACAGCACTAAGTTGGCGCTGATGGTCATGATGATAAACGAAGTCACTACCGTAACGAGCAACACGAGAATGTTGAAATTGTCGCTGTATACAACGCCCCTGTAAAAGAGCCTGTAAACCCAGTAGATGATAAGTCCGCAAACCGTGGCGGTGAGCAGAGCGAGAATAATTCTCGGCAGAGAAAGGCTTTCGAGCTGTGCGGTAATATCAAAGCTCTGTCCGATGAGGGAGAGCAAATCCTCCCCTGTGTTTTCCGTTAAAACGGTAAGAAAGTTCATTTTAAAATCCTCCTGTTGTAAAGCAGTGCATTTTTGTAAGCTTGTCACTGCACAGTACATACTTCGACACCGACTCTTGTCTTAGCTTTACTCCGTCTAAAAGCGCGGATAAGAATGACGGCAGATAATCGTCATACTTTATTTCGACAACCGCCGAAAAGTCCGTCACAGGCACAAACTGCATATCGGGCGAGAGCATATCCCTTGACATAATTCCCGCACGAAGCGAGCTGTCTATCGTGAAGCGCACGTTGCCCTCTTCATTTACAAACGCCTGCCGTGTGTAGTCTACCGTCACCGCAGGACGCAGAAGCGCCAGCGAATTGCTGAGAGAAGCGTCAAATGCGACCGTTCCGCCAAGCTCGTCGCTGTAGGCAAAGGAAAAATCCCCCGACAAAATTTGTCTGTATTGCTGTGCTGTAATTTTCACCGTGCGCTTTGAGGTCATATCTCTGTCCTTGTACTTGCACTCAAGCGTGAGCAAATCAGGCGACAGACCGTAGGTGCGTATGCGGTACTTTTTTCTTGTATCTGCACCGTTTATCTTGTCGTTGTAGCCGCTGCGGTAAACATCGTCAAGGTAGAGGCTTGTCACCCTGTAAACGCCGTTTTCGCCGTTTTTATCGGGTTTCATTACTGCGGCAAAACGCTGTGCGAGTATCTCACACTGCGCTTTTGTCGCAGGAAATTTCAGCTCGTGGCGCAGACTTCTGTTTTTGTACTTCAAGCTTTTCTCCCCTTTGCGGGTTAATATTCTTTATTTTAGCATATATTGCGACTAATTTCAAGGGGTTTTGACAGCTCAGCGTATGACAATTCCGCTGTAAAATTCGGCGAGAATTTCGTTTGCGGTAAGACCGCTTCGTGCAAGCCTTATTGCGGAGTAGACGCTCATTCCCGTGTTGCATCCGTCGCCCTTTGTCCTGAAGGTAAACAGCCGCTGGGTATAGCTTATCTCGGCGGCAGGGGAGCGCAGGGAAAGCAGCCTGCGAAATTCCTCTCCCGACATGGTTATGCCGCAGACGTTAAGGCTTAAAATACTGCCGTTCTTGTCCGTTACAACGCCGCTGAGCCATTTTGAATCATCGGGCGTTATAATAAGAGAGGGATAATTTTCTATCATAAGCTCGGCTATGCCGTCTGCGGTGTACTGACAGCTCCCCTCGTAACAATCCGCATTCGGGTCCTTTGTGCAGTAAAGCTGTTTTACCCAAGGAAAGCCGCTGTCGTCGGGTGAAATAAGCGCGCCTGAAGAAATGCGGCAGACGGGAAGTATTACATGGCTGCCGTCGTAGGTTATATCCGTGGAAAGGGCGTATTCTGCCGCCTGCTTTGCACAGGAGATGTAAATATCGGCTTCCTCTCCGAAATATTCCTCTGCCAGCTCATTGCTCATGTAATCGGGGCGGTAGACGGAGGTTTTTACGTCGATGTTGTTCTGCGAGAAGTAAAGAAGCGTGCAGTAATGCGCCATTGCAACCGCCCGTATGCCCTCGGTATCGGCTTTAAGAGGGGCGCAGTCGAGGGATTTCAGGCTGTCCAAAACGCAACCCGTAAGAAGCTCGCCGATTTCACGGCTCTCTGCGCCGTATATAACGGTCGAAGGAGGCTCGGCAGGCTTGTTCACGGCAAAGACAAGGATAAAAACGGGAACTGCCGCAGCGAGGGCGAGCAGGGCGACAACAAGATATTTTTTCATTGAAACGCTCCTTTTGCGGTTTATGAATGCAAGGCTTGACTTATTATGCAAAATGGGATATAATTGAAGTGCGTATATGTCGGTATCGCCGACAAAAAATTATATTCATTATGAAGCAAGAATAGAATGTAAGAGGCAAAGTAAAAGGAAAAGGAGAACGATAATGAACGAGAGATTTCACAAGCTGTGCAGGGATTATCAAATTCAGACTGCAATAGATCCCAAGCTGTATGATAAATACAATGTAAAAAGAGGGCTCAGAAACAACGACGGAAGCGGCGTTGTGGTAGGACTTACGAATATCTGCTGTGTACACGGTTATGTTATAGACGAGGGCGAAAAAAGACCTGCCGAGGGACAGCTCATATACAGAGGCTACAACATAAACGACCTGGTTGAGGGCTGTGCAAGGGATCACCGTTACGGCTTCGAGGAAACGGCGTATCTTCTGCTGTTCGGCAATCTGCCCGACAGGGAGCATCTTGAGGACTTCAAGAAGATAGTAACACACTACCGCACATTGCCGCCGTATTTTGCAGAGGACGTGCTTATGCGCTGTCCTTCTCCGAATATAATGAATAAGATGGCGCAGTCGGTGCTTGCGCTTTACGCCTATGACAAGGAGCCTGAAAACAAGAGCATGGAGGGCGAAATGCTCAAGGCGATTTCGGTTATTGCAAGACTTCCTGCGATAATGGTAGGCGCATATCAGGTAATGAGGCGCTATCTTTACAATTCCAGCATGGTAATGCACCCGATAAACCTTGACGAGAGCCTTGCGGAGAGCATACTCTCAACCCTCAGGGATAACAGAGAATACACCGTAGAGGAGGCAAGACTGCTGGATCTTTGCCTTATGCTCCACGCAGAGCACGGCGGCGGCAACAACTCCACCTTTACCTGCCGCTGCGTTACCTCCACGGGTACGGACGCATACGCTTCCTATGCGGCGGCTGTTTCTTCGCTTAAAGGTCCCCGTCACGGCGGTGCGAACATCAAGGTAATGGAAATGCTCGAATGTATTGAAAAGGGCGTCAAGAACTGGGAGGACGAGGGCGAGCTTGCCGACTTCCTGATGAAAATACTCAACAAGGAAGAAAACGACAGAAGCGGCCTTATATACGGTATGGGACACGCTGTTTATACGCTGTCCGATCCGAGAGCGGTAATTCTCAAAAACGCCGCAATGGAGCTTGCAAAGGGCACAGAAACCGAGGCTGAGTTCAGACTGCTCAACAAAATTGAGGAGCTGACGCCCCAGCTCTTTGCAAAGAACAAGGGCGATATAAAGACAATGTGTGCAAATGTCGATATGTACTCGGGACTTGTATACAAGCTGTTGGGTATCCCCGTTGAGATGTACACCGCACTGTTTGCCTGTGCAAGAATGCCCGGCTGGTGCGCTCACAGAATGGAAGAAATAGAAAACGGCAAGAGAATTATGCGTCCTGCATACAGAACACTCAGCCGCAACAGAGATTACATATCGCTTGACGAGCGTTAAACAAAGGACAGCTCATGACAGATTTTCTGAAAAACAAAAAATCAGCCGCCGCAGCCGTAGCTTTTGCGGCGGTACTGCTTGTACTGAGGTGCATACTGTTTGACAGCGGTGTGGAATATCCCTCAAACCTCTATGCCAACGGCTCGGATATGCTGAGTTTGCTGTATAACGGTACGCTTGTCGCGGCGCTTGCCGTTATATCCGTGCTTGCGTATTTTGACTGCAAGAATACAGCGGCAAAATCGGCGGCGGAAATATCCCAAAAGGGCGCAAACGCTTTAGGCTTTATTATGATAATCGGCGGGGCGGCGCTCTTTTTGCCGTTTATATCCTCGCTTTCAAACGGCGGCGGCTTGCTGTCGTTCGCTTACCTTGCGGGTATGGCGGGATATATCGCAGGCGGCTGTTCAATGCTGTTTGGCTCTAAGATTTCAGCAGCGCATTGTATAAGCGCAGTATTCATAATTTTGTGCTATTTGCTTTTTGCGGTAGCGTACTATCTTTCAAATGCAATAATACTCGGAAATCCGCAGAAAAATGCAATAATGATACACTATGTGCTTACGGTGCTGTTCTGGCTGAATACGGGACGGTATTTTTCAAGCGGGCATAAAAGGCTTACTCTCACGGCGGCTGTGTCGTCGGGATTTGTCGGCGGTGCGGCGGCGTTTGCGTATGTGCTGTCGAGCTTTGTGCTTGCGGCAATGTCGCCCGATAAATGGATGATGCTTGCAGACACCCCGGATATTGAGCTTATCATAACCGGCTTTGTACCGTGCGCTATGGCGGCGGTTATGCTGATGTGCAAAAAGCGTGAGGAAAGCGGGAGCGAAACAGGCGAAAGCCCTGAAACGGCAGAAAACGCCGAAGCAGCACAAAACGAAGGAGAGAACCCGCAAGAAAACCAAGCTGCAAACAGCGAGAGCGAGCAAGATTAACCGGGCAACAAAGGAGGTGCGGCGAATGATATGCGGTAAAATCAGAAAAGCGGCTTTAGCACTGTTGTCGGCGTGCCTTATTATGCTTTTTACGGGCTGTTCCTTTGGGATGTCGGGGGATACGCTGCTTGCCTCTCCGCGTCTGACTGACGAGCAAAACGAGATATATACCGCACTGACTGCAAGCGTGGGAAGCGTAAACCTGCGCTATCCCCACACGGGCGAGCACCGAAGCGCATTTGTCATTCACAACCTTGACAGCGAGCCGACAAACGAGGCTATTGTCTTTTATGAAAAGAAGGGCGATCCCGCCTCTGCGGATTTGCAGACGGTAAGCGGGCTGAGAGTAGGCTTTCTTGACATGGACGAAAACGGTAAATGGCAGTCGGTGTACGAAATGTCCGCAAAGGGAAGCGGGATAAACAGCGTCACCTTTTCAAAGCTCGGAAGCGACAAGGAACGCCTGCTTATAAGCTACACCCTGCCCGGCTCGTCAGACAAGCTGATGTCGGTGTTGGATTACAGTGCGGGCAAGGCGGTGCTGCTCGGCACGGTAAATTATTCGGCTTGTACCATTCAAAGCGGAATACCCGAAGCGGGAAGCGAATTTTTAGCCTGCTTCAACCGTGACGCGGCCAACAAGGCGGCGACCTTCTCTACCTATAAGATAAACGAAAAGGGCGTTTTTGAACAGCTTTATCCGTCTGTTTCACTCAACGGCAACATAACTCAGTTTGACAGAATTACCGCCTCAAAGTGCCTTATAATGGGCAAGGAAACCGACTGCATAGCGGTGGATTATCTCTGCGGCGAAAACCTGTACGGTACGGATATGCTGTACTTTGCGGGAAGCTCCTTTGAAACGGCGGCGACGGTCGTTCGCGACGGCAAGGACACGGTATATCAGCGGCGTTCAAACGCATATACTCCGAAGGTAAACTCGGCGGATATAGACTCGGACGGTATACTTGACGTGCCCGTAACATCTCCCTTGCCGGGTTATGAAAAAAACACCTACCCCGAACAGCTCTGCGCCGTGATATGGTACAGGCAGAACTGCGATAAAATAGAGGCGGGCGCATACACCTATGTCGATAAGAACGGCGATTATATACTGACCTTCCCCGGCAGATGGGTGGGAATGGTTACAGCCACGGCAAACGCCTCGGAGAACAGCGTCACCTTCTGGAAATACGAGGGCTCGCTTGAAGCCAACAAATACCCTCTGCTTACCGTAAAGACCGTGCTGAAAACGGCGGAAAGCCAGTCACAGCCGACAACGCGCGACGGATACAGGAAGTTTTACGAGGACGATGAGATGAGCATTTTTGTCAAGGGTATAATGTACGAGGGACTGTCGCTTACCGAGGACGAAATTGCGGCGGCACTGACGGTTATTCCGAAAAACGGCTGATAAGGAGGTTACCGTGAAAAGAATACTTGTGTGTGAAGACGAGGACGCAATAAGGGATTTTGTGGTGATAAATCTCAAGCGTTCGGGATATGATGTTGTAGATGTCAGCAACGCGGCTGACGCAATGGACGCCTATGTTCATTACGGCGGCATGATAGACGTTGCGCTTCTTGATATAATGATGCCCGGAATGGACGGCTCGGAGCTTTGCAGATGGCTGAGGCAAAAGAGCAGTACCATGGGAATAATAATGCTCTCCGCAAAAAGCCAGGAGGTAGACAAGATACGCTGTCTTACCCAGGGCGCGGACGACTATGTGACAAAGCCGTTTTCTCCCTCGGAGCTTGTTGCGAGAGTGGACGCAGTGTACCGCAGGGTTGCGCTTACCGTACCGGGCAAAGCAACCGACGACGGCAAGACGATAGTGTCGGGCCCCTTTACGCTCAATCTCAAAAACCGCACTCTGCACAGAAACGGCGTGCCGGTTGAGATAACGCAGGTGGAGTATCAGCTGCTTGAATATTTTATCGAAAACAGCGGCTCGGCGCTGGACAGAAAAAGCATACTCAACCATATCTGGGGCGAGGATTATTTCGGCGATTTGAAAATAGTGGATGTAAATATAAGACGCCTCAGAATGAAGATAGAGCAGGACCCCTCCTCGCCGCGCTACATAGCAACGATCTGGGGCTACGGCTACAAGTGGTGCGTTGACGAGCTTGCGGCGGCGGGAGAGTTCAACGGTGAACAGGTGTAATTAAAGGAGAATTGTCTTGGCAAGACGCACAACAATAGCCAACCGCTGGTTTTTAAAATGCTTCAGTGCCGTGTTGGCGGCGCTTGTGTTGCTTGATATAGTGCTGTACTGCGTTTTCAGAATGTACTTTTATAACACCGTGGAGCAGGCTCTGAGGAGCGAGCTTAACATAATTTCAACGGTAATCACGGGGTATTACAGCAACAGCGTCAATAGCGCCGTAAGCTATGACGAGCAGGCAAGGACGGCGGTAGAGAGCTTTACCAAAAAGGATCTTATGGAGCTTATGGTAATAAACTCCGACGGGGAGGTTATTATAACCTCAAGCGGCTTTGAGCCGCCGGGCGAGTATACCATGCCGGACTATGAAGCGGCAAAGCAAAGCGAGGACGGAATAGCCTCGTACAGCGGCTATCAGGCGGGCGGCGAAAAGGTAATGGCGGTAACCGAGCTTTTGCAGACGGGAAGCGGCGATTTTACTGCGGCGAGAGTAGTCACCTCGCTTGAAAAGGCAGATTATCAGCTCGGAATAGTAATGGTTGTAGTCGTGCTGATAAGCGCAGCTGTCATTCTGCTGATACTTACGCTCGGTCTGTACTTTATCCGTTCTATCGTAATACCTCTGCGGCAGATAGGCGCAAACGCCCAAAAAATAGCGCAGGGAGACTTTAAGGTAAGTATAGAGTATAAGACGGACGATGAGCTGGGCGAGCTTGTAAAGGTGTTCAATTACATGGCAGGCGAGCTTGAAAATACAGAAAAGCTCAAAAACGACTTTACCTCCTCGGTATCGCACGAGCTGAGAACGCCGCTTACGGCAATCAAGGGCTGGAGCGAAACAATAGCCCAAAGCCTTGACGACAGGCAGACGGTGAAAAAGGGAATGAGGATAATATCCGATGAAACCGCAAGGCTGTCGGACATGGTAGAGGAGCTGCTGGACTTTTCAAGAATACAAAGCGGCAGATTTAATCTCAGCAAGGAGAACATGGACATCTTTGCGGAGCTGACCGACGCCGTTATCATGTATTCGCAGAAGGCGCAGATAGACGCCAAGACAATACTGTACAGCGAGCCTGAGGCGGTCGTCACCATATACGGCGACAGAAACCGCATAAGACAGGTGTTTGTAAATATCATAGACAACGCTCTTAAATATACGGGCGACGGCGGCGTTGTAAGAATAGAAACGCTTGTTGCTCCGGGCAAGGTAAAGATATGCGTTGAAGACAACGGCTGCGGAATAGCCCGTGAGGATTTGCCCAAGGTAAAGGGTATGTACTACAAGGCGAACAACAACGTCAGAGGCTCAGGCATAGGACTTGCCGTGGCGGACGAGATAGTGTCGGCGCACGGCGGTACGCTTGAAATAAAGAGCGAGGAGGGGCAGTATACAAGAGTTGAGATAACTCTGCCCGTTGCAAAGAAGGAAGAATAAGAAAGGACAGACATGGCAAAGAACAGCAAACCGTCCGCAAAGGCAAGAATAGGCGGACAGGCTCTTATAGAGGGCGTAATGATGCTTGGCCCGAAAAAGGGCTGTATGGCGGTAAGACAGCCCGACAAAGCTATTTATACCGAGGAGTGGGACAGAAAGCCCCGCAAATGGTATAACAAGACGCCCTTTATACGCGGATGCGTCAATTTTGTTTCGCAGATGGCAGACGGATATAAGTATATTAACCGTTCGGGCGAGATAAGCGGAATGTTTGACGAGGAGGAAGAAGAAAAGGAAAAGAAAAAGGAGCGCAAAAAGCAAAATTCCGACAGCGCCCAAGCAAAAGCCGCTGAAGCACAGGCTTTGCCCGGGGAAGCAACGCAAGCCCCTGAAGCGGCAAGCGAAGCGGAAATTACAGAGCAGACAGAGGTTACGGCAAAAGCCGCCGTTAAGCCGGAAGAAAGGGAAGAAAAATCCGAAAGCGGCGCGATGACGGCAATAATCGGCATAATAGCGGGCATACTCGGTGTGGGACTTGCAATTGCGCTGTTTATGATACTGCCGACGCTGATTTTTACGGGAATACAGAGCCTTGCGGGAGAAACGGATATATCCGCGTGGCGTTCGCTCGTTGAGGGTATACTGAAAATAGCGATATTCATCGGCTATCTGTGGCTTACCTCTCTTATGAAAACCATGAGAAGAATGTACCGGTACCACGGTGCGGAGCATAAGACGATTTTCTGCTATGAAAACGGCGACGAGCTGACGGTTGAGAATGTCAGAAAGTACAAGCGTTTTCACCCCCGCTGCGGCACGAGCTTTATATTCCTCACTCTTGCGATAAGCATACTGGTGTACACATTACTCCCCATAAACAGCGAGCTGTTTATGGAGAATTTCGGAGTATCGCAGTTTGTGGCGGATATGCTCAGAGTGTGCTGTAAGATAATTTTCCTGCCCGTTGTGGTGGGAATATCCTATGAACTTATCAGCATAGCAGGAAAGCACGACAACATAATAACGAAAATAATCTCTGCTCCGGGGCTTGGCATACAGCGCCTTACCACAAAGGAGCCGGACGACGAGATGATAGAAATTGCGATAGCCTCGGCAAAGCCGGTGCTTCCCGAAAATGAGGAGCATGGCTCTTGACGGCGCAAAGATACAGGGCAGAGCTTGAAAAACAGCTTGCCTGCGCGGGCTGTGAGGACGCAGAGTTTGAAGCGAGGGAGATAATACGGCAGGCGGCGGGACGCTTTTCGCCGTTTGAGGAAATTGCCCCTGCGGTAAAGTCCGGGTGTGAAGAAATGCTTAAAAGGCGGTTAAACGGCGAGCCGCTTCAGTATATATTCGGCTCGTGGGAGTTTTACGGCTACACCTTTTCGGTGGGCAGGGGAGTGCTCATCCCCCGTCCCGAAACCGAACAGCTGTGCGAGCTTGCGATAAAGCACCTTAAAATAAGCCGTGGCAAAGCGGTGGATTTATGCTCGGGAAGCGGCTGTATTGCCGTTGCCGTGTCGCTTGAAGCAGACTGCGCAGTGACTGCCGTCGAGCTTTATAACGAGGCTTATTCTTATCTTGAGAAAAATATCCGTTGCAACGGTGCAGACAGAGTAACGCCCTTAAAGGCAGATGTGATGAGTGAAGAAGCTGCGGCGCATTTTGAAAATAACAGCCTTGCGGCGGTAATTTCAAATCCGCCGTATATCAGCGAGGCGCAGATGAAAGCCCTGCAAAAAGAGGTACTGCTTGAGCCGCACACCGCACTTTGCGGCGGAGAGGACGGGCTTGATTTTTACAGAAGAATAATACCGCTTTGGACGCCGAAGCTGTATGCGGGCGGACTTATGGCGGTAGAAACGGGCGAGGAGCAGGGACGCGCGGTAAGCGAAATTTTCAGTTCCTGCGGATTAAGCCCCGACATAATCAAGGATTATTCGGGACACGACAGAATAGTATACGCCGTAAAAGGCGGGAAATAACACGATATACGGGAAAGGAAGAAGAAAATTGGCAAAGTCAAATAACAAAAAGGCAACCCCTGCGGTAATGCGCCCCACAACACCTGAGGAAAAGAAAAAGGCTCTTGATACCGCTATGGAGCAGATAATCAAAAGCTACGGCCAGGGAGCTGTTATGTTCCTCGGCGCGGAGAACAACCGCGCGCTGGACATTGAGAGCGTATCGACAGGCTCAATAAGCCTTAACATGGCTCTGGGCATAGGCGGACTGCCCAAGGGCAGAATTATCGAGATATACGGACCTGAATCGGGCGGCAAGACAACCGTAACGCTCCACGCCATTGCAGAGGCGCAGAAGCTGGGCGGCATTGCGGCATTTATAGATGTTGAGCATGCGCTTGATCCCGTATACGCAAAATCCCTCGGCGTTGACATTGACAACCTTATCGTGTCACAGCCCGACACGGGCGAGCAGGCGCTTGAAATTATGGAAACGCTTGCCCGCTCGGGAGCGATTGACATAATCGTGCTTGACTCGGTAGCGGCAATGGTAACCAGAGCCGAAATAGACGGCGAGATAGGCGACAGCTTTGTGGGCGTGCAGGCAAGACTTATGTCTGCGGCAATGCGAAGGCTGACAAGCGTTATTTCAAAGTCCAACACCGTGGCCATATTCATAAACCAGGTGCGTGAAAAGATAGGCGTTATGTACGGCAACCCCGAAACCACTCCCGGCGGCCGCGCGCTGAAATTCTATGCCAGCGTAAGAATAGAGGTACGCAAGGGCGAGAAGATTATCGAGGGCGGCGAGATGATAGGCTACACCACAAAGTGCAAGGTGGTAAAGAACAAGGTTGCGCCTCCGTTCAAGGAAGCGCAGTTCGATATGATTTTCGGAGAGGGTATTTCAAAGCTCGGCGAGGTTATTACACTTGGCGAGGAGCTTGGAATTGTCAAGAAGAGCGGCGCATGGTACAGCTATAACGGCGAACGGCTCGGTCAGGGCAAGGAAAAAGCAAAGCAGTTCCTTAAGGACAATCCCGATGTAAGAGCCGAGATAGAAGCGCTGATAAAGGAGAACACCGCAAAGCTTGATTTCTCCTCCTCCGAGGACGAAGCGGCAGAGGACGAGGCGCTTGACAAGGCGGTAAAGGAAAGCGAAGCGCAGGAGGCTGACAGCGACAAGAAGCCCGAAAAGAAAAAGCGTTCGGGCAAGAAGGACGTCGTTGTTGACAGCGATTCGGATTTTGAGGAGTTCTCTCCCGAAGACCTCGGCTGATGGCATATACGGACGAGCAAAGAATACGGGCAAAGCGCAGAGCTCTTTACATATTAGGCTCGCGCGATCACTCCAAAAAGGAGCTGTATGACAAGCTCAGAAGAAATTATCCCGACGACCTTTGCCGTTATGTGGTGAAGCTGATGGAGGATAATGAGCTGATAAACGAAGAGCAGTATGCCAAAAGGCTGTATGCGGCGTATTTCGGCAAGGGCTACGGCAAAATCAGGATACGCTCTGAATTGCGGCGCAGAGGTCTGCCCGATGATATAATCGCAGAAAATGAGCAGGAGTATAACTCTGAGGATTTTGTCGAGGAGATTATACAGCTCGTAAATAAAAAATATTCCTCCAAGCTGGATTTTTCGGACAGGAAAAGCGTTGACAGGGTAGCAGCGGCGCTTGCCCGCAGAGGCTATGGCTGGGACGATATAAAGCTTGCCCTGTCAAGAGTGAAAAACGGCGAATTTGACGAGGGATAGTAAGCCTATCGACAAATAAGAACAAGATTAAATAAGGGGCTTGCCCCGTCATTCAATGCGGCAAGCCGCAGCGAAGCTGCGATTCAGTTTCAGCTGGGGATTGAACCCCAACTCAAACTGAATATGGAACCCGCCGTCTTAGAGGCGGGGGACATCTTGCCTAAGTTATACAGTGTGTAATTCAAAGGAAAGGAACTGACAATGGAAACCGTAAAGGTCGGAATGGTATCGCTGGGCTGTCCCAAAAACCAGTGCGACGCAGAGCTTATGCTTGCCAAAATTAAGAAGGCGGGCTTTAAGCTTGTAAACGAGGCAGGTCTTGCAGATGTAGTCGTAATCAACACCTGCGGCTTTATCCAAAGCGCAAAGGAAGAAGCCATAGAGGAGATTATGGAGGCGATAAGCCGCAAGAACGACGGTATAAACAAGAAGATAATCATAACAGGCTGTCTTGCACAGCGTTATCAGCAGCAGATAGACGAGGAATTTCCCGAAATAGACGCGGCAATCGGTATCGGCAAGAATGACGATATAGTAGAGGTTATAAACTCCGTACTGCTTGACAGGAGGATTATATCCTTTCCCGACAGATCCTGCCACAACATGGAGGGCGAAAGACTGCTCTCCACTCTGCCGCACTATGCGTATCTGAGAATTGCGGACGGCTGTTCAAACTGCTGTTCCTACTGCGCTATTCCCCTTATAAGGGGAAAAATGCGTTCAAGAACGCTTGAAGCGATAGTCGAAGAAGCAAAAAGGCTTGCAGAAAGCGGTGTAAAGGAGCTTATACTTGTAGCGCAGGACGTCACGGCATACGGCATAGATTTGTACAAGGAATACGCCTTGCCCGGGCTTTTAAAGGAGCTTTGCAGAATTGACGGAGTGGAGTGGATAAGACTGCTTTACTGCTATCCCGAAAGGATAACCGACGAGCTTATAGATACCATAGCGAGTGAAGAAAAGGTGCTTAATTATCTTGACATACCCATTCAGCATTGCTGCGGAAATATCCTTAAAGCGATGAACCGCAGGGGCGATGAAAAAACCATGCGTGAGCTGTTCGCAAGGCTCAGAGAGCGCATACCCGGTGTTGTGCTGAGAACAACGCTTATCACAGGCTTTCCCGGTGAAACCGAGGAGGATTTTCAGACGCTTGCGGAATTTGTCAACGATATTAAATTTGAACGGCTGGGCTGCTTTGCGTACTCGGCAGAAGAGGATACCCCTGCGGCCGAAATGCCCGATCAGGTAGACGACGCCGAAAAGGAGCGCCGTGCCGACATAATTATGAGCGAGCAGGAAATCCGCATGGGCGAATACTATGCGGCAATGACGGGAAGCGTGTTAAAGACCGTCTGCGAGGGCTATGACCGCTATTCCGAGATGTATTTCGGCAGGAGTATGCACTTTGCTCCCGAAATAGACGGCATGATTTATTTTACCGCGCCGAAGGACAAAAAGCCTGTTTCGGGCGAGTTCGTGAATGTAAAAATAACCGATGTGCTTGAAAACAACCTACTGGGCGAGGTAGTATAACTTAGGCAATATGTCCCCCCGCCTCTAAGGCGGCGGGGGGACATATTCAGTTTCGGTTGGGGTTCAATCCCCAACTGAAACTGAATCGCAGCTTCGCTGCGGCTTGCCACGTTGAATGACGGGGCAAGCCCCTTATTGAAATAAAAACCGTCACCCAAGAGCAGGGACTTTTGGGTAAGGAAGGCAGGAGTATTATGAATTTGGCAAATAAGCTGACTATGCTTAGAATAGTGCTTGTCCCGTTCTTTGCGTTTTTCATGCTGGCGCACGATTTCGTGCCGCTTAGCTTTCTGTGGGCGGGAATAATGTTTGCGGCGGCGAGCATTACCGACACCGCAGACGGAAAAATCGCAAGGAAGTACAACATGGTGACGGACTTCGGAAAATTTCTCGATCCGCTTGCGGATAAAATTCTTGTATCAACTGCGCTGGTGTGCTTTGTACAGCTGGGCTGGTGTCCCGCATGGGCGGCGGCTCTGATAATAGCGAGAGAATTTGTCGTATCCGGCATAAGGCTTGTTGCGGCAGGAAGTGACAAGAAGCTTGTCATAGCGGCAAGCGTCTGGGGCAAGCTGAAAACGGCGGCAACCATGGCGGCGCTGTCGGTGATACTTATCATGTATATCTGTGCGGATTTCGGAGCGTTTGCGGCGGACAGCCCTACGGTAATTATAGTAAGGGATGCGCTTATCTACATATCCTGTCTGCTGACGGTAATATCAGGAGCAAAGTATCTGTGGGATTACAGAGAGCTGCTTAAATCATGAAAGCAAATACGGTAAAATAAAAGGAGAGCCTCGGCTCTCCTTTGTTTTCATAATATTAGATTACATATCAAATTCAAACATTATTCTGTTTACGCCGGAATACTGCGGAGGGAATGCACCTACAACATATCCGCCTACCCATTCGTTATCAGTGAACAGTATCTCATTTGTAGCGGTCTTTTCAAGCTCTCCTATCGGCACCTCGCTCCAGTATACCGCCTTTACTCTGCATTTACCGTCCACAATGGCGTAATAATAGCCGTCATCCTCATCAACCGTAAAGTTATTGAGAGCGTCAAGCAGCTCGTGTGATGAAAAGCTCACGGAAGTCGCCAGGTTATAGTTCATTCCCAGATCAACGACTCCGGGTGAAAGAATATTGAGCGCACCCATTGACAGCTCCGTAAAGCCCCTGTTTTTCTCGCATTTTACTCCGAGATACAGATAATCTCCGTCTTTTACCGTATGAGTAAAGGGTCCGCTTTGAAATGATATAAATTCGGACGTCTTTTCGGGACTGTTCAGCCTGTATGTATCAACCATCGCCTTATGCAGTCCGTAATAAAAGCTCTCTGATTTAGCCAGCGCCATCTGTGGCTTGCCCGAGCTCATAAAGGACGGCAAAATCATCGCCATGAGAATACCGATTATTGCAATTACAACTATAAGCTCCACCATAGTAAAGCCTTTTTTGCTTCTGAGCTTATTCATTGTACAGCCTCTTTTCATACTGAAGCCTCCCCCGTGATACAGCCGCCGCAACGCCGATTGCATTGCATAGCTGTCGATTATTAAGATAATTTTACCATAAATAAACCCGATTGTCAACTTATTTTCAGCATATCGGCGGATATTTTTAAGGGCAATAACGCACAAAGCTCAGCTTGAAATTTTGTGCATTATTGCCCTAAACGTATTTTTCACCTTAAATAATGCTCGGCAAAATCTGCTCCCGCCCGCGGCGCAGAGGTGTTTTCGCCGTCCTTTTCGCACTCACAGCCGAGCTTATAGCCGCCTGCCGCCACTCCGACAATACAGCCGTGACTGTCAAAGGTCAGCACATACCCGCTTGAATGTACCGTGCCTGATATGCGGATATTGTCGTCCTGCCGCGTTACGGTTATATCCGTACCGCTTTTTGCCTTGTCAATGCTGTCGGTTATATACTGTGCCGCCGTTACAAACGGAACGTCTGTTTCATCATAGGAGCAGGTAACGCCGTTGAAGCTCTGCGTTCGCTCGTCGCCGCTGTCCGTTATCGTAAGTCCGTTTACGCTTGCGGGAGAGGTGTAGGTAACGCTCCACACGCCGTCCTTTTTTTCAAGCCGCACTCTCGCGTCAATGCCCTCGCTTTCGAGCTTTCCCGATAATGTCAGCTCATCGGGTATCTGCGGGGGAGCAGTTTCCGTTTGCGCGCAGGAGCAAAGCAGAATGCACCCTGCCGCCGCAGTTATCAGTAGCTGTTTTTTTAGCATATAATCAGGTCCTTTCACAAAATAAAGGACAACCGATTTATTTTACGCCGAACCTCTCTTTTAAAAGATACGGATACAAGGCGGGAAGCTCGGACGGCATAATCCCGCTCATGCTTCGGCTTTGCGCCGCATATTCGGCAGACGAGCCAAAAAGGTATGCGCCCGTCATACAAGCGTCGCCGATATTTACCCCCTGTGCGAGCAATCCGCCTATTGTGCCGCTTAAAGTGTCGCCGCTTCCGCCCTTGGCAAGCGCCGCATTGCCGCTCATATTTACCGCGGTAAAGCCGCACGGAGAAGCGTAGACGGAATAAGCGTCCTTTAACAGCAGATGAACGCCGAACCTTGCCGCAAATTCTCTTGCCGCCTTCAGCTTGTCTTTGAGGATTACATCGGTATCAATTCCGCTTATGCGGCTAAATTCCTTTATGTGCGGAGTAAGCATCAGCCTGCCGCCGTTGTCCTTTAAATCATCTATATGCAAGACAAGCGAATTTATTCCGTCCGCGTCAAGCAAAATCGGACAGTCGGTGCTTTGAAGAAGCGCTTTGAACAGAAGATAGGTATCCCCGCTGTTACCCATTCCGCACCCGAATACAATTGCCGACGCTCCCTTTGCCGCCTTGCACAGCTTATCTGCGCTGTCTGCGGTCATTTTGCCGCTTGAAAGCGGGAGCAGTACGCACTCGTGCAGATTTACCGCAACCGCCTGCGTTACCTCCCTGACTGACGCTAATTCCACTATGCCCGTGCCGGTTTTGAGCGCCGCGTTTACCGCCATGTATGCCGCTCCTATGCAGTTTTCGCTGCCCGCAACGCAAAGCAGTCTGCCGAAAGAGCCCTTGTGCGTTATCCTCTCACGCTTTTTAAGGCAGGAAATCAGGGTATCATCGCATATTACCGCTTCATATTCCTTATAGCACGGAGCGTCAATTCCTATGTCAAGAAGCTTTATATCCCCGCAGAAGCTGCTGCACGGAATATGCAGATGTCCCGTTTTTACAGCTCCCAAAGCCAGCGTCACGTCCGCTTTGAAGGAGCATTTATCCGCCGAGCCGTCTGATGCGCTGCACCCCGACGGAATATCAAGAGCGTACCGCACCGCCGATGAATTGCCGCACGCCGAAAACAGCTCTCTGAGCTCCTCTTTAAGCTCGCCGTGAAAGCCCGTGCCGTATACGCAGTCGGCGATAACGTCAGCCCTTTTGATAAGCGAAAAAGCCGCTTCTTTATCCTCGGCATAGCTTACGCACTCGTCAATATCGTCCTTGTACTGCCAGTAGCAGTCCCTCGCAAGGTCGGTTTTAGGCAGACAGACCATTATCACGGCAGTCAAAACGCCTTTTTCCTTAAGCCCGTGCGCCAGCGCAAAGCCGTCGCCGCCGTTGTTGCCGCCGCCTGTTAATATAACTGCGGTTTTTACCCTGCCGCTTTGTGTTATTACTTCTGCCGCCGCCGCACCTGCATTTCTCATAAGAGCGGCGCAGGAAACCCCGCGCCGCTCACATTCCTCCTCCGCCAGCCGCATTTGTGCTGAGGTAACGGTGTATTTTTTCAAATCAGTCATAAAAGCTCCGTTCGATGTCACTTATCGGATTTTTCGCCGCTTGCCGTTTTTTCGGGCTTGTCGGATTTTTTACCGCCCTGCACGCTGTCGGGCTTGGTCGCCTTAATCGGCTTTGCCTTTATCAGCGACTTTGTTCTGCCCGAAAGGGTAAATCTGAAGCTTCGGCGAACAGGCTTTTCGCCCTTTTGGTTTTTCATATAGGGAGGATGGGGGAACATTACCGCCTCGCCCGTTTCCTCGTTAATATGGTGAATATCACGGTATTCGTTTGAATCGTCCGGCAAATCCTTATTTTTAAGTCCCTTGTTTACACGGTTCTTTATAAAGCTGTAAACTACGGCGAACAGCGGTATACCGATGATAAGTCCCGTAAAGCCGAATATGCCCTGGCCGACAAGCATACCGAAAATTACCCAGAAGCTGGACAGTCCCGTCGAGTCGCCTATAATCTTCGGAGCTAAGATATTGCCGTCAATATTCTGTATTACCACGACAAGAATGGTGAAGTACAGACACTGGATAGGATCTGCAAGGAGCATAAGCAGCATACACGGAATATATCCGATAAACGTGCCGAAATACGGTATAATGCTCAGCACGCCCATAATAACGCCGCACAGCACCGCATAGGGCATTTGGAAAATATTCATTACAACGACATACAGCGCGCCGATTATAAAGCTGTCAATCAGCTTTCCCGTGAGAAACTGACCGAAGGACTTGTTTATATCCCTTGCCGTTTCGATTATTCTGTTTGCATGCTTTGTCGAAAAAATGCAGTAGACAATCTTTTTGGACTGCGCCGCAAACAGCTCCTTGCTGTTGAGAAAGTATATCGCAATAACAAAGCCTAAAAGCAAATTCATCGTAACGCTTATGATGTTCATAACGTTTGAGGTTATGAGATTCCACAGATTGTTCATCTGCGGCAGAAGCTCGCTTGACAGCCACGTATTGAGCTTGTCGGATATACCGTCCGTTATCTGAAGCACATAGTTTTCAACCTCGGGGTAGTTTGCAAGCGCCCCGGACACCCAATCCGTCACGCTCTTTACATACTCGTCCATGTTGTTTACAAGGGTGGTTACGGTCTGAATGAGCTGAGGGAGCAGTATCCATACAAGTCCTACCAGCAACGCCAGCGCAAATAGTATGGTTATCGCTACGCTCGTCACCCTTGCGACCTTTCTTACGGGAAAGGTTTTCGGGGGCGGCTCTTTATCGGGATACTTTTTCAAAAAGCGTTCCCGTTTTTTATCCTGAATGGTATAGAACAGTCTGCGCAGGCACGGCTTTTCTATAAAGGTTGCGACGGGTGCGAGTATATAGGCTATGATAAAGCCGTAGAGCACGGGCGTCAGCACTGCAAGAAATGAGAATACAGCGGATATAATATCCACTATGCTTGACAGACCTATGACAAATACGCTGGACGCCGATATTACGAGAAAGCCCGTTATTCCCCAGTACAGGTATTTTTTATCCCATTTGAATTTCATCTATTCACGCCTTTCCGCAACGGGTGTTAAAAGCTGTTATCAGCAGAAGCCGAAGCCGAGTATCTCGATATAGCAAGCGCCTTCCTTGCCCGCAATCTCAAGCTTTACCGTGTGAGTGCCCTCGTCGCCCGAATATACAAGCTGTGCGACGGGGTTGTTCCAGCCGTCGTTTGCGGCGGTAGCAAAGGTGCCTGCCTCTTTTCCGTCAACGGTTATCTTTGCAGAGGCTAAAACCTTGCTGTTTGCGCATTTGTAGACCAGCATGAGGTTTTTGCCGGTAAACTCAAACTCCATAGCCTCAAACTCGTCTGCCCGGCCCTTGAAGCTCCAGCCGTCGGGGAACTGCGCTATTGTGTCGTTTTCGCCCGACAAAGAGCCCGTGGTTATCATTCTGAAGTTATCCGAGCTGTGAGCGTCATCAACAAATTCCATGCCGTAGAAGCGGTCGGAATATACCCAGTCCGTCGGAAGCTCGGAGATTGTGACATTCTCCATCTCCTTTGTCTTTTTAATCGCCTGCTCAAACATATAGACGATTAAATCCTTTGTCATCTCATGTCCCCATTCGTTCGGGTGAGACTGGTCATCGGAGTAGTCCTGCCATGTCATTCTGCCCTTTTCAAATTCATAGGACAGCACATTGTTCAGCGATACCATCGGCAGCGAGTACGCCCTGCCCACCTCAGACATATAAGCTTCACAGGTATGACCGCTTTCTATTACCGTAAAGTACAGCGCAACCGCAGGCTGTTTTTCGCTTTCAAGCACGGTACGCACCAGCGCCTCGTAGCTGTCCTTGTAGGTCTGCTCGTTGCCGTCGTTTACCGCAAATTCGACAAATACCATATCGGGGCTGTAATCCAGCACGTCTCTTTTAAGACGGATATTTCCGAGGATACTCGGAGTGCCGCTCATGCCCGCATTTACATAATTTATCTTAGTGTCGGGATATTGCTCGCACAGCCAGTCATAGGTGAGCCTTGCCCAGCACTTTTCAGGTCCTGCGGTAAGTCCCTCGGTGATACTGCCGCCGATAAACGCAACCGTCACCTCCTGCTTGCTCTCAAGCTTTTCGATAAATCTTGCCATTCTTTCAAGATTGCCAAGGTCCATAAGCGAGCGTTTTACCATGTTGTCGTAAATCTGTTCCTCGGTAAGAGCACTTTCGTCTATTGACTGCTCATCTGAGCTTTGCGTAACTGAATTTTCAGGGGCGGAGCTTTCCGTAACAGAATTTTCGGTGACAGAGCTTTGCGAGCCTGTGCCTTCGGCAACGGAGCTGCCGGCGTTCTCGGAACAGCCTGCAAGCATTAACGCCGCAAGCGCCGCCGCTGTCAGCTTTATTTTATAATTATGTCTTTTCACAGCTATATCCTCCGTGTTATTTTCTCCATAAGCTTCATTATATACCAAAAAGGAAAAATAATCAACCTATAAATTAATTTTTTAGCAACAATGTAACAAATGGGATTGCGCCACAATATTATATAATACCCTCCTTTTCGACACGGAAAAGCGAAAGGCTGAATAATCCGTGCGGGGCGGTTAAAAATATCTACAACAAACATTCGGAAAGGACGGTCAATATGCTTGTAAAAAGAGGAGAAATTTATTATGCGGATTTAAGTCCCGTAGTGGGCAGCGAGCAGGGCGGAATGAGGCCTGTGCTTATCGTGCAGAACAATATAGGCAACCGTCACAGCCCTACCGTTATTGCCGCGGCAATCACAAGCCAGAAGGACAAATCCCGCCTTCCTACCCACATTGCGATAAACGCCTCGCGGTGCGGTCTTGCCAAGGATTCCGTTGTTCTGCTTGAACAGGTGCGTACTCTCGATAAGCAGCGGCTCGGAGAGCGAATGGGCGAGCTTGACGAAAACGCCATGCACAAGGTTGACAATGCGCTGTCTGTCAGCTTCGGACTGGGCGGTGCAAAATAAAAAATAAAAATTTTTAAAAAATTTTTAAAAAAGCTGAAACTTTTTCTTGTCTGCTCCCGACTACCGAAATGTAAGCAGTTGATAAAGACCGCTGAAAAGCAAATTAACAAATTAAATTGAATTTATTGAAACTTTATCGGCAGATATGAGGACTGCTTAAGTGTAGACAGAAAAATACATGGAGGACAAAGACTATGAAAAAGATTTTATCAGCAATAGCTTCTGTAGCTTTAATTGCAACCTGCTCTGTATGCGCATTCGCAGCAGGAGATTCTGACGTAGGCGAAAGCACCACCGTAGGTGTTGGTTCCGGCTCCGGCACAAACGTACCTACCGGCGTTGTACTTACAGTTGTTCCCGTTGCACTTGCAGCAGGCGCACTTACCGTCAGCGGTATCGTTCTTAAGAAGAAGAACAAGTAATTTGAGCGTATAGGCTCATATGGCTGTAATTGACAGCCGTGAAGGACAATGTACGAAAGTAAACCACTGTATTTATACAGTGGTTTTTTCGTTTTATGCAAATTAACGCCTGAAAAATCAAAATTAACAGTATATCCGTGTATATATAAACAAATGTTTTGGAGCATTTATACAATGAAATCGTTTTAAATTTATTGATTTTTTCCGGCACTATATAAAAAATTAATAAAATTTCATTTTGTTGGATTTTTACTTGCTAAACTGCATCGAATATGTTAAAATAATCTTACAAGAAAATTCGCAACGATAGGTAATCTGATATGTTTGATTTGCTTAAAAACAACATACCTTCAATAATAGACGAGGCTGTGACGATTTCCGACAGAAATCTTGAGGGGCTGTCGTCTTTTTTGCCTGTCGCAAAAGGGCTTCATATATCGCGAGTTGTTCGCACGCTTGAATACATGGGACAGACCTCCTGCACAACGATATATACGGACAGCTCTGTTTTTCCCGTATATAACAGAGTATTTAAGAGGCGCAACGACCTTTGCACCTATACCTATGAATATTTTACCGAAAACGAGATAGATCTGAATGACCCGCAGACAAAGGAGGCTTATGAGAGCCTTACAAGCCTGCTTTCGCTTATCTGCACCTGCTCGCTGAACATTCACGCCGAAAAAATGCTCAGCCGTCTTGACCGTGACAGCGGTATTCCCAACGTCAAGGGCTTCAGGGCGTTTTTTGAAAAGGCAAAGCAAAGCGGAAGCCTTACCGATTACGTGGTTGTCAGAGCCAATATAAAGGGCTGTAATATACTCAACAACATATTCGGCTATCAGGCGACCACCGATATAATTTTGAAATATGCAAACGAGCTTAACAGGCTGATGCGCACCGACGAGCTGTGCAGCCGTTCGGGAAGCGATAATTTCTGCCTTATGGTAAAAAAGGAGCGTATAAAGCTCCATCTAAAAAATTTTGCAAAGCTCCCCGTACATTTCAGCTACGGCAAGGAGAAGGCGATGTACGAGATTTCGCTCAGAGCCGGTGTTGTCAGCATTGAGGGCGATACAGATGACCCGGATGAAATTCTCGCCTGCGCGGAGACCTGCCTTGACATTTCAAAGCGCAGGGTTGACGAGGATATTGTATTTTACGACGAGCAGACGGTTATCCGTGAGCAGGAGCTCACCCTGCTTGAAAAACAGATGCCCGATGCGCTTGAAAATAATGAGTTCGTGGTATGCTTTCAGCCCAAGGTCTGCGTTGATACAAGAACGCTTGTCGGCGCAGAGGCGCTTGTCCGCTGGAAAAAGGACGGCAGGCTGATTTCACCGATGGACTTTATACCGATAGCGGAGCGAACGGGCTTTATCAGAAAAATTGATATGTACGTCCTTGACTATACCTGCAAGATGATAAGAAAGTGGATTGACGAGGGCAAGCGGGTTGTTCCCGTGTCCGTCAACTTCTCAAAAATTCATCTGAGATTTTCACATCTTGCCGACAAAATTATGAGGGTAGTCGAGGAATACGGAATTGCTCCCTCTCTTATCGAGATAGAGTTTACCGAAACCGCCTACACCGATGACTTTAACGCTATAAAGGAAACGCTCAGCGACCTTAAAAGATACGGCGTGCTGGTTTCAATGGACGACTTCGGCACGGGCTATTCTTCCCTTGCGCTTCTCAAGGACCTTGAGTTTGATGTGCTGAAGCTGGATAAGTCCCTGTCCGAGTCCAACAAGGACGAGCGTGGTCTTGTAGTGCTTGAAAACGTCCTGCACATGGCAAAGGAGCTTTCCATGACCACAATATGTGAGGGCGTTGAGGAAAAGGAGATTGTCGAAAGGCTCGGAGGAATGGGCTGTAACATAATACAGGGCTATTATTTCGACCGCCCGCTGCCTGAAACGGATTTCTCCTCACGGCTTGAAGCTCCGAAATATGACAGATAAATCAATATTGAAATAAAGCGGTAACTTTAAGCGAGGTTGCCGCTTTGTTTTTGTATAATGGGTGAAAAAATGCTTCAGCTACTTGCAAAAGTATTTAAATTATGGTATAATAATTCGTAATTGTATAAACGGGCGGATAAATCCGTGCGGTTAATAATGCGGCGGCTGCTGCCGCTTGCTGAAATACGGAAATTAAATTGAGGAAAAGAGCGTAAAAGAGCATGGGAATGAAAGAACAGTTACAGGAAATAAAGGAGCAGGCGACAGCGGCTGTCAAGAGCTGTGACGACGCAAAGGAGCTTGACGCGCTGAGAGTTAAGTACCTGGGGAAAAAGGGCGAGCTTACCGCGATTTTAAAATCCATGGGAAGCCTCTCGGCAGAAGAACGCCCCGTTATGGGACAGCTTGCAAACCAGGTGCGCCAGACGCTTGAAGCGGCAATTACCGCAAAGGGCGAGGCGTTAAAGGCGGCAGGTCTTGAAAAGAAGCTGAGGCAGGAGGCGCTTGACGTTACAATGCCCGGCAAGCAAAGGCCTCTGGGCGTGCGCCATCCGCTTAACATAGTGCTGGACGAGCTTAAGGAGATATTCCGCGGCATGGGCTACACGGTAGTTGACGGTCCTGAGGTTGAGCAGACAAAGTACGTTTTCGATATGCTCAACACCCTTGAGGGACACCCCGCAAGAGAGGAGCAGGACACCTTCTACATAACCGACGATATACTGCTTCGTACACAGACCTCCTCGGTGCAGATACGCACCATGCTTAAAAACAAGCCCCCGATTGCGATAATCAGCCCCGGCCGCGTATACCGTTCCGACGCTGTTGACGCAACGCACTCTCCGATATTCCACCAGTGCGAGGGACTTGTAATAGACAAGAAGATAACCTTCGGCGACCTTAAGGGCACGCTTGAGGTATTTGCAAAAAGACTTTACGGCGAGGATGTGAAGCTCCGCTTCCGTCCGCACCACTTCCCCTACACCGAGCCCTCCGCAGAGGTTGATTTACAGTGCTTCAAGTGCGGCGGCAAGGGCTGTCCGCTTTGCAAGGGCGAGGGCTGGATTGAAATGCTCGGCTCGGGACAGGTACATCCGCAGGTGCTTATAAACTGCGGCATTGATCCCCGTGAATACAGCGGCTTTGCTTTCGGAATAGGACTTGAGAGAATTGCCATGATGAGATACAACATAGACGATATGCGTCTTTTATACGAGAATGACCGCAGATTTTTGGTACAGTTCAGATAAACCGTCTTTTCGGGTTTTGTTCAAAGTAAAAACGCAGTAAGGAGATTTTAAAAGTGGATTTGTCAATGAGATGGCTTAACGATTATGTTAAGACCGATATGCCGATAAAGGATTTTGCCGCAGGTATCACAATGAGCGGCTCAAAGGTTGAAACCTACAAGAATATGTCCGAGCCTCTTACAAACATTGTAGTGGCGAGGGTTTTAAAGCTCGAGCGTCACCCAGACAGCGAAAAGCTGTGGGTATGCTCCCTTGACGCAGGACAGGACGAGCCTGTGCAGATAGTAACTGCGGCGCAAAATCTGTTTGAGGGCGCGGTAGTTCCCGCCTGCCTGCACAACAGCGTAATCGCAGACGGCACAAAGATAACAAAGGGCAAGCTCAGAGGAGTTGCAAGCAACGGCATGATGTGCTCCTTTGCAGAGCTGGGACTTACAAAGGACGATTTTGATTATCCCGTTGCCGAGGACGGCATACTTATATTAAACAACGATTCCGACATTGAAAATATGAAGCCGGGTATGGATATATGCGAGGCACTTCAGATTGACGATACGACGGTTGAATTTGAAATCACTAACAACCGACCTGACTGCCTATCGGTACTCGGACTTGCAAGAGAAACCGCCGCAACCTTTAATCTTCCTCTTAACTACAAAGAGCCTGAAATCAAGGGCATTGACGGCGACATCAACAGCGAGATAACTGTAAGGGTTGAAAACACGGAGCTTTGCTCACGCTATATGGCGGCGCTCGTAAAGAACGTAAGGATAGGTCCTTCCCCTAAGTGGATGGCAAGAAGGCTCAGAGCAAGCGGCGTTAGACCGATAAACAACCTCGTTGACATTACAAATTATGTAATGCTTGAGTACGGCCACCCCATGCACGCCTTTGATTTAAGATATGTTGAGGACAACACGATTGTTGTAAGAAACGCAAAAGAGGGCGAAACGCTCAAGCTCCTTGACGAGATGAGCGAGCCTATCGCACTCACCCCCGAAATGCTGATTATTGCAGACGGCAAGAAGCCCATCGCAATTGCGGGCGTTATGGGAGGCGAGCACAGCGGCATCATGAGCGATACCACAACGGTAGTATTCGAGTCGGCTTGCTTTGACGGCGTTTCGGTAAGAAGAACGGCGAAGAAGGTAGGCGAGCGCACCGAGGCAAGCTCCCGCTTTGAAAAGGGACTTAATCCCGTAAACGCTCACGCAGCTCTTATGAGAGCTTTGGAGCTGGTTGAAATCCTCGGCTGCGGCGAGGTGATAAGAACGGTTATTGACGTAAACCACAGCGAATACGTACCCGAAAGATTAAAGCATGATTACAAGTGGGTAAACGAGTATCTCGGCTCGGATATAAGCGAGGCGGAGCAGATTGAGATATTAAAGCGGCTGGGCTTTGGCTATGAAAACGGCGAGATTATCGTACCCCCCACCAGAATAGATATGCACCTGCCCTGCGATATTGCAGAGGAGGTAGCGAGAATTTACGGCTACAACAACATACCCTCCACTATCCCGAGGCTCTCCTCACAGGGCAAGCGCACACCTGAGCAGATTTTTGAGGATAAGACGGTAAGCCTTGCGCTGTCGCTCGGCTTCTTCGAGGTTATGACATACAGCTTTATTTCTCCCAAGAGCTACGATATGCTCAGAATGAGAGATGAGGACAAGAGAAGCGTTGTGTTAAGACGTCCTCTGGGCGAAGACACCAGCGTAATGCGTACCACCGCAATTGCTTCCATGATGGAGGTAGTAAGGAGAAATGTTAACAACCGCACGCTTGACGGCAGATTTTTTGAAATAGCCAGAGAGTATTTCCCTAAGGGCGAAAACGAGCTTCCCGCTGAAAGAGATGTGCTGTGCTTTGCCGTTTACGGCGCACAGGAGGATTTCTTCACCGCAAAGGGCGCGGCAGAGGGGATTATGGCAAGGCTTGGCGTTAAGGACGTTGTATTCGCCGCCGAAAAGGAAAACCCCATGTTCCACCCCGGAAGATGCGCTAAGGTTTCGGCAAACGGCGTTATGATAGGCTATGTCGGACAAATTCATCCGCAGGCGGCTGAAAATTACTCGGTAAATATGCCGGTATACTGCGCGGTGCTTGCAATGGACGAAATGCGTGAGAATACCGTGGGCGAGGCAAAATATGTATCGCTTCCGAAATTCCCCTCCACATACAGGGATTTAAGCCTGCTGTGCGATGAAGAGCTTCCCAGCGGCGAGATTGAGGCGGTTATTAAGAAAACCGCAAAGCACTTGGAGCAGGTCAGTCTGTTTGATTTCTACAAGGGCGAGCAGGTGCCCGCAGGCAAGAAGAGCCTCTCTTACAAGCTGATACTCAGAAAGAAGGACGCAACCATAACCGACGATGAGGCAGACGCGGTTGTAGCAAGGGTATTGAAGGCGCTTGAAGAAATAGGCGCGGTATTAAGATAACAGCATAAAAGAAAGGAATTTAAGCTATGAAGAAGTTAAAGGCAATAGCGGCAGGCTTTATCTGTGCCGCAGTCATGGTCGGCTCGGCAGGCTGTGCCGATATATCCACCATGGGAACGGTTGACGGCGAAGAAATCAAGGCAGGCGTCTATCTTTACTACGAGCAGACCGCTATGGGCGAGGCTCAGGACGAGATAAACAGCCAGCTTGAGGAGATGGGTACATCCTCGTCGGATATAGAGGGCTTTTCCTATTTTGATTATAATGTGCAGGACAAGACCTATTCACAGTATGTGCAGGACCGCACCCTTCAATTTGTAAAACAGCATGTAGCGGTACAGAACAAGTTTGAGGAGCTGGGCCTCAGCCTTACAGATGAGGAAAAGGCTGAAATTAAAAGCTCCACAAAGGAATTCTGGAACACGGAGATAACCTATTACGGTTACTCCATGGACATGACCTACGGAGAAAGCTATGAGCAGATGGGCATCAGCCGCAGCTCTTACGAGGCGGTACAGACGGTTGAAAAGATGAGCAACAAGCTTTTTGACGCTTATTACGACACAAACGGCGTTACCGCAACGGACGAAAAGGATATAGAAACCTATTTCCATGACAACTTCGGCAGATTTCAGATTATACAGGTGTCCCTGACCGAGGGCGACGGAAGCGCGATTGAAACCGACGAGGGCAAGGCGGCAAAGAAGGAGCAGGCTCAGGGCTATCTTGACAGAATTCTTGCAGGCGAGGACTTTGACGAGGTTTACCATGACTATGAGGAGCAGGTAGCCTACGAGCAGGAGCAGGCTGAGAAGGAAGAAAACTCCGGCGAGGAAACCTCCGAGGAGGAAGAGGAGGAGCACGACCATGACGATGAAACCTCTGACGATACTACAAGCAGCGGCTCTGAGGAAGTGGAGGAAGAGGAGCATGACCACGAGTTCCTGCTTTCAAAAGAGGATACCTCTCCAAGCGAGGAGTTTATAGAGTGGGCTTTCGCACTCAAGAACGACGAGGGCAAGATTTACGAAGACGAAACTGTTTACTACGTCGTTGTAAGAAGAGATATTTCAGAGCGTACCGACTGGTATGACGAAAACCGTCTTGATATTCTTCACCTGATGAAGGACGAGGAATTTGACGAGCTTCTGACCGAAGCGGCAAAGGATTACGAGCTTGACTTCAACGACGCCGCGCTCAATGCCTACAAGCCCGAGAATTTAAGAACCGCATAATGTTCGGTAGCAAAAAAAGCAAGAACGCAATGCCGCTTAAAAAGCTGCTTGCCTATGACAAAAGGCCGCTGAAATACGTCACCGAACGCGATCCTGAAACCTATAAGGAGATAAGGCTGGGTGAAAACGGCGCAATCAACATTATGGACGGCGATTTTGTGCTGGTGTGCCTGGGCAGGGACGTCATGCGCTGTCCTTTAAACGAGGTAACAGTCGGCGAGCTGATGAACCTTTCGGGTATAACCGTTAAGGGTAAAGACAAGACAAGCGGCAGAGAAATGTCGGTAACGGCATATTTTGCGGATAAATTTTAAGCCAAAATAACTCAGGCAAGATGTCCCCCGCCTCTAAGGCGGCGGGTTTCATATTCAGTTTCAGTTGGGGTTCAATCCCCAACTGAAACTGAATCGCAGCTTCGCTGCGGCTTGCCGCGTTGAATGACGGGGCAAGCCCCTTATTGAATTTTGCGGACGGCAAAAGCCGTCCGCTTCTGTTTTTTAGGTTTGACCAAGTCTTTGAAAAATAAAGCCGAAAAAATCTCCGCATGAAAAAGCCCCCTTGCGGGGACTTTTCCTTTGCAACAAACTATGGATTTATGTAAACCGAGTACCAAGGCGCTCAGTTTGCAACAATGTTTACGAGCTTTCCGGGAACGGCGATTTCCTTTCTTACCGTCTTGCCGTCAAGCTGATTTCCCAGAGCCTGCTTTGCGAGGGCGATAAGCTCGTCCTTGCCGGCAGAAGCGGGAACGTTTATTCTTGCCTTTATCTTTCCGCAGAGCTGTACTACAATCTCGACGGTGCTGTCTACACAGAGAGCCTCATCGTATGTTACCCAGCTTGCTTCATTGAGTATACCGTAGCCGAGAGAATTATACATCTCTTCGGTGATGTGCGGAGCAAAGGGGTTGAGCATGATGAGAAGCGACTTCATCTCGGCGTCATTTATTTTGCCCACCGACACAATCTCGTTGATAAGAGTCATCATTGCGGCGATGGCGGTATTGAACTTCATCTGCTCGATGTCGTCGTTCACCTTTCTTATCGTCTTGTGCATTATTGTGCGAAGCTCGTCGGAGTACTCGCCGCCCTTAACGAGTATGTTCTGAAGATTCCATACCCTGTCAAGGAAACGCTTGCAGCCCTTTACGCTGCTTTCGCTCCAGGGAGCTGCCTGCTCATAGTCGCCCATGAACAGAACATAAACACGCAGTACGTCTGCGCCGTATACATCTACAACATCGTTGGGATCGACTACATTTCCTCTGGACTTGCTCATCTTCTCGCCGTCCGGACCGAGGATAAGTCCCTGCGCGGTACGCTTTGCGTAAGGCTCTGAGGTGGGAACTTCGCCTATATCATAAAGGAACTTGTGCCAGAAGCGCGAGTAAATCATGTGGCGGGTAACGTGCTCCATACCGCCGTTGTACCAGTCAACGGGAAGCCAGTATTTAAGCGCCTCGGGAGAGGCAAAGCATTTGTCGTTGTTAGGATCGCAGTAGCGCAGGAAGTACCAGCTTGAGCCTGCCCACTGGGGCATGGTATCGGTTTCTCTGCGTGCGTCCCTGCCGCATTTGGGGCATTTGCACTTTACAAAGCTCTCGATAGAAGCAAGCGGGCTTTCGCCGTCCTTGCCGGGCCGGAAATTCTCAACCGGCGGGAGCTTTAAAGGAAGCTCCTCATAGGGTACGGGAACAATTCCGCAGTCGGGGCAGTGAACAATCGGGATAGGCTCGCCCCAGTATCTCTGACGGTTGAACGCCCAGTCCTTCATCTTGAACTGTACGCCCTTTTCGCCGCAGCCGAGCCTTGCAAGAACATCAAGCATCTTTTCGACAGCGTCCTTTTTGTTCGTAATGCCGTCAAGCTCGCCCGAATTTACCATCTCGCCGTCGCCCGTGTAGGCTTCCTTCGAGATGTCGCCGCCCTTGATGACCTCAATTATATCAATGCCGAATTTCTTTGCAAACTCATAGTCTCTCGTATCGTGAGCAGGTACTGCCATGATTGCGCCCGTGCCGTAGCCCATCATTACATAGTCGGAGATGTAGATGGGGATTTCCTTGCCGGAAACGGGATTAACCGCAGTAAGACCGTCAATCCTTACGCCCGTCTTGTCCTTTGCGAGCTGTGTTCTTTCAAACTCGCTCTTTTTTGCACACTGCGCCTTGTATTCGTCAAGCGCCGCAATATTGCCGATTTTATCCCTGTACCTTTCGATTATGGGATGCTCGGGCGCGATAACCATAAAGGTAACGCCGTAAAGCGTGTCGGGGCGGGTGGTGTATATGCGGAGCTGTTCGTCAAGCTCCTTGATTTTGAAGCTTACGAATGCGCCTGTTGACTTGCCTATCCAGTTTTGCTGCTGGAGCTTTACGTTGGGCAGATAGTCAACCGTTTCAAGCCCTTGTAACAGTTTGTCGGCGTACTCGGTAATGCGAAGATACCACACCTCTTTTGTCTTCTGAACAATCTCGCTGTGGCATATATCGCAGTGGCCGCCCTGCGAATCCTCGTTTGAGAGGACTACCTTACAGCTCGGGCAGTAATTTACCAGCGTCTTATCCCTGAAAACAAGACCGTGCTCAAACATCTTGAGGAATATCCACTGCGTCCACTTGTAGTAATCCTCCTCGGTGGTGTCGATAACCCTCGACCAGTCAAAGGAAAAGCCTACCCTTTTAAGCTGATTTGTAAACTTTACTATATTGTTATCCGTAACCTGCCTTGGATGAACGCCTGTCTTGATTGCGGTGTTCTCGGTGGGCAGACCGTATGCGTCAAAGCCGATGGGGAACAAAACGTTGTAGCCCTCAAGCCTCTTTTTGCGGCTTATCGTTTCAAGTCCGGAATACGCCTTGATATGACCTACATGCATACCTGCGCCGGACGGATAAGGAAATTCTACCAGAGCATAGAACTTAGGCTTGTCCGAGCCTGTCCTTGCCTTGAAGGTCTCATGCTCGTCCCAGTATTTCTGCCATTTGTTCTCTATGGCGGCAAAATCGTACTTTTTTTCTTCCATTTCGAGTTGTCCTTTCAATTGTGTCGTTATTTCGACCAAATCAAATTTCTTTCAATATTATAATACATTAAACTGTTGATGTCAATAGAATTTCCCTGTATAACCGCCGAAGAAACAGGAAGAATACAGCGAATTGTGTCGAAATAAAAAAGCAATGCCGGTAATTTTGTCGGGAATAAGGGGATTTTTGGGCGTTGGTCAACTTAAACAAATTTTAGAAACGCTTTACGTCGGCGATTGTGGAAAAATACACACGGTTTTAGCAAAATAGTTACAATTTTATTACAAATAAGGCAAAACGGTTGACAATTTCACGCTTTTAATGTATGATGTAACCGCATAGGTCCGAAAAAAAGCGGGATCGTATTCCCGATAAAACGGGCGAAACAGAAACAAAAGTAGAACCGTAAAGGAAAGGAATGGCCGTATGACGGAATTTAACAAACTGTGTCTTGGCTGTATGTGCGAAAAAGAGAACGACGGCCCCTGCGAAAAATGCGGGTACAGCGCAAGCACGCCCTATCTCCCTTCATATCTCGCCCCCGGCACGGTATTAAACGACAGATATATAGCCGGCAAGCTGTTAAGCTACAACGGCGAGGGTGCAACCTATATAGGCTTTGACAAGGTAACCGGCGCAAAGGTTACGATAAAGGAATATATGCCCGACACGCTTTGCTCGCGCAAAAAGGATGAGCAGACGATAACGGTGGACCAAAATCAGCTCCCGTTATACAAGACCTATATGTCGGAGTTTGTCGAGCTTAACAAGGCGCTTATGAAGGCGCGCTCCATGACGCATATCCAGACGGTGCTGGACATTTTCCCGCAGAATAACACCGCCTACGTTATATTTGAATACGTTGAGGGAATTTCCCTCAAGAGCTATCTTTCAAATTGCTCGGGCGAGCTTACATGGGACAGGGTAAAGGAGCTTTTCCCGCCCATACTCACAACGCTCAGCCTTGTACATTCGGCGGGAATTATCCACAGAGGAATAAGCCCGCAGACCATTCTCGTCACCGAGAAGAACGAGCTTAAGCTTATTGATTTTCAAATCAGCGCAGGACGTACCACAGGCACTGAGATAGCCTGCGAGATGTATCCCGAATATTCCGCCCCCGAGCAGTATTCATCGACAGAATGGCACGGCACCTGGACGGATGTATACGGCATCTGTGCAACGCTGTACCGTGTGCTTACGGGCTGTGCGCCGACAGAGTCCATATCAAGGCTGGGCAACGATAGCTGTCCTGAGCCTATGGCTATTAACAGGAATATTCCGAGCCACGTATCAAAGGTTATAATGAACGGACTGAAGATGAACACTTCCTCTCGTATTCAGACCATAACCGAGCTTGTGGTAAAGCTGTTTGAACAGCCCAAGTTCAATACGGCGGAAAACGAGCCTGTAAAGCCTGTTCAGAAGGTAAAAAGAGTAGAAACGGCGGATTCTGAAAAGACTGCTTCCAATAATAAAAAGAAAAAGGGCAAAAAGAAAAAGCAGAGCACGGCGGCGGTGCTGTTCACCGTAATCGCCTGTGCGGTTATAGTGATAGGCTTTACGGGAGTTATCATTTACTTTGCAGTGACAGGCGGGAACGGCGATGCTTCATCCGACCCCAACTACTATTCACTGCCCGAAACAGTGGAAACCTCCGCGCCGCAAACCTCGGAAACAAGCGTTACCGAAGCGCCGGACTCCTCCACCTCATCGGTATCCCCCATAGTGTACGCCTGCCCCACCTTCACGGGCAGACTTTACACCACGGTGCAGAACAGCTATGACTTCCTTAAGATTACCGCCGAGTACAAGTTTGACGACAAGGTTGCAAACGGCGTTGTAATAAGCCAGAGCATAAAAGCCGAAACTGAGATTGCCGAGGGTACGGAGATAAAGCTGATTGTCAGCAAGGGACCGTCAAAGGTAGCCCTGCCCGACTACACGGGAATGACCGTTGACGAATACACAGCAATACTTTCGCAGAAGAACATCAAGTTTGAAAAAAGACCTACAAAGGCCGAGGCCGGTATGAATAAGGGCGATGTAGTAAAATGCAGCAAGGAAATCGGCGAGGAGGTCGATGTAGAAAATTCCGAAAAGGTAACCGTTTATTTTGCAGGCTCGGACGCAAGCGCAGATTCAGCCGCAACGGATTAATTGATTTCACAAAATGCCGCAGTACTCTGCGGCATTTTTAAACAGAAACTATTTCACGGCAAGGAAGTAAACAAATGAATCTTGATGAGATAAGAAAAGAGATAGACAAAGCCGACGATGAGATACTAAGGCTTTTTTTAAAGCGAATGGAGCTGTGTATCGGCGTTGCGAGGTACAAAAAGGAAAATAATCTTCCCGTTTTTCAGGGCGACAGGGAAAGGCAGATATTACAGCGCATACGCTCAGGCGCTCCCGATGATATGGCGGACGGCGCGTGTCAGTTCTTTACCGAGATAATGGATATATCAAAGAGTCTTCAGCAAAAACTGCTTACCGAGCCGAGATTTCCCGATTTTTCCCGGCCGAAAACGGGCGATATTAAAATAGCCTGCCCCGGCACTGCGGGAAGCAATACGGAGCAGGCGTGCATAAAGCTGTTCCCCGATGCGGATATAATGTTCCGCCCCGAATTTTCCGACGTGTTTGAGGCGGTGGAAAAGGGCGAAGCGGATTACGGCGTTTTACCGATAGAAAACAGCACGGCGGGAGATATACGCCAGACCTACGATTTGCTTGCAAAGTACAATTTTTATATCTGCAAGCGCACGCAGGTAAGGATAAACCATTGCCTTGCCGCAAAGAAGGGAACGCAGGTAAAGACCGTGTATTCGCACGAGCAGGCGTTAAAGCAGTGCTCCGCATATCTTGACAGGCTTGACGTCAGGCTGATACCGTACACCAACACGGCGCTTGCGGCACAGCTTGTGGCAAACAGCGGCGATATGACCGTAGCGGCAATCTGCTCAGAGCAATGCGCAAAGCTTTACGGACTGGAGATATTACAGCGTGGTATAGCGGACAATCCCGACAACACCACCCGCTTTATCTGCATATCAAAAACGCCCGAAGCCGAGCCGGATTCGGATATAATCTCCGTTTGTATGTCGCTGCCGCATACCACGGGCTCGCTTTACAGAACGCTTATGCATTTTGCCCTTTACGGACTGAACATCAACAAGATTGAAAGCGCACCCGTTCCGCAGGCAAAGCAGGATATAAAGAGGGAAACATTTGACGTTGTGTTCTACCTTGACTTTGACGGAAACGCAAAAAATCCCGACGTAATAAAGCTGATGTCTGTGCTTGAAAACGAGATGAAGTATTTTAAATTCTTAGGCAACTACCGCCATATTGACTGAGAGGATATGCAATGTTCACAAGCGCAGTAATCCTTGCCGCAGGAAGCGGCACAAGAATGGGAACGGACAAGGTTACCGCCCTGCTTTGCGGCAAGCCCGTACTGCTGTACAGCGTTGACGCATTTATCGCAAGCACAGTTGACGAGATAATTGTCTGTGCAGCCGGCGCCAACCTTGGCAGGATAACCGAAATACTAAGCTTGCACAGATATGAAAAACCGATAAAAGTAGTAAAAGGCGGCGCAACACGCTTTGAGTCTGCGCTTAATTGCGTAAGGGCGTGCGATGAAAAATGCGGAGTTGTGCTGATACATGACGCCGCCCGCCCGCTTATCACCGTACCGATAATAAACGCCGTAGCGCAGTCCGCCGAGAAAAACGGTGCGGCGTTTGCGGCGGTAAGGGCAAAGGATTCGGTAAAGTGCTGTGACGGCGGCTTTATTGCCGATACTCCCGACAGGAGCAGACTGTGGCTTGCCCAGACGCCGCAGGGCTTTTTAAAGGACGAATATTTAAAGGCGGCGCAGAATTTTGACATAAACGACGAGCGTATAACCGACGATTGCTCGGTTATGACGCTTTCGGGCTATAAGGCGGCTGTTGTTGAGGGAGATTACAGGAATATCAAGCTCACAACGCCGGAGGATTTTTGCACGGCGAAAGGATTTCTTGAAATGGATACTCCCGCTGTCCGCATGGGACACGGCTATGACGTGCACCGCTTGGTTGCGGGCAGAAGGCTTATTCTGTGCGGTGAGGAAATAGAAAATAAAGAGGGACTGGGACTGCTCGGACACTCCGATGCCGATGTTGCGGTGCATGCGCTTATGGACGCAATGCTCGGCGCAGCGGCTTTGGGGGACATCGGCAGACACTTTCCCGACAGCGATGAAAAATATAAGGGTATAAGCAGTATGAAGCTGCTTTGCGAGGTTGTAAAGCGGCTTTTTGAAAAGGGCTTTTGCGTATCCAATGCGGATATTACGATAGTCGCGGAAAAGCCGAGGCTAAGCCCCTATATTCAGAAGATGAGAGAAAATATTGCGGCGGTGCTGAAGCTGTCCGTTGATAATATAAACGTCAAGGCTACCACCGAGGAGGGGCTTGGGCTTGCGGGACAGGGCATTGCGGCGCACGCAGTCTGCGTGATAAAAACAAGGGCATTGTAAAAAGGAGCAACGGCATGATAGTTTTATCTGCTTCGGATATAGGAATATCGTTTGGCGGAGAAACGCTGTTTGACGGCGTTTCTTTTGCTCTTGACGAAAAAGGCAGGGCGGGGCTTGTCGGAGTAAACGGCTGCGGAAAGACCACGCTCTTTAATATTATAACGGGCAGGCTCGAAGCCGAAAGCGGCGGTGTAAGCAAGCAGTCGGGCCTGAAAATCGGCTGTATGGAGCAGTTTGTCATAAGAGATGACAGCGTGACGCTGTATGACGAGGTGTTAGAGATTTTCCGCCCGCTGATGGATATGGAAACGGAGCTTTCAGAGCTTTCTTTGAGAATAGACAGCGGCGGCCATGACGAAGGGACGCTCGCAAGGCAGATGTATTTAAGAGAGCGCTATGAGGCGGCAGGGGGACTTTATTACAGGTCGAGGACAGGCTCTGCACTTACGGGACTGGGCTTTGATAAAGAGCAGTTCGACAAGCCCGTAAGGGCGCTCAGCGGCGGACAGAAAAGCAAGGCGCAGCTTGCGAAATTACTGCTTTCCGAGAGCGATATTCTTCTGCTCGACGAGCCTACAAACCACCTTGACATTGCCGCCTGCGAATGGCTGGAGAAATTTTTGTCAGAGTTCGGCGGCGCATACATTATAATTTCGCACGACAGATATTTTCTTGACAAGGTTACGCAGACCACCTATGAGCTTGAAAACGGCAGGCTCACCGAGTATAAGGGAGACTATACCCGCTACCTTGAGCTGAAGGAGGAGGCGCGCAAGGCACAGCAGAGAGTATACGAGCAGACCGAAAAGGAAATACGCCGTATAGAGGGGATAATCGCACAGCAAAAGAGCTTTGGCAGGGAGCGCAACTTCATTACCGCCGAGTCAAAGCAAAAGCAGGTTGACAGGCTGAAAGCAACACTTAACAAGCCGTCGGATTTGCCCGACAGCATAAGCTTTTCCTTTAAATGCAGGGAGGGCGGCGCAAACGATGTGCTGACGGCAAAAAATCTCTCCAAGAGCTTTGATGGGGAAACGGTATTTTCGGAGGTTAATCTCGATATAAAGAAAGGCACGTCTACCGTTATAATGGGCGAGAATGGGTGCGGCAAGACCACACTGCTCAAAATACTGACGGGAAGGTGTATACAGGATAGCGGAAAGTATAAAATAGGCAACAATATACAGATAGGCTATTATGATCAGGCGCAGTCGGAGCTTAATCCCGCCAAAACCGTGATAGACGAGGTGTGGGACAGCTATCCGCATATGACTGAAACCGAGGTGCGTACCGCCCTTGCACGCTTTTTATTCAAGGGCGATGAGGTTTACAAGACTGTGGGCAATTTAAGCGGCGGCGAAAAGGCGAGAGTGGCATTGCTTAAGCTGATGCTGGGAAAAGCTAACCTTTTACTGCTGGACGAGCCGACAAACCACCTTGACATAAATTCCAGAGAGGCTCTGGAAAATGCCCTGCTCGGCTACGGCGGCACGCTGATAATCGTATCGCATGACCGATACCTTATAAATAAGCTCGCAGATAATATCGTATGTATTGAAAAAAGCGGCTCGGTCGGCATTGTCGGAGGCTATGACGAATATCTTGCTTATAAGGAAAGCATGAACGCACACGAAGAAGCGCTGCCTTCCGAGAAAAAGAAAAGCGGCGGCGACGAATATAAGGAACGCAAGGAAAGGGAAAGCCGCCTGCGCCGCTTAAAGGGAGAAGCGTCACGGCTTGAAGCGAGGATAAGCGAAACGGAGCAGAGGATAGCCGGACTGTCCGAAAGGCTCTGCTCTCCCGATATAGCGTCCGACTATGAAAAGGCCGCCGAAATTTCTCTCGAAATCGACCGTCTGAAAGGGGAAGAGGAGGAGCTGACAGCAAAATGGTTACAGGCTTGCGAGGAAATTGAAATGATTACATGAGTTACAGTTATCACATAAATTAATTTAGCAAAATTTAAGTAAAAAAACTGACGAAATTTTTTAGACATTTTTCACAAAAAATTTTTTATAAATCTCGTACGAATGGAAAATAATGCCATGAATTTTTTGAGCTTGGAAATCGTTTACATCAAAAATAGATAAAATTCAGCTCGAAAATCCAATATACTGTATTGACAACAAAAAAATTCGTCGATTATTACAATTTGTTTTGCAAAAGTTTGTTATATTTAGCTAAACACAAATTTTGGTTGTGCATTAATGTGAAAGAATTGAGAATATGTGAAACTCATTTTATAAACCTTGACAGTCGGGTGATAATTTGATATAATAAGTGTAACCAATTAATTGCGGATTTTTTGTATATTTTTTCTAAAACGGCTTGCGATAATGCCCGTTTAAGCGGGGGCTGTTGTGCATGTAATACAAAAAACGCCTTCGGATATTAATTGAAAGTAAATTGAAAAGCAGAAAGTTCAGAGAAAGAATAATTTTTATGAAAACGATTTTAAAAGCCGAAAATATTTCACGCAGCTTTAAAATCAATGATAAGACGACCGTGGACGCACTCAAAGGGATAAACCTTGAGGTGCGGGAGCAAAGGCTTGTTGTACTGCGCGGACGCTCGGGCTCGGGCAAAACCACGCTTATAAACATTCTGGGTGCGCTTGACAAGCCGACGGGTGGAAACGTTTACTTTGACGGCAGGCTTATTACGGGGCTGTCGGACAAGGAAACGGATAAGCTCAGACGCCGCGAGATGTCTTTCGTATTTCAGTCTGTTGCATTAATTCCGACTATGACGGCGTATGAGAATGTGGAGTTCGCCATGCGGCTTGCGGGCGCTCCCAACTCACAGCGTGTAAAAAGGGCGAAGGAATGTCTTGTCAGGGTTGGACTTGAAAAGAGAATGCACCACCGTCCGGGCGAACTTTCGGGCGGCGAACAGCAGAGAGTTGCGATAGCAAGGGCAATAGCGAACAAGCCGAAGCTCATCTTTGCCGACGAGCCTACCGCTGCGCTTGATACGCCGACAGGACTTGCGGTAATGAATTTGTTCAGAGACCTTGTAAAGACGGACGGACTTACAATAGTCATGACAACGCACGATACTGCCATGATGGAGCTGTGCGACACGGTTTACACGTTGGACGACGGCGTAATCACCAACACGCAGGAAAATACATAACGCTCCGAAAGGATTGATTGAATGCCGCAAAGGGTTATGCTTGCACCGCCCGAGGACGTGATGGTGCAATGCGAAAATCTTGTTAAGATATATAAGACAAACGATGTTGAGGTTATGGCGCTTCAGGGACTTGACCTTACCGTAAAAAGAGGCGAGCTGATGGGAATTGTCGGCGCGAGCGGCAGCGGAAAATCAACGCTGCTCAATATGCTCGGCGCACTCGATAAGCCCTCGGCGGGAAGCTTGTTTGTGGACGGCAGGGATCTGCTGAAGTTTGACGAAAAGGACCTTATCAAGTACAAGAGGGAAACCGTGGGGTTTGTATGGCAGAACAACGCAAGAAACCTCATTCCCTATCTTACCGCAATGCAGAACGTCGAAATGCCGCTGCTTCTGTCGGGACACAAAAACCGGCGGGAAAGGGCGATTGAGCTGCTTGATGCGGTAGGGCTTGCAGACAGGAAAAATTCGTTGCTCGGACAGCTTTCGGGCGGCGAACAGCAAAGAGTAGCGATAGCCATTGCACTGTCGAACAATCCCAGCCTTCTGCTTGCAGACGAGCCCACGGGCGCGGTTGACACAAGAACCGCCGCACTCGTACTTGACGTTTTCAAGGAGCTTAACCGCAATATGGGCGTCACTATTATAATAGTAACGCACGACACTAACCTGTCAAAATCCATTGACAGAGTGGTGGCGATACGGGACGGACGTACCTCCAGCGAAATGCTGAGAAGAAAGGTACAGCCGCTGAGCTTTGACGAAATAGATAAAATGAACGAGCAGCAGCGCGCAGAGCATGAAAGGCTTATGCAGCAGCACGGCACGGATCATGAAGAGCTTGTCGTAATAGACAGGGCGGGACGCTTGCAGATCCCGAAAGAATATCTCGAGGCTCTTGGTATCAAGGGCGGAGATAAGGTGCGGGTAGAACTGGAGGACGGAAAAATTTCCGTTTACGGCTCGGAATACAACACGCACACATAAATTCCTTAACCCGTCGAAACAAAATTTTCGATTGAATACACAGACAAAATATCAGAAAGGTGGATTTAACCGTGGCAACCACGCACAACAGGATTAAAAGAACATTAGCGGGCATATTATCCGCAACGGCTCTTTTATCTTCAGCATCCCTTACATCGACCGCAGTAAGCGCGGATGAAGCGGAAGCTTTGGCAAAGCAGTCCGACGGCGCATCGGACAGCTCCGTCAGCGAAATCGAGATAACAGGTATCAAGGGCAAATACGGTACCTATTATAACGATTATCTTGAGCAGGGAGTAGGAAAGCCCGACAAGGAAACGACGATTTACGCTTCCGACTTTGTATCGGGCACAATAAACGGCACGGCTATCACAAATCCCTCTGCGGGCGGCGAGGGTGAAGCCTCCGAGGTTGTATCCGACGCACTTGAGATTATCGGCGTAAGCGGAAACGACGGCTACAACGGTCTTAAAGACTTCCTCAAAGACAACACCGAGCTTGAAACCGACCATTACACCACGCTCAAGTGGAAAAATGACAAGCTCACCCTTACATACGAGTTTACCGTCGAGGAAACCGGTCTTTACAATCTTGAAGCTATCTACTATCCTATTTCGGGAAGCGAAAGCAAGAACACTGTGCTTGACATCGCTCTGAAGATAGACGGCGAATATCCTTTCACCGCTACCAAGGAGCTTGAGCTTGACCGTTACTGGCAGGACGAGTCCGAGATAGTAAGAGACAGCAAGGACAACGACCTGCGTCCCGGACAGGTAACCTACGACTGCTGGATAAAATATCCGATAAAGGATAAGGAAGGTCTTTACAACGATCCTTACTTCTTCTATCTTGAAAAGGGCAAGCACACAATGACGATTGAGGGTATCAGAACCTATGCGGTTTTCCACTCCTTTACCTTCAAGAATTACGATGAGCTTCCCAGCTACAACGACATAAAGCCCACCGAGGACGAGATAAACAACACTCCCGCACTCAGCGCAAAGAATGAGGAGCTGGGCAGCAACACAATCTTCCTTCAGGCAGAGCAGCCCTTTATGAAAACTGCCTCTACGCTTTATGCGACGTATGACAGAACAACCTACATGACAAATCCCAATCACCCGACCAAGCAAAGGTACAACACCATAGGTCAGGCGACATGGAATAAGTCCACACAGGCAATCACTTACAAGTTCAAGGTTGAAAACGACGGTTATTACCGCTTCAACTTCAAGGCACGCCAGAATCAGATGAGAGGCTTCTTCTCCAACAGAAGAATGTATATTGACGGCGCAGTTCCCTGCAAGGAGCTTGACTGCATACAGTTCATGTACTCTCACGACTGGCAGTGCATTACTCCCAAGGACGGCGAGGGCAACGACATTTATCTTTACCTCACCGCGGGCGAGGAGCATACTCTGACGCTTGAAGCAGTGCCCGGTTCAATAGGCGAGGTTATGCAGCGTCTTGACAACCTCGTGCTTGAGCTTAACCAGTATTACAGAAGAATACTGATGATCACCGGCCCCGAGCCTGATGAGTTCAACGATTACTTTGTAGAAAAGAAAATTCCCGACATTATTCCCGCATTCCAGAGAATTGTAGAAAGCCTGCGCGCAGAGAAGGACGGCATTGAAAAGCTCACCAAGAAGGGCTCTGAGGCCGCCGCACTCGAAACCATGGCAATCTATCTTGAAAGATGTATAGAAAAGCCGGTTGATATTCCGATTATGGCAAGCAGTATCAAGGACAGCATTTCCTCGGTATCCGCGTGGATGCGCGATTACAGAGGACAGCCGCTTGAGCTTGACTACATCGAAATCGCAACGGTACACGAGAGCTTCAGCGCTCCCGGCGGCAACTTCTTCAGCGAGCTGCTGTTCGGCTTCAACGCGTTTATAGGCTCTTTCTTCGAGGACTACACCGTGCTTTCAGACACCAGTGCAACCTCGCTTGACGTCTGGGTATCGCTCGCACGTGACCAGGCAACGGTAGTCAAGAACCTTGTTGACAACAAGTTCAACTCAAACCCCGACTACAACGGTACGCAGGCTTCCATAAACCTTGTGCAGGGTTCTATTCTCGAAGCGACTTTAGCGGGCAAAGGACCTGAAATCGCGCTTTTCATCGGCGGCGACTTCCCCATTCAGCTTGCGGCAAGAGGACTTCTTGTGGATTTGACAAAATTCGAGGATTATGAATCCGTAACGGAGCGCTTTGCGGAGGACGCAATGACGCTGTACGAATACAACGATGGCAGCTCGACGGGTGTATACGGACTTCCCGTATCGCAGAACTTCCCGATGCTGTTCTACCGCACGGACGTACTTGAGGAGCTCGGCTTCGACGGGCCTCCGAAAACATGGGATGAGCTTACCGAAATGCTCCCCACACTGCAAAGAAAATACCTTGACGTAGGTCTTATCCTGCCGCAGAACATTTCCTCCAACACCTTTGACGCGGGCAACACCTTTATTATGCTCGTGCTTCAGACGGGACAGGACATCTACAATGAGGATCTTTACACTACCGATTACAGCAGCATAAAGACCTCCGACATAAAGAACCTCAACCTTACCAACTTTATGACGCAGGATTCAATCGAGGCGTTTGAGAGATGGACAAAGTTCTACACGGTATTCAGCTTTGATCAGACCTACGACGCATTCTCCCGTTTCAGAACAGGCGAAATGCCGCTTGTAGTACAGAACTATGTATTCTATAACCAGCTTTCCGTTGCGGCTCCCGAAATCAAGGGCCTTTGGGACTTCACCCTCGTCCCCGGAACAATGCAGGAGGACGGAACGGTAAATCACGCGGCTAACTCCGCAGGAAGCGGTGCGGTTATCTTTAACAAGGTTTCCAATCAGTCCGCCGCATGGGAGTTTGTAAAGTGGTTTACAAGCACCGAAATTCAGGTTGACTACGGTAAACAGATCGAAGCCCTCATGGGACCGATGGGACGTTTTGACACGGCTAACACCGAAGCGCTCAAGCAGCTGCCCTGGTCTACCTCGGACTACGAGAAGATAGCACAGCAGATGAGCTATCTTAAAGAAGTGCCGATAATTCCCGCATCATACGCAGTTACAAGACATATAAACAACGCATTCAGAATGGTTGTAAACGATGCGGACAATCCGAGATACACACTTATGAGCTACAACGACCAGATTAAGTCGGAAATTGTAAGAAAGTATCAGGAGCTTTCCGGCATGAAATAACTGATTTATAGGAAGGACGGGGGTACGCCCCCGCGCTCCGTAAAATTAAGAGGAGGTTATCGGTTTGTTTACAAGGCAAAAATCGCAGTATATCGAAGACAGCAAGGTAAGATATACACTGCGTGAAATGAAAAAGAACGCCAGCGTTTACGTTCTGCTTGCGCCCTATTTCATACTATTTACGATTTTTACAATCATCCCCGTTTTGCTTTCACTGCCTATGGGCTTTACCAACTTCAACATGGTACAGTTCCCTCAGTTTGTCGGACTCAGCAACTTCTATTCGCTGTTCCTTGAGGATGAGGTTTTCTTAAAAGCAATTCAGAATACGCTGGTCTTTGCGATAATCACGGGCCCGCTGAGCTACATACTCTGCTTTATTCTTGCGTGGCTTATCAACGAGATGCCCCGTGCGCTCAAGACGGTATTCACATTCATTTTCTACGCTCCTACCCTTGCAGGTAACATCTATACCACCTGGCAGCTCATTTTCTCGGGCGATACCTACGGTATAGCAAACTCCTACCTGCTGGATCTCGGAATAATCAACAGCGCACGCCAGTGGCTGACCGACGCTAATTACATCATGGGCGTCGTTATTGTAGTTCAGCTGTGGATGTCGCTTGGTGCGGGCTTCCTTGCGCTTCGTGCGGGACTTCAGGGCATCCCTAAGGACAGATACGAGGCAGGCGCTATCGAGGGTATCAAGAACCGTACTCAGCAGCTGCTGCTCGTTACCGTTCCCGCAATGGGTCCTCAGCTTCTGTTCGCAGCTGTTATGCAGATTACGGCGTCCTTTACCGCAGGTGATGTCGGCAGGTTTCTTACCGCATTCCCGTCAACGGACTACGCCGCACATACAATCATGACTCACGCCTATGACTACGGCTCAATCCGTTACGAAATGGGCTATTCGTCCGCAATATGCTTTGTACTGTTTGTAGTAATGCTGCTTGCCAACTGGGGCATCAAAAAGCTCCTGGGCAAGTACCTTGATTAACCGGAGGATTGCACGATGTATTTTTCTCTGAGAAAGGAAGGAAGTTATGAAAATAACTAAAAAGGGAAGAAAAAGACACGGCGGTTCTCTGGGCGGAGATATTGCGATATTCATACTGCTTGGATTACTCGGCTTATTCATGCTCTTCCCGATTTACCTGTCGGTAATTCAGTCACTGAAGCCCGTTGAGGAGCTGTTCCTCTTCCCGCCGAGAATGTATGTAACAAATATCACGGACCAGAACTTCTCCGACCTGCTCGCAACAGCGTCGAACATGTGGGTGCCGTTCTCAAGATACGTATTTAACTCGGTATTTGTAGCGGTTGTAGTTACCGTTACACAGCTTTTGTTCTCCTCTTCGGCGGCTTATGCGCTGTCGAAGGCGAAGTTCCCCGGACAAAAGGCGCTCAACAAGATTATTGAGGTTGCCCTTCTGTTCACCTCCACCGTTCTGTACATCATGCAGTACATGGTAATGGCTACTATGGGCATGATTGATACATACTTTGCTATTATCCTGCCTTACATCGCAACTCCTATGGGACTGTTCCTCATGCGTCAGTTCATGGGACAGCTTCCCGACAGTATGATAGAGGCGGCAAAGCTGGACGGTGCAAACCACATCAGAATCTGCTGGCAGGTGGTAATGCCCAACGTAAAGCCCGCATGGCTTACGCTTCTTATCTTCGCGTTCCAGGGCGCATGGCAGATTACAGGTTACTCCTTCATTTATAACGAGGCATTAAAACCTATTCCGACCGTAATGCAGCAGATTAGCGCTGCGGGTATTGCGCGTGCCGGCGTTGCGGCGGCGGCAGTAGTTATCACGATGCTGCCTCCTATGATAGTATTCATATTCTGTCAGAGCAGCGTTATGGAAACAATGGCGCACAGCGGTCTTAAGGATTGATATTTGATAAATTTTACAGAAAGGATGATTTTAGTGCCAAAGATGAAGAAAATCGCCACTTATGCCGTTTCGGCGGTGCTGGCGTTTTCCGCGCTGTGCACATCTGCCTTTGCAGACCAGCCGTATGACGGTTACAATTACGACTGGTGGGGCGATCCGGTTCCCTCACAGGCAGGATATGTTGTTGACCGTGTTATAACCGGGCTTGAATTCGGCACGGGAACGAGATACAATACAGATACACAGCTTGAGGAAATCTCCGCACAAGAGGGCGAGGAAATACCCAAGACTCAGGAAGTCAGCGCGCTCAGCGAGCCCTCCGATCTGTTCATTGACGAAGAGACAAAGGATTTGTACGTTGTTGATACAAAGAACGACCGTATTCTTGTAACTGATGTAAATTTTGAGAAGCCCACGGTTATAATGGATTACTTCTACAATCCCGAAACAAAGGAATACGAAACGCTTAACAACCCGCACGGCATTTTTGTTCGTCACGTTGATGACGCAGAAAACGAAAACGAGTCCAAAATGATTTACATTGCGGATTATGACAATAACCGTGTGCTGGGCGTATATGCCGACGGAACGGTGTTCCAGATATTCACGAAGCCTCCCGCCGAATTCTACGATGAGGAAACCACATTCCAGCCCAATAAGGTTGTAGTCGATGTTGCGGGCAACGTTTACGTAAACATCCTGTCCACCACTCAGGGCGCGGTCATGTTTGCTCCCGACGGCTCTTTCAGCAGCTATTTCGGCGCAAACCGTGTAGAGCAGACTGCACAGGCTCTTGCGAACAAGTTCTGGAAAACGATACTTGACCGTGAGGCGGCAGCAAGCTTTATACAGGCTGTCCCCATGGAATTCTCAAACTTTGATATTGACGATGAGGGCTTTATCTACACCGTAACGGAATCCAAGAGTGCGACCACCGACGTGTTCAAGAAGATGAACCCCGCAGGTGAAAACGTACTTATCAACCTCGGATATTCGGACTATATTTACGGCGATATGGCAAGCTACTACTACTTAGGCGTTACCTATGGCTCTCAGATAAATGATGTTGACGTCGACGAAAACGGAACGATAAGACTTCTTGACTACGCAAACGGACGTATATTCGAGTATACAAACGAATGCGACCTGCTGTTCATCTACGGCGGCAAGGGCAACCAGAAGGGCTTGTTCGGCGACAAAGTAACTGCAATTGAGTCCTACGGCGACGTTGTGTATGTATGCGACAGCCTCAAGGCTTCGATAACCACCTTCAAGCGCACCGAGTTCGGCGACATCGTTCACGAGGCTATGGCGCTTTACAGCGAGGGTAAGTACGAGGAGGCAAGAGAGCCCTGGAACGAGGTGCTTACAAGAGACTCCAACTACTGGTTTGCATACATAGGTCTCGGTCAGGCAGAGCTTTCAATGGGTAACTACGAGCAGGCTATGGATTATTTCTACCGCAACAGCAGAGGCGGCTATAACAGAGCCTTTAAGCAGTACAGAATGCAGTTCATAAGAGATAACTTCAACATATTCATTGTAATCATTCTTGTTGCGATTATTGCTCTTATTGTACTCGGAAAGGTGCGCAAGCACTTTAAGAAAAAAAGAAAAGCGGGAGGTAAAGGCTGATGAGATTTGATTTGGATTTGCCCGCTTGGAAGTGGCCTTTCTATGTTGCAAGGCACCCCTTTGAGGGCTTTGAGGATTTACGCTGGAAGAAGGCGTACAACACAAAGGTGGCAATGGTTATCGTACTGTGCTTTTTTATCATTACGGTATGCCAGCAGGTTATGACAGGCTTCCTGTTCAACACAAGCTATGTCAAGGTATTCAACATCGTACCTCTTTTGGTACAGACGGTAATACTCTTCTTTACATGGGTAATAGGCAACTGGTCGCTGTGTACGCTGTTCAACGGCGAAGGCTCGATGAAGGCTATATGCTCCGTCAGCGCCTATGCTCTCGTACCCTATCTTATCACACAGATAGTGGTAATAATCGCAAGTAACGTACTGCTCAGAAGCGAAGCAGCATTCATTATGTTCTTCCAGTACTTAGGTATTCTCTGGAGCACTGTGCTTATGATTTCGGGTATTAAGACCGTACATCAGTACACCGTCCCCAAAACCCTTATCGCAATGCTCTTTACCGTTGCGGCAATGGTTGTAATACTCTTTTTACTGGTTCTGCTGCTCAGCTTGTTCCAGCAGGTGTACGTTTTCGGTTTCTCAATCTACACCGAGTTAATGTATCGGTTCAGTATTTAGCGGAGGTTTGATTGATGGTTAGAATTAAAAATAAAATCCTGGCGATCCTGCTTACAGCCGCTATGCTTCTGTCAATGAGCTCGGTTGTTGCCTGGTCGGATGAGCCTGTCACCGATCAGAATGATGCGCAGATAGGTCAGACCGAGGACGAAACACCCGAAGAGGATAGCTCTGAAGGCGAAGAGAGCGATGGTCAAGACAGCGAGGATGAGGAAGAGGTTGTAAAGCTTACCGACTCAGAAGGTCTTGCCAAGATGCGTAAGGTAGCAGAAAACGATAGCTTCAAGCTCTTCTTCAACGATGAAACTACAATATTTGCAGTTCAGTCAAAGGCTGACGATTATGTATGGTGGAGCTCGCCTCTCAACGGTGACAACGATCCCGGCGCAAAGAGCGCGCTCAAGAAGAACATGGCGTCTCCTTTCTATATCAACTACGGCGATATTTCTACGCACACCGCTCAGAAGCTCAATGCTTATGACGGTTCTATCAAGGACGGAAGTTTCACCGTACAGGATATTGAAAACGGCGTCAGAGTGGATTACACCCTCTCTAAGATTGAGGCGACAATCCCAATGACAATCACCCTCGAAAAGGATAACGTAAACGTATCAATTCTTACCGAGGAAATAAAGGAAGCAGAGTCCACCGAAAACTCAGGACTTGTAATCCTTGACATTACGCTTATGCAGTATTTCGGCGCAGGCACGACTGAGGATACCGGTTATATGGTAGTACCCGACGGCTCAGGTGCGATAATCAACTTCAACAACAGGCGTTATAACGCACAGGAATACACCAACCAGGTTTACGGCAGGGATACCTCCGTCGGACTTCTCAAGCGTCCTTATAAGACCGAACAGGTTTACCTTCCCGTAATAGGAAACGTAATTGAAACAGGCGATACAGACCACGGCTTTATGGCAATTGCCGAGTCCGGAGAAACCTGTGCGTCCGTAAATGCGGTAGTAAGCCAGCAGGGCAGCAACAAGACCTCGTACAACACAACTTGGTTCTCTTTCAAATTAAGAACTGAGGATACCTACTACATGGGCACCCGCAGACTTCAGGTATACGAGGGCGGCAAGATAAAGCAGCCCACCCTTTCGGTAGGCTTCTATCCCATGAGCGAAAAGGACCTTTCCTATGTTGACATCGCGACAAGCTACCGTGATTACCTTATAGAAGAGAAGGGCTTTACGGACAAGTCGGACGATATCAAGTCAAGCTACTATCTTGACCTTTACGGCGGAACGGTAAAGGCTCAGTCTGTTGCAGGCTTCCCTATTGATCTGGAAACTCCAGCTACCACATATGAGCAGGCACAGGAAATTATCAGCAGGCTCAACGAGCTGGGTGTTGACGACATTGTAGTAAACTACAATGAATTCAACGGCGCGGGAATAAACGGTCTTATCACCGCGTCCCCCGATTATTCCGGCACGCTCGGCGGTGCATCGGCATACAAGTCGCTTTCCGAATATATAAACAGCATAGGCGGTAAGCTCTTCGCAAGCTTCGGCATTACCTTCATGAAGGACAGCGGAAACGGCTACTCATACACGCTCAACGCAAGCAAAGCGGCTACAAAGGCTTACGCTACCACCAACAACTGGGATTTGGCGTTCGGTATACCTCACCAGGTAAGACTTGTTACAAGGACAACGCTCTCTCCTTTCTACTGGGAGGATCTTTTCAGAAAGATTGACGAGTCCTTTACAGCTGAAAATCTTAAGACAATTTCGCTCAGCGACGCTACAACGCTTCTTTACAGCGATTTCAGCCGCGGCGACTATACAAGACACGACGCAATGACGGAGCTTGTTAACGGTTATAAGAGACTTAAGGCATCGGGCTTCACGCTTCTTGCAGACGGTGCAAACGCTTATGCGCTTCCGTATGTTGACTATGTGACCAACGTGCCCGTATCTTCAAGCAACTTCGACCTGTTTGACTACGACGTTCCGTTCTATGAAATCGTGCTTCACGGTTATGTACCTTATACAACGAAGGCCGTAAACGCAAGCGCAAATGCGAGCGATACAATTATCCTCGCACTTTCAACCGCAACTCCCATTCACTATGATATGATGTATGCGGATCCTAACGACTTTACAGACAGCGATTACGATACGCTGTTCTACTCAAACTACAAGGGCTGGCTTGAGCCTTCGGCGGCTGTTTACAAGCTGTACAAGGAACACCTTTCCGAGTTCTCCAGCCTTGAAATTGTAGGTCACGAGAGAATTTCAGCTGACATACAGGAAACCGAGTTCGAGGGCGGAAAGACCATCCGTGTAGATACGAGAAACATGACGCTTATCGTCAACGGCAAGGAAATCGACCTTGCACAATATGGATTGAAGGGAGATGCAGCGGATGAATAATTCAAATTTCAACCCCAACGATGAAATTGAAGAGATCAAGAAAGCTGACGCTGACACAGCCCCGGTAAACGATCCGAAAATTTCCGAAAACGAAGCAGAAGCTCCTGCAACGGCAGAAGCTCCCGCTGAGACACAAGCAGAAATTTCTGCTGAAGCTGAGGCAGAGGCAGAGACTTCCGCTGAGGCAGAAACAGAGGAAAATGACGAAGCAGAAGCTCCCGCAGAGCAGGCGGCTCCCGTCAGAAAATCCGCACACATGACTGCGGCAGCAGCGGCACTCAACGCCGAGGGCGAGGAGGTTGACATCCGCCGCAGACAACCGAGAGCAGAAAAGACGATAAAGAAAGCGCGTATCTCCTACGAAAAGAAAAAGGGGCTTTACGGCTACGGCTTTATCGCAATATGGATTGTCGGTGTAATCTATATGTTCCTTATTCCGATAATTCAGTCGGCTTATTATTCGCTCTCCGAAACAAAGCTTGTTACCACAAAGGAGCAGGCGGCTGAGCTGGGAATGAGCTCGGTAGGTATCTACACCGAATGGAACAACTTCGGAAACTACCAGGAAGCCCTGTTCAGAAACCAGGATTACCTCCCCAACCTCACGCAGTCGTTGGGCGAAATGGTGCCTCAGGTAATCGTAGTAATGATATTCTCGCTGTTTATCGCACTTCTGCTCAACCAGAAGTTCAGAGGAAGAACACTCGCAAGAGCTATCTTCTTCCTGCCGGTACTCGTTGCGACGGGCCCCGTGCTTGCGGTAATCAGAGGTGATATTTCAACCAACGGTATTTCGAGCGGTGAGCAGTTCAGCGCACTGTTCCAGACCGACCTTGTAGACGAGCTGCTGTCCTTCCTCGGTATTTACAACCTGAACGAACAGCTCACCGAAACGATACAGACAATCACCAGTGACATCTTCAACCTGCTGTGGAGTGCGGGTATTCAGATTTTGATATTCCTTGCGGCGTTACAGCAGATACCCACCTCGGCAAAAGAGGCGGCGTCAATGGAGGGTGCTACCGGCTGGGAATTCTTCTGGAAGATAACCTTCCCGATGATAAGCCCGATGATACTGGCGAACCTGATATACACGGTAATAGATACCTTTATCGACTCAGAAAACCCTGTCATGGGCCTTGTGCTTGACCAGTCCAAAAACCTAAGGTACGGTCTGAGTGCGGCGATGGCGTGGATATACTTCCTCATTGTAGCAGTCGCCCTCGGTATCATAGTCGCCATTGTATCAAAGTTTGTATTCTATGAGAATGATTAAGGAGGTGTAGTTGTGAGCGAAAAAGAATTAAATGCGTTGACTCCCGAGCAGGAGAATAACGAAACAGCCGCAGCCGCACCTGCCGAGGATACATCGGCGCAGGCAGTAGGCGAGGCAATTGCGGAGATTAACTCCGATGCGCAGATTGACGCTGAGCCTGCGGCGGCAGAAGCACCGGCTGTAAAGCCCATTGTTACTGCAAAGTCAAAAAGACAGCTCAAAAAGGAAGAAAAGCAAAGAGCTAAGGAATTAAAGGCTGTATATCACGTAAGCAACTGGCAGATAATCAAAAATTACCGCCATTACAGCGACAGTGAGAAAAAGCACTACAAGTACATTTTCAGAAGAAGAATTACCGATAAGGTATGGCCTGTATTCCGTTTCCTTATACTGTTCGGACTGGCATTCGTAATCATGTACCCCATGCTTTATATGCTGTCAACGGCTATAAGACCGCAGGAGGAGATGAGCGATCCGTCCGTAATGTGGATACCGAAGCAGGTTATCTTCTCCAACTTCGTTGACGTATGGATTGCTATGGACTTCCCGAGGGTAATGCTACAGACAATCCTGATCAACGTGCTGTGCTCGCTTATCCAGGTTGTTACCTGCGGCGTTACGGGCTACGGCTTTGCAAGATTTAAGTTCAAGGGCAAGGGCCTGATGTTCATGATAGTTATTCTTCAGATCATCGTGCCTGTACAGGTTATCCTTATTCCTCTTTACATGCAGTTCAGATTTTTCGATGTGTTCGGACTGATTACGCTTATCAACGGCGAGCCGCTGAACCTCGTAAGTACACCTACTGCGCTGTATTTGCAGGCATTCTTCTGCAACGGTATCAGAGCAGGCGTATTTATACTGCTGTTCAGACAGTTCTTCAGAGGACTGCCCAAGGAGCTTGAGGATGCCGCTTACCTTGACGGCTGCGGTCCTTTCATGACCTTTATAAGAGTTATGGTGCCCAACGCAAAGACCTCTTATCTTACCGTATTCATCTTCTCTATCGTATGGTACTGGAACGACTCCTATGTAACGGGAATGTTCTTCAACGATCCTTACACGATAGCGATGGAAATCGACCGATTGGCAACCACGATGATGGTTTACTTCACGGGCGAGCAGAACGGTATGGCGTCTGACTACCTTGTATGGATTGAAGCGGGATGTCTTATGTCGTTGCTGCCGATACTCATCATGTACATCATACTGCAAAAGCAGTTTGTAGAAGGCGTAGAGAGATCCGGTCTTGTAAGCTAAAACTAAATCCGAAAACCGCCGAAGAAATTCGGCGGTTTTATATTATCGGAAAAACCTAACATTCATAGAATTGAATTTATTGACAAAAGAGAAATTTTATGCTATAATGCTTCTTAAGCAAGGCGGCAAACCGCTTTGATATTTTAAGAAAGTCTGATGTCGCCGCACGGCGAGGAAAGGAGCAAGCATGGCAAGAACATCCAACACGACTCAGTCAAACAGTTCTGTTCGTTGCAACCCTGTTTTGAGGGGACTGTATAAAATCAATGAAACTGCTGTTGACGGAGAGCGTGCCACATACGGCGGTGTTTCGCAAAAAACGATGTATTTTCTCATAACAACGGTTGCGGGAATGATTGTGTACTATCTGCTTGCACTGATTTATTTTGATACCCTGACACATTTTACGGGACAGCTTGAAGGTCTGGTTTACGATATAACCACACCCGAAATAGTTATAGGCATAGGTGCCGGTATAGGCGCAATAGTATTCGCTCTAATTTGCTCGATAGGAAAACGTGGCATTCCGATTTTCGGAACGTTGTACACTCTTTGTGAAGGATACCTGCTTGCCTGGCTGATAAGCGATTTCCTTGTAGGCTATGAGTATCTTGCGCTTGAAGCACTCGTTATAACCGGGCTCATTGTTGCGTCCATGCTCTTTCTCTATACAAAGAGAATTGTAAAGGTTACAAACAGATTTAAGACAATTCTTTTCTCTGCGATTATCTCCCTTGTGCTAATATCTATTGTCGGCTTTGTTTTAGCTTTGATACCCGCAACAAGCGGGCTGGTATCGGCTTTCGCTGCAAATCCGATTATATCAATCGGTTTTTCGCTGATAGGAGTTGTTGTAGCTTCGCTTTTCCTTATGGTTGATTTCAACACGGTTGAGCAGGTGGTTGAAAAGAATCTGCCCAAGAAGTACGAATGGTACTGCGCCTTCGGAATTGCATTCACCATTATATGGGTTTATGTAAAGGTGCTGGACTTGCTTCTGTCCATTAAAGAGAACTGATAACAGAATATAACTTAGGCAAGATGTCCCCCGCCTCTAAGGCGGCGGGTTCCATATTCAGTTTCAGTTGGGGTTCAATCCGCAACTGAAACTGAATCGCAGCTTCGCTGCGGCTTGCCACGTTGAATGACGGGGCAAGCCCCTTATTGAATGACGGGGCAAGCCCCTTATTGAAACCGTACCGCCGCAGGTGACGCACTCGCCTGCGGCGTCTTTTTGACTAAAAATACATGTGTTTTTTGTCGATTATGTGAAATTATGCTCCGAAACGCCGAAAAAACCCTTTAATAATTAAACTTTAAAGAAAAACTGCCGATAAAATATATGTGAAAGAATTTATACTTTTCTACGGAAGGGAGCTGACAAATAATGGAGATAAAGAACATAAGCGGTATATTAAATGTGTACAGCAAGGCAAAAGCAAGCAGCGGAAAGGCAGTAACCGCTCCCACAGAAAAAAAGACAGATAAGATTGAATTTGATTTTGCCCGTTCGGTGAACGCCGCAAAGGCTGATTTATCCGCTTCGATAAACGAATCGGCGGACGCAAAACAGATTGACCGGCTCAGAAGGGCTGTTGAGGACGGCAGCTACTATGTGAGCGCCGACGATGTCGCACAGGCAATACTGACGTTCTGAAGGAGCAATACCGATGACAATTGAAACAGCGGATAAGCTGATACAGTTTATGGAAAAATACAACCGTGCGTACCGTAACACGGTATCGTTTCTGACGCAGAAGCTTGCAAAGGTTATGGCGGACGATCTTGTATGGCTGCTTGATTCGGTAGAAACCGAACAGGCGCTCGTGATGAAGATACGCTCGGAGGAAAATGCAAGGCTCGCGCTGTTTGCCGAGCTTGAAATTGCCGATAAGAAGGCAGACGAGCTTTACAATGAAGCGCCCGGCGAGCGCAGGCAGAAGATAGCCGCCCTCACAGACGAGCTTACGGGATATATAGCTGATATAAAACGGCTTAATTCCGACGTTGTGGAGACGGTAGAGCGCAAGATAGCGGTACAGGAGGAGCTTATGCACAAAAGCGGTATGGCTCCCACCGAAACCTACAACGGTTACGGCGATGTAATAAAGAAAAGCAGTATCAACAAGGGCTTTTTGGGAAATGTTTAGTCCAATCAATTCGGAGGAATAATGAGAGCTACATTTTTAGGCGTTGAGGTGCAGAAAAGATCGGTACAGATGGCGCAAAAGGCGCTGGACGTAACGGGCAACAACCTTTCCAACAGAGAAACAATAGGATATACAAGACAGCGTCTTGACGTATATTCCAGCTACATGAACATGAGCGGCTCGTATGTGAGCAAAAGCGCAAGGCTCGGACTTTCAAGCCAGGGCGTATTTGCAAGCGGAGTCGGTCAGACAAGGGACGATTACCTTGACAAGAGATACAGGGATACAAGCTGTTATGTGGGCGAGTACAACCAGCAGGCTTCTATCATGAAGGAGATGGAAACCGCCCTCACCAACTTCTCGGATACCTATGACAAGGTAGGTATGGCATATCAGTTCGACCAGTTCAAATCGGCGCTCAGAAAATACGCCGAGGACAGCCCGGACAGAGAAGAGCTTGCAAGCGTGGTAAGAAACCAGGCATACAATATCTGCAAGCTGTTCCAGCAGCAGCACACCGACCTTGTAAATCTTGAGGAGCAGACGTTGTACGACCTGCACTCAAGCCTTGAAGACGTCAACAGAATTGTTGAGGAAATCACCGAATACAACAAGCAGATTGTAAACGAGTACGCAATCACCGGCGCAGACCTTATTTACAACGGTCTTTCGGTAACGGGCGGCTACGGTCCCAACGAGATGATAGACGCAAGAAATCTGCTCCTTGACGAGCTGAGCGAATACGGCAACATTTATGTAAGCGACAATTACGACGGCTCGGTAACGGTTACAATGGGCGGGCTTACCCTGATAGACGGCAAGAAGAACAACCTTTTCGTTGTAGGAAAGGATTTTGAAACCTTCAAGGCAAAGTATGAGGAAAACGGTGCGGCAGCGCTCAAGCTCTCAACCGGCGAGGATATGGAGCTGTCAAGCGGTGCGCTCAAGGCGTATATCGACATGATAAACGGCAACGGTCCGTACGCAAGCGGCAAGCAGAATACCTCCTACGGCATAAGATACTATCAGTCGGCGATTGACACCTTTGCCGCAGAATTTGCGGGACTGATGAATGAGCTTAACGGCTCACTCAATGCCGAGGACAGAGAGATGTTCACAAGCTCGGACGGAAAAGCAATTACAGCCTCTACGATAAGAATTTCTCAGGCGTGGCTTGAGGACGCTACTATGATAGCCAAGATACAAAATCCCGACACGGGAGAGTATGACTATCCCGTAAATCTTGACGGCAACGCCGTAAACAAGCTGCTTTTGGGACTTGATACTCCCATACAGATAGGAAGCGGAGATTACGAGGGCAGCTGCTACGATTACATACTCTTTATAAATAACCGTCTGGCACAGAATATAGAGTTTGCCGAAAAGCAGTGCGATATGTACCTTGAAACGGCAACCTCGTTGCTTGACAGCAGAGATTCGATAATGGGCGTATCCGAAACCGAGGAGGGCGTGAATATGCTCAACTACTCCAAGTGGTTCAACGCTTCATCAAGAATGCTTACAACGCTTGACGAGGCGCTTGATACCATCATAAGCAAGATGGGACTTGTAGGAAGATAATTTGAAAGGATGAAGCGCGGATGAGAATAACTCAGAGCATGACCAACAGACGCTATACGTCACAGCTTAATGCGGCTCTTGAAAGAAAGAATGAGTCCGAAAGAAAGATAAACTCCACAAAGCGCTACAACAGAGCGAGCGAGGATCCGATAAGCGCAGCTAAGGCGCTGAGAGTAAGAAAGGCGCTGTCCGACAACGCAGATTATGTAAACAACCTCGAAACCGCAGAACAGATTTACAATGCGGCGGACAATGCGCTGATGGATATAAGCGACATTCTTGATACCATTGTTGAGAAGGTGACGTATGCGGCGAACGGCACGCAGCACGACATCGACGAGGAGATACTTGCGCAAAATGTTGAAACCTATGCTGACGAGCTTGTAAGGACCTTCAACATCGACATCGCTCAGAGAAGAGTATTCGGCGGCGTATACAACGGCGAAACGGTATTCAAGATAGAAACAAACGCAGTAGGCGACAAGATAGTAACCTACAACGGCGTTGACGTAAGCTCGCTCCAGGAGGCAACGGAATTTCCCTATTCCGAGGTGAGCTTCACCGACATAGGAATAGGAATGGTTATAGATCCCGCAACAGGCAGGGTAGATCCTCAGTCGGCGCTCCCCGTAACCTTTAACGGTGCGGAAATAACAGGCTGCGGCACAGACGAGCAGGGCGACTCAAAGAATATTATTCAGCTTACGCTCTCTGCGGCAAAGGCAGTAAGAGACGGCGACAAGATACTTGCCATGGATTATGTTGACAAGATAAGAGAGGCTCAGACAAGAGTTGCCGTTGCACACGCAGATATAGGTAACAAGCAGCAGTACATAGAGTATAACAAGAATCGTCTTACCACCGACAGAGAAACGCTGCTTGAGCAGCAGAACAACCTTGAGGGTACGGATATGGGTGCGGAAACCGCAACCTGGAAAACTCTCACTGCGATATATAACGTATCATTGCAGATGGCTACATCAGTCATTCCGATGAGTATATTTGAGTTTATCTCATAAGCTTGAAAAAGGGGAGGTAGAACGATGAATCCTAATTTGCTCAAGATTACAAGCATACCGATTAGCATCGAGGTAAATGTTACAAACGCCCAGCTGAAGGTACCCGACGGGAAAGAGCCTTTGAAAATGGATATAGACCGCACACCGGGCGGATATACCATGAAAAGCCGTCCCGCAAGGATAAACATCGACACCTATGCCGCCCGTTCCAGCATGGGCTACGGTGAGTACAACGCTACCGATTTCAACAAGAAGCAGGCAGAGCGCGGCTTTAAGATTTCCTACGAGGGTGTTGCGAGAATTGTAAGCGAGGGCGATCAGCTCGCAAGAGGCGTATCTCCCTCGGAGATAGCTTCTCAGAATATGCGTGCGGGAGCGTCGATAGAAACCATATCGGAGTTTATTCCCAAGGGCGGGGCGGATATTTCCTTTGATAAGGGAACGCTCACCTTAAATTACACGCCGACCGACATCAACATTGACTGGGAGAATGTAAACTCCTCCGTAGTCGAGTTTGTGCCGGGAAGCATTGAGTTTATAATCAAGGAAAGACCGAGAGTAGAAATAGAATATGTGGGAGATCCCATTTATGTTCCGCCGAGTGCGAAGCCCGGCTATGAGCCGCCCCCGCATATTCAGAAAATACTTGATGCAAAGGGCTGACAGACGCAGCTTAGCATTGGCCTGAGGCAAGGAAAGGAACGGTATTTTACCAATGGAAATAATGAGCAGAGATTTCGGAAAGGTAAGCGTTGAAAGCGAGAACATTTTTACCTTTCCCTCCGGAATATTCGGCTTTGAGGAGTATAAGGAGTTTGCCCTGTTAAGTCCCTTGGGCGAGGGCGTGTATCCGATGTGGCTTCAGTCCACCGAGAGCGTAACGCCCTGCTTTATCGTGTTCGATCCTCAGCTTATAGACGGCGGATACGAGGTGAGCCTCAACAGCTCCGAAAAAAAACTGCTTAAAATAGACGATAATTCAAAGGTAAGGTGCTTATCCCTTGCGGTAGTCCCCGAGGATTACAAAAAGACCACCGTAAACATGAAAAGTCCTATTGTGATAAATGAGGACGAGAGAATTGCCGCACAGGTTATCCTGCCTCAGAATTACGATATAAGGCTTCCGATATATGTCGAAAGAGGTGACGGGTAATGCTTGTAGTAACTCGTAAGACCGATGAAAGCCTGACAATATCGGATAATATAGAAATAACCGTCCTTGAAATTTCAAAGGACAGAGTAAAGATAGGAATATCTGCTCCCAAGGATATAAAGATTATCCGAAGCGAGCTGAGAGATACGCAGAACATCAACCGTGAGTCCTCGCAGGCGTTGTCCAAGACGGCAATGGAGGCTCTGCTAAAGCTGAAAAAAGACGAAAGGATTGATTGCAATGGCAAGCACGAATAATGTTATACGCTTCAGCGGCATGAACTCCGGACTTGATACGGAAGCGCTTGTTGAAGCGATGACCGCAAGCACAAAGCTCAAGATAACAAAGCAGGAAAGAAAGTCCATTACCTTGAAGTGGAAGCAGGAGGCTTACCGGGATATTATCACTAAGCTCACCGATTTTCAGAACAAGTATCTGGACATACTCAATTCCAAGACGAATTTAAAAAGCAAAGCGACCTTTGACAAGTACAGCGCAACCGTTTCCACCATGATAAACGGCGTGCTTACCGAGGGCTCTCCTGCGGGAGTCAGCGTTAAGTCAAATGCAAACGCAGTGCCCGGCACATACGATGTAAAGGTGCTTCAGACTGCAACACAAGCTACATATCAGGGCAGTGCGATGGACGCAAGCGCACTTGATTTAGGACTGTATACCGACGCGTCGCAGACCTATTCTTTCAGCATAAAGGTAGGGGATAAGTCCGATGTCATCACCTTTAACGGCGGCAGTGCAGACGCTGTCCGCAGTCAGATAAACGATCAGCTGAAGGATACCTTCGGCGAATCCAACACAGCAGGACAGGGACTTGTCTATATAAATGAAGCAGGCAAGCTGGTATCTACCGACCGCAGCGCTATGTCCGTAAGCGGCGTATCGAATATGTACGGCGACTTTACGTTCAACATGAGCAACGCCGAGGCGGGAACAAATAAATTTACCGTAACGGTAGGCGGCGAGAATTACGCCCTCTCCTTTGAAAGCTATTCGGCAGAATATTTTAATCAGACCGATGAAACAACGCTCGGAGCGCAGGCAAGAGAGAAATACTCCGACCTTTACTTCGACATAAAGGCAGAAGAAGCCTATAACGAGGCAAAGGCAAACGGCACTCTTGATTCCGACGCTTTAAAACAGCAGGCTTATGAGGCGGCAAAGCAGGCGGATTACGACAATGCATACGAAACCGCGCTCACCAATGCAAAGACTGCTTATGAAAATCAGCTCCAGACGGATTATGACAAGGGTATCGAGGACGGCACAATCGCTCCCGGAACAAGCTTTGAGGACTGGAAGGCTACCCAGCCGCAGTTTGACGAAACCGCTTTCAAGGCTGAGTTTGACGCTGATTATGCCGCTGATTTTGACGAGGCGGCGTTTGAAGAGAGCTTTAATAACAGCTATGACGAGCTTGAAGCCTATAAGGCTACCCTGAACAGGGACGATTATGCCCTTTCTAACGAGGATTTGGCGGTGTTTGCCAATAAGTACGAGCTTGAAAAGGCGGTAGATTCCGTAAAGCTGTCCGACGGCACGAAGCTGAGCATTGACGAAAACGGCGTGCTTACCGCAGAGAACGGAGATAAGCTTGTAGTTGCGGCTGATCCCGCAAGTGCGAATACCTTCGGCGCGTCCGTTGCAAAGACCTCCACCGCGCAGGTTACAACCGCTACCACGCTCCGTGAGCTTGGCGTTGAGGACAGCGCTACCTTTACGATAAACGGAACAAGGTTCACCTTTACCTCCGACTATACAATCAGCAGGATGATGAGCGAAATAAACGCAAGCACGGCGGCTGCTGCAAATATGCGCTTCAGTACGCTTACGAACAGCTTTTCGCTTAGCTCCGCAGGCTACGGCACGGCGGCTTCCATTGAGTTCTCTGCGGATGCGGGGAGCGAGGGCGCAGAGCTTCTTGACACGCTCGGACTTACCTCCGGCACATTCACAAGCGGCAAGAACCTCCAGCTTGAGGTGAACGGACACTATGTTGAAACCTCCTCTAATTCCTTTACCGCAGACGGTACTACAATGACCTTTACCCCGGCTGCTCAGGGTGCAGAGTTCTCCTATGAAGTAAAGAAGGATAACACCGACGCGATTGAAGCAATCAAGTCCTTTGTTGAGGATTACAACAAGATTGTAGAGGAAGTATACAAAGAGCTTGACATGAAGCCCGACTCCGATTATTATGCGCTTACGGACGATGACATAGAGGATATGGATTTGTCCGAAAAACAGCAGGAAAAGTGGGAGGAAAAGGCAAAACAGGGACTTCTCTACAATGACAGCGCAGTAAGCAGCGTTATGCAGAAGATGCGCTCCGTGCTTTATTCCACCGTAAAAACGGCGGACGGCGAAACCTTTAGCCTGTTCAGCATGGGCATCACGACCAGCGACGACTGGGGCGACCACGGTAAGCTGGAGATTGACGAGGACGCACTTGAAAAGGCGTTTGAACAGCACTCCTCGCAGATAGCGGAGCTGTTTGCAGGCACAACGATAGATGATGAGGGCAACACCGTAAAGACCGGTATCATGCACCAGCTTGACGAGGTGCTGACGGGTGCGGTAAAGACCACCGGAGCAAGAGAGGACAAGGGAACCCTCGTACAGATTGCAGGTACAAGTTCGGGTACATCGGCTACGGATAACTCCATCTTTGACCAGCTCAAGAGCATATCAAACCTTATATCCTCTCTTGAAGAAAGATATGAGCAGCAGCAGGACAGATACTGGAGCAGGTTTGCAAATCTTGAAACGATGATGGGCGATCTCAACAGCCAGACGAGCTACATTCAGCAGCTTTTACAGTTCTAACCGAGAGGTAATAACATGACTAACGCATTTTCGGCATACAAAAAGCAGTCGGTAACAACTCTCACTCCGGGTGATGTTGTGGTAAGACTGTATCAGGAAGCGGAAAGACAGCTCAACAGAGCGTCCTACTATATACCGCTTAAGGACTACGCACAGGTGAACAAGGCGCTGACAAAGGCGCAGGATGTTGTAAACGCTTTGCGTGCGTCGCTTGATATGAGCATACCGATTTCAAAAAATCTCGACTCGCTTTATGAGTATTTCAACCGTGAGATTATTGCGGCAAACCTTAAAAAGGACAAGGAAAAGGTTGACGCATTGCTTCCCATGATAGCCGAGCTCAGAGAGGCGTTTGCAGAAATTAATACAATGAGCCGTGAGCAGATGATTGAGCAGGAAAAGGCGGCGCTTGCGGCGGCAGAGTAAGAAAAGGAGCCTCACAGATGAAAAAGGCAGATGCACAGGCATTGCTCCGGCTCATGGATGAGCTGACAGAGCTGATGTCGCAGTACAACAGCCACACCGACAGTATGATGACCTCCGACTTAAGCGTGATACAGCAGACCTTGCTCACAAGAAATGAGCTTATGGAGCAGATGAAGCGGGTGAAGCAGGAAATACTGGAGCTTGCCAATTCTCAGCAGGCTTCCGAGCGAGAGCTTATAAAGGCGATACTCAATAACAGGGAGATAGCGCAGGAGCTTCCCTATGAGCTAAGACAGCTCCAGGCAAAAATGCGCCGTCTGCACGACATCAAGACCGAGGTTGAGCAGAAGGATAAAAAGGTGACTGCTATTGTCTGTCAGAGCTACGAGGACGTCAAAACCGAGCTTGAGGCGCTTAAGGTCGATAAGAAGAAAATCGACTATTACAGCAGTGTAAAGCTTGTCGGTAAGGGAAGGCAGTTCAACACAAATTCGTAAATCCTGATTGTAAATCATGGAATAGGCTGTCGAAGTGCAGCAAAGAGCAATAAACCGAGCAGACAACGACCGACTGCTCGGTTTATTGATTTTAAGGCAGATTTTTGTAAACTAAAAAATTTTAAAAAGTAATAAATTATTGTTGCATTTTAAACTAAAAAATGATATACTGAAAAAGAACGCAAGGTGCGAAAAATACACGAAAGGACAACCAGCTATGGAAAAGACAACTACACTTTATGAGCAGTGGCTTGAAAAAGCAGTATGCGATCCCGATTTAAAGGCGGAGCTTGAAGCGGTAAGCGGCAAGCAGGAGGAGATTTCCGACCGTTTTTACCGTGACCTTGAATTTGGCACGGGGGGACTTAGAGGCGTAATCGGCGCAGGAACAAACAGAATGAACGTATACACGGTAGGCAAGGCTACACAGGGACTTGCAAACTACCTTAAAAAAAGCGGCAAAAGCAATTTAAGCGTTGCCGTTGCTTATGACAGCAGAATAAAGTCCGACGTATTCGCAAAGCATGCGGCGTCGATATTTGCGGCAAACGGAATTACGGCAAACATCTACACGGAGCTTATGCCCACTCCCATGCTCTCCTTTGCGGTAAGAGCGCTCGGCTGTGACGCAGGTATCATCGTTACCGCAAGCCATAACCCCGCAAAGTACAACGGCTACAAGGTATACGGCTCTGACGGCTGTCAGGTAACGCTTGAAGCGGCAGAGGCTATACTCAGCGAGATTGACAAGCTCGACATATTCGCAGACGTAAAGACCTCCGACTTTGAGCAGGCTGTAAAGGACGGCAACATCAAGTACATTCCCGACTCCGTAATTGATGACTATATCGCAAATGTAAAACAGCAGTCCATCAACCCTGAGCTTTGTGCAAAAAGCGGACTTAAGGTTGTATACACTCCTCTCAACGGCGCAGGCAACAAGCCCGTAAGAAGAATTTTAAAGGAAATCGGCATTACCGATGTTACTGTTGTCAAGGAGCAGGAGCTTCCCGACGGAAACTTCACCACCTGCCCCTACCCCAATCCCGAAATCAAAGAGGCTCTGCACCTCGGTCTTGAGCTTTGCAAGAGCGTAAAGCCCGACCTTCTGCTCGCAACCGATCCTGACAGCGACAGAGTGGGTATCGCAGTTCCCGACGGCGACGATTATGTGCTGTTTACGGGCAACGAGGTAGGCGCAATGCTCCTTGAATATATCTGTAAGCAGAGAATTGAAAAGGGCACAATGCCCAAGAACCCCGTAGCGGTAAAGACAATAGTTACCACCGAGATAGTAAAGGCAATTGCAAGGAAGTACGGCGTTGAGCTCAGAGAAGTGCTTACAGGCTTCAAGTTCATCGGCGAGCAGATAGGCTTCCTTGAGGAAAAGGGAGAGCAGGACAGATATATTTTCGGCTTTGAGGAGAGCTACGGCTATCTCGCAGGCTCTTATGTAAGAGATAAGGACGCCGTTGTAGCTTCCATGCTTATCTGTGAAATGGCGGCATTCTACCGTTCGCAGGGCATTACTCTCGTTAAGGCAAGAGAGGCTATGTATAAGGAGTACGGCTTCTACTGCAACAAGCTCGAAACCTTCCAGTTCGAGGGTGAAAGCGGCATGAAGAAGATGGAAGCTATCATGGATAAGCTGAGAAACGAAGCTCCCGCAGAAATTGCAGGCGTTAAGGTAATAGCAAAGGCTGACTATGAGCTGAGCGTAAAGACCGACCTTGTTTCGGGTACTACCGAGGAAATCACACTTCCTAAGTCAAATGTAATCATCCTTTACCTTGAAGGCAACGCAAGCGTTGTTGTAAGACCTTCCGGTACAGAGCCGAAGATTAAGTTCTACTACACCACCGTCGGCGCAGATATGGACGAAGCGGCGGCAAAGCAGGCAGAGCTTTCGGCAGAATTTACAAAAATTACAGGCTGATAAGGCTTGTTGTTACGCTATTAGCACAACAATTAAAAACCTTTAAAAAAACGCTTGCATTATCTTTATAATTGTGATATAATGTTTACCTGAGCCTGATTATGTCCTGATTTGGGCGTAACGGCGGGGTGTGCGGTAGTTTTACCGTTCGCATAATTATGAAATCATAGCGAAAGCTGTAATTTAAACGGGCGGCGTGTTTTGTCAAAAAGGCGGTCAGTGGCTGTGAAAACAGTCGGCGGTGCTGTCGCAAGGTCGGTCGGCGGCTGTGAAAACGGTCGTCGGTGCTGTCGGAAAGGCGGCAGGGCTGTTGCAAAGGCGGCAAGGCTGTCGGAAATAGCGGCAAACGCTGTCGGAGGATTTACAATTACGGTCAGGAGGTGACAGCATGAAAGAGGGTATCCATCCCAACTACCAGGCAACCACTATCAAGTGTGCTTGCGGCGAGGTTATCGAAACAAAGTCAACTAAGCAGGATATAAAGGTAGAAATCTGCTCAAAGTGCCATCCTTTCTTTACAGGTAAGCAGAAGCTGGTTGATACAGGCGGACGAGTTGACAAGTTCAAGAAGAAGTACAATCTCGGCAAGTAATTTTACAACCGCACAAAAAGTTAAAACAACCGTCGCAGTATTAATTGCGGCGGTTTTGTTTATTTAATGTTAATAATAAGCGCATATAATATTTTACACGGTTTCAGTATGTTTGAAAATCTGTCGAAACGGAGGTCGGTATATGTTTGTTATAATGGTAGCCGAGGACGATCCCAACACAAGAAAGCTGATGTGCACCGTTCTTTCCCAGAACGGGTATGAGCCTGTTCCCGCAACGGACGGAGAGGATGCGCTCGAAATAATGGACAGACAGCACGTTGACCTTATACTGCTTGATGTGATGATGCCGAAAATGGACGGCTATGAGTTTGTTAAAACACTGCGTGAGGGCGGCTGTAACATACCCGTGCTTATGGTTACGGCAAGGGAAACCTCTGCGGATAAGATCGCGGGCTTTAAGGCGGGTACGGACGACTATATGGTAAAGCCCGTCGATGAAGAGGAAATGCTGCTGAGAATTTCCGCCCTGTTAAGACGAAGCCGCATAGCAAACGAGCATAAGCTAACCGCGGGGGATACCGTGCTTGACTATGACGCGCTTACGGTGACCTGCGGAAATGAAGCCTATGAGCTGCCCAACAAGGAATTTATGCTGCTGTTCAAGCTGCTGTCCTATCAGAATAAGATTTTCACAAGGCGACAGCTTATGGACGAGCTTTGGGATATGGAGTCGGAAACCGACGAAAGAACGATAGACGTGCATATAAACAGATTAAGAGAGCGTTTCAGGGATAATAAGGATTTTGAGATAGTCACCGTGAGAGGACTTGGCTATAAGGCGGTAATTAAAAAGTAAGCCTGTGCGAATATGAAATGTCAGCGGCGACTTTGCCGTTATTAATATGCGAATAACGTTCAGCGGCGTATGCCGCCGAGGGCGCTGCCAAACTATCAGTAAAAAGAAACGATGCTGCGCCCGAGAAATGTCAGCGGCGACTTGCCGTTATTAATATGCGAATAACGTTCAGCGGCGTATGCCGCCGAGGGCGCTGCCAAACTATCAGTAAAAAGAAACGATGCTGCGCCCGAGAAATGTCAGCGGCGACTTGCCGTTATTAATATGCGAATAACGTTCAGCGGCGTATGCCGCCGAGGGCGCTGCCAAACAATCAGTAAAAACAAACGATGTTGCGCCCGAGAAATGTCAGCGGCGACCCGCCGCCGAAGGGGTAGGAATGCAGAGAAAAATGAACGGTGAAGAACAAAAACGCTATCGCTCGATAAACGCCTATGTTGTGGCATTTGTATTTATCATAATGATTTCGGCGGGCGGAATATGCGTCATAATTTTGAATATACTCAACGCTGTCGGATTCGTGGGCTACATGAGAGTACCGCCTATGATTTTGCCGGTGATAATGCTGTGTGCCTGTATCATAATCGGAAGCGTGCTTTCCGCAATGCTGTCGGGCATACTCTTAAAGCCGCTTAAGGAGCTTAAAGACGGACTTGAACGGGTTGCGGGCGGCGATTTTTCCGTAAGGCTTGAAAAGAGCGAAAACTTTGAAATCGCAAAGATACAGGAGAGCTTTAACATAATGGCGGGGGAGCTGAGCAACACCGAGCTGTTCAGAAACGACTTTATCAACGACTTCTCCCACGAGTTCAAAACCCCGATGGTTTCTGTGCTCGGCTTTGCGAAGCAGCTTAAAAAGGGTGGGCTTACGAAAGAGCAGGAGCATGAATACATCGACATCATCATATCCGAATCTCAGCGGCTGATAAATATGTCAACCAATATTCTTATGCTCAACAAGCTTGAAAATCAGCAGATAATAACCGATAAGCAGGATTTTTCGCTGGACGAGGAGCTGAGAAGGTGCATACTTCTGCTTGAGCCGCACTGGAGCGCAAAACAGCTTGAAGTAGAGCCTGAGCTTGACAGGATAACCTATTTCGGCAACAGCGAGATGCTACAGCAGGTATGGCTGAATGTCATATCAAATGCGATAAAATACACCGAGGCGGGCGGCAAAATAGAAGTGCGCCTTGATATAAACCCCAAAAACGCCAACGAGGTGCGTATTGCCGTATGCGATAACGGTATCGGCATGGACAATACAACGGCACAGAGAATTTTTGAAAAATTCTATCAGGGTGACAGCTCAAGAGCAACAGGCGGCAACGGGCTGGGCTTATCCCTTGCAAAGCGCATAGTGGAGCTTTGCGGCGGCAGAATAACCGTAAAAAGCGAGCTTGGCAAGGGCACGGACTTTTATATCTTCCTTCCTGTTGAAGCAAAGGAGAAAAAAGAGGAAAAGAAGAAAAGGTCTGCAAATTCCGTTAATACTGCGGGACTAAAGGGCAATTAGCCCCTCCTGTATTTCAAATAAATAAAAAGGAGAAAAAACCATGCTTCAGTTAAAAGGCATAACTAAGGACTATGAGCTTGGCAACAGCAAGGTAGAGGCGCTCAGAGGGGTTTCCCTTGATTTCAGAGAAAGCGAATTTGTTGCTGTTTTAGGTCCTTCGGGCTGCGGCAAGACGACCTTGCTCAACATTATAGGCGGTCTTGACAGCTATACAAAAGGTGACCTCATTATCGGAGGAAAATCCACAAAGGATTACAAAAGCTCGGACTGGGACACTTACAGAAACCACTCTATCGGCTTTGTATTCCAGAGCTACAATCTTATCCCGCACCAGACGGTACTCTCAAACGTCGAGCTTGCGCTGACGCTTTCGGGCGTTTCAAAGGCGGAGCGCAGAAAGCGTGCAAAGGAAGCGCTTAAAAAGGTGGGACTGGGCGACCAGATGAACAAAAAGCCCAATCAGATGTCGGGCGGTCAGATGCAGAGAGTAGCAATTGCAAGAGCGCTGGTAAACAATCCCGATATACTGCTTGCCGACGAGCCGACGGGCGCACTTGACAGCGAAACCAGCGTGCAGATTATGAATTTGCTGAGGGATATTTCCAAAGACAAGCTGATAATCATGGTAACGCACAACCCCGACCTTGCCGAAGAATATTCCAACCGTATCATAAGACTGCTTGACGGCAAGGTGGTTGACGATACCAACCCCTACGACAGAAATGTTGTCGAGCCTATCGAAAAGAAAAAACAGCCGAAGCAGAAAAAGCCCTCGATGTCATATCTGACGGCCTTGTCGCTCAGTCTTAATAACCTCATGACAAAAAAAGCGCGTACCATTATGACATCGTTTGCGGGAAGCATAGGTATCATCGGCATTGCGCTCATTCTTGCAATTTCTCACGGCGCACAGCTTTACATCAACTCCGTTGAGGAAAACACCCTCGCAAGCTACCCCATAACCATAAACAGCAACAGCCTGGATATGACCTCAATGATGTCGAGTATGATGCAGGCGAACAAGGGAGAAGTAAAAGAGGACGGCAAGATACACTCCAACAACATAATGAGCAATATGGTAAATACCATGCTCACACAGATGAGAACAAATGACCTGAAGGCTTTCCGTGAATATATTTTAGGCGAAGGCTCGAAGATAACCGAATACACAAGCGACATAAAGTATTCCTATTCAACGCCGTTGAATGTTTTCAGACTTGACGAAAACGGCGATACCGTGCAGGTAAACCCCGCACAGCTTATGAACGAGCTGGGAATGTCAAACTCCGTGACAGGCTCACAGCTCATGAGCAGCATTATGACCAATTACGATGTGTGGACAGAGCTTATAAATAATGACGAGCTTCTCTCAAACCAGTACGAGGTGGTTACGGGAAGAATGCCGCAGGAGTACAACGAAGTCGTTATCATGGTAAGCAAGAACAATCAGATTTCCGACTATGCGCTGTATTGTCTGGGACTTATGGACAGCGACGAACTTATCGAGGCGGTGCAGAACGCACTTGCAGGCAAGCAGCAGGAAATTGATTTTGAAGCCGAGGAGCAGAGCTATACCCTTGATGAGCTTATGGCGCTTGAATTTAAGCTTCTTACCAACAGCGACTTTTATGCCGAGGAAAACGGCGTATGGGTGGATAAGAGCGAGGACGACATCTACATGGCTCAGAAGGTGAGAGACGCCGAAACCATTAAGGTGGTAGGCGTTGTGCGCCCGACCGATAACGCTCTTTTGCAAAGCGAGGCAAATCTGCCTGTTGTGGGATATACCCATGCGCTGACCGAATACCTTGTTGAAAAGAACGGCAACGGCGAGGTCGTAAAGGCACAGCAGGATAACCCCGACATTGATATTTTCACAGGCCTTGAATTTCCCAAGGAGGGAGAAGAAAAGGCCGAGATTACCATGGAAATGATACAGCAGTACATCATGACGCTTTCTCCCGAGGAGCAGGCAGCCGCACAGGAAAAGATAGCCCAGGCACAGCAGATGGGCATGACCGAACAGCAGATACTTGAAGCTTTTGCAAAGCAGATGGGAATGTTGCAGACGGAAGCAACCTATGACTCCAACATGGAGAAGTTAGGCGTGGCGTCGGTAGATCAGCCCAGCATGATAAGCATATACCCCAAGGATTTTGACTCCAAGGAAAAGATAGAGGAAATAATAAACGAGTACAACGACAAGGTAGCGGCTGACGGCAACGAGGCTCTCAAAATCCGCTACACCGATATTGTCGGACTTATGATGAGCTCCGTTTCGGATATTATCGACACGATAAGCGTTATACTCATCGCCTTTGTAGCAATCTCACTCGTGGTATCCTCTATAATGATAGGAATTATCACCTACATCTCCGTGCTTGAAAGAACAAAGGAGATAGGCATACTGCGTGCCATGGGTGCGTCCAAGCGGGATATTTCAAGAGTGTTCAACGCCGAAACTCTTATTGTGGGTTTTACCGCGGGTGCGATGGGAATTATAGTGACACTGCTGCTGCTTATTCCCGCAAACGCAATCGTACAAAACCTCACGGGCATAGCAGGTCTTTGCGTACTGCCGTGGGAGGGCGGAGTTGCTCTTGTTGTAATAAGCATGCTCCTTACCCTTATCGCAGGCTTTATCCCCTCTAAGATGGCGGCAAAGAAGGACCCCGTTGCGGCTTTGCGCTCAGAATAAATACGCTTCCTTAGTTTTAATAAAACAGCTTGCCGCCGTACCTTTCGGTACGGCGGCTCAGTTTATCTAAAACCTTTTTAAGCTTTTATAGTTGCAACTTCACATTTAAAGCATATTGAGAAAATGCTGTTAAAGCCTCTTATTATTCAGTGAGCAGTCTAAAAGCATAATATCTGTTCTGGTATAACAACATATTATAGATTTATTTGTATAATTGTGCATTAACAATACCTATCTGCATATAATAATCTCCCATGTCTCCTTCATTTCCGCATTTTATTGTTAGTTTTTTTACACCTGATACATCTATATTAAAATCAATTTTTGAAGTTGTTTTAGTAAAACCGGTTTGTGAAAATTGTAAAACATCATCTACATAAATATTTACAAAATAGGACCAATCGGGATTTGTATCCTCGGCGGCGACAATTGAACCTACAAATTTTAAAAATTTACCATTCAGATTATGTATTGAGCGTGGTTCACTTGTTTTGCCGTTACCGCTGTTGTATAAATCATGGTAATAATGAACTCCATCATAACTGTTTCCAAAAGAATCTTTGAAGCTTCCGGCTTTGTATTCATAGTATTTTGAATCAATCACATATACGGTTTCAAGTCCTACCGGCAAAGATTCGGGATCTATCATTCCGCAACGTGAACATTTATTATCAACATAATCATGTCCTAATGCACTTCCCGATGTTTCTCCGCAACGGGTGCAAATTTTCGGCGATGTACAGGTAGCGTCGGAATAATTGTGACCAACCTCAGAGCCGTTTATTTCACCGCAACGAACGCAAATTTGAGGACTTGTGCAGGTTGCATCAGAAAAATAATGTCCCAATGCAACTCCTGCGGTAGCGCCGCAAGAACATGTTTTGGGTGAAGTACAGGTAGCCTCAGAATAAACATGGATATGCTTCGGAGTTGATTGAGCGGTACTTGACTGCGTTGCAGAATCAACTGTTGAAGCTTCAGCATTGTTAGAGCTATCCTCAGAGGAGCTCTGTGTTTGATTTCCTGCTGATGTACTTGGTACATCGGTATTACTGCTGGCGCAAGCAGATAAGCTAAGCAACATACCCGCTGAAATAATAAAGACAGTGACTTTTTTAAACATTTTAAATTCCTCCTTTTTGACATTCTGTGAATGTTATGTCTGTTTAAATTATAGATATAATTTCTTTATTGACAAGTACTAAATGTCAAAAAGAAGGAGAATTTTATGTTTATAAACAAAAGCAGTAATGGATTAAATAATGTTTGTGGTGAAAATATCTCTAAATTCCGCAAAAATCTGAAAATTTCTCAAAGAGAACTTGCCGATAAAATGCAATTAGTAGGAATAGATATTGATAAAAATGCTATTCAACGAATAGAATGCGGTAAACGATTTGTTACTGATATAGAAATTATTGCATTCTCAAAAGTGTTTAATAAAAATTACGACGAGTTATTAAACTGCCCAAATAAGTAAATCAATTCGAGCATAAGCGAACATTTGCTTCAATTCAAAGCTAAGTGAAAGCAGAGCTTTATCACCGCACCGCCCTGTTTACGGGTGTATTAAAAACAGATAGCCTAAAAGCTTTTTGCCGCCGTACCTTTCGGTACGGCGGCTGATATATTTGTGTGAAAACAGCGTTTAGCGGCGGTACATTATGAATTAATAAACTCGGTCGGATTTATCCACTTATCGCTTGACTTAACTCCGAAGTGAAGATGCGGCTCAAGCTTTGATTCGCAGTCAAATTCGCCTGTCTTGCCGATAACCGTACCCGCTTCAACCTCAGTACCCTGTTTTACCTCCAGCGCTTTGTCAAGCCCGAAATAATGCGTGGTATATCCGTCACCGTGGTCGATTACAACGCAAACGCCCCAAAGAGCGTCGTCCTTTATCTGCGAAACCGTACCCGGCGCCGCCGCCTTTACGGCAGTTCCGAGGGGTGCGGCAATGTCGATACCGTCATGGGTTTTCCATACGCCGAGCGTTTCGCTCTTTACAAGCTCACCGTTTGAGTATTCCCATATAATTTCTCCCTCAACCGGCATTATGCGCTTTGCGGTATTGCTCACAAAGTTATTTGCCTCGGCGTCGGATTGCTCCTCGCTTGACTCCTCCTTTTCAATGCCGCTCTGATTTTTGTCAACCGCCGCCGCGGAGCTTTCCGTTTCGCTCTGAGAAGAAGTGGGAGCACTGCTCTCCTGAGAGGTTATCTGCTTTATTGAGCTGTCGTAGGCAATGTATGACGCAATTGCGACTGCCGTAATACTAAGGCACAGCGCGCCTGCAAAGCCCTTGCCCTTGAGAAATTTTCTGATTTTTGCAAATTTTATCTTTTCCATTGTATAGTCCTTTCGCATAAAAATAATTCTTGCAACTCTATTTTTAACAGTAAAGGCTTTTATATACATACGTTGTGAAATTCTGACGTCAAAGGAAGATAAAGCAAAAATTTGTGTTGAAAAGTGTCGGGAAATGCTGTATAATTTAGTAAGACAGTAATGCGGCAAGGGGGAATATAAAATGTTCGGCAAGGTTTATGCGGTGGGGCTGTTCGGAATGAACGCCTTTTTGGTAACTGCGGAAATCATCACATCAAGAGGTCAGCCCGCCTTTGACATAGTGGGACTGGGCGACCTTGCGGTGCAGGAGAGCAAAATGCGTATACGCGGCGCATTGTCGGGAATGAACATCAATATTTCGGGACAGCGTATAACGGTAAATCTTGCGCCTGCCGATGTCAAAAAAAGCGGCTCGATGTACGACCTTGCCATAATTGCGGCTATTCTTTCGGTAAATGGGATTATCCCCGAAAATCTTTCCGACTGCGCCTTTCTCGGAGAGGTGTCGCTCGGCGGCTCGCTCGTGTTTACAAACGGCGCAATCGGCATGGCGATTGAAGCGAAAAAGAGAGGTATAAAAAAGCTGTTTCTCCCCGCACAAAACGCACGAGAAGCGTCTGTTGTGGACGGGCTTGAGGTGTACGGCGTTGACAATATAGCGTCGCTGGTACGGCATTTCACGGGCAAAAAGCCAATTGCACCCGCTGACGCTTACAAGCCGCCCGAATCGGTATTTGAAACAGAGGATTTTGAGGATATAAAGGGACAGCACTTTGCAAGAAAGGCGCTTGAAGTGGCGGCGGCAGGCTTTCATAACGTCCTGCTTATAGGTCCTCCCGGTACGGGCAAAAGCATGATGGCAAAACGCCTGCCCTCGATACTCCCGCCGATGAGCTTTGACGAGAGCATAGAAACGACAAGCATACACTCAATCGCAGGACAGCTTGACAGCGAAAAGCCGATTGTCGCCGTAAGGCCGTTCAGAAGCGTTTCACATACCGCCTCTGCGGTAGGGCTTATAGGAGGAGGAAGCGTGCCGAAGCCCGGCGAAATTTCCCTTGCGCATAACGGCGTGCTGTTTTTGGACGAGCTTCCCGAATTTGACCGCCGCACGCTTGAAGCTTTGCGCCAGCCGCTTGAGGACGGGGTAATAACCATATCGAGAGCGCAGGGCTCTGTTACGTACCTGTGTGACATAATGCTTGTAGCGGCAATGAATCCCTGTCCCTGCGGAAATTTCGGCAACCCTAAGGCAAAATGCACCTGCACTCAGAGAATGATACAAAATTATCTCGGCAAGATAAGCCGCCCTGTCTTAGACAGGATAGACATACAGGCAGAAGTGCCCCAGCTTGCCTACAACGAGCTTAGCAATATGCAAAAGGGCGAGCCGAGCAGCGCCATACTTGAGCGAATACAGCGTGCAAGAGAAGTACAGAAAAAACGCTTTGAGGGTACTGATATACGCTCAAATTCCCGCATTACGCCCGGATATTTAAGAGAAATGTGCCCGCTGACAGCAGAAGCAGAGGATATGCTTGCAGAGTCCTTTGACAGACTCGGACTTTCCGCAAGAGCCTATGACAGAATATTAAAGGTTGCCCGCACCTGTGCAGACCTATCGGCAAGCGAGGTAATACGCAAGGCGGATATTGCCTCTGCGATAAGCTTCAGAAGCCTTGACCGCAAATACTGGGGCGGATAATATGAAAATCCCCGACGGTAGAGTATATCGTCGGGGATTATTGTTTGTTTTACTTTGCCGCCTTGGAAAGCCGTTTAACTGTTTCTTCCTTGCCCAAAAGCTGTATAATGGAATACAAATCGGGGGAATTTTTTCTGCCGGTTATTGCGGCTCTGAGTATCGCACAGGCGTCCGCTACCGAGCCCTTAAAGCCGTCGGGAGAAGCCTTATACGCCTTGATGTCGGGACAGAAGCCGAGAGGCTCTGCGATAGTCTTGACATCGGCAAACCACTGCGAGCTGTCGCAGTCATGGTTGTATGCGGCAATGTAGGCGTTCAAAAATTCACGTCTGTCGCTGTCGCTTATCCTTTCGTCAAACTCGTATTCGGTTATCTCGTCGTTTGAGTAGAGATACGGGAACATCGCGCTTAAGTCGCTCCACTTTGCAATGTCCTTGCGCACCTTTTTGCCGTTGTACTTCCACAGGCTTATGCTCTCCGCAAACTTTTCGGGAGAGGCGGTAATAAAGGCGCTGAGCTTTTCGTCATGCACACTTGCCCAGAGGGTAATTTCCTTTGCAAGGCGCTCCTCGCTCATCTTTGCTATAACGTCCTTGCTTACGCTTGCGAGCTTGTCCATATCGAACAGCGCACCGCTGACGGGCATTTTTTCGAGCTTAAATTTATATTCAGACATATCGGCGTCGGGGTTTTTCATGCGCCAGTCCTCATAACCGGAGTTTGCTATCGTCATAAGATATTCAAGCACCGACTCGGCAGGAAAGCCCGCGTTTGCGTAGAAGGATACGCTTGCCTCGGGGTCCTTTCTCTTGCTGAGCTTGCGCTTTCTGTTTTCGCCGCCGTCAAGCTTCATAATAGGAGCTATATGAGCGTAGAGGGGCATTTTAAAGCCGCTTACCTTGAATAACTGCTCGTGAATGGGGTAGGAGCTTATCCACTCGTCGCCCCTTATTACATGAGTAGTACCCATCAGAAAATCGTCCACGGCGTGCGCGTAGTGATAGGTGGGTATGCCGTCGGATTTGAGCAGTACCACGTCGGTGATGTTTTCGGGCATTTCTATCTTACCGCGGATAATGTCACGGCAGATTATCTTGTTTTCTGCGCTTCCGTCGGATTTAAGACGCAGGACAAATTCCCTGCCCGCTTTTATGTTCTGCTCAATCTGCTCAATTGTCAGACTGCGGCACTTCGCATATTCGCCGTAATAGCCTATATCCGCTTTTTCAGCTTCCTGCTTTGCTCTTATTTCGTCAAGCTCCTCTGCCGAGCAAAAGCAGGGATATGCAAGTCCCTGTCTTACAAGCTCCTTTGCAAAGGTCTGATATATCCCGCGGCGGAGGCTTTGTCTGTACGGACCGTAATTTCCCTTTTCAGCTTCACCGTCCGCCGCCGCCCCCTCGTCAAAGATAACGCCGTATTTTGCAAGCGAGGTTATTATCTCATCTGCGCCGTGCTCGACCTCACGCTTTTTATCGGTGTCCTCAAGCCTTAAGTAGAAAACGCCGCCCGACTGCTTTGCGGTGAGCATTGATACAAGCGCCGCATACAGTCCTCCTATGTGCATAAAGCCTGTGGGGCTGGGAGCAAATCTCGTCACCGCCGCCTTTTCAGGCAGAGTGCGGGGCGGATATTTTGCAAAAATTTCATCGGGCGTGGTTTTGACGTCGCCGAAAAGCAGCTCGGCTAAAAAGTTGTTGTCCATGTCTGACTGTTCCGTTCCTTTGTATGAATTTGCGGCAAACCGCATTTTTTACATTTTGTTTATAAATTTTACGACCGCCTTAGCAATAGCAGAGCCTGTAATAAAGCATACAAGCGCTTCGACAACGCCGTTGACACCTACAAGTACGACGCAAAGCGCAAAGAAATTCTCGGTAGGCATCTGCCATTCCTGCATTGCTGAAATAAAAGCGGGATCTCCGAAAAAGAATATTCCCAGCGAGCCCATAAAGAGCAGAGTATTGAGCAATGCGCCCGAAAGTCCCGCAATACCGAAGGATATAAGCTTTGTGCGGTCAATTTTTTTAAGTCCGCTAAAAATAAGACCGGTAAGAAAGCCCGCCAGTATTCTCGGGACAATGCACATAAAGGCTGTAGCCCACGGATTTATTCCGAAAAGCAGAACGCCGAACACGCTTTTGCCGAAGCATTCGTAAAAGCTGAGCAGCCCGAACACGCCGCCGAGTATTCCGCCCGCAGCAGGCCCGAGCGAGATCGCTCCGATTATAACGGGGATCATCATAATGGTCATTTCGACCGGTCCGATTTTAATCATACCTATTCCCGTAAATTCGAAAATAAGCAGGATTGCTGTCAGTACTCCGAGCTGTGCAAGCATTAGTGTCCTGCCCCTTTTGGTACTTAACATACTTGTGTTTTGATTTGTTGTGTTTGCTGTTGACATTTTTATTCTCCTTTGCTGAAGCCTCCCGTCACGGAGTGCCTCGCAGGGTTTTATATTTTACACATCGTTTTTACAAAAAGAGTTACTTTTTTCTGTTCTTTTTATAGATGATGTGCAGACCCTCTAAAACTAAATCGGGATTTACGGTAAGCTCCCTTTTGCAGTGGGGAGCGATAAGCTCCGCATAGCCTCCCGTTGCGACTATGTCGGTTTTCTGTCCGATCGTCTGCTCGAAGCGTTCAATCATACCGTCTATAATGCAGGCTGTGCCGACTATTACGCCGGAACGCATACTGTCGGGGCTGTTTGTGCCTATTACCCTTTCGACAGGCTCTGCGCCGACAAGCGGAAGCGAGGCGGTTTTACCCGACAGCGCCTCAAAGGAAAGCCTCGGACCGGGGGCAATTGCGCCGCCCAGAAGCGAGCCGTCCTTGTCGAGAACGAATATTTTAAGGCAGGTGCCTACATCGGCAAAAATGCAGGGAAGCGGGTACATATTCTTTGCCGCAACCGCCGCACACGCAAGATCGCTTCCCAAAATGGAAGGATCGTCAATCTTTATATTAAGTCCCGTCTTTATACCGGGGCAGACTATGACAGGATCAACCTTGCACAGCTTCTGTACGCCGTTTTTAAGCTGCTGTGTGACAGGGGGAACAACGGACGAGATTATACAGCCCGTCACATCCTTGCTGTCAAAGCCGTAAAGAGAAAGAATATCCTTCAGCTTTATTGCGTACTGATCCTCCATACGGGAAACCTTGGTGTCAAGGCGTGAGATGAATTTAAGCTCATCGTCCTCAAAGCCTCCGAAAACTATATTGGTATTTCCTACATCAATCGCAAGAATCAATTGCGTCAGTCCTTTCGGGAATGTTATAATGACGGGGCAAGCCCCTTATTGAATATCGTCTTGATTAGCGTCCGCCGCAAGGTCAGCTTTCAGCGCCGTTATCCTTATCGTCCGGAATGTCGGCGAAGCAGTCCTTGTCATCGGCGTTTTCCGCTGCACCGTCGGAATTATCCGTATCATCGGCGTTATCCTCTGTGAGGGCGTTGGTATCTGCGGCAAGCTTTACGGGTTTTTTAAGTCTGAGATATACAAAAATCATGCCGACAAAGAGAATTATGCCCACAGCGGTGAGAATAAATCCGAGACTAAGTCCCGCAGTAAAGAATTTTAACTCAACCTTGTGATAACCCTGTGATAAGGGAATTGCAATAAGTGTACCCTGCTTTTCGGTAATCGGGTTGCCGTTTTCGTCCTCGCCCGTTTCAAGCTCTATGTTAAAGGCGGTTTCGTAATTTACCTGCTCGCCGTCAACATATACGCTCCAGCCCTTTTCGGCAGGGATAGTGGTGAACAGCACGTCGCTCTCGCCCGCAGTTACTTCAAAGGTAATATCGGTGGAGCTGTTTTTGGTGACAACGGTATCGCGGTTCTTTTCAGCAAGAAGCGCAACGGCATTTTGCTCTGCCGTTTCGTCAAATACTGCAAACTGAGGCTGTTTGTAATATAAATCGCTCTTTTTAAGGTCAAGTCTGAGTTCTATCTCATCGCCCTCGCTAAATTCTCCCAGCAGCTTTATATTGTGGTTGTCGCTTTCAAAGCAAACGCCCTTATAGCTGTCGTTTACATAGTAGTATACCTCTCTCTGATAGTCGGTGGGCAGATACATATACACCTTTCCGCTTTTGGGTACGGTGAGGTTATACGTTACCGAGGCGTCGCCGGTTGCGTTTGTAAAGCCGATATGGCCGCCCTCAAAATTGCCCTTGGTGCAGTTTTTGGCGACAGGCTCGCCGTCAGGCTCAAACAGGGTGAAATATTCGCCGTAGTCGCCGCTCATTGCGGAAAGCACGCTGTTCTGATTTTCAAAGGGCTTGTATCTGACAAGCTCAAGCGACATTATATTTGAGCTTGTAAGATAGCCTATCGGAAGTGCGTCGGCATTAAGCTCGGCGGTTATATCGTCCGCAGAATAAATGTTTGACGTATTGTTATCAGGACAGCTTAAAACATACCTTACGCCGAAAATATCGCAGGTGAGGGGAGTATTTCCCGAAAAGCGGCTGTAATGGCCGTTTGAGGTAAAGCCGAAGTAGCCCAGCATATCAATCGCCTTTTGATTGAGCGTACTGCTGGAATGGGAAAGCCCGTACATATTCACCGCCATCGGATCGTTTACCGAACGGAAGAAATTCTTCTCAATGCGGTAAAAGCCGTCGTCGTTCTCCTTTATCTGCTCTACCTTTTCCCTTAGCGGAAGTATTACGTCAAGATAGCTCTCTCTTGTTGAGAAAACTATATCCTTGTGCATTTTTTCAAGGGTGTTGGTTGCGTTGAAGCAAAGCTCCGCACATATCGCCGACGCCAGTATGACGGCAGCTGTCTTAGTGAGCCTTTTGGTATTTGCAAATCGCTTTAAGGCATATACGCAGATACCTGCCGCCGCAATAAAGAATATCGCAGGAAGCGCAACGGTTATTCCGTCAAAGACCTCTCTGCCGCCGTCATCAAGGGCGGTTATCACGGTATCCTGCGCTTCAATATAAATTATCAGCAGAATATATGCCGTTGTGATAATGCCGAGATATTTCCTCTTTATTCCGTCAAGCTTTTCAAAGGCATACGCCGCCATAGCGACAATAAGGAAGGAGATTATAAAGGAATAGCGGTAGGGAAGCCAGTTCGGCATCTGTCCGCCGTGCCACAGCATATCCACGGGACGCACGTACATTGATACGGCAAGCGTCCCTAAAAGCACGCCGCTGCCCAGCTTTCTCTTAAAAGGAATATCGGCGCAGCAGAAATACACGGCGGCAAGAATAAGGGCTATCGAGCCGCAGTATATGAAGGGCATACCCTCCATGCGTACCGTGTCATAAGTGTTAGGGAAAAGCTTGGTAAATATATCGGCTATTTCAAAATTATTCTTGAGTGAATAATCGGGATTTGTAAAGGTAAATTTTCCGTTTTGGAGCGAATTATAAACAGGCAGCAGCATAAATGCGCTCATAAGAGCAGAGGCAATGCCGCTGATTGCAAACAGCGAGCCCTTGCCCGCAAAGCGCAGCGCTATGGTCCTCGCCTTTGCTTCTTTGTATTCGCAAAGGGAAAAAAAGCGGCAAAGAAAGTAAAGCACCGCAAAAATCGCTATCATAAAGCCGATGTAGAAGTTTGCAACAAAGCAGTATACAAGCGAGCCTGCAAGCAGTCTGAAACGGTTTTCCCGTATCAGCGAATCTATACCGAAGCAAACAAACGGCAGGGCAATAACGCAGTCCAGCCACATGGGGTCCATTGTCTGCACCACCATGTAGGCGCACATTGCGTAAAGCGGTGCAAATATTGCCGAAACCGTCTTTGACAGCTTCATGGATCTATGCGCAAAAAGCGAGAAGGTAACGCCGCACGCTCCGAATTTTGCAAGTATCATGCAAAGCAGTCCCTCGGTTATCATTGAGCGTGGGAACAGCCACACAATGATATTGAACGGGCTTGCAAGGTAATAGCCTATTATCCCAAAAAATTCTCCCGAAAGGTTGCGGCTCCAGCTGTACATAAGGCTTTCGCCGTTTCTTATCACATCGTGAATGTAGTCGAAGTAAAAGACATACTGGGCGTTTAAGTCAAGAGCGAGCACCGATCGTTCGTCTCCCATCGGATAAACCCCGAAAACGGCATAGCACGCCGCCATAAGCAGTACGGGAATAAGAAACGCCGCAAAAATATATCCGTTTTTATAGCAGGTATGCCGTAAAGAAAGCAATTTTTGTTTAACTGCGCTCATTTATCTCCTTTTTTGTCCTTTTGCGCTCCCGCTTCATCGGCTATGATGTATCGGGGACGCTGTTTTATTTCCTCGTAAATTTTGCTCAGATAGTAGCCTATTATTCCTATTCCGAGCATTAAAATACTTCCTATTGTAAGCAAAAGCAGTATGACGGTTGAAAATCCGTCCGCCGCAGTACCCATGCAGAAGTTGACGATAGTCTGCACGCCGAGTATAACAGCAAAAATAAAAAACAGTATTCCCGATACGGTGATAATCTGCATCGGGAGATTTGTAAAGCTGGTTATTGAGCTTAAAGCATAGCGAAACAGCTTTCTGAACGACCACTTTGTCTTGCCTGCGTTTCTCGGCGCAACGTCAAAGGTTATGCGCTCCGTCCTAAAGCCCACCCAGCTTGAAAGCGCCCTGAAGAAGGTCAGCCTTTCGGGCAGGTCGTTGAGAGCGTCTACAACCTTTCTGTCCATCAGCTTGTAGTCGCTTGCGCCGTCAAGATTTATATTGGAGCTGTTTTTCATAATGCGGTAGAAGCTCTTTGCAAAGAGCTTGTACATAAAGCCCTCCTTGCCTCTTGAAGCCTTTACCGCCTCCACCACCTGCGCGCCGTTTTGCCAGGCGGCGTACATTTTTGCAAGAAGCTCGGGCGGGTGCTGTAAATCGCAGTCCATCACCGCAACGCAGTCGCCCCGTGCCGCTTTAAGTCCCGCAAAAATTGCGCTCTCCTTGCCGAAATTTCTCGAAAAGCGCAATCCTCTTATGTTACTGTTTGTCTGTGCGAAAGAGGAAATAATCCCCCAGGTGCCGTCCCTTGAGCCGTCGTCTACAAAGATAAGCTCATAGTCACAGCAAAAGCTCAGAATTTCTCCGAGCCTTTCTGCGGCGGCGGGGATATTCTCCTGCTCGTTATACGCAGGTATTACAACCGAAAGCATTATTTATCCTTAAAAATTATTCTCCTATTATGTTTATCTCAACGTTCTTTTCGCGGTTGCCGTCAAAGTCCATGTAAATGATGAACTGTGAAAGTCCCAGCGACAGCTCGCCGTCATAGATAGGGCAGATTACGCTTCTGCCTGCAAGCTGATGGCATAAAGCGGGGCGCAGAGCCTCTGCCGCAAGAGTTGTGAGCTTTTCATAGAATTTGAGATATTCGCCGAGCGTATCGGCGTCGTTTGTCGCAGTGAATACCGAAGCGGTTGTGTGCATGGTTGACACCGTGCAAAATCCCGTCTTGATGTTGGCGCGGCGTATGCATTCCATTACATCGTCGGTAAGGTCCATGTAACCCGACTTTTCGGGTATTGTAATGGTAAAATTCTGCTTTACACTTTTCATTGACTGTTCCTCCCTTAATAGCCTGTGACAGCTTGTGTTGTTATGCCGTATATTTTAGCATCCCGTGATGCAAAGAAACATATCTTAAAGTCTTGACTGTATCAGTCGGGCTTGTTTATCCTTACCCTTCCCGAGGGACTTGTTATTATAAAGCTGTTTTCCTGTGAGGTATCCGCACTTGCCGAAGCCGCAACGCCGTTTACATAACAGCGGCTTCCGGATGAAACCACGGCATTGACAGGACAGGAAAAGCTGAAATTTATCTCTCCCGACGAATTTTTCAGCTTGCCTGAAGAAAAGGCGGTTATTCCTATTTCGGAGCTTCCCGTGTCGTTTTCCATTGTGAAAATACCGCCGCAGGAGAGCTTTTTTATCTCAACGCCGCCGCTTTTGCATTTTATCCCCACCGCATGAGCGTCAAGCTCGCCGCAGGTTATCCTTGCCGCCGCAGTATAAAGATTTACGCTTTTATAATGCGTTTTGGGCAGAGCAATTTCTATTTTCCGTGAAAAGGCTTCAAGCGAAAAAAGCGGTATGACAAAATCGGGTATCTGCTCTATTATCAGTCTGCCGTTTTGCTCGGTTATGCTTATCTCGGTATCCGAAACATAGGAAATGTGAATATTTTCGTCCTCGGATTCGGATATGTAAACCGGCACGTCGGTAGTTTCAACCGTTATGTATTCCGTAAAGGGAAAGCTCTGCGCGCCCGTTTTTATGCCGCTTGTATGCTCATGTTGAAGAAATGCAAGGCTCGCCGCCGCACCGAGCAGGAACACAACGCCCAAAATAATGCACAGCCGCATTACTATCTGAAGTCGGGTAAGCTTTTGGGTTTTGATATGCCTGAATTTTATCAGCTTTGACAGCTTCATTTTTCGTCACGCCTTGAAAAAAGCCGGTATACAAATCCCGCCGATAAAGGACAGAGCTTTACAGCGCACAGCAATATAAGTCCCACTCCGAGCAAAAGGCATCCGGCTCCGAAAAGCGTCATTGTAAGCGCAGAGAAATCCGAGACAAAAATTCTCTCTATACCGATAAGTCTTACCGCCCCCGCAGGAAGCGCAGTCATGCCCGAGGCAATAAGCGCAACTGCCGCCGTCATAACGGCGACAAGCCCTGCAAGCACCAACAGCGATAAAAGAACTCGCAGAAGGGTGAGAGGGAGCTGTATAAGTTTTTTTGGAAATTTCGTTGACATATCCACTCCTATTGCGGCAACGGTGATTTGAATATACACAAATAATTATATCACATCGCTTTTGATATGTCAAATTTCCCTTGAATTTTATCTTCTTGCCTCGCCCCTGATAACTATGCCGATTACATAAGGGCCTGTGTTGCTTGCAACAGCTGCGCCTGCGGTGCTTATCATTGCGGGCGCTCTGCCTGTCTTTGCGGTGTACTGCCTTATAAATTCGTCCTCCTGCTCGGGCATACAGGTACGAAGCACCTGCCAGGGCGTTTCGGGGATTGCACGGGAGGAAATATATTCAACCGCATCGCTTATCGCGTTTTTCTCGCCCCTTGATTTCTTTACAACCGCACTTTCTCCGTCAATAAGGGAGATAAGGGGTTTAAGTCCCATAAGCTCGCCCAGGAACGCCGCCGCCGCACTTATTCTGCCCGACTTTTTCATGTGGCGCAGACCGAAGCCTATGAGATAAATCTCGCAGTTGTTGAACATATCGTTGAGATATGCGATTACCATGTCTATATCCTGTCCCGCTTCAAGCTTCTTTGCCGCTTCGACAAGGGGGTAGCCGTAGCCGACGGAGTAGCAATGGCTGTCGAGAATTTCTATCCTCATCTTTGCCGCTTCCGGATGCTTCGCAAGGAAGGTTTCCTTTGCAAGCACCGCATTTTCATACGTCTTTGAGCCGGTTGAATTTATCAGCACGAAGATAAGCGCATCATAGCCCTCCTCGTAATACTTCATGAACTTTTCCTCAAAGCGGATTGTCGTAATCTGAGAGGTTTTGGGGATATACTCCGATTTGTCTATCATCTCAAGAAATTCCTGCGGAGTAAAGTCAACTCTTTCTCTGAGGCTTTTATCGCCGAGAGTGATGTCGAACGGCATAACGTCTATGCCGTATCTTAGTTCCTCTGCCGCGGGCAGGTCGCTTGCGCTGTCGGTAATTAGCTTGATTTTCATTTAATTTTTCCTTTCGTCACTTTGATAATTTAAAAACTATTGCTGATGAAATTATTCTGCGTTGCTCCAGTCGTATTTTGTAAGCGAGCCGAAATTCTGAAGCTCGGGGAAGTCCCATTGCCTCAGCGTTTCGTACACGCCGATTGCAACGCTGTTTGAGAGGTTCAGGCTGCGCATTTCGTTTATCATCGGTATTCTGACGCAGCGGCTCTTGTTTTTAAACAGCAGGTCCTCGGGCAGTCCCTTATCCTCTCTGCCGAATACCAAAAACACCCGGTCGGGGTATTTTACGTCGGAATATTTGTTCTGCCCCTTGGTGGTGAAGTAGTAAAACTCGCCGCCGGTGTTCCTTTCAAAAAATTCCTCGGTGTTCTTATAATAGGATATATCAAGATAGTGCCAGTAGTCAAGCCCTGCGTGCTTTAATTTTCTGTCGTCGATTTTAAAGCCCATCGGCTCAACCAAATGAAGCCTTGCCCCCGTTACCGCACAGGTACGGGCAATGTTGCCGGTATTTTGCGGTATTTGAGGCTCGATAAGTACAATGTTAAGCTGCATATATTCTCCTGTTTCAGCCTGTCGCCGTTATCAGCGTAATGCCGTTTGCGCTGAGCGCCTTTTTACAAACGGTAAGGGAAGAAATTTTGCGGAAAAGCTGCTGTGACTGAGTATCGTCAAGGCTGTCGCCGGTGTAGATAAGCACCCTGCCTTTTTCTCCGATAATATCAGCCGCCTGCTGTGCCGCTTGCTCCGACACATTTTCTGCGGTCATATCGGCAATATCGTCTGCAAGAGTGTTTTTTGCCGCAGGAATAAGCGGGGACTGCTTTGAATCAAAGGTGAAAAAGCTGTAGGCGGTATCCCATGACATGCCATAGTAAAACACGCCGTAATCTCTTGTGGGCTGACAGGAATCCGCCGTTGCGTCAAAGTAATAGTATTCTCCGTCTATAAAGGCGAAGTTTAAGGCGTGGTTGCCGTTTCTGTTTACTCCGTTTACCGAGGCGGTTTCTATGCCGCACAGGTTGAACAGCAGGGTAACCGTATCCGAATATCCGTCGCAGACAGCCACGCCGTCAAGCAGGGCGTCCGCAATGGGAACATTGTCGGCAGAGTAACTGCCCGTGACATAATCAATGTTTCTTACAACATATTCGTACAGGTACAGCGACTTTTCAATTTCGGTATCACATTCCGCAGGGAGAGAAGCGACAAGCTCCTTTGCCTTATCGTATGCCTCCTGCCGCCGCTTTGCGTATTCCTTGCCGAGAGTTTTAAGCTCAAGGCTGAGCATAACTGCGCCGTTTTTGTTGCACGGCTCTAAGGTAAGGCGTCCGTCAACGGTGTAGTTGTGGGCGATAAACGGGCTGTCACAGCTGAGCGCCGCCATGATTTCCGACATATGCACAGCGCTGTCTATCCTCTTTTCGGGAATAAGTATATAGCTGTAACCGTTGTCGGCGGCATAGGCGACAGCGTTGTAAACCGCCTTGTCGCTGTCGGAAAGTGTGGAGAAGTAATAATCCGAAACTGCGTCGGAATACTTATGCCTGTAAGAAATAAGCTCGTCGGGCGTAAGCTCTGCTTGGGTATTTGAAGCGCTGTCAGCCGCAAAATAAAAGTATTCCGCTGAAAGCCCCAGCGCAGGGAGCAGAAAGTAAATTGCGCTTATTATTACTGCGGGTATGATTATCACCGCCGCCGTTATGCCGATTATTTTCCCTGCCCTCATAGCGTTACCTCTTCTCCCATACGCCTACTTTGTCATACCGAATATTTTTCCGTCTATTATTACCGTGTCGGGCTGTGAGGTTGCCGCAAGCGGATCGCAGGAGAATATCAGAATATCTGCGTCCTTGCCCGCTTCAATACTGCCCGTGCGGTCTGATATTCCGCCGATTTGAGCAGGGTAAATTGTTATCGCCCTCAGAGCCTCGTAATACGGAAGTCCGCCCTTTACGGCAAGCGCCGCCGAGAGGGGAAGATACTGCTCGGGCACAACGGGGTGGTCTGTGCAGATACAAAAACGGACGCCCGCCTTATAAAGCTGTGCCGCCGCATTTATCGTGTGATTGCGAAGCTCGGGCTTACTGCGGTCGCACAGCACGGGGCCTATTATCGCCCTTGCGTTTTCCTCTTTCAGCTCGTCTGCTATAAGGTGTCCCTCGGTTGCGTGTATCAGTACATAATAAAGGTTAAATTCATCTGCTATTCGTATCGCGGTGAAAATATCGTCCGCCCTGTGGCAATGGAAATGTGCGGGAAGCTCCCTTTTTAAAAGCGGCAGAAGCGCCTCGCACTTTGCGTCGTATTCCGGAAGCTCGCTCTCCTCGTCTGTGCCGAGGGAGCTTTCATACTCCGTCATATCGTCAAGGTAACGCTTTGCCTTGTACAGCTGTTCCCTTATAATCGCCGCCGTCGCCATACGGGTAACGGGCGCGCTGTCCTTGTCTTTGTACACGCCTTTGGGATTTTCGCCCAGCGCAAATTTTATCGCGGCGGGGGATTTTATTATCAGTTTGTCTATACGCTTTGAGCCTGCGGTTTTCATCGCAAGAAAGCCGCCGCCTATGGGGTTTGCGCTTCCCATGCCGCAGATGACGGAGGTAACGCCCGCCCTTGCCGCCTCGTCAAAACAGCGGTCGCAGGGATTTATCATGTCGATTGCCCTTAAATGCGGGGTAGCAGGGTCGGTATCCTCGTTGCCGTCGTCGCCCTCAAACGCAAGTCCGTCCTCCCACACGCCTATGTGGGTATGCGCGTCGATAAAGCCGGGCAGACAGAGCCTGCCGTCGGCGTTTATGTCACTGTCTGTTATCTGAGCGTCAAGCTCGCTCATATCCCCGACCTTTGTAATCTTTCCGTTTTCTATGGCTATAAAGCCGTTTTTGTAATTCTTATCCGCCATTGTCAGAATGTCGGCGTTGTAAATCAGCATGGCTGTTCCTTCCGTTTTCAGTTGTTGAGTATCTTCTTTTTCTTTTCCTTTTGCTCTGCCTGTTCGATAAGAGAGAGTATCGTATCGGCTATCTGCCTGTCGCTGCCGTTTGCCGCAACCTCAAAGGTGCTGTTTTTGCGGTAAATCGGAAAGCGCATATCATACAGCCGGTTTAATTGCTCCTTTGTGCTGCTTACGGCGAGAGGACGGTTTTTGTCGCCCTTTATGCGCTCGTAGCAGATTTCAAAATCGGTGTTCAGAAATACGACATAGCCGTTCTCACGGGCAAATTCGGCGGTCTTATCCCGAAGCAGCGCACCGCCGCCCGTAGCTATAACCGTTCTGCCCCTGAAGCGTTTAATATACTCCGCTTCAAGCTCTCTGAAATGAGGCTCGCCGTATTTTTCAAATATTTCGGGTATCTTCATGCCCTGCTGCTGAACGATGTATCTGTCAAGGTCGATGAATACCGCACAGCTTTTGACTGCCAGCACTCTGCCGATATGACTTTTTCCGCAGCCCATAAAGCCGCAAAGATATATAGGTTTCATCAGACAAGCTCCGACATTTCATTTACTATTGCGGCTATCTGTTCGTTTGTGTATTCAAAGCCGCTCCAGATAGTCTGCGCCTGTGCCGCCTGCCATACAAGCATGGACATACCGCCGCTTATTTTCTCAGTACCCTTTTTTTCAAAAAGCTCCATCAGCTTTGTTTTGCCGGGATTGTAAATTGCATCAAACAAAGCGTCGGCGGTTATACTTTCCGCCGCAGGGTTATCCAAGGGGCAGTTATCGGTATTGGGGTACATTCCGACGGGCGTGGAATTTACAACAAGCGTAAAGTCGCCCCTTGCGTCCTTTAAAAGGCAAAGGCTGACCTTGTCAAGGCCGTAGGTCCTTTTAAGCTCGCCGCAGAATTTTTCCGTGTCGGCAAGATCCGCTTCTCTGACGGCAACGGTAAGCACAGCCCCGTGCATAAGGGCCTCTATCGCCATCATTCTGCCCACGCCCCCGCAGCCCAGCAGGAGAGTTTTTTCAAAGGACGCGCCCATCGCCTCTATCGTTTTGAGAAAGCCCAGGCAGTCGGTATTGTAGCCGACAGCGTTGCCGTTCTTTACGTCAATGCAGTTTACGCTTGAATAGCGCTTTGCGGACAGGTCAAGGCTGTCGCAGAAATCAAGTATGCTTAATTTATGAGGAATTGTGATATTAAAGCCGCTGAGGGATTTTAACAGGGGATAATTTTCCGTCAGCCTTTCGGGGGGGATTTCGTATATCGAATATTCTGCGTTTTCGTTTCTTATTTCAAAAAGTCTTTTGTGAATTTGCGGCGACAGGGTATGTCCGAGAGGATAACCGAGTATGCCGTATTTCAGCGTTTTGACGTTGGACATTCTAAAAAGTTCCTTTCTTTTGTTGAGGGTTGTCGGAGTTATTTTTTCCGAACCTTTCATAAACGTATTTTACCGCCATTATTGCAGCAAAGGCGCACGCCGCGCCGAGCAGTCCCCCGCAGATGACGTCCGAGGGGTAATGCACGTACAGATACATTCTCGAAAATGCGATAAGCGAGGCATAGGCGTAAACGGGGAATGACAGCTTTGGGATAAAATAAGCCAGCACCGTTGCCGCCGCAAAGGACGAGCAGGTATGTCCCGACGGCATGGAATAGCCCGACGGGGGCGGGATGATAAGCTGTATTGCCTCATTTACCTGAAACGGGCGGGGACGGGCTATGATATTTTTAAGCAGCAGCTCTCCCGTCACAGCTCCGAGTATCACTGCGACGATTACCGCAATGCCCGCCTTTCGTGTTTTCGGAAAGCACAGGCAGATAAGCGCCGCCGCAAGCCAGATTGCTCCCCATTCGCCCGTGCCGGTGACAATAATCATCACAATGTCGCCGAACACGCTTTGAAGGGTGTTTCTGATAAAATCAAGTACGGATAAGTCAAGAGCCGTAAGGCTTGCAAAAAAATCCATCAGATATTCTCCGCTTTTTCAAGGGTTTCAAGGTTTTCGATATTTATTGCCGTAACGTCATCGAGGGTTTTCTTTACAAGCCCCGTAAGCACCTTGCCCGGGCCGAGCTCGATGTAGGTGTCATAGCCTGCCGCACTGAGCGCCGCAAGCTCCGAGGTGAATTTTACGGGTGAGCAGATATGCTTTGCAAGGTATGAGGGCATATCCGAGAAATCCGTCAGCTTTTCGCCGTATACGTTGCAGTAGAAATCCTTTTCGGGTGCGTTGAAAGGAATATCCTTTGCCTTTTGTAAAAATACCTCTGCCGCGCCGTTCATCAGCTTTGAGTGGAATGCCGCAGAAACCGCAAGCGGAACAATTCTCTTTGCGCCCTTTGCCGCAAGCGCTTCTTTTGCCTTTGCAATGCCGTCTGTCGTGCCTGCAATAACAGTCTGCACGGGAGAATTGTAGTTTACGGGCGTGACATAATCCCCGCCGTCCTCTATCTCCTTGCATACTGCCGCCACATCGTCCGCTTTAAGTCCGAGGACCGCCGCCATGCCGCCGGGATTTGCCGACGCCGCCTTGTCCATAGCCTCGCTTCTGTATTTGATTGCTTTGAAGGCGTTTTCGTAGGTGAGCATACCGCAAGCCGCCATAGCCGCATATTCGCCCAGCGAATGACCTGCGACCGCATTTGCGGAAATACCTTTGAGCTTTGCCGCTTCAAGCGCCATGAGGGACATTGTGAGTATTGCGGGCTGTGAAACGGTAGTACGGGAAAGCTCGCCTTCTTCTGCTTCAAACATCATTTTTGCAATGTCAAAGCCGAGGATTTCACTGCCAAGCTCGGCAACGCTCTTACATTCGGCAAATGCGTCGTAAAGCTCCTTGCCCATGCCCTTGTACTGAGAGCCTTGTCCGGAAAATAAAAATACTGTTTTTGCTGTGTTTGTCATAAATAGCTTCTCCTTACTGTCATATATTGCCGCATATTGCAGAAAATACAATTAAAAAAACAACATTTTACGGCGTTCTGTTCACAAAAAAGCAAATAACTGTTGACAAAACCATGCCGAATAGAGTAAAATGAAGTGTACGGCATTTTTTACGGTTTAAATTAAATTAAAATAATTCGGATAGAATAGAGTACAGCTGTCGGTGTCTTTAAAACACCGCCGTGCCAACCGCATGAAAATATTATACAACAAACCGGAAATAAAATCAACACATAAATTACCTTTAAAATACAATCGGTTCAGCGATGTCAAAACGCTGTGAAAGGAAAAGGATTATGGACGGCATTACAATACTCGGTACGGGCGAATATGTACCCGATACGACAGCGACCAACGAAATGTTCGCAAAGTTTATCGACACCTCCGATGAGTGGATTACCACCCGCACGGGAATAAAGGAGCGCAAAATAAGCAGCTCTACTCCCAACTTCATGATGGGCGCACAGGCGGGCAGACAGGCTGTTGAAAATGCGGGACTTACCCCCAAGGACATTGACTGCATTATTGTTTCCACTTGCACTCCCGATTTCTTCTACCCCAACACCGCCTGTCTTATTCAGAATGTTCTGGGCGCACAGCCCTGTGCGTGCATTGATGTAAATACCGCCTGCACGGGCTTTATAACTGCGCTTGACCTTGCAAGAAGCTATCTTGCGATGAATGTGTACAAAACTATTCTCGTAATGGCGAGCGAACGTCTGACAAATCAGATTGATTATGAGGACAGAGGAAGCTGTATACTGTTCGGCGACGGCGCAGGCGCAGTAGTTGTACAGAAAGGTGAAAACAAGCTGTATTACAGCCATTCCGGCGCAGAGGGCGATATGCTTGAAAGCCTTTACTGCAAGGTTTATTATGACAAAAACAACCCTTTCCATAAGGAGGACGACTTCCTCAAGGACAAGATAGACACGCCGCAGAAGGAGCGTTACCTTCAGATGGACGGCAGGGCGGTATACAAATTTGCCGTTGACGCAATGGCGGGAGCCGTTGCAAAAATATGTGCCGATTCCGGCTTTTCGCTGGACGATATAGACCTTGTAGTACCTCATCAGGCAAACCTGAGAATAATTCAGGCGGCGATAAAAAAGATGAATGTTGACGAAAGCAAGGTTTACACCAACCTTGAAACGCACGGAAACACCTCAAGCTCCTGCATACCCATGTGCCTTGCAGAGCTTGACAAGGCGGGCAGACTGAAAAGAGGCATGAGAATTTGTCTTGTCGGCTTCGGCGGAGGTCTTACCTACGGAGCGACGATTTTTGAGTATTAATCTTATATAAAGGAAAGGAAAGAATATGGAAACCGAAATCACAAAGCTTTTGGGTATCAAGTATCCGATTTTTCAGGGAGGAATGGCGTGGATAGCCGAAAGCACGCTTGCCGCCGCAGTTTCCGATGCGGGCGGTGTGGGAATTATAGCAGGCGGCTCAGCTCCCATAGATTATCTCAGAGAGCAGATAAGAAGGGCAAAGTCCCTTACGGACAAGCCCTTTGGTGTGAACATAATGCTTATGAGCCCCAACGCCGAGGACCTTGCACAGCTCGTCATTGACGAAAATGTGCCGGTTATCACAACGGGCGCGGGCAACCCCGGCAAATTCATGGAGGCGTGGAACAACGCAGGCATTAAGGTTATTCCCGTAGTACCCAGCGTAGCGCTTGCAAAAAGAATGGAAAGAAGCGGCGCAGCGGCGGTTATCGCAGAGGGTACTGAGTCGGGCGGCCATATCGGTGAAAACACCACCATGTGTCTTGTGCCTCAGGTAGTGGACGCGGTTTCAATCCCCGTAATCGCTGCGGGCGGAATTGCAGACGGCAGAGGAATAGCGGCAAGCTTTATGCTCGGCGCGCAGGGCGTACAGGTAGGCACGAGATTTTTGGCGGCCGAGGAATGTCAAATTCACCCGACATACAAGCAGCTCGTAATTGACGCAAAGGATACCGACAGCATAGTAACGGGCAGAACGACAGGCCACCCGTGCAGAAACGTAAAGACAAAGTTTTCAAAGAAGCTTGCAAGCGGCGAGATGAACGGTACAATCACCCCCGATGAGTTTGAGCAGATTACTCTCGGCTCACTGCGCAAGGCGGTGCAGGACGGCAACCTTGAGGAGGGCTCCTTCCTTTGCGGCGCAATTGCCGGAATGGTAAACAAGATTGAGCCTGCAAAGGATATGATTGAGGAAATGTTCGCACAGGCTGAAAAGCTGCTGAACAGATAAAAGGGCAAAGGCACAAGGAGGAAACAATAAATGGCAACAGCGATAATAACCGGCTCCGCAAGGGGCATCGGAGCGGCAATAGCGTTAAGACTGGCAAGCGACGGCTATGACATAGCGCTCAACGACATTGCCGAGTCCTGTTTTGAAAATAACGACATCGAAGAAAAGATAAAGGCGCAGGGCGTACAGTGCCGCAGATACATAGCGGACGTATCAAAGCATGACGCGTGCGAGGCTCTCGTAAAGAGCGTAAAGGCAGATTTCGGAAGCATTGACGTGCTGGTAAACAACGCAGGTATCACACGTGACGGTCTGCTTGCAAGAATGAGCGAGGAAAACTATGACCTCGTTGTTGCGGTAAACCAGAAGAGCGTATTCAATATGACAAAGTTTGCAGGCTCTGTGATGATGAAGCAGAGAAGCGGCAAGATAATCAACCTTGCAAGCGTTGCGGGACTGTACGGCAACCCCGGACAGATGAACTATTCCGCAACCAAGGCGGCAATTATCGGAATGACCAAGACCACCGCAAAGGAGCTGGGCTCAAGAGGAATTACCTGCAATGCGGTAGCACCCGGATTTATAAACACCGCTATGACCGATGCGCTCCCCGCAGAGCTTAAAGAGGCTATGATTAAGCAGATAGCAATGAGAAGATGCGGCGAGGTGGAAGAAATCGCAGGCGTGGTTTCCTTCCTCGCTTCCAAGGACGCAAGCTATGTTACGGGACAGGTAATAGAGATAAGCGGCGGACTTTCAATGTAATTTTACCGAAAGGAATTTGACGAATGAACAGAGTAGTAATTACAGGTGTCGGCGTTACAAGTCCCATAGGAAATACCGCAGAAGAATTCTGGGCAAGCCTTGACCAGGGCAGACACGGCTTTACGCTTGAAGAATGGTTCCCCGGACAGAGCGAGGAGAAGTATGTAAAGGCGTCCGTTAAGAATTTTTCGGCAGAGGACCTTTTTGACAAGAAGGAGCTTCGCCGTACCGATATTCTTACCCAGTATGCGGTATATGCGGCTGACAGGGCAATGAAGGACTGCGGCACGGATTTCAAGGACCTTGATCCTTACGACTGTGCGGTTATAATCGGCTCGGGTATCGGCGGCATGGAAACGACGCAGGAGGAAATGCTGACATACCACAACAAGGGCAACAAGAGGGTTTCGGTATTTACTATCCCCAAGATGATAGGAAATATGGCGGCAGGCACCGTTGCAATACGCACCGGCTTCAAGGGCGTGAACTACTGCACCGTTTCCGCTTGCGCAAGCGGTACGCACGCAATAGGAGAAGCGTTCCGTGCGATAAAGCACGGCTATGCAAGGGCGGCAATCGCGGGCGGCACGGAAAAATGCTCCATCGGCTTTGCTTATGCGGGCTTTAACAATATGCACGCTATCACAAAATCCACCGACGTTGACAGAGCGAGCATACCCTTTGACGCTGAAAGAAGCGGCTTTGTGCTCGGCGACGGCTGCGGCATACTCGTGCTTGAAGAATACGAACACGCAAAGGCAAGAGGCGCAAGGATATATGCAGAGATAACAGGCTACGGCGCAACCTGCGACGCTTATCACGAAACCAGCCCCGATCCCGAGGGCAGGGGCGGCGCAAAGGCAATGGAGCTTGCGGTAAAGGAGTCGGGAAGAGAATTTACAAGCTTCAACTATATCAACGCTCACGGCACTTCTACTCCCATAAACGATAAGACAGAAACCAATGCGATAAAGTTAGTGTTCGGCGGCCATGCGAAAAACATCGCGGTAAACTCCACCAAGTCCATGACGGGCCACCTTTTAGGTGCGGCAGGCGGCGTTGAGGCGGTTGCGTGCGCGTTGCAGATAAAGAACCAAACGATACACCGTACCTTAGGCTATAAGACGCCCGATCCCGAATGTGATCTTGACTATGTAACAGAGGGTTCAAGAAAGCTGGAGATTACGGGTGCGCTCAGCAACTCGCTGGGCTTTGGCGGTCACAACGCCTGCATAGCGTTCGCCCCCGTTGAATAAGCTACACCGAAACGAAAAGAAAGGGTAATAAAATGCAGTATGAAGCAAAGGAGCTTGCAGGCTCCGTAAAGGAATTTATACAGATAATGAAGGACAGCGGTCTTTCCTATATGCACATAAAAAATGACAAGTTTGAGCTTAAGCTGGGAGAAATAGCTCCTCAGCCCATGCCCATGCCCCCTATGCCCGTACCTCAGATGATGCCCGCAATGCCCGTACAGGGCGCAGCTCCCGCTGAAGCGGCGGCAGCTCCTGCTCCTGCTGTAAGCGGCAAGAGCATAAAGAGCCCCATTGTCGGCACATTCTATTCTGCTCCCGCACCCGGCAAGCCCCCCTTTGTAAAGGTAGGGGACAAGGTAAATTCGGGGGACGTCGTGTGCATTGTCGAAAGCATGAAGGTCATGAACGAGATTGAAGCGGATATATCCGGTACGGTAGCGCAGATTGCCGTAAAGGACGGAGAAGCCGTTGAATACGGTCAGGCACTCATTATTATAGAATAATACGGAGGAACTGAGATGGCTCTTATGAACAAGGAGCAGATTATGGAGATAATCCCTCACAGGGACCCCTTTCTGCTGATAGACACCATAGAGGAAATGGAGCCCGGCGTAAGGGTTGTGGCTACCAAATACATGAAAGAGGACGAGTTCTGGTTTAAGGGACATTTTCCGCAGTATCCCGTCGTACCCGGCGTGCTTATGCTTGAAATGCTGGCGCAGGCGGGCGCAGTTGCAATGCTCGCGCTCCCCGAAAACAAGGGCAAAATAGGCTTTTTCGGCGGCGTTAAGGAAGCAAAATTCCGCAGACAGGTAGTGCCCGGCGATTTACTTAGGCTTGAGGTTGAAATAATCAAGGTTAAAGGTCCTGTCGGCGTGGGCAAGGCGGTTGCCACCGTAAACGGCGAAAAGGCGGTTTCTGCTGAAATCAGCTTTGCGATAAAATAACGGAAGGCGAAAGGTATTATGTTCAATAAAATTCTGATAGCCAACCGTGGAGAAATCGCAATAAGAATAATCAGAGCGTGCAGGGAGCTTGGCATAAAGACCGTTGCGGTTTATTCCGAGGCGGACAAAGCGGCGCTTCACGCACAGATTGCGGACGAGGCGGTATGCATAGGTCCGGCCCCCTCAAAGGACAGCTATCTCAATTCAAAGGCCCTGCTTGCGGCGTGTGAAATTACCGGCGCACAGGCTATACACCCGGGCTTTGGCTTCCTGTCCGAAAACAGCCACTTTGTAAGGCTGTGCGACAAGTGCGGCATAAAGTTTATAGGTCCGTCTGCCGACGCTATGGACGCAATGGGCGACAAGGCGAATGCCAAAAAGACCATGATTGAAAACGACGTTCCCGTAGTCCCGGGCTCTGACGGCGTGGTTGAAAGCTATGAGCAGGCAAAGAAAATCGCAGAAAAGATAGGCTATCCCATTATGGTAAAGGCTTCTGCGGGCGGCGGCGGGAGAGGTATACGCCTTGTTGAAACGCCCGACGCACTCGAAGAAGCTATGGCGGCGGCAAAGCAGGAGGCAGAACAGTTCTTTGCCAACGGCGATATTTATATAGAAAAGTTTATCGTAAATCCCCGCCATGTGGAAATTCAGCTCCTTGCAGACGAGCAGGGCAATGCGATTTACCTCGGTGAGAGAGATTGCTCGCTCCAGAGAAGAAATCAGAAGGTGCTTGAGGAAAGCCCCAGCCCCGTTATGACTGACGATTTGCGCCGCCGTATGGGCGAAGCCGCAGTAAGGGCGGCAAAGGCTTGCGGCTATGCCAACGCAGGTACGGTCGAGTTTCTTGTTGATAAGGACCTTAACTTCTACTTCATGGAGATGAATGCGAGAATACAGGTCGAGCATCCCGTAACGGAAATGGTAACGGGCATAGATCTTGTAAAGGCGCAGATAAACATAGCGCAGGGACTGCCCCTGCAATATACGCAGGACGACGTAAAGCTTTCCGGCCATGTTATAGAGTGCAGAATAAATGCGGAGGATCCCAAAAACAATTTCCGCCCCTGCCCCGGAAAGATAAAGTCGATACATATGCCCGGCGGCTTCGGCGTGAGAATAGACACGGCGGTTTACCAGGGCTATGAGATACCGCCCTATTACGACAGCATGATTGCAAAGGTGATTGTAAGAGGTGCGGACAGGAAAGAGGCAATCCAGAAGATGAAGGTTGCGCTTTCGGAATTTTTGGTTGAGGGAATTACCACCAATATTGATTTTCAGCTCGGGCTTTTGCGTGACGAGGACGTCGAAAGCGGAAACTTTGACATAGGCTTCCTTGCCCGCAAGGGACTGGTTTGATTTATCAGCATACACAAAAAGGCGGTGTGAAAATTGTTAGAGGATTTGTTTAAAACGGTCAGAGACCGTTTTAACGAAGGAAACGGCGAACCCGAGAAAAAACAGGCTCCCGAAATACCCAAGGACCTGCTGTTTAAATGCCCCCGCTGTCAGAGCGTCATTTACATGGACGAATTTGAAAAGCGCAAAAAGACCTGTCCCACCTGCAACTATCATGCAAGGCTTACCGCAAAGGAACGCCTTGAAATAACTGCGGACAAGGACAGCTTCAAGCCCCTTGACGAGAATATGACCTCGGTAAACCCCATAAGCTTTCCCGAATACGAAAAGAAGGTAAAGGCGCTTTCCGATTTAACGGGACTGAAGGACGCAGTTATTACCGGCGTATGCACGATAAGAGGCTACCGCGCGGTGGTAGGAATAATGGATTCGCGCTTTATGATGGCGAGCATGGGAAGCGTTGTGGGCGAGAAGATAGCCCGTGCGTTTGAGTACGCAACGGAGAACAAGCTCCCTGTGATACTGTTCACAGCGTCGGGCGGCGCAAGAATGCAGGAGGGTATAATCTCCCTTATGCAGATGGCTAAAACCGCAGGTGCGGTAAAACGTCACAGCGACGCAGGCGGTCTTTATATAACGGTGCTTACCGATCCCACCACGGGAGGAGTTACGGCTTCATTTGCAAGCCTGGGCGATATTATCCTTGCAGAGCCTAAGGTGCTTATCGGCTTTGCGGGCAGGAGAGTAATACAGGACACTATAAAGCAAAAGCTCCCCGACGATTTCCAGACGGCTGAATTTTTGCTTGCAAGCGGCTTTGTTGATGCAATTGCAGACAGACGCTCCATGAGAAAAACTCTCTCCAATATACTCAGGCTTCACAACTTTAAGAAAATCGGCGCAGAATGGCAGCACGGTTAAAAGGAAAGGACTGAAAGCAAATGTCAAAGCTGTCGGCAACCCAGCGGCTTGAAATTATAAGACAGAAAAACCGTCCCACGGTAAATGACTATATACCCGCAATCTTCAACCACTTCACCGAATTTCACGGCGACAGGCATTTCGGCGACGACGGCGCAATAATGGCGGGAATAGCAACGCTCAACAGCACCCCCGTTACGGTAATAGCGCAGGTCAAGGGAAGAAACCTGGACGAAAATAAGAAGTCCAACTTCTCAATGCCTCACCCCGAGGGGTACAGAAAGGCGCTCCGGCTTGCATACCAGGCGGAAAAATTCCACCGTCCCGTAATCTGCTTTGTTGACACTCCCGGAGCATTCTGCGGAGTAGAGGCGGAAAAGAGAGGACAGGGAGAGGCTATCGCAAAGAATATTGCCGAATTTATGACGCTTAAAACCCCCGTTATCTCCGTGGTTCTCGGAGAAGGCGGAAGCGGCGGCGCGCTTGCGCTCGCTGTATGCGACGAGCTTGCAATGCTCGAAAACGCTCTTTACTCCGTAATTTCTCCCAGAGGCTTTGCTTCGATTTTATGGAAGGATCCCTCAAGGGAAAAGGAAGCGGCAGAGCTTATGAAAATAACCGCCGAGGACCTTATGCAGTTCGGCGTGTGCGACAAAATAATACCCGAACCCGTCGGCGGAGCGCATCTGGACGCCGCGCAGACCGCAGACAACATTTCTGAATATCTCATCAATGCGGTGGAACGGCTGTCGGCTGTGGATATACCCACATTGCTTGACAACCGCTATAAGAAGTTCAGAAAAATCGGAATGTTCAACGAATAATTACGCATTGTGCAAAGTGATGAAATTGAAATAGTTTTTTTGGTTAAATTTATATTGGTTTTATCTCAAATCGCACTTGATTATTTTATCTTTTTGCTTTATAATAGTAACAAAGATTTTCTTTTAACAAATATGGAGGAGATTCTAAATGATATTTGAAAAGGTAAAAAAGTTAATCGTAGACCAGCTTGACGTTGATGAAGATAAGGTAACAGCAGACGCAAGCATTACCGATGACCTCGGTGCAGATTCTCTTGACGTGGTTGACCTCGTTATGAGCTTTGAAGAAGAGTTCGATATTGAGATCCCCGATGATCAGGTTGAAAAGATCAAGACCGTCGGCGACATCGTTAAGTTCATCGAAGAAAAGGTTGACTGATTAAAATAGCAAGATTTCCAGCCGTATTTGCACAAGCGGATACGGCTTATCTTTTTCTTTTTGTCGGGGGGAGATTACATGAACAGTGTATGCTTTACGGGACACAGACATATAAAAAGCAGCGATATGCTTCAGCTCAAATCAGTGCTTGACAGCACGGTGACCTCGCTTGTAAAAAGGGGAGCTACCGAGTTCTACTGCGGCGGCGCTTTAGGCTGGGACACAATGTGTGCCAATATGGTGCTATATCTCAGGAAGAGAAAGGGCTTTGACATACATCTTCATCTTGTGCTTCCCTGCTCAAACGAGGAGCAGACCGCCAAGTGGAGCGACAGCGACAAAAAGATGTTTTACGATATACTCAAAAACGCAGACAGCGTTGAATATACCGCAAAAAGCTACACTCCCACCTGCATGAAGCAGCGCAACGCAAGGCTTGTAGAGCTTGCCGACTGCTGTGTGTGCTACTATGACGAGAATAATTCCCGTTCAGGCACGGGGCAGACGGTCAGAATAGCGCAGAGCAAGGGAATAGAGGTTATTAATTTGACTGAGCTTATATAATGACGGGGCAAGCCCCTTATTGAACATATCAGAATAAAAGCCGTCGGGAGATGTTCCCGACGGCTTTGTTCTATGCCTTGCGTACCTTAAATCCGTTTATGGTAACATCCGCTACCATAGTTCCTATATCGTCATAGACGCTCACCTTGTAATAGCAGGTGCTTCTGCCGTCTTTTACGCAATGAGCCTCGGCGATGAGCTTTTTTCCCCTTAAGGGGGAGAGAAAGGTGATGTTCGTGGAAAGCGATACTGCGCTTACCTCCTTATGATTGCAGGCAACCGCAAAGGCAAAATCCGCAAGCGTGAAGGTTGCGCCGCCCATAAGCGCACCCATGGCGTTGCGATGGCGGGCGGTAAGCTCCATGCTGACCTTTGCGTAGTTGTCGCCTATTTCGTCGATAACCGCGCCGTTTTCCGTTGCAAAGCGGTCGTTTGCGAAAAATTCCCTGACCTGTTCAATGTTATCCAAAAAAGCGCCTCTTTCTTACTGCTGAGCTGTGTCCTCGGCAAGTATTTTTTCTATTTTTTCCTTTTCCTCCTTGGTAAAGTCCAGCCTGTACGCTGCGCAGACGTCGTCCTCTATCTGCGACGGACGGCTTGCGCCGATAAGCACGGTGGATACTGCGGGATTTGAAAGCACCCATGAGAGTGCGAGCTGTGCCAGCGTCTGACCTCTTTCGGCGGCAACCGCATTAAGGTTGTTGAGCGTCATTATGCGGCGCTCCGTCAGGCTGTCCGCAATGTAGGTCGCACCCTTGCCTATTCTTGAATCCGAGGGGATACCCTTTAAATATCTGTCGGTGAGAACGCCCTGTGACAGCGGCGAGAATACCGCAAGTCCGAAGCCGTCTTGAAGCGCGCACTGGTCGAGGCAGTCGTTTTCAATCCATCTGTTTATCATGGAGTAGGAGCATTGGTTTACTATAAAGGGAGTTTTAAGCTCCGTGAAAATTTTTGAGATTTGCTTTGTCTGCTCGCTGTTGTAGTTTGAAATTCCGACGTAGAGAGCCTTGCCGCTTTTTACTATTCCGTCAAGGGCGAGTGCGGTTTCTTCAAGTGCGGTATCGGGATCAAAAACATGATGATAGAATATATCCACATAGTCAAGCCCCATGCGTTTAAGGCTCTGGTCGAGAGAAGCAACTAGGTACTTTTTCGAGCCGTTTCTGTCGCCGTAAGGACCTTCCCACATCTCATAGCCCGCCTTGGTTGCGATACAGAGCTGATCCCTGTACGCCCTCATGCCTCTGTCAAGGATTTTTTTAAGGTTCTCCTCTGCCGAGCCGTTGTAAGGGTGTCCGTAATTGTTTGCAAGATCAAAGTGCGTAATTCCGAGATCAAACGCTGTGCGTACCATGTTTTCCATGTTGACAAGATTGTCGGAATAGCTGAAATTCTGCCACATACCAAGCGAGATTGCGGGCAGACGAAGTCCGCTTTTGCCGCAGTGCCGGTAAGGCATTTTCTGATACCTTTCGGGGTTAGGCGTGTACATAGATACTTCCTCCTTTTATGTGATAAGTTTTATTTTAGCTTTCCTTGAAAGCTCGGTTCCGTTGATATTTGTCAGCGCGTCCATCATGCCGACATACAGCGAGCCTGTGCCGCGTGCGGTTTCTCCTGCGGCTTCTCCCGCAACTCCGATAAGCGACATTGCGGCACATACCGCCTCAAAGCTGTTGTTGCTGGCAGCGCACGCAGCCGCTGAAAGCGCAGAGGCAAGACAGCCCGTGCCGGTAATTTTTGACATCAGCGGTATGCCGTTTTCTATAAGCGCAACCCGTGAGCCGCAGGCGACAACGTCCGTTTTACCCGTTACGGCAACGGTGCAGGAAAAGCGTTCGCTCGCCTGCTTTGCAAGTGAGATTGTGTCCTCAAGCGAATGTTCTTTGCTGTCCACGCCCTTTTCGAGCTTCATAGTAACCGCAGACGCACCCAGGAGCGCCGCTATCTCCGAAGCGTTTGCACGGATTGCGGCAAAGTGATACTGCCTTAAAAGCTGTAAGCTGCTGCGCAGTCTGTTGTCGGTAGAGCCTGCGCCCACGGGATCAAGCACAACGGGCTTTCCCGCGTCTGCCGCACATTGCGCCGCTATCAGCATGGCTCTCATTCTGTCCTTGCTCGGTGTCCCCATGTTAAGAGAAAGAGCGTCTGCCTTGCTTGCTATATCCTGTGCGTCAAGCGGGCTGTCCGCCATTATGGGAGAAGCTCCTGCGGCAAGCAGGCCGTTTGCAACGGTGGACGCCGTAACATAGTTTGTTATGCAGTGAACGAGGGGATTTTTCTCCCTCAGACTATCAATTATTTTTGCCGTATCAAGAAAATCCAAAGCGTTAATCTCCTTTATGCGAATATTGCCGAAAGCGTGTTGTAGCAGGTAAGCATAAGCGGAAGGGTAACCATTGACAAAATGGTCGTTGCGGCAAATATCTCCGAGCTGTACTTTGCGTTGCGGTCATACATCAGCGCAAACATTGTGCATATCGCCGCGGCGGGGCAGGCGGCAGCAAGAATGTTTACCCCCGCAATAAGCGTGTCGATTTTAAGCGCGAGGCAAATAGCCATAAGCACGCCCGGAAGCACGATAAGCTTTATAAGGCAGGTGTAGTAAATGCGCGGCTTTTTAATCATGTCCTTAAGGCTTACCGTTGCTATTGTAGAGCCGGCTATCATCATTGCAAGCGGAGTGTTGAGGTTGCTTAAATGAGTGGCGGTGCTGAGCAGTACGTCGGGCAATGCTATGTTGCAGACAAACAGCACCATGCCGAGCAGAGTTGCAAGTATGCACGGGGAAAGCAGAGCCTTTGCCGTTGATTTTAGGCCCGGCTTGCCGCTCTTCATCATCATTACGCCGTGAATCCATACGCATATATTGAATATCGTAACATAGGCAGTCAGACAGAACACGCCGTCAGAGCCGTAAACTCCGTCTATAAGCGGAATACCCATAAAGGCGCAGTTTGAGTAAATACAACTGAAACGTTCTATCAGCCTGCCCTCCTTATCCTTTGAGCGCATAAGAAGCGGCACGAGTACAAACGCTGTAACGTAGCTTGCCGCCGCAAGCGCAAAGGAGAGAAGCAGACGGCTGAGAAGCTCGGTCTGAAACGGCTTCTGATACGATACAAGAATAACCATCGGGGTTGCAAAATTAAGCACCAGCGTCGAGAGCTTTTTGGTAACGGTGTCATCAAGTATATTGAGCTTGCGGCACAAAAAGCCCGCCGAAGTAAGCAGAGTCATAATAATGACCTGCCATACAATTGCCATATCCATAAGATACCTCTTTTTTCTTTTGTTCTTTCTGTCTTAGTTAATTATACTACTTTTTTCGTTTAAAATCAACGGAAATATAGATTAAATTAACATTTCTACATATTATTCCGAATAAAATTTTTTTCAAATAATTTCGCCTTTGTGTGTTATGCACAATAACGCTTAAATAAATTTGTGCAAAATACCGCCCTTGAAATGAAATCGTTTTCCTGTTATAATGAGATTGACGGGGAAACCCGTGAAGAAACAGACAAAAAAGCAATCGGCTTTTAAAGAATAACAAGGAGGACAATCCAATGAACTACGGACATTTTGACCTTGAAAACAAGGAGTATGTCATCACAAGACCTGATACGCCCTCGGCATGGGCAAACTATCTCGGCTCGCCCGAATACGGCGCAATTATTTCCAACAACGCAGGCGGTTACAGCTTCGTAAAATCCGGCGCAAACGGCCGTGTTATCCGTTACCGCTTCAACGCTGTGGCAAACGACCAGCCCGGCAGATATGTATATCTCAAGGACAACGAAAGCGGCGAATACTGGTCCGCTTCCTGGGCGCCCGTGTGCAAGCCGCTTGATGAGTACAAGAGCGAGTGCCGTCACGGTACTGCCTACACCGTTATCACCTCCGAATACAAGTCTGTGAAAAGCGAGGTTACCTACTATGTTCCCAAGGATGCTACCTACGAGGTATGGGCGGCGAAGATAACCAACAACGATACAAAGCCCAGAAAGCTCTCCGTAACAGGCTACTGCGAATTTGTAAACGACAACAACTATGAGCAGGATCAGGTAAATCTCCAGTATACTCTGTTTATCACACGCACCTATTTTAAGGGCAGTTTCATTTTACAAAAGCAGAACGAGATTTTCAAGAACCCCAACAACGAGCGTTTCCTCGGTCTTGCAAGGGCAGACGTAAGCGCATACTGCGGCGACCGTGATTCCTTTGTGGGCGCATACAGAAGCTATGCAAACCCCAAGGGTATCGAGCAGGGACTGAAGGGCGACCTTAACTACAACACCAACTCCTGCGGCGCGCTCCAGAGCGACATTGAGCTTGCTCCCGGCGAAACAAGGGAATTTACCTACATTCTCGGTCAGAAGCCCGAAAACGTTGCCGCTGAAATCATTGCAAGATACAATGAGGCGGGCGTTGTCGAAAAGGAAATCGCAGAGCTTAAGGAATACTGGCATTCAAAGCTGGACAACCTCCAGGTAAATACGCCCGACGCAGATTTCAACAACATGGTAAACGTATGGAACGCATACAACTGCTTTATCACCTTCATCTGGTCAAGGGCGGCGTCTTTCCAGTATTGCGGTCTGAGAAACGGCTTCGGCTACCGCGATACCGTACAGGATATACAGGGCATTATCCACCTTGCGCCCGAAATGGCAAAGCAGCAGATTATATTCATGCTCTCCGCACAGGTTACAAACGGCGCAGGTCTGCCGCTGGTTAAGTATACTCACAACGCAGGACATGAAAATCACCCCGACGAGAACGACGAGAACACCGCATACGCAAAGGAAACGGGACATCCCTCCTACCGTGCGGACGACGCGCTCTGGCTGTTCCCCACAATCTACAAGTACATCTCCGAAAGCGGCGACCATGCTTTCCTTGATGAGGAAATCTACTATGCTAACGACGGCGAAAAGGGAACCGTATACGACCACTTGAAGAGAGCTATCAGTTTCTCGATGAACCACCTCGGCACACACGGTATGCCCGCAGGACTTCATGCCGACTGGAACGATTGCCTTCGCCTTGGCAAGAAGGGCGAATCCACCTTCGTTGCATTCCAGCTCGTTTACGCTATAAAGATTTTAAAGACCTATGCGGTTGAAAAGAACGATACCGAGTATGCAAATTATCTCGATGAAATCAAGGCAAAGCTTGACGAGATTTTAAGCGCTTGCTGGAACGAGGACAGATGGATAAGAGGCTACAAGGAGGACGGTACCGTTATCGGTCAGAGAACCGATCCTGAGGCTTCTATGTGGCTCAATCCCCAGTCTTGGTCCGTTATCTCCGGCTTTGCAACAAAGGAGCAGGCTGAAAAGGCTATGGACAGTGTTGAAAGAGAGCTTAATACTCCATACGGCGCAATGGTAATGTATCCTCCTTATGTAGAGCATGGCTTTGACGGCGCACTGATGCAGTGCTTTAACAAATGCACAAAGGAAAACGCAGGTATCTTCTCACAGCCTCAGGGCTGGCTCATACTCGCGGAGTCAAAGCTCGGCCACGGCAACCGTGCATATAGGTACTGGAAGGAAGCGGCTCCCGCAACCTACAACGACAATGCAGAGCACAGAGTGCTTGAGCCGTACGTATACGGTCAGTTTGTAGAGGGCAAGGACAGCCCCTTCGCAGGCAGAGCGCATGTACACTGGCTGACAGGTACAGCTTCTACCGTTATGGTTGGTACTACCGAGGGTATTCTCGGTCTTAACCCCGAAACAAAGGGTATCGTAATCAACCCCTCTATCCCCTCCGAGTGGAAGGAATACACCATGAAGAAAACCTTCAGAGGAAAGAAGCTCAATGTTACCGTAAAGAACCCCAACGGCAGTGAGCACGGCGTTAAGAGCGTAACCGTAAACGGCGAAAGGATTGACGGCATACTAATTCTCGACAGTATTTTAAAGGCTGAAAACGACATCGTAATCGAGCTTTAATTAAACCCTTGTAAAACAAAAGTACCGCTGTGGGAAGCCACGGCGGTACATTTTTATTAAGCTTGTACACAGGGCGGGTTTTGCTCCGTAAGCTCGATTTTTGAGAGCTGTTTGTTAATTGCCCTTGTACGCACTCCGACCAGCTTGTCAAGGTCGCTGTCAACCTGCTGTATGTGCTTTTTCGTGTCTGAAAGCACGCCTTCAAAGCTCTCAAACTCACGGCGCACGCTTGCAAGTATCTGCCATACCTCGTCGGTGTGCTTTTGCACTTCAAGGGTACGGAAGCCCATGTAAAGAGCGTTGAGCAGAGCCGCCATCGTTGTTGGACCTGCAATGTTGACGTGGTACTCACGCTGAAGCGCTTCTGAAAGTCCCTGCTTTACAACCTCAGCATACAGTCCCTCAAACGGCAGGAACATGATAGCAAAATTTGTAGTGTGCGGCGGGACTATATACTTGTCGTGAATATCCTTTGCACATTTTTTGATAACGGTGCAAAGCTCCTTTGCCGCCGCTGCCGCCCTGTCCTTGTCGCCGCTGTCATAGGCGTCCAAAAGTGCGGAATAAGTATCGCCGGGGAACTTTGAGTCAATTGGCAGATATACCGTGCCGTTTCCCGTACCGGGGAGCTTTACGGCAAATTCCACACGGTTTTTGCTGTCGGGGCAGACAGCCGTATCAATATCGTACTGTTCGGGGGAGAGTATTTCCTCCAAAATTGCGCCGAGCTGAGTTTCTCCGAGAATACCCCTTGTCTTGACGTTGGACAGCACCTTTTTAAGGTCTCCCACGCTTCCTGCGAGATTTCTCATTTCGCCCAGCCCCTCGTACACCTTGCCGAGCTGTTCGTTTACCGTGCTGAACGAGCGCGTTATCTTCTCGTCAAGGGTAGTGCCGAGCTTTTCTCCGACAATACCGCGCATTTCGTCAAGTTGTTTTTTGGTATCGCCGTTTATGGCGTTTAAGCGGTCGGTCATTTCCGTTCTCATGGCGGTAAGCGAGTCGCTGTTTGACTTTTCCATATTGGAAAGTCTTTGCTCAAACTGCGAGAGCAGTCTTGCAGTACCCTCTGCGCTTTGCGTCTGCCCCTGCGTGAGATTGTCCGACAGGCGGGTAACCATGTTTACAAGCTCCGTTCTCAGCTGTGCTCCGCTTGAAGTTTGAAGCTCATGAAGCGTGCCAAGCCGAGTGTTCATCGAAATAATCTTTTCGGTAAGCTCCTTAGGCTCTGCCGTATTTTTTTCAGAGCCTTTATTCTTTGCAATAACAACAAGCAAGACAGCGGTCAGCACGAGCTGTACCGCCGCAAGCGCAATGCATATAATTTCCATTAATTTCTCCTTGCGGCGTTTAATTTGTCACCGTAAATTGTAGCATACTTTTACCCTTTTGTCAAAACAAACAAACCGTTATTTAAAAAATGCCGAAAAAGAGATGGGATATTGTTTAAATTGATGAAAATATTATTTTTTCTTAATCATACGGTAAATTTCATTGACAATGTGAAAATTCCTTGATATAATATGGCGGTAAAGTGTTCTGGGACTGAGATGTCTGCGCGGCGCTTTGCAATTCGGTATAATCCGAGTACATATTTTTTAAATTCAGGAGGATGAATTTATGCAGGGAAATAACGGTTCAATAGCTTCTATCATCGCACTTGTTTGCGGTATTCTCGGCTTTTTAGGCCTTTTATTAATGGGTATTCCGCTGTTTGCAATTCTGTTCTTCTTCATCTCCATCGTCGGAGTTATTCTCGGCGGAGTGGGTATGAGCCAGTCCAAGGCGGCAACAGGTAATGTAAACGGTCTTGCAATTGCAGGTCTTGTTGTAAGCATTATCGGTGCTTTCTTCGGCCTTATCGGTGCTGCCTGCGGTGCTTGTGCATGTATCGGATGGAGCAGATTAGGTCTTTCCTGTGCATTCATGGGATGTCTCAGCCCCGAATATCAGGAAGTTGTAAACGTTGTTTCCGGTTTCGGCTCATTGTTTGCTTGATAAGTCTTACGGACCTGTGTGCTGTTGTATACACCTTTGTAAGCGGAAAAACAAGAAATTTAAAACCACCTTTTCGGGTGGTTTTATTTTTAATATATTTAAAAAGAGGATTTTATGTTAGGCAGTTTTGAATTATTCGGAAAAGAGTACAGCTATTATGCCGTTCTTGCTTTGATAGGCGCACTTTTAGCGGGTGCATTCAGCTTTATATTCGCAAAAAAGAGAGGACTTAACGAGGTTAAGATGGTTTTTCTCCTGCTCTTCAGCGTTATCGGAGTTTTTATCGGCGGACATCTTCTGTATGCCGTAACCAATATCGACAAGCTGGCGTATCTGCCCAAAGTACAGAATTTCATGGAGTTTATTTATCTCATGGCGTTTGTATTCGGCGGTCAGGTGTTTTACGGAGGACTGCTCGGCGGCATCCTTGCGGGTGTGATTTACGCTAAAGTGACAAAGCTTGATAATTTCAGCGGCTATGCGGATATTGCGGCTTGCGCCGTTCCGCTGTTTCATGTTTTCGGCAGAATAGGCTGTTTTTTAAGCGGGTGCTGCTACGGGGTTGAGTCGGATTTCGGCTTTACCTTCCACAATGCGGTAATTGAATCGGCAAACGGCGTAAACCGCTTTCCCGTACAGCTTTTTGAGGCAGGCTTCAATGTGTGCCTGTTTATCTTCCTGCTGTTCATGCTGGGTAAGGATAAATTCAAAAACAGGCTGTTTATGCTTTATATGTTCCTGTATGCAATAGTCAGGTTTATACTGGAATATTTCAGAGGGGACGAATACAGAGGCTTTTTGTTCGGGCTTTCCACCTCGCAGATTATTTCCGTTTTAATAGTGATTACCATCGGTCTGTATGCGATTATTTACAAAATTCGTAAAAAAGAGTCAAAATAACCGATTTTCGCCACAATTCGTGCTTATTCTTGACAATTTGCCTCAATTGTGTTAATATCAAACGTAGCGGTTAAGTCCGTAAATGCTGTTTCGGAGGTAATTAATTATGAATAACGGTCAGTCCTTTGGCGTTATCGCGCTTATATGCGGTTTAGCGGGAATTATCTGTTCCTTTATATTTATCGTACCGGCTCTGCCTTGGGTTGGCTTGCTGCTTTCCTTTGCGGCGGTTATCCTCGGCGGCATCGGCATGAGCAAGTCAAAGAATGCAACGGGCAAGGCGGACGGACTATGTATAACGGGGCTTGTTTTGGGTATTATCGGTGCGGTATTCTGCATTGTGGGTGCGGCGTGCGCTACCTGCGTGTGCGGAGCAACAGTATGTTTAAATGAATTTTCTGAATGGCTTTCGGATATATTATCATAAATCTCTGCCGGAAAAGGGGTTGTCACACTAAGACAACCCCTTTTATTTATATTTTGTTAAACGCATTTCCTTCTAAAAAGTACCATCGGTAGAAAAATATATCCAACGTAACGGACAGCACCCATCCGACAGGCCAGGAAAACCATATTCCGTTTGAGCCGAAAACGGGCGATAAGATAAAGGCGAAAGCTACTCTTAAAACAAGGTCAAGCCAAGTGGAAATCATAAACGGCTTCATTATTCCACAGCCTCTGAGTCCCCCGTCAATGCCGATTTTAAGGCAGATAAGCAGATAGAACGGTGCGACGGTAAGCAAAAAGGTGCGGCCTGTTTCTATAATCTGCGCGTCAGCCTCCGAGGAAAAGAGATTTACAAGCTCTCCGCCGAAGATGACAAACAAAAGCGCAAACGGCAGGGAAATCAGAAAGCAGATGATAAGCCCGTACTTAATACCCTTTTTCACTCTGTCATGCTGTCCTGCACCCATGTTCTGCGCTACAAAGCTTGACACGCTGTTCGACATGGTGGTAAAGCAGGTCAGCGCAAAGGTGTTGAGCTTGACTGCGGAAGCGTAGCCGCCCATTACCGACGAGCCGTAGCCGTTTATTATTCCTTGAATGAAAAGGTTGCCCACCGATACAAAGCTGCTTTGCAGAATTGAGGGAATGGATATGCGGCTTATTTGCTTGAGAGCGTCAATTGACATCAGCTGAGGCTTTCCGCTTTCGATTTTTTTAAGCCTTTTACTGAGTGTAACCAACGACAGCACAGAAGCCGCGCCTTGAGCTATAAAGGTAGCCCACGCAACGCCGTCAATGCCCATTGCAAAGGTCGTGACAAAGAGCAAATCCAGGATGATATTTGCAACGGACGAGCCTATAAGGAAAATAAGCGGTGTGCGTGAGTCGCCCAATGCCGTGAATATACCGTTGCAGGCGTTGTACAAAAATAAAAAGGGCAGTCCGAGTATGTATATTTTAAGGTAAATATCGCTGTCCGTGAAAATATTGCCGGGAGTGCCTAAAAGCGTCAGCATAGGCTGTGACAATATTATGCCGACTGCGGTAAGGAGTGCCGAAACAGCCAAAAACGCCGTAATAGTGGTGTTTACCGCCGTTTTCATAAAGGTGTAATCCTTAGAGCCGAACAGCCTTGCCACAACCACCGAAGCGCCGACGCTTCCGCCCGTTGCCACTGCCAAAAAAATCATCGTTATGGGGTAGCTCGCTCCTATTGCGCTGATTGCAAGCGGACTTACAAAGTTTCCCGCTATCATGGTGTCGGCTATGTTGTAGAGCTGTTGACAGGCAACGCTTAGCAGCGTAGGCAGTGAAAACTTCAGCAGGGCGGAGAGTATTCCGCCCTTGGTCATATCCGAAACCATTTTTATCCCTTCCTTGTTCTTTATATTCCTTTGTTCTTTTTATGCTTCCTTTATTTCTTAGGTGCGTTTTTGGAGAGTGCGAGCGCATATTTCTTTACCGTATCCGCAAGCTGTAATCTCTTTGTGAATTTTTTCGGTATCTCATAATAGCCGAGATATGCGCCCTTTAAAGCCCCCGCTATTGCCGCGCAGGCGTCGCTTATTCCGTCATGGTTTGCCGCAAGCTGAACTGCGCTGATATAATCATAATGCACTGCGGCGCAGTATACGCCGATGGCAAGAGCAGAAACCGCATCCTCGCCCCTTCCGAGCGATGCAACATCTTCAAGCGGAGCGCTTTCTCCGTCGAGCAGGGAAAGTGCCTTTTCAAGCGCTTCACAGCAGTTTTCCGAGCCGCTGTATTCTCTTGCGAGCTTTATTGCGCCGATCGTCGCCTTTTCGACGGTGTTTCCTCTGCATATATATGCGATAATTGCCGCAAGCGCGCCTGCCGCAAGATAGCCGTCGGGCGAGCCGTGCGTTATCGCCGCAAATTCACAGCCCATTCGGAAGGCGGTCTGCGGATCGTTTGAAAAATACAGCCCCGCAGGTATTACCCTCGGTACGCAGTCAAACAGCTTGTTTTCGTTTATGGGGTGCAGTATCGTGCCGCAGCTATCAAAGGATTTTATCTCTGACAGCGTTTGCAGAAGCTGTTTTGTGGGAGAACGCTTTTTGTTAAGCTCGGGGTTGTCGAGCAGCTCGCAGGGGTATTCTGTTCCCTCGCCGTTTATAAAGCCGTCAAACTGTTCTGAAGCAACTCCGCCCGTCTGGGTGAACAACCACTGCTGATAGGCATAGAAAACATATCTTGAAAACTCCGACATCTCGTAAAGTGCGCCGTCATTGTCTGCCCACAGCAAGCCGTGTGCCGTGAACAGCATAAGCTGTGTTTCGTCCGAAATAAAAGCGTACTTTTGTCCCTTTTCGAGCGCAGGCTTTAAAATGCCCTTTTTGCCGTAGGATTTTTTTATCTGCTCTGTTTTAAGAGTTTTTACGGGTGCGCCCAGAGCGTCGCCCGCCGCCGCACCGATAAGACAGCCCGCAAAGCGTTCCTTTCTGTATAGCTTGTTAGCCATAGTCCCTCCGTCTTGTTCTTATTGTATATGATTGTTTTTATAATCGTATATCATCAAATCCACAAACCGCCCGTAAGAGCGTGCGCCGTCGCTTTGTCCCTGACTTTTGAGATAGCTGTCGTTTACTGTAGCGGCAACCTGTGCAACGGGCGTTTCGTAATTTTTCCAGTATTCGCTGTTTGCTCTCAGCTCTGCAACGACCTTTTCGTTTGCATAGGATAAAAGCTCACTGTATACCTCTGTCCCTGCCGCCGAGTACAGGGCGTCGGAGGCGTACATAAAGGCATATACATATCCGCAGTAGTTGAGAATATCGCTGTCTGCGCCTATACACGCAAGGTATGCGATGAAGCTTGCCTCGTCCTCTCTCATAAAGCCCTTGAGGTGCGACAGCTCGTGACACAGCGTGACAGGTTTTGTAAAGTCGGGAGCGTTGCAGTTGTAGTTTGCCTCTATCGTTATCGGCGAATACACGCCGAGTATTCTTGCGTGGGACATGATTTCGGAGCTTATCACCGCCTTAGGGGAGGGATAAAAGCCCGAAAGACTGCCGTATTTGCCGCCGAGCTTGCTCATGGCGTCCTTACAGCTATTGTGTATATCAACGCCGTCAAGGGATATTGTAAGCTGTTCGGTGACCTCGATTTTTTCGGCGCAGGCGTTGGCGTTTTTCAGCAGATAAACGCATAAATCCGCAAGCTCCTGCGCTGTGTATTTTTCTACACTCAGTCCGCTGTCAACCGAAAACGGCGTCCTCTGATAATTTATTCCGCAAAAAAGCGTAAAGGCGAGGTACACGCTTGACGCTGAGCAAAGCAGTATCGCAGCCGCTCTCATAAGCAGGCGCGACCGCTTTATTTTAGGCTTTATAAGGCGGAATACAAGATATATTATTCCCGCCGCCGCAAAGAGTATGACGGCGTATATCAGAATTTCAAACAGCGAAAAGGGGAGCAGTCCCGAAAGACCGCCCACAACAAACACAAAAACGGGATAGATATTCTCGCTGTACCATTCGGCAAAGCCGGTGCTGCTTTTGGAGATTAAAGTGAGCGACACGGCTGCAAGCAGGGCAAAAAAGACATAGTATGCCCATATCGGTATCTTTGACAGAAATTGCGCCGCTTTTTTCACAGTTATCGCTCCTTTAATGCTTATTCATCGCCGTTTTCTCCTGTCTGTTTTCTTTTTGCTCTGTACACACGGGCACATTTTCTTATATGGTTTTTCATGCCCTCTATAAGCTCAGGCGGATATACAATCTCCGCCTTGTCTGCAAATTGCAGCATCCACGCATAAAAGGTGGGGCTGATATTGACCTCTCTTGAAATGAAAAAGTGGTTTTCATCGGATCTGTGCATAGTAACGTTAGAACCGAATTTATCCATAACCACAGAGGTGAGCGAATTGTCGAACACTATCTTTGCCCGCACCGTTTCGCCCGAAAACATACCGAATACCTTTCGGCTGTAATCGGCTATGCAAAAATCCTCGCTCTCGATTATCGGTATATCCGTAATCTGTATTTGTTCCATTCTGTCAACGCGGAAATTGCTTATTGAGCCGTACTTTTCATAGTAGCCTATGCAGTAGTAGTTTTCGTCCTCCCATGCAAGCGAGTAAGGGGACATCTCGTAATATTCGTCCGACTTATATTGCTTTTTCTTGTCTACTCCGTAATTGAAGTATTTAAAGCGTATGCGCCGCTTTTCGTTTATTGCGTCGTGTATTGTCTGGACATTGTAATATATCTTCTGGTTTTCGGTTTTTACCCTGTTTGCGACAACAACGCTTCTTATAAGCTCGCCCTGCTGATATTCGCTTGTCAGAGTGCCGAGCTTTTTAATAAGCTCAGAGGATTTTTTCTCGCTGATGAATTTCGAGCAGGCGACAGCGTCTGCAAGAAGCTGAAGCTCCGCCGGCTCAAAATCCCTCTGTCCGACATAATATTTTGTTACAGGTCCTACTCTTACGCTGATAACATCAAGACCGTAGGTGTCGCGCAGAAGCTCAATATCGGCATAGAAGGACTTTCTCTCTACCGATACGCCGAGCTGTTCAAGGCGGCTCATTATTTCCTTTGCGGAAAGCGGATGCCCCTCGTCCGACTGACGTCGAAGTATATCCGCAAGCAGTAAGAGCTTGAGCTTTTGTCCGTTTGTTCTCGGCATGTTATCATCTCCCTGTCGGTTTTATTTAACCTTTGTAAAATAAGCGATATAGGAACGGAAGTCGCCCCACAGCGAGGGAATATCAAATCCGCTGTTCATAAGCAGCTCTGCGCTGTATGTTCTGCCCGTCTGCTCACAGCAGTAGCGACAGCCCTCCTCAAGACCTTTGAGTCTTACTCTGTGCAGGAAAACGCTGGGCTCCTTAAGCACCTGAACATATTCGAGGAGCGCCTCGCTCTTGTCCTTTGAAACAAATTCCCACGCGTCAAAACGGTCGGTTTCAAAGGGGTTGCCTATGCGGTAGTAATCTCCCGTTCTGATAAGGGGATTGTACTTGTTAAATTCTTCAATCTGCGCCCTGATTGCGTTCTTGTCGTCGTCGGATATGCGCGTTACGTCCAGCTCATAGCCGAATGTACCCGACATAGCCACATGGCCTCTTGTTTCAAAGGGGGTAATTCTGCCCACGCAATGGTTGGGGCTGTCCGATACGTGTGCGCCGAAGCAGGAGCAGGGGTAGCACATGGACGTACCGAACTGTATTTTCAGTCTTTCGATAGCGTCGGTGTCGTCGCTGGTCCATATCTGCGGCGAGTAATACAGCATACCTGCGTCAAAGCGTGAGCCGCCGCCCGCGCAGTTTTCAAGCAGCAGATCGGGAAAGTCGGTGAGCAGTCTTTCCTGCATTTCGTAAACACCGAGAACGTATCTGTGCCAGATTTCTCTCTGCCGCTCGGGAGCAAATACCTCGTTGCCCACTTCGCTCAGCTGTCTGTTCATATCCCACTTTACATATTCTATGTTGGCGCTTGAAAGAATTTCCTTAATGCGGCCGTAAATGTAATCTCTTATCTCTTTTCTTGAGAAGTCAAGCACAAGCTGACTGCGGGCTGTGGTGCGGTATCTGCCGGGAATGTGTATGCACCAGTCGGGATGTGCCTTGTAAAGCTCGCTTTCGGGGCTTATCATTTCAGGCTCAAACCAGATACCGAATTTAAGACCTATCTCGTTTACCTTGTCAACGAGATTTTTAAGCCCGCCCTTTATCTTCTTTTCGTTTACGAACCAGTCGCCGAGGGAGGAACGGTCGTCGTTTCTCTCTCCGAACCAGCCGTCGTCCATAACCAGCATTTCAATGCCCGCCTTCTTAGCCTCTCTCGCAATATCAAGCAGCTTGTCGGTGTCGAAATTGAAGTAGGTAGCCTCCCAGTTGTTTATAAGTATGGGGCGGCGCAGGTTCTTCCACTTGCCTCTGATGAGGTTGTTTCTCATAACGTCGTGGAAGTTTCTTGACATCTGTCCGAGTCCCTTGCCCGAATAGGTCATGATAACCTCAGGCGCCTGGAACTGCTCGCCTACATCGAGATGCCATGAGAAGTCATAGGGATTGATACCGAGAAGCGCGCGGGTTTTCTCGTACTGTCCGCCCTCTACCATGCCGAGGAAGGAGCCGGAGTATACGAGAGCAAAGCCGTAAGCCTCTCCGAAGTCCTCTGTTGCTGTGTGGTCGCACAGTGCGAAGAAGTTGTTATGCGCATGGCTTGTAGCGCCTCTGTTGGAATCTATCGACTGCTTGCCGAAGCGTATGGGGAAACGCTGTACATGGCGTTCTCTCGCCCATGTGCCGTACAGCGTAATCATATCAAAGTCCATTCTGTCAAGGTCGAGCGACATTGATATAAGTCTGCGCAGCTCAATAGAGTCCTCACCGTTGTTCTGTACTTTTACGCTTCTTGTGATAACGTCAAACTGCGGGAATACGCTGTAAATGAGAGTTATATCCATTCCGTTGTGGGGATCGCAGCAGAAAAGCTCCAGCGTCTGCGCCTCGTCGTCGGCAGCATAGGTAGCGGGAAGTCCCTGCAGCTTCGGCTTGCCGTTTGAAATGCGGTAGTCCTTATAGTAGCACTCGCAGGCAGACATCCCATATTTGTCCATTACCTGGATTGCAGGCTCTCTGAAATCCGCAACGCCCGAGGTCGGGAACTCGATAAGCGCACAGTCAAAGCTGTGCGGCCCCATAGCGTCATGAACTGCGGGAACAAACGGCTCATCATTCGGTATTCTCAGCATGTGCGTGATGTCTGTTTCGGGTATGTACGCACCGTAATAAAGATGAAGCAGATTTTTGCTGTCGGTTATGTGGAATGCGTAGCTTGAATTTTTGGTATCCAGCTTGAAAACCTTTTTCTTTTCGTCAAATATAATTGCCATGTTATTCCGTCCTTTGTCTTTTTATGAATTTATGCGGTACGCAACCATATTAAATATACCACATTTCTTTGATAACTACAACGGGATTTTTAAAATTTCCCGTAAATTTCACAAACGCTTATCTCAGGCACTTGAACTCAAACTTTACCTTTATGTCGCTGAGGGTTTTACTGCGCCTGTACTTTGTCATAATTCTTTCCCTTACAGGCTCAAAGGCGGATTCGTCTGCGTCATTGAGCATAAGTATATACTGAGTTGCACTGAAGCGGGTGTACACATCGGACATACGCAGAGATTTCAGCACACACTCCGACAGCTTCTGCACCGCCTTTTCGTACCGCTTGCGGTCGCTTTCCTCGTCGGGTGCAGCCAGCGTGATAAGGCACATGGATATATGCTTGTCAAGGCGGACTGCTTCACGCACACAAAGTCTGAATATATAGCGGAAGATTTCATATTCGCAGTAGAATACGCCCTTTTTCTCCTTTTCGTCGGACAAATCTCCTATTACTATATCAAAATCCTTTTGCGAATCCCTGCCCGGCTTTACCGTCAGCTCGTAAAGCTCGGTAAGCCTGCGTCCGGGGGTAGTGCCGAACTGCTCAAGAAGATACTTTTTTACATATTCGTACTGGAGTGCGGCACGCTCGTAATCCTCAAGCGCAATCATCGCCTTTATAAGGCAGACGTGTATCTTTTCGTCAGCAGGATCAAGTATTACCGCCCTTTCGCAGATATTCACAATATCGGTAAATCTGCCTAAGGGGTAAAGAAGCTGTGCGCATTTTTCAACCGCCGTGCTGTACAGCGTGTGGAAGTACACATTTATCGGAATTACCCAGGTTTCGTCGCCGGACGCACAAAGATAACCGCCCTTGTACAGCTCAAATGCGCTTTTGTAATACTTTATGCGCTTTGACGGTGAAATGGCTTCGTTTTCCGCAAGGGAGATAAGTCTTGTAAATTCTGCCGAATCTATACAGACGTCAAAGCGATTGCTGAAGCTGTATGTGCCGTGATTTGACTCTATCAGCTCCGAGCCGTCCGGTATAAACTCGTCAAGCAAGGCTCTTGTGCGGTGAACAAGCGTTTTTATTGCGTTGCCGGGATTTTTGCTGTCTGCCCACAAAAGCTCTATTAGCTCCGTCTGGGCTATCTCCCTGTCACGGTTTGCAATGAGATACTGTAAGAGCAACCGCGTCTTTGCTCCCATATTGTCGTTTTCGGTGATGGTCTTTCCTTTGTATGACAGAGAAAATTCTCCGAACATTGTAATCTGAATTTCCGCCATAGCTTTCCTCTTTATTAAAAGTTTTTTATTATTTTTCTTTGTTTTTTGAAAATAAAAAGTGAATTTTCTTTCATTTGTGCTGAAATTTACAGACGGTCGATGTATTATCATGTCAGCTTGTGACATATATTTACTTATTTTGCGCACATACTTTGTTAATTATTTGCCAAATGCCTCGTTTGCATTAATAACATTTGTACAAATATCCGAAAAACGTTCTGTCAGGCAGTTTTTTCGAATTTGTAACCTAAATGTAACCGACGTATGTCATAATAAGCTTGTAAATTTGAGCCGTAGGTTCTACAAAAATTCTACCTCATATTCTTTACTTTTCTTTCCGTCACGAAAGCAGCATTTCCCGACAACGGGGAGTGCTGTTTTTCCTTTTGATAGATATTAATTTTGTATATCTCCCTTGAAAAACCAAGGGAGATATTTTTTGTGCTTTAACCCTTGAGCTTTCTCATCATAATATCCGGGTGAATTGCATATTTCAGCATATTATGCTCGGATATGAGATTTTGCTTATACATATTCATAAGGTAAGCGTCCATTGTTATCATTCCCTCTGCGCCCGAGGCGGTGATAACGGTGTCTATCTGGTGAGTTTTGGACTCTCTTATCATGTTGCGGATTGCGTTGTTGCACTTCATTATCTCGAAGGCGGGGCGCTGAAGCCCATCGCGGCAGGGGATAAGCTCCTGTGAGATTATCGAGCATAAAAGCTGGGCAAGCTGTATTCTTATCTGCATTTGCTGGCTGGGAGGGAAGATGTCTATTATTCTGTCGATGGTGTTCTGTGCGCCGATTGAGTGCAGGGTGGAGATTACAAGGTGTCCCGTTTCTGCGGCGGTAAGCGCAGTGCTTATGGTTTCGTAGTCACGCATTTCTCCGAGCAGTATTACATCGGGGGACTGGCGCAGGCAGGCGCGAAGGGCTGTAAGATAGCTCTCGCTGTCGCTGTTTATCTCGCGCTGGCTTATAACGCTCTTTTTGTTTTTGTGCAGATACTCAATAGGGTCCTCAAGAGTTATGATGTGACCGTTTCTCTGCTTGTTTATCTCATCTATGATACAGGCAAGCGTTGTGGTTTTACCGCCGCCCGCAGGACCTGTCACAAGCACAAGACCTTTTGTTCTTGCTGCCGTGTGGTTGATAACCACGGAAGGAATGTTTATAGCTTCATAGGACGGAATATCAAACTCGACAACTCTTATCACCGCCGCCATAGAGCCTCTTTGCTTGTAGGCGCTTATACGGAAGCGGCTCAGCCCCTTTACCGAAACGGAAAAATCGTCGTCGCCCGTGCTTTCGTACTGTGATATATCCCTGCCTGCCATGGCGTATATGCTTCTTACAATTTCCTCAGCCTCGGCAGGGAGCAGGGGAGTATCCGCCTGTGCAACTATTATGCCGTTTTCCTTATAGGAAACGGCAAGTCCCGAAATGATAAAAATATCCGACGCTTTTTTTTCGACCGCCTTTTGCAGAATTTCACTTAGTTCCATAATAACAGTCCTTTCGTTAATTTCAGTATTGCCGTGTTATATGGGGAGCGTACTGCCGTCCCATATCGGCAGAGAGCTGTCCTCTACATAATAGCTGTTGCTCACGCACCGCCATTCGGTAACGCTGAGCTTGCCGCTCTTATAAGCCGCGGTAACGCACAGCCTGCTCCCTGCGTTTATATCAACGGCGGTGGAAAATTCAGTCCCGCCTGCCGTTTTTTTCGCTGTAAAGCCTATTTCCGATGCCGCCGCGTCAATGTCAATAACCGTGATGTCGTCTAAAATGCTTTGCAGCTTGTCAAGCCGCTTTACCGCCTCGGTGTCGGCGGCGTAATAATCGGTCTGCGCCGCGGCAAGCCGTTTTGCGCTTTCTAAATCCTGCCTTACGGTAACCAAGGCAAGCACCGCAAAAATTATAACCGCAAGACAGACGAACACTATAAGCAAGGAGGATATACCTATGCCCGCAAGCGAGCGTCTGTGCTTTTTAATAGCTCTAACCTTATTCATAGTCATCTCTCCTTGCACAGGTAAGCCGTATGTATTCATATTCGGCGTCAGATACGGTTATCGAGAGCAGGGCAACAGCGCCCTCTCTGCTTTCGCTCAGATTTAAGCTGAAGCCGCAGTCGGCAAAGTCATTCTTAATGCTGTATATATCCGCGCCGCCCTTATAGCTTTCTGCGATGCTGGCCGCAGCCTGCTGTGCGGCGCTTAAATTTTCGGAATATTTAAGCTCCCTTGCGGCAATGCCGAAAACGCTTGCTGCAACAGCAAGGCATACGGAGAATACCGCCGCCGCAATAACTATTTCTATCAGTAAAACGCCGTTTTTTGAGGATGCCGAACGCTTCATACACCGACCTGCCTTTCGCCGCTTCTGAGAGTGTACAGCGAGCTTGATGCCTTGCTGTGACACTTTAAGGTAAAGCGCACCGATGAGCCGTCAAGCTCAGGGGTAAATTCTTCAGCCGCCGTCAGCACGTTTCCGTTTGCTGCGTCAAAGGGGGTGCTTTCCTCCGTAAAAAGCTCACACAGCATACCGTCATGGCAGTATATGTAGGTGACATAGCTTTCGCCGTCAATTTCCTCTTTAAAGCACAGTGATTTTATGCCGCCGCTGTCCGTTACGTAAACCGAACCGCTGTTGTCGTAGAAACGCAGCTTCTGCATTATAAGCGCCTGCGCCTGCGAGCCTTCAAAACGGGCGTTTATATCGTCGCCGAAGCTCTTGTAGATTTTCGCAAAGCTCAGCGCCGACGCTAAAAGGCACAGCACGAACAGCAGGAAAACGATGAGCACAAACACCGTATCCATGCCGATTTTATTCAATTTTTTCCGATGAATACGAGGCTTGTACATATATCCTCCTTATTTTGCGGCAACCCTTATATCGGGCATTATATTCGAGGTTATGGGGCTGTAATGAACGATACATTCATTTTTGTCCCAGCTTAAATTGTAGTTTTCGACAAGATAATCAAGGCTCTGCGGATAAAAGCCCTCCGCAGCATAGCATTCCGCCGCCGCACGCCGCACGCCCTGCTCGACAATGCGGAGATTTTCCGCTTCGCGCCTGTCGTTGGACATACCTATTATACAGTATGCCGCAACAAGAGCCGCCGCAGATACCAAAACCGCAGCAACGGCATTGCGTATTATGTAAAAGGTTTCACCGTGTTTTGAATATTTCATCATGTTCACCCTATAACCGTCATCACTCCCGCAAGGGGTATAATGAGGGAAATCAGCATAAAGCCTACCGCAAGAGCCATTATGATGACGAGAGTGGGCTCAAAGCGCGATACCGCACCCTGAAGCACCTCGTCCACCTTTTCTTCGGAGCTTTCGGCAATCTGCGCCGTAACCCTGTCAAGCGAGCCTGTGCCAAATCCTATTTTCAGCATACGCATCTGAATGGGGGAGAAGATACCCGTTTTTTCAAACGCCTCGGTAAACGGCACGCCCTCGCTCATTGCCTTGCGGCAATCGAATATTTTCTTTTTCATGTACTCGTTTTCGATAATGCTTTCGCACATCTCCATTGAGCTGTCTATGTCAAGACCGCTTGAGAGCGTCATGGACAAAGCGGCTGAAAATCTTGCGGAATACAGCGTTTTGGCGATTGAGGTGCGTGAAAAAATCCTTATTATGAAGCGCTTGAAGCCGCCCCGGAGCTGATACAGCATTACGCCTGCGATTATGAAAAAGGCGACAATTCCTATTATTATCAGCGCAAGGTGTGAAAGCACCGCGCCTGCGGAGGCAGCTCCTGCGGCGTCGGCTGACAGCGCAAGCCCCATATCGTTAAAAACATCGTTGAAAATCGGGATAACGTACATTGTGAGCAGTACCATCACCGCAAACACCGTTATCAGCAGTATGGTAGGATAAACCGTCGCACTGCGTATGCCTGCGCTTATCTCGCTGAGCTTTCGGTAATACTCGGAAAGCGAAGCGAGAACTGAATCAAGCCGTCCTGTTTTTTCACCGATGTTCAGCATTTTTATGAAATAATTCGGGAACGCCTGCGTGCTCTCAAATGCCTGCGTGATGGTAGAGCCCTTTTCAATCGCTTCAAGCAGGGAAGAAAACAGCCTTTTGCTGTATTTGTCCGTGTCGTCCTGCATCATTATGAAAATGCCGTCGGTTATCGTTACGCCTGAGCTTACAACTGAACTGAGCTCAGAGCAAAGGGCGGCAAGCTCCTCGTTTGTGAGATGACGTATTTTGCCCATTATATAACCATCCTTCCTGTTAATAGCGTTTATCGGAATAGGGGTAGCTTAATAATAATACATATCCGTGTAGTTTGAGCTGTCGGAAATGTACTCTATAATCTCCTTGTAGCCCTCATTTGTTGAGGGACCTGAAGCATAGGTCGGGTCCATTCTGTTCCAGCCCTTGCCGTCAAAGTAAATATAGCCGTCTATCCAGCCGCTGCTTTGTGTATATACGCTTATCCAAGCATGGTAAACATCTCCCGCATAGCCGACCACAACCTTTGTCGGTATTTTCTGCGAACGGAGCATTGCACACATCAGCGAGGAATAGTCAAAGCATATTCCGCTTTTATTTGCAAGTACCTTGTCGGGATTTGGTATATATCCGTTGGCGGCGTTTTCCGCTGTGGAAACATATTCTATGTTGTTTATGATATAGTCGTATACCGCCGCCGCCTTCTCAAGCTCGGTCTTTCCGCTGCCGCACAGCTTTGAGGAAAGTGCAACACAGCTTGAAGAAGCGTCATACATACAGAACTGGTTGGGAGTTAAAAACGGCAGAAGCGAAACGGAAACGGAAACGGAAAGCTGTTGCTTGAGAAGCGCCGAGCCTTTTCCTGCCGATACCTGCTTTAAGGCGTATATAGTATAACTGCCGCTTCCTTCGCTTAGAGGTATTACCTCGTAGCTGCCTTTGTTGTTGAGCTGATAGGTGTAGCGCGCCCCCGACGGAGTTTCAAGCACGATTTTATAGGAGCCCGACGCCGCAGCGGGGAGCTTTACCATCACATAGCCCTTTGACGAGTTTGATGCGTCAATAATTGCCTTGCCGTTGTCGTATACCGTTTTGCCGTCGGCGGTGGGTGTGATTATAAACGGCGGGGAGAGATCGTTGCTCGGCGCTTCCGTCTTTGGCGGGTCTGTTTTCGGGACGGTAGTTTTTATCGTGGCGGTAGTGGTTTTAGGCGGATCTGTTTTTGAAGAATCCGCAGGGGTTTCACTTGTGTCGGGTGCGGGCGTATCCGTATTGCCGCCGCTTGTGTCCGACTGCGCAGTGCCTGTGCCGCTTGTGTCCGACTGCGACGTGCCTGTGCCGCTTGTGTCCGATTGCGCAGTGCCTGTGCCGTTGCCGCCTGAGCTTGACAGCGAGCCGTTAATGTCGCCGCCGCTTGTTTGTGACTTCAAGCCGCTTGTATTGCTCCCGACCGTATCGGACTGATAAGAGCTGTCCGATGATGTGCCGCTTGTATTTCCGACGCAAGTACATGAGCCTGCACAGCCTCCCGCAAATGCAAAGAGAATTATAAAAAAGACCGCCGCAATGACAGCGGATATATTTCTTTTATCCATGCGACAGCCTCCTTTGGTTGGAATATAATGACGGGGCAAGCCCCTTATTGAAATTGTTTCGATACGTTTCTTGCGTAAATTTACCAATAGCGCCAAGCCTTTATGCTATATTCTATCACATTTTAACGAATTTGTCTACACTTATGTAATCAAAAGGTAATTTTTAAAATAAAAACGGCAGAAAATCTGCCGTTTTAAAATGCTCTTTGTAATCTTAAAGTGTAAAGCTTCCGCCGTGGTTTTCCTTTCTCCACTGAACGTACTCCTCGTACGTTCCCCGTCTGTCATAACAGCCCTTGTCGGAAATTTCGATAATTCTGTTTGCAACCGTCTGAACTATCTCATGGTCGTGAGAAGCGAACAGCACATTGCCCTTGAAATCCGAAAGACCGTTGTTTACCGCGGTAATGCTTTCAAGGTCAAGGTGGTTTGTCGGGTGGTCAAGCATAAGCACATTCGAGCGGAACAGCATCATGCGCGAGAACATACAGCGCACCTTTTCTCCTCCCGAAAGCACGTCAACGGGCTTGTAAATATCGTCGCCCGAGAATAACATTCTGCCCAAAAAGCCTCTGAGGTAGGTTTCGGTTTCGTCCTTTGAATACTGTCTTATCCAGTCAAGAATGGAGAGATTGCAGTTGTTGAAGAATGTGCCGTTGTCCTTAGGGAAATAGCTCACCGAGGCGGTACTGCCCCACTTGAAGCTGCCCGAATCGGGAGTTTCTTCCTCGTTTAATATCTTGAACAGCGTTGTAACGGCAATTTCGCTTCCGCCCACAAAGGCTATTTTGTCGTTCTTGCCGACGGTGAAGCTGACATTGTCAAGCACCCTTACACCGTCAACGGTTTTTGTAAGCCCCTCAACCTGCAAAATGTCCTTGCCTATTTCACGCTCCATCTCAAAGCCGATAAAGGGGTAACGTCTGCTTGAAGCGGGAAGCTCCTCAACGGTCAGCTTGTCGATTAGCTTCTTTCTTGAGGTCGCCTGCTTTGACTTTGATTTGTTTGCGGAGAAGCGCTGAATAAAGCTCTGTAATTCCTTTATCTTTTCCTCTGCCTTCTTGTTTTGCTGTTTTAACATCTTCTGAATAAGCTGTGAGGACTCGTACCAAAATTCGTAGTTGCCGACGTACATCTTAATTTTTGTGTAGTCGATATCCACGGTGTGGGTGCAGACGTTGTTGAGGAAGTGACGGTCGTGGGATACAACGATAACCGTACCGAAGTATTCCGATAAAAAATCCTCAAGCCATGCCACAGCGTCAATGTCGAGGTGGTTTGTAGGCTCGTCCATGAGAATAATGTCGGGGTTGCCGAAAAGCGCCTGTGCAAGCAGTATCTTCACCTTTTCGTTACCCGCAAGACTGCTCATTTGCGAAGTCATAATGCTTTCGTCAAGACCGAGTCCCTGTACGAGCTTTGCCGCGTCGCTCTGCGCTTCCCAGCCGCCGAGCTCTGCAAATTCCGCTTCAAGCTCGCTTGCAAGGTTGCCGTCCTCCTCGGTAAAGTCCTCCTTTGCGTAAAGGGCGTCCTTTTGCTGCATTACCTCGTAAAGGCGGGGATTGCCCATTATAACGGTTTCCTCTACCGTATATTCGTCGTATGCAAAGTGATCCTGCTTAAGCACCGACATACGCAGTCCCTCTTTGATTGTAACGCTTCCCGTTGTGGGCTCAAGAGAGCCGCAGAGTATCTTTAAGAAAGTGGATTTTCCTGCGCCGTTTGCGCCTATAATGCCGTAGCAGTTGCCTGCCGTGAAAAGCAGGTTTACGTCCTTGAACAGCGTCTGTCCGCCAAACGAAAGACTAACGTCCGATACTGTGATCATTTTCTCTTTCCTTTCCTTGTTTTACTCGTATTTTACTCTGTTTTACCTTTTGCATAACAGTATAGCATATCAATAAAAAAATTGCAAATGCTTAATTTCGCCTGTCAAGGTATTTTTTGCGTATGTATAGCCTTCAGGCGGCTTTTATCCGCATATTTAGGGGCTTTTTCCGTCATATTTCACAAAAAAGAGGCGATTTTCGGCTTTACAATCTCTGTTGAGCCTTTTTTGGCGGCGGCAATTTAATTATTGCATTTTGCTCTGATATGTGATACAATAATGGACAGGACAATGCCGTGCAAAGATAAAAAGCCGCACGGCAAAAATTTATTAAGGAGCGTTTATTGTGGAAAATAATTCAAACAACTATAAAAAAGACAATAAGCCCACAAGGGACAACCGTCCCGAATTTCCCAAAAGGGCGGTAATAACGGGCGGTATGCCTTACGGAAACAAACAGCTTCATTTCGGCCATGTCGGCGGAGTATTCGTGTTTGCGGATGTTTTCGCAAGATTTCTGCGTGACAGAATAGGAAAGGATAACGTCATCTTCGTTTCGGGTACAGACTGTTACGGCTCGCCTATTGCAGAGGGCTACCGCAAGCTGTGCGAAAGCGGCGAATTTGAAGGAACGATAGAGGACTTTGTAAGGAAAAACCACGAAAGCCAGAAGAAAACGCTCAACGATTATGAAATAAGCCTCAGCCTTTTCGGAGCAAGCGCGCTGGACGAGCCTGCGAAAACCCATGAAAAGGTTTCGGATTGGTTTATAAGACGGCTGTACGAAAACAAACAGCTTGATAAAATTTCCACGCTTCAGTTCTTTGACGAAAAGGCGGGCGTGTTCCTAAACGGCAGACAGGTAACGGGCAAATGCCCCGTTATGGGCTGTCAGTCCGAAAAGGGCTATGCGGACGAGTGCGATATGGGACATCAGTATATGCCCTCCGAGCTTATTGATCCCAAGAGCAGTCTGACAGGGGAAACGCCCGTTATGAAAAGTGTTGACAACTGGTATTTCCGCCTGACTCAGTATACAAAGCTGCTGGGCGAATATGTCGAAAGAATAAGAAAACAGCCCAACGTGCGCCCCCTTGTTTCCAAGACGATAGCGGAGTTTTTAGAGCCGCCCGTTGTACACATCAAAAAGGAACTGAGAGAGGACTACGAAAGAATAAAGCACCTGCTTGCCCCTCACACGCTCACCGAGGAGGAGAAAAAGCCCTCGTTCACGATATGCTTTGATACCCTTGAGGAGCGTGAAAAGGCAACCGAGATAATGTCGGCTCACTCTCTGCGCTTCAGGACGGGCAAAACGCTTGTTCCGTTCAGATTGACGGGCAATATCGACTGGGGCGTAAAAGCGCCCGAGCTTGAAGGCTCTGAAAATCTCACGGTATGGGTATGGCCCGAATCACTGTGGGCGCCTGTTTCCTTTACCCGTGCTTATCTTAATTCGCAAGGCAGAAGCGAGGAGGAGTGGAAGGACTACTGGTGCAGTAAGGATGCGCAGGTATACCAGTTTATCGGCTCGGATAACATCTATTTCTACGGCGTTGCGGAAATGGCAATGTTCATGGCTTTAAACAAGGGCGAAATCGTGTCCGATCCTCCGCAGGGCGAAATGCAGCTCCCCATACTCGTTGCGAACAACCACATACTGTTCCTTGATAAAAAGGCAAGCAGCAGCGGCAAGATAAAGCCTCCCATGGCGGCAGACCTGCTCAATTACTACACGGCAGAACAGCTCCGTATGCACTGGCTGGGGCTGGGACTGGGTATGAGAAGCGTCAGCTTTATGCCCAAGCCCTACAACCCCGCCGCAAAGGAGGAGGACAACGATCCCGTCGTAAAGGAGGGCTTTTTGCTTTCAAACGTCTTTAACCGTGTTATACGCTCCTGCTTTTACTATGCGCAGAAGCACTTTGACGGCTGTATGCCGGTAGGCCGCCCCGATGAGGATATAATCGCCGAGAGCGAAAAGGCGATACTGGAATACGAGCGTTATATGTATAAATTCGAGTTCCACCAGGTAACCTATGTGCTGGACTCCTATATAAGAAAATCCAACAAGGTGTGGGCAAGGCTCAGCACAGAGGCTGACAGGAAGGACGATAACGAGCTTCGCCGCCGCACACTGATAAACGTATTTCATTATATAAGAACAGCGGCTGTACTGCTTCACCCCCTCGCGCCCTCAGGCACGGAGATGATAAGAGAATACCTCGGCTTCGGCGAGGATTTCTGGAGCTGGGATAACATCTTTGAGGGCATGGACTATTTCTGCAAGGGCGAAACGGAGCATAAGCTGAAATTCTTAGAGCCGAGAACCGACTTCTTTAAAAAGCACCCCTCTCAGCTCAATATCGGAGAATGATATGGAAAAGCTTGCGCTTGCAATGAGCGGCGGTGTTGACAGCAGCGCCGCCCTCATTATGTTGAAAGAAAAATATGACGTTACGGGCATTACGCTTAAGCTTCACGATATATGCGGCGAAAACGGCTTGCGCGGCTCGTCAATGGATATTGAGGACGCAAAGGCAATAGCGGCAAAATACAATATCCCCCATACCGTGCTTGACATGAGAGAGCTGTTTTGCAAAGAGATACTTGACGGCTTTGTAAACGGCTACCTTTGCGGCGAAACCCCCAACCCCTGCGTAAACTGCAACGAGAAGATAAAGTTCGGCGTACTGCTTAACAAGGCTCGTGAAATGGGCATACGCCGCATTGCAACGGGACATTACGCCCGCGTTGAGTACAATGAGGATAAGGGACGGTATCTGCTTAAAAAAGCTGTTGCAAACGGCGGGATAAACCCAAAGGATCAGTCCTATGTGCTGTACCGCCTAACGCAAGGTCAGCTTTCTGCGGTTGTTTTCCCCTTAGGCGAAAAAAGCAAGGAGGAAATACGGGAAACAGCGGGAGCGAATAATCTTGTCAACAGCAAAAAGCCGGACAGCCAGGATATATGCTTTGTGCCGGACGGCGATTACGGAGCTTTTATAGAAGGCTATACGAAAAAATCCTATCCGCCGTGTATATTTGCCGATAAGGACGGCAATATTATAGGTAAAGGAAAAAACGCCCTGCATTATACTGTGGGACAGCGCAGAGGAATAGGAATGGGATTTGGCAGGCCGATGTATGTAATATCAAAGGATACCGCCGCCAATACCGTGACGCTCGGAGAAAACGAGCTTCTGTTCACCGATACGCTGTACGCCGACCGTCTCAACTGGATAGCCCTTGACAATCCCGAAAAGAGCTTTTCCTGCAAGGCAAAGACGAGATATTCGCAAAAAGAACAGCCCTGCACGGTATATCCCGAAAACGGCAGGGTAAGGGTAGTTTTTGACGAAAGGACAAGAGCCGTAACTCCCGGACAGCACGTTGTTTTTTATGACGGCGATACCGTTCTCGGCGGTGGAGTAATCCTTCCTTGAAGGTAAAAACGCTTTAGTGCGTTATTTGTGTAAACTGTACAACAAAACAACGAAATTTTCATTTATTTTACACAAAACTATTTTATTGTTTTCACGAACGGACTTTATGATATAACTGTAATCGGCGAGCGCCGAAATTAATAACGCTATCTTCGATTTCATATATATTTCCCCAAAGCAAGAAATCCCGACCGTATGGTTGGGATTTCTTGTTTTATCTGAAATTAAGTGTATTTGCGAAAAATTTAAAATAGCTATTGACAACGGGAAAAAAATATGTATAATAGATAAGGCGGGTGTAAACATAAAGACGATTACACCTAAAACGAAACCGATAAGGGGCGGCGCTTATGTCCAAGAATATGGAAACGGCAGTTTTGCTTGACATATACGGAGGTATGCTTACCGAAAAGCAGAGCGATACGCTGTCGCTCTATTACAACGAGGATTTTTCGCTCACCGAGATTGCGGAAAATTCGGGTATAACGAGGCAGGGCGTTCACCGTTGCATACGCTCGGCGGAGGAATATCTCATACAGCTTGAGCAGACGCTCGGCGTTGCGGAAAAGTACCGCAGGATAAGCAAGGCGTGCGACGAGCTTGAAAGGCTTGTTTCAAACAGCAAGGCGGCAGAGGGTGAAAAGGAAAAGCTCTTAAGGTGCATAGACGAGATAAAGGACGCACTTTGAGCCTGTTATAATATATAATGTAAGATACGTCAAACGGCAAAGGCAAGGAGGATGACAGATGGCTTTTGAAGGACTTTCGGATAAGCTCGGAAAGGTATTTTCCAAGCTAAAAAATCACGGAAAGCTCAGCGAAAAGGATGTAAAGGAAGCCATGCGGGAGGTTAAGATGGCTTTGCTTGAAGCCGATGTCAGCTTTACCGTAGTCAAGAGCTTTGTCAATAAGGTAAGTGAAAGAGCTGTCGGAAGTGAGGTAATGAACAGCCTTACCCCCGCACAGCAGGTTATAGATATAGTGCACGAGGAGCTTATCTCACTCATGGGTACAAGCGCGGCGAGGATAGATTTTCCCTCAAAGCCGCCGTGTATCATTATGATGTGCGGACTTCAGGGTGCAGGTAAAACCACCCACAGCGCAAAGCTCGCAAAGTACCTCAAGGGACAGAACCGCAGACCGCTTCTTGTTGCCTGCGATATTTACCGTCCCGCCGCTATCGACCAGTTAAAGGTTGTGGGCGAAAAGGTAGAAACCAAGGTTTTTGAGATGGGGCAGGAAAACCCCGTCAGGATTGCACGGGAATCTGTAAAATTTGCCAGGGACAACGGCTATGACGTCGTAATTCTGGATACGGCAGGCCGTCTGCATATAGACGATACGCTGATGAACGAGCTTAAGAGCATAAAGAGCGAGGTAGCTCCGAACGAGATACTGCTCGTTGTTGACTCAATGACAGGTCAGGACGCAGTAAACGTAGCGCAGTCCTTCAACGAAGCGCTCGGCATAACGGGCGTTATTCTTACAAAGCTCGACGGCGATACCAGAGGCGGTGCGGCGCTGTCCGTGCTTTCCGTAACGGGCAAGCCGATAAAGTTTGCGGGCGTCGGCGAAAAGCCCGACGACCTTGAGCAGTTCCACCCCAACAGAATGGCGGACAGGATACTCGGCATGGGCGATATGCTGTCGCTTATTGAAAAGGCGAAGAACACCGTCGATGAAAAGGAGCAGGAAAAGCTCGCAAAGCGGCTTCAGGAAAACAAGTTCGACATGAACGACCTTTACGCTCAGTTTGAGCAGATAGAAAAAATGGGCAGTATATCTTCACTGCTTAAAATGATACCCGGCGTTGCGGGCAAGGTTAAGCAGGAGGATATAGACGAGCGTAAAATGGCGCGCACAAAGGCGATTATCTCCTCCATGACCAAAAAAGAGCGTGAAAAGCCCTCGCTTATTGACGCCAAGCGCAAGCGCAGAATTGCCGCAGGAAGCGGAACAAGGGTTGAGGACGTAAATCAGCTTTTAAAGCAGTTTGAAGCAATGCAGAAGATGATGAAGCAAATGGGCTTCAAGGGGGGTAAAAAACGCCGCTTGCCGAAATTCTCGATGGGTATGGGCGGCATGGGCGGCTTTCCCGGAATGTAAAGCGTAATTCATAGTATTGCCGAACGTACATCGTCGGTTAAATGCTTTGATATAATATTTTTATGAGGTGAACAAAAATGGTAAAAATCAGATTAAGACGCATGGGCGCAAAGAAAGCCCCCTTCTACAGAGTTGTAGTTGCAGATTCACGTTATCCCAGAGACGGCCGTTTTATTGAGGAAATCGGTTACTATGATCCTACAAAGGAGCCTTCCGTAATTTCCGTAGATATGGACAAGGCTAACCAATGGATCAAGAACGGCGCACAGCCCACCGACACTGTAAAGAAGCTCCTCAAGATTGCTGATGAAAAGTAATCTCAACGACCGAAAGGAAAAAAGATGAAAGAATTGCTTATCGCTATGGTGGAAGACCTTGTTGATGACAAGTCCGCTATTGAGGTAACGGTTGACGAACCCAAGGAGGACGGCACCGTTGTATACCATCTGCATGTAGCTCCCGATGATATGGGCAGAGTTATAGGCAAGCAGGGCAGAATAGCAAAGGCTATCCGCACTATCATGCGTGCAGGCGCAATCCGTCATAATCAGAAGGTTATGGTGGAAATAGACTGATAAAGCCGTACCGCCGTGACGGATTTTCTGCCGCGGCGGTCATGCTTATTTTTTGTAAAAACCTGAATTTATTTGGCACTTGATTTTTTTATAAATCTGTGCTATACTGTTTTACAGCCGTGAAGAGAAAAATTTGCGGCAAAAGTCATATTTCAGCGACAGAACCCGTGATTATGGGTGTAAGCCCTGTGCAAGGAAGTCCTGTGAACCATGTCAGGCGGGGAACCGAGCAGCATTAAGCAGTTACGACCTGTGCCGCAGTAAGTTTACATCCATAATCATCGGTTCTGTTTTATTATGTTGAAGGAGGAACTACAATGCATCTTGCTTTATACCGTAAGTATCGCTCTGCTTCCTTTGACGAGGTTATCTCCCAGGAGCATATAACCACTACCCTGAAAAATCAGATAAAGACGGCAACTCCCGCACACGCCTATCTTTTCACAGGCTCAAGAGGTACGGGCAAAACCACCTGTGCAAAGCTGATGGCAAAGGCGGTAAACTGTCTTTTTCCCAAAAACGGCAACCCCTGCGGCGAGTGTGAAAGCTGTCGCGCGATAGCCGAAGGCTGCCCCGATATAATCGAGATGGACGCCGCCTCAAACAACGGTGTTGACGATGTACGGGCACTGCGTGATGAGGTTATGTACTCTCCAACCGTATGCAGATACAAGGTTTATATTATAGACGAGGTGCATATGCTGTCGGTGCAGGCGTTCAACGCTTTGCTCAAAACTCTTGAAGAGCCGCCCGCACATGTGATATTTATTCTTGCGACCACCGAGCTTCATAAGGTGCCCGCGACCATTTCTTCACGCTGTCAGCAGTTCCGCTTCAACAGAATTGACGCGCGGCAGAGCGCGGACAGGCTTTGCGAGATAGCAAAGAAAGAGGGCGTCAGCCTTACCGAGGACGCCGCGCTTCTTATTTCGAGATTATCCGACGGCGGCATGAGAGATGCGGTATCGCTTCTTGACCAGTGCATAAGCGTAAGCGGCGAGATAACCGAGGAGGTTGTAAGAAGCATTACGGGCACGGCAGGCGCAGAGTATCTGTTTAAGCTTGCCGAATATATAAACAGCAGAAATGCGGCGCAGGCGCTCAAGCTTTTGGACGAGCTTCATTCGCAGTCCAAGGACCTTATTCTGCTGCTGGGCGAGATGACGGAGCATTTCAGAAATCTCAGTATGCTTATCGCTACCAATATGGATTTTTCCTTTATCCCACCGGGAAGCGGCGACAAGAATGCCCTTCAGAGCCAGGCGAGGGATTTTACACAGGGCGAGATAATGCGGTGCATGGATATATTGCAGGAATGTACCGCTAAGGCGTCAACCGCGGCAAATCGCAAAATTGCCGCGGAGATGTGCTTCGTAAGGCTGTGTACGCCGAGGCTTGACAGCGATGTAACTTCTCTTTCTTTAAGAATGGAGAAGATAGAACAGCGCCTTGATGCGGTTGTGGGGGGTAATCCCGCGGCGGCAGACAGGCCCTGGAGCATAGCCGATACCATAAGGCAGATAGAAAACGCAGAAGCAAAAAAGAGTGTTTCTCATGTTCAGCCCAAAGCGGCAGACATTCACAAAAACGAAAGTCCCGTCCCAAAAGCCGTACAGCAGGCGGAGGAAATTGCACGGCAAAAGCCCTCTGCTGAAGCTCCTTTGGCTCAAGCGCCGACAGAAGAAGCTGAAGAGCTGCCCTTTGATGTTGGCGGGCAGGTTGTAGCTCAGCCTGCCCCAACCGTTACACAGCCCGCAGACGACAGCGGCAAGCCCGACTGGCTTTTTGAGGGTGACGACACCCCGCCCGCACCGATGGATGAAATTCCGTTTGATACGTCCGAAGCGCCGATTGAGGCTGACGGTGACGAAGTACCCCCCTTTGACCTTGAGGATAATACGCCTGCTTCTTTGGAAGGATTGCCCGAATATCCCCTCCCCGAAGCACCGAATGAAGCAGATAATGAGCCTGTCTTTGACGGACAGGTTGCAGACAGCGAGTGCGAGAGGATTGTACAATGTTTGCCCTCAATAATCCAAGCGGTTATGAGAACGCTTTCAATAAGGCTTGAGGGCGACAGCATGATAATCGGCGGCTGTAAGAGGTTCCACACCGATTTTCTCAACACGGGAGATTCAAGGCAGAGAATTACGGCGGCGGCAAAGGAAGTCACAGGCAGGGATATAAAGGTTCTCCTTGAGGGAGAGGAAGCTGCGGCAGAAGAAAAAAGCGACCGTCTTTCCGAGTTTCTCAAAAATGCGGAGAGCATGGGCGTGAATATAAAATACAAAAACAAGCGTTGAAAATAACTTTACGAAAGGAATAAAAACCATGAAATCAAGATTACCCAAGGAGTTCCAGAACAAAGGCGCAGGCAACATGAACAGCATGATAAAGCAGGCGCAGAAGATGCAGGAAGACATCGAGCGTGTCCAGGCAGAGCTTGAAGCGAGAGATTTTACCGTATCTGCGGCAGGCGGCATGATTGAAGTAACCATGAGCGGAGCAAAGGTGCTCAAGGAGGTAAAGCTCAACCCAGACGCAGTTGACAAGGACGCCATTGAGGATTTGCAGGATATAATCATTGCAGGCGTGAATGCGGCTATCAGCAAGATTGAAGAAGTAAGCACCGCCGAAATGGAAAAGGTAACGGGCGGCGTAAATATCCCCGGACTGGTATAATATGCCCGAATATCATTCACAGCCGCTGATAATGGCGGCGCAGGAGTTTGCAAAGCTGCCGGGCATAGGACTTAAAACAGCTCAGCGGCTTGCATACCATATCCTCAACTGCTCCGAGCAGGAGGTTGAGCAGTTTGCGATGGGTATACTGAGCGCAAGACGGAGCATGAAGCTCTGCAAATGCTGCCAGAATATCTGCGGAAGCGACGAATGTGAAATCTGCGGCGCAGATAACAGAAACAAGGCTCTTATATGCGTTGTGGAGTCCCCGGGCGACGTTTCGGCGATAGAACGGAGCGGAGGCTTTGACGGGGTTTACCATGTACTGCACGGACTGCTCTCCCCCATGAACGGCATAGGTCCCGAACAGCTCAAAATAAAGGAGCTTATGGCAAGGCTGACCTCAGCCGACGAGGTTATAATGGCTACAAGCCCTACCGTTGAGGGCGAGGCAACAGCGGCGTATCTTTCCCGCATGATAAAGCCCGTCGGAGTAAAGGTGACAAGGCTTGCCTACGGACTTCCCGCAGGCTCGTCGCTTGTGTATGCAGACGATGTAACGCTTCAGCGCGCGCTTGAAAACCGCAGTGAGCTGTAAAATACAGCCCTCAGAAAGGAAAGGCTATGACACCCGAACAGATTAAGACAATTCAGCAGGCAGCAAGAAAAATCACCAACGATGAGCTTGTTGAAAGAATACAGTTTTTGAAAAAGTCAATAGCGGAAAAGCACCCGCTTACCACGGAGGAAAACGACAGCATAAACGAGGCTATGCTCAAAGCGCGTTTTATCGCTCCCGTGGCCTTGCATGATGTCGATTCAGCCAATCCCAACGCCGCAAGAGTGCAGTTTTCCCATGTGGGAACAAAGGACGGCAAGAAGTACATCATAGTGTTTACCGATATGAAAACCCTGCTCAAAAATGCCAAGGATGATGAAAAGCTGCTTGTTATAGGCTTTACCTTCGGAGACCTTGTAAAGGCAATGGGCGATCCGAGCATGAAGATGAACGGCTTTGTAATCAATCCCTTTACCGAGAATATCGTTTGCGGCGAAGCGCAGATAAAGGGCGTTATGATGTACCTGCAAAAGAAAAAGTACGATAAAGGCGAGCTTTCCGTTATCAACGAGGTGACGGGAATACCTGATGAGGTCACCTCGCCCATGACAAATTATTTTGACAAGCGCGGCGACGTTAAAAAGGCGTACATTATGAACATGAGAAAGGTGGACGCCTTCAACCGCCTCATTATCGTTGATTTTGAGGGCGACGAGGATAAATTCAAGGAATTTGCACAGGATTTCTCCGAGCAGGTTTTAAAGCCCATAAACGATGAAAAAGCGCCCTATGTTGTTATGTCCTTTGACCAGCCCGCGGCAAAGCAGGCTACAAGGGAGCAGGTGCCGTTCTACGTAAAGATATAACATAACATAATATTTGAGAGGCTGTCAGCAAATGAGAGCCTCTTTTTTCAAAGGAGAAGCAAATGATACCGCGTGAATTTGAATTTAAGGGAATGTACTGCAAGAAATGGCTTGCGGAAAACCAATCGGCAAGGCTTGTGATAATTCACGGATTGGGCGAGATGAGCGAATATTATAAGCAGATGGCGGAATATTTCTGCAACAGCGGCGTTTCGATGTATCTGCCCGAATACCGCAATCACGGCAGGACAACGCTTGACGCCGAGATAGACGACGCTCTCAGAGTAACGTCGGGAGAGTGCCTTGCCTTTTCGGAATATGTAAAACAGCAGTCGGATAAGCCGCTGTTTATGCTTGGCCACAGCCTTGGCTCGCAGATAGCGCAGTATATGCTGAATACCGCAGATAAGCCGCTTTTTGACGGCGTAATTCTCACGGGCTGTCCGGAGTTTGAGAATATTGAGCAGCTCCTTTGCGATATTGAAGCGGAAATAAAGGAGCGCGGCAAGCTCTCGCCCTGTCAGACGGTTTTTATGAAAATTTTCGGACACGTTGCCGATCCTTTTCCTGAAAAATGCACGGTGTCCTGGGTGACCTCCGACCTTGAGCGCGCGGAGTATTACGAAAAGCTCCCCTATACCAACGTGATGTACACCTGCGGATATTACAAGAGCTTTTTATCCCTTGCCGCCGAGGTGCAAAAAGAGGATTATTTATTGCGTGCAAAGTACAAGCCGCCTGTTTTGGTTCTCGGCGGCAGTATGGATACCGTGGGCAAATTCGGGTATTATACTATTGAAAAGATAAATCAGCTTAAAAAAGCGGGCTTTGACGCACAGGGCAAGTTGTATGACGGTATGCGACACAGCATACTCCAGGAAAAAGGGCGCGAGGGGATATACGCAGATATATTGCGGTTTATGAAAAATTGCATTAACGCAGCCAAGTGAACGATATTTTGCAGTTTTTAAGAAATTTACCTTGTGTAAATTGTACAAACTTCTATGTAATAAACTGTCACAATAGATAATTGAAAAAACTTCTCCGATATGATAAAATAAATTATCGGGTAATGTAAACGAATACACGGTCTTGTCCGCGTAAAATTTAAGGAGGATTTCGATGAAAAATAAGAAAAGGATAATTTCGTGTCTGCTTGCGGCGGCTCTGGCAAGCTCCATGCTTACCGCGTGCAATACAGGCACTGCGTCGGGCACGTCATCCGGCGGTCAGACATCAAGCACTCAGTCAACCGGCGGAGAAACGTCCACCGACGGCGATACATCATCAGGCGGTTCGACAGGCGCAAGCATAGACAACGCTCCCTCAAACGGCACTGTTTTAAAGTGGCTGGGATACTATGACCTCAACACCGACGACAAGGAAATAGTGGATATATTTGCAGATAAGGGCTACACCGTAGAAACCATCAACACAAGCTCTGCTGAGTATTTTACCAAGCTCGCACAGCTCGTTACCTCCGGCGACTCTCCGGATATGGTGCGCTACGAATGGCAGTCCTTCCCTCACGGCGTATCAAATAACCTTTATATGCCGCTTGACGACTACATTGATTTTGACAGCGAAACATGGGTAGGCATGAAGGATACCATTGAAAACTTTAATTATGCAGGCAAGCATTATTATATACCCTACCGCATGAACTCCGGCGTTGTTCTTATCTACAACCAGACTGCCCTTGACAACGAGGGTATCACCACCGATCCCTTTGAGCTTTATCAGAAGGGCGAGTGGACCTGGGACACGTGGAAGCAGCTTATGGTTGAGTGGTGCAACATCGGCGACGATTATTACGGCGTAATGCCCACAGGCTTTGTAGCAATGCCGTTTATCGTATCCACAGGTACTTCTCTCATTGATGTTGACGGTGCAAACAAGCAGATTATCAACAACATGAAGGATCCCAACGTACAGAGATGTCAGGACTTCCTCGCTGAGCTTTCTAAGGAAGGCCTTGTAAACGCTGAATATTCCAACCCCGATTCCTGCCTCACAGACGGCAAGACCTTGTTTGCTGAATTTGGTCTTGACTGGGGCTGGTCCTCTGCACAGAGCGCTATGCTGGATCAGGAAATCAAGTTTGTTCCTATCCCGAGAGACGAAAAGGCTGACAAGTACTATATGAACTCCGACACCTTCGGCTATCTCGTTCCCGCAGGTGCAAAGAATGTCAAGGCAGCGCTCACCTATATGGAAATCTGCCGTCTTGAAGAAATCGACCCCGAAAACCGAGCATCGGCAAAGGCTATGGCGACAGCAGAAAATCTCTACTATCCGAAATGCCCCGAATGCGGCGTTTCCGATCCTGACAAGACTTTGAAAAACTGCCCGTCCTGCGGTGCAGAGCGCAGACAGAACAGTAAGCACGCGCCCATGTCTGAGGAGCTTTACGAGCTTTCGATGGAGCTGAAAAATCCCACCAGCGAGGAGTTTACGTTCGTCTTTGACGATTGCTTCGGCTTCTCTACCGACCTTACAACTCTTCTCCAGTCCGGTAACGAGGACGGCGAGGGCTGTATCCTCGGCGGACCGTTCAGAACAGGTGAGTCCTACACCAATCTGCGTGAATCCTACTTCGGTACGGTTGAATCCTATCTCGAACCGTACAGAGCGCTTATGCAGAACTCTTAATTTATTTGTATAAGTAATTTGAATTTTTAACCCCCGTTCATTATCTGAACGGGGGCTTGTTTGCGTTTTTGTTAAAATCATTCGCTTGCTTCGGGAAAAGAAACCTTCTGCCCGAATTTCATCAGCACAGCCGCATATAATTCCTTATTTATTTCATAATAATCCGTAGAAAAGGTTTTGCGGTCGTTTTCGTAGCCTTCAAAATTCAGAATTATCTCGGTGTAATTTTCGTCGCGGTAAAGCACGCACAGCAGATAACGGTTTTTCTCGGCATAGTAATTTACGGGAGCGAGCGAAAGCACGGATTTAATATCAGCCTCCAGCATACTTTTAAGCTCACCTTGCTTTACAAAGCAGAACTGCACCTTTTTTGCAAAGGGAAGTGCCTTTGTTCGTTTTGCAAGCGGCTTTTCGGGCGGCTGTTTTTTCTTAAAGAACATAAATAATCCTCCGATGGTATATATGAGCGTAACTAACTGAACATATATTAACATATTTTTGTCATATTGTCCATAGTGTGAATAATATGTGAAACGGTTATATTCGCATTACTTAATATAATTATCCGTGAAATGTCAAAACAGTATCACAGCTTTTTCACAAAAAACAGGTATACTCTAAGCACAGTAAATCAATCAGGCGCATTTACGCAAGGAAAGGATGAAATCGTATGAACGAGAACAACCTTAACAATATAAACAACAACGGTGCAAGGGGCGTTAATTCTCAGCCTCAGCAGAGCTATTCCCAAAGCGAACAGACGGGCACAGCCTATAATGCGGCGGCTTACAATTCCGCAGGCGGCTCTGACGTATCGGGCAGACGAGAAAATATGACCACGGCAGGTATGCAGGGAAATACTGCTTCGGCAAACTTGCAGAGCGGTGCGAACACGGCAGGCACGCAGAGCAATACGGGAAATTCATCCTACCGTGTATCGAACACGGCGTACTATTCCCAGCAGCCAAACGGTCAGTACAGATACACCGCACAAAATATGCCGTACAGGGAAAGCGCACCGATAAATCCGGCTTCCGAAAAGCTTCCGAAGAAAAAGAAAAGCGGAAAATCAGGCTTTGCGGCGGCAGTAATTGCGGCGGCTCTTGTGGTAGGCGGCGCGGCAGGCTTTGCAGGAACGGTGCTTGGCAACAATATATTACAGACGGGAACGCAGCAAAGCACAAGCGAGGATACATCGTCCGCAAACGAAAGCGAGCAAAAAACTCCCGCAAGTACGATAGATTTGAATGCCTCGCAGATTCCCAAGCCTCTTGACGAGAGCAAAATCAACGACTCCACAAACAGCACGCTGCTCAACGCCGAGGAGCTTTACGAGAAGGTAAAGAATACCGTTGTTATCGTGTATAATTATCAGGATGTCATAGGCTATGTAGATCCCGTTAAATACGCTTTCGGAAGCGGAGTAATCTTTACCTCTGACGGATACGTAATTACAAACCACCATGTTGTTGAGGGCGCAACTAAATTAGTGGTAGCTGTAAACGATTATGAAGATCCCGATAAGATGAACGAATATGAAGCGGAGCTTATCGGAAGCGACTCACTCTCCGACCTTGCAGTTCTTAAAATAGTCAGCGACGAGTCGTTTGATTATGCAACGCTCGGCGACTCCGACACGGTAAGAGTAGGGCAGGATATTTGCGTACTGGGCAACCCCAAGCAGCTTGTAAGCTCCCTTACAAAAGGTATTGTTTCGGGTCTTGGAAGAGCTTCCGTATCGGGCAGTGCGTACGGCACCAGCACAATTCAGATTGACGCGGCAATAAACAGCGGAAACAGCGGCGGCGCACTTTTTGATATGTACGGAAACGTTATCGGAATTATCGACTACAAGATAGTATCCAATGACAGCACCACGGTTGAAAACCTCGGCTTTGCCATCACCATAAACGATGCAAAGCCCGTCATAAACGACCTTATGACAGAGGGCTATGTCACCAACCGCGCGGGACTGGGTATAAACGGCGAATCAATAAGCGAATACTCCGCATATATTCAGGGACTTGAAAGCCCCGGCGTATATGTAACCTATATCAATGAGGATAAGCCTGTTGCCAAAAGCGGTCTTAAGGTGGGCGACATTATTACCAAGGTAAACGGCACGGAGGTTGTGACAATACTTGATGTCCAGAATATCGTCGGAAATCTCAATGTCGGCGATACCGTCGAGCTTACGGTGTTAAGACAGGGCGCAAACGGCAGATACAGCAGTAAAATTCTGACTGTAGAGCTTTCCGAAATTGAGCTGAGCTAAAATGTAAATAGCTTTTCAAGGGATATTTCCTGTGGGGGAATATCCCTTTTTTATACCCTGCTTGACTATTTGCGGTTTTTATTGTAAAATATAACTTAGGCAAGATGTCCCCGCCTCTAAGGCGGCGGGTTCCATATTCGGTTTCAGTTGGGGTTCAATCCCCAACTGAAACCGAATCGCAGCTTCGCTGCGGCTTGCCACGTTGAATGACGGAGCAAGCCCCTTATTGAACAACGGATAAGATTGAAACCCGGTAGTTTGTGTAAAAGCGGCAAAAAGCACCCACATCTTGTGACAATGTACAAATTTTTCTGCGAATATTCTACAAACATTGCAAAATAATTTTTCCTTAAAAGTGAAACTTTTTTACTAAAACCGCCTACTACAAAGTAGGTGACGAAACGAGGTGAGCCGATGGGCGAAAGCCGTCACGAGGAATATTTCAACAGCGTCTATGAAAGCACCGTAAAATCGGTTTCGCGCTTTGTTGTCAGCAAATGCGGGAATTTCGAGGACGCGCAGGATATAATCCAGAATGTTTACACCCGTTTCTTTAAGAGAATTACCGACAAAGGGCATGAGGATATCGAAAGTCCTGAGGCTTTTCTCATTAATATAGCTAAATATGAGTGCCGCACCTATTTTTCGGGCAAGAAGAAAAGCGAAAAGCTGTCGCTGTTTTCGGATTACACCGAGGAGGAGATGACGGCAATCGAGCGTGAAATGTCCACACCGAAGGAAAAGCTCGACGATTTGCTCTGCAATAAGCTTGTAGCAAAGCAGATATTTGAGGATATAATGAAAAGTGATGAGCTGACAGGTCAGATTTTCTATCTGCACTTTGCCTGCGACATGAAGCTTGAAGATGTAGCGCAGGCTCTTGACATCAAGCTCTCGACAGTAAAAAACAGGCTTTACAGAACTATCGAAAAACAGAAAAAGAAATATAAATTCTGATTTTGCGAAAGGAGGCTTTTAAATGAATACGAACGAGTTTTACAAACAGCTCATGAACGAGTATTCTTTCGACCACGAAACAATTAAAAAAGTCGCCATGGGCAAAATCACCCCCAAGAAAAAGGCGGTCAAAACGAAACGAAATTCCGTGCTCGCTGCTTGTTTTTCCGTATCTGCGGCTGCTGCCGCTGTTGCGGTGACGGTGGGCGTTACGACTATGTTCTTCGGTTCAGGCAATCCCGTTACCGTTACTTCTGCCACACCTTTAAGCACACAGGAACGATTTAATCTTGCAATGGACGCATATAACAGCGCAGACGAGAATACCGAGGAGGTTTTCCTCTATGTTACCTTTACTGCCGCTGTTACTCCCGAAAAGATGCAGTCTACCCTTGCGTCTGCGGACGATACGGGCAATATCAGAGTTACCGAGGTTTATTTCGGTGACGGAAATTACGTTTCCGGCTCTGAGGAAATATCGGCGCTTTTTGAGGAAAACGCCGAGCAGATTACCGCAGTTAAGGTTTTCTGCCCCGGAAATTTGCTGAGAAAACTGATTTCTCTTGAAAATGTTTATCTTGTGGAAACGCAGGAAGCGTTTGAATCCGAGGATTTTTCCGTAATCGATCCGAACGGAGATTACGAGGGCTATCCGAATTATTCAGCCCCCGAAACAGATTGCTCAGATCCTGTAATCGGTGACACTACACCCCCGCCCGAGCCTGTTGAATAAGAAGCTGCCGTTGTAAAAACAACGGTCAGCACGGCTGTGTATATTATATATAGTATGCCTGCGGATTTTTCCGCAGGTTTTTTGTTTTGGGCATAAAGTCGTGAAAACGGCAAAATATGTATTTAATATGGCTTTATTTTGGTATATTTTGGATAAAGATAAGTATTATGGTTTTGTTTTTTGATAATTTTGTATAAACTTTTCGAAAGATGTATAAACTTTTTGGAAAATGTGATGAAAAAGAAAAAACCGATTGAAATTATTGTTAAAACATGATAGAATATGAGACGAGCGAAATATAAATTTTGCTTTGGCTGACAGCCGATTTTATTATTCGGAGGAAATCATAATGAAAAAAATTGCAATGACACTCAGCATGGCGCTTGTGTGCGTATTCGCTTGCTTTTGCCTGACTGCCTGCGGCGAGCCCAGCCCCTATGTGGGAACATGGACTGCAACGAAGGCTTCGGCTATGGGTGTTGAGGTGGACGCTTCGGAGATTTACGAAGAAGGCTTCTCCTTTACTCTTGAAGCTAACGGAAGCGCTTCTGTCAATCTGAACGGCGATGTATCCGGAGGCGGTAAGTGGGTAACTTCTGAAAACGGCTTTACGCTGTCTGATGCAGACGGCTCCAACCCCATGGAGTTTACCGTAAGCGGCAATGAAGCTACAATAGAGATGATGGGCACTGAGATAATCTTTACAAAGGGCTGATCAAAATTTAAAATGCAGTATCGGCGGGAGCATATCCCGCCGATATTTTTAACAGCGGAGGATATATAACTTAGGCAAGATGTCCTCCGCCTCTAAGGCGTTGCCACGTTGAATGACGGGGCAAGCCCATTATTGAATACAAAATTATTTTGTTTTTTAAACTAAGGTCTTGACTTTTTTTGTGAAAGCGATTACAATATGATTAATGCGTGTAATGGTGATTTACGCAAGGCGACATGAAACGTAAAATAAGAAAAGGAATGGACCTGTTTATGAAGAAAAGAATTATTGCCGCAATTCTTTGCGGTGTGATGGCGATTACGGGCATAACCGCCTGCTCGTCACAGGAGAGCACCGACAGCTCCTCGCTTTCTTCTCAGAGCGTTGCTGTATCCTCTGACGAGGAAACAAGCAAGGAAGAAACCTCCGCAGAGCAAACAAGCAAGGAAGAAACCTCCGCAGAGCAAACAAGCAAGGAAGAAACCTCCGCAGAGCAAACAAGCAAGGAAGAAACCTCCGCAGAGCAGACAAGCAAGGAAGAAACCTCCGCAGAGCAGACAAGCGAGGAAGAAACCTCTGTACCCGACACAGATAAGCCTGTCAGCGGCGATGCACTTGAGTTTGCTCAGAAGCTTATGCCCGGCTGGAATTTAGGAAATCAGCTTGAAGCAAATTTAAATAAAGTTCCGAGCGAAACCGCATGGGGCAACCCCGTTATCACCGAGGAGCTTATCAAGGCGGTAAAGGCTCAGGGCTTCAAATCAATACGTATTCCCGTTTCATATCTCTCAAAAATCGGCGACGGTCCCGACTATACGATTGACAGCGCATGGCTTGACAGAGTTGCCGAGGTTGTGGATATGTGCGTGGATAATGGATTGTACGCCGTTATCAATATCCACGGCGACGGATATTACACCGTTACGGGCGGCTGGCTTTTGTGCGCAGAGCCTGCCGACAAGCAAAAGGAAATAAAGGCAAAGTACGAAAAGGTGTGGGCACAGATAGCCGAGCGCTTCAAAGGCTATGACGAGCATCTCATCTTCGAGAGTATGAACGAGGTGTCCGACGGAAACTACAACGGTCCTACCGAGGAATACTACAACAACATCAACGACTATAATCAGATTTTTGTTGACACGGTAAGAGCGTCCGGCGGCAACAATGCAAGCCGTTATCTGCTCGTTCCCGGCTGGAATACCGACATAGACAACACGGTTGAGGGTTCGGCATTTAAGCTTCCTAATGACAGTGCGAGCCGCATTATGGTATCGGTACACTACTACACGCCCTACGAGTTTTGCATTAAAGAAACCGCAAAGGGTATTTTCCGCTGGGGCAACGGCGTTACCACACAGTCTATAAGAAGAAACAACGAGGATTATGTTGACGAGGAGTTTGACAAGCTGTATGACAGCTTCATTTCAAAGGGTATTCCCGTTATAATCGGCGAGTACGGCGCAATAGACAAATCCTACAACGATGAGAGAAGCACCACCTACCGCGCTTATTTTGCAGAGTATGTAAACTGTGCGGCGGCAGATAGGGACATCGTTACAATGTACTGGGATAACGGTCACAACGGAAAGAACGGCTTCGGTATCTTTGACCGCAGTACATACGAGGTAACTCAGCCCGAAATAATCGCTTCCATCATAAAGGGCTCAAAGGGCGGTTACGAGATAGTCGCTCCCACTGAATAACAAAGGCTAAAGGATTATCCCTTTACCGATATAAAGAAAACACAGAAAGGAAGAATAAAAAGATGATTAAAAAGCTTATTTCCATGATAACGGCGGCTGTATTTGCGTGTGCCTGCACAGCGGTAGGATTTGCACAGGAGACAGTCGGCGCAAGCAGCGGAACAAACGTTCCCACCGGCGCACCCCTTGATATGACGACAATCATCATCTGTATTGTTGCTCTTGTCGTACTTGTAGCGATTGGCGTAATCACCTTTATTATGGGAAAAAAGAAGAAGAAGTAAAAAAGTTTCACACGAAAACAATAATTTTTTTATAAATAGCGTGAAATGATTTGTGCAATTTGTCAATTGAAAAAACAGGAAAAGTAATGTATCATTTATTGTAGCTAATAAGCTAAAAACAAATATTTTTTATGGAGGACAAACAAAATGAAGTTTAGAAAAACTTTGGCTTGCGTTGCAGCAGCAGCAGTTGCAGCTTCTTCTATGGCTGTTACTTCTTTTGCAGAATACGTAATCCCTTCCGAGAGTGGCCAAAACCTTTCGATTGATATGGCTCGCCTTCTTCCCGATGGCGTTGATATCAGCGAGGTATACGGTTTAAGAGCTAACTTTACTGATGCGTCTGCGGAGGTTCTTATGAACGGCGCAGGCGGCGGATTTATCTTCAGCACCGCAAGCAACAACTGGAATCAGCTCCAGTGGTGCAATGGCTGTACTCCCGGTGAGGATGACGATCCTAACACATGGGCGGACGAGCATAACATTCAGTGGGACCCTGAAACAAACAGCATAACAAGAATGGAAACAACTCCTTTCTTCACCGCAGAGGACATCTCCGGTGCTGAGGGCACATACGGTCAGGTTGCATTCTCCAAGTGGTGGGGCGGCGATCTCGCTTTCGAGTCTTTTGATCTTCTCGATGCTGAGGGCAATGTTCTTACTGCTACTCCCGGAGAAGAAGAAAACCCTTCCGAAGATGGATCTGATTCTGAGGTAAATCCCGGCGAGACAACCGAAACTCCTGAGGTAAATCCCGGCGAGACAACCGAAACTCCCGACGAGCCCGAGACTCCCGACGAGCCTGAGACTCCCGGTGGTCCTGTAAAAGAGGTTAAGAAGGAAGTTACAATTGCTAACGGCGGTAAGACTGTTATCGACAGCGAGCTCGTTCGTACCAATATCATCAACAATTGGGCAGGCGATGACGCTTGCGTAATCGCAGACGCTGCTGAATTTGAAGGCGCAAGAACAATCACTGTTTATTTTGAAGTAACCGACTTCACAGAAGAATTTGACGCTTGGATTTCATTTGCTTCTAACAACTGGGGTGTTAGCTACTGGGGTGAAGGCAATGAAGATAATGCAAAGGCTAACGGCGCTAACGTGAAGGTTACCGGCAACGGCACTTACGCAGTATCCGTTACTACTGATGAAGCTATCACAGCTATGGACTTCATCGCAGTTTGCACTAACCTCACAGGTGTAGACGCTGACGAAGACGGCATTGCCGACAACGTTACAATCACAATCACCAAGATTGAGACTAACACAATCGCTGACGTTAACGCTGCAAGCGGTAAAATCACCACAGGAGATGACGCAACAAGCGATGACGACACCAATGTTGGCGATTCTTCCGGCGAAACAAACGTTCCTACCGGTGTTGCACTTACAGTAGTTCCTGTTGCATTCGCAGCAGCAGCTCTTGCAACAGCAGGTGTTGTTCTTAAGAAGAAGAGCAAGTAATTTGAGATTACTTAAATCTTAACTTAAAACTTATAAGAGCTTCCCGCATGGGAGGCTCTTTCGTTTTGGAAGATAGTTTAACTTTAGCGCAGTGAAGTAAGCTTAAAGGCGGGAGGTAACTGCGGCGAAGCTGTCAATCCGCTTGATTACCCGAAGTCCTTTTAGGTAATATGACTAAAAATATACAACCTATTTTTTATACCGACCGCATAATTAACAAAATTAGCAATATTATTTTGACAAAAGGGCTAAAATAAGCCTGTTCAACCCTTTAAAATCCGCAAAAATCAGCTATATTTTGTGTAAAATGCACACAAAATAAGCCTTGTGAGGGTGCGTTTTATATGTGTTAGTAATTTTGCATAACGAGCGAATAAAATCTTTGGGTAATTAGGTACTTTTATTTTCTGCTCAATTTTGTTAAAATATTAGCGTAAGGTTATTCTGCACTAAAGAGGAGGTCACATAAATGGCAAGTTTATCTTTAAGGGGTATCTACAAGCGTTACCCCGGCGGCGTAGTAGCCGTATCCGACTTTACCATGAACATTAAGGACAAGGAATTTATCATTCTCGTTGGTCCTTCCGGTTGCGGTAAGTCAACAACTCTGAGAATGATTGCAGGTCTTGAAGAAATCTCCGAAGGTGAGCTTTTCATCGGCGACAGACTTGTAAACGATGTAGCTCCCAAGGACCGTGATATTGCGATGGTTTTCCAGAACTACGCTCTTTATCCCCACATGACCGTATTTGAGAACATGGCGTTCGGCTTGAAGCTCAGAAAGACACCCAAGGATGAGATCAAGAAGCTTGTTGAAGAGGCTGCTAAAATTCTCGACATTGCACATCTTCTTGACAGAAAGCCCAAGGCGTTATCCGGTGGTCAAAGACAGCGTGTAGCTTTAGGTAGAGCTATCGTTCGTGATCCTCAGGTATTCTTGCTTGACGAGCCTTTGTCAAACCTTGACGCTAAGCTCCGTGCTCAGATGAGAACCGAGCTTTCCAAGCTCCACAAGAAGTTAGGTACAACATTCATCTACGTAACCCACGACCAGATCGAGGCTATGACGATGGGTGACAGAATCGTTGTTATGAAAGACGGTTATATTCAGCAGATAGATTCTCCTATCAACCTTTACGAGAATCCTATCAACAAGTTCGTTGCAGGCTTCATGGGTTCTCCCCAGATGAACTTCATCGACGCTAAGCTCATTATGCTCAACGACAAGTACACCGTTGAATTTGGCTCTGAAGATACCAAGACCACAAGAGGCAGAAAGTTCTATGTTGAGCTTCCCACAGCTAAGGCTGATACAGACGCTCTCAAATATTACCTCGACAAGGAAGTTATCCTCGGTATCCGTCCCGAAAACATTCACGATGAGGAAATGTTCCTCTCTAATGCTAAGACAGGTATCATCGAGGCTACCGTTGACGTAACCGAAATGATGGGTGCTGAATCTTATCTGTACCTCACCTGCGAGGGTATTCCGCTTACTGCAAGAGTATCTCCCAGATGTACAGCTCGTCCTCAGGACGTTATCAAGCTCGCTCTTGATCCCAACAAGATTCACCTGTTCGATCCTAACGACGAACACTCAATCCTTGCTTAATCGAATTATTGACACCCCCGATTTCGGGGGTGTTTTTGTTTTGGCGGCTGCCGCCGCTGACTATTCGCAGTACGGCGTGTCGCCGCTGACTATTCGCAGGCGCACAAATGTTCGGTTTATATTTATACATAGCGAGCGCCTGCTTTGTGAAAAGCATTTCTTATTTTAAGAACAAAAGCCTTCGCTTTTTCTTTCAAAAGGCAAGCGTGGTTTGGGGCAACGCCCCAAAGCAAAAACTCCCCGATATGGGGAGCTATTATAACGGCAAAAATAACAGCTTGTCACGATAATTAAAGTCAACCGAAAAAATGCGCCGGATTTCTCCGACGCACTTAATCGTTAAATTTACTTACTGCTTGTTTACTTCAGCATCTGCAATCTCGTCAATGGACTTTGCGCTGTCGTTCCATGCGTAAAGCTTGCGGATTTCCTCGCCTACCTGCTCAAGCTGATGCTCGCCCTCGATACGTCTTACGGCGTTGAAGTGAGAGCGTCCCATCTTGTTCTCCATAATCCAGTTGCGTGCGAATGTACCGTCCTGGATTTCGGTGAGCACCTTCTTCATTTCCTTCTTGGTTTCGTCGGTAATAATTCTCTTGCCTATCTCGTAATCGCCAAATTCAGCGGTATCGGAAATGGAGTATCTCATCATCTTGTAGCCGCCCTTGTAGATAAGGTCAACTATGAGCTTCATCTCGTGGATACACTCAAAGTATGCGTTCTGAGGGTCGTAGCCTGCCTCAACGAGAGTTTCAAAGCCTGCCTTCATCAAAGCGGTAACGCCGCCGCAAAGCACGCACTGCTCGCCGAACAGGTCGGTTTCGGTTTCCATCTTGAAAGTTGTCATAAGAACGCCTGCTCTTGAACCGCCGATACCTGCCGCATAAGCAAGGCCTGTGTCAAGCGCTCTGCCGGTAGCGTCCTGATGTACTGCAACGAGGCAAGGAACGCCTCTGCCTATTGTATATTCGGAACGTACCGTGTGACCGGGGCCCTTGGGAGCAACCATGATAACGTCAACATCTTTGGGAGGTACAATCTGACCGAAGTGAATGTTAAAGCCGTGTGCGAATGCAAGAGTCTTGCCTGCGGTGAGGTTGGGCTCGATGCTCTGGTTGTAAAGGTCTGCCTGTCTTTCATCGTTGATAAGAATCATGATGATGTCTGCCTTTGCGGAAGCCTCTGCCGCTGTGTAAACCTCAAAGCCTGCCGCCTCAGCCTTTGCCCAGGACTTTGAGCCGTTGTAAAGACCGATAATTACATGTACGCCGCTGTCCTTTAAGTTAAGAGCGTGAGCGTGTCCCTGGCTGCCGTAGCCGATAATCGCAACGGTCTTTCCGTCCAGTAATGAAAGATTGCAATCTTCCTGATGATAAAGCTTTGCCATTTTTAATATCTCCTTTAAAAATTTCTATTAAAGCCGAGCCTTCCTTATTTCATGGAAGCTCCGCCTTTTTGCATTGCTATCGAGCCTGTACGCACCGTTTCCTTAATTCCGTAAGGGCGCAGAAGCTCCTCAAAGGTTTTTATGCGGGAAACGGAGTCTGAAAGCTCCAGCGTCATTGTGTTTACCGAAATGTCGGAAATCTTCGCCTTTGCTATCTCGGCAATCGAGATAAGCTCCGCCCTCTGAGAGGGCAGGCAGGACACCTTTATAAGAACAAGCTCCCGTGATAAAAGCTCCTCTGTCGGCAGATGGCGCACCTTGATAACGTCAATGAGCTTGTTGAGCTGCTTTTCAATCTGCTCTAAGGTGTAAGCCGTGCCGTCCGCTATTATGGTAATGCGGGAAACTTTCTCGTCCTCGGTAACGCCCACCGCAAGGCTGTCTATGTTAAAGCCGCGCCTTGCAAAAAGCCCCGCTACCCTTGCGAGTACGCCCGCATGGTTTTCAACCAGTATCGAAATTGTATGCTTCATCTATTTCGTTCCTCTTGTCACAGTATCGTCTTTTCGTCCTCCGCAACCCGTGCTTCAAGCAGGTAACAGCCCTTTGCGCCGAGCATTTCGTCGATTGCGCCGTCGGCGTCCTTTATGTCGGTTACTCTTTTTGCGGGTATGCCGTAGCTCTCGGCGAGCTTAATAAAGTCGGGACTTCCGTCCAGAAACACGGCGGTAAGGCGGTTGCCGTATGCGTTTGTCTGCACCTCACGCACCATTCCGAGACGGTTGTTTGACATGACGATAATCTTTACGGGTATATCATGCTGTATCATTGTGGCAAGCTCCATAAACTGCATTTGAAAGCTTCCGTCGCCGCAGATTGCGATAACCTCACTCATGGGTGACGCCGCCTTTGCGCCCAGCGCCGCAGGAACTGAATAACCCATTGTTCCCATGCCGCCCGAGGTGATAAGCCTGCCGCTTTTAAGCTCGATATTGTTGCAGGTCCATATCTGATTTTGTCCCACGTCCGCGCTGATAATTACATCGGAGGGGAGCTTTTTTGCAAGTCTTTTTATAAATTCCTTGGGATTTACAAAGCCGTCCTTGGCAGCAGCTTTAGGCTCGGACTGGTTTTTAACGGTGTTAAGCTCCTGCCTCCAGTCATAGTGGTCGTAATTTTCCGCCTGCTCGATAAGCTGTTGGAGAATGTATCTCACGTCGCCTACAACGGGAATGGTTGCGGCGAGATTTTTTCCTATCTCCGCAGGATCGACGTCAATGTGTATTACTGTTATGCCGTCAAGGCGGTTTATTGCGGTGACTGCCCTGTCGCCCACCCTTGCGCCCAGCAGGATAAGCAAATCGCAATGATTTATGGCGTAGTTTGCACATTTTACGCCGTGCATACCTATCATGCCGTAGTAAAGGGGGTTGTCCGCAGGAACGCTGCTAAGGCCCATCATGGTATTTACAACAGGAATATCCGCAAGCTGCATAAACTGCTGTAAAAGCTTTTCTGCACCCGCCGTGAAAATTCCTCCGCCTGCGCAGATAAGAGGCTTTTTGCTGTTCCTTATTGCCGCTATCGCCCTTTTTATCTGGAGCTTGTTGCCCTGCACGCTCGGCTTGTAGGAGCGTATATCCACCGTTTCGGGATATTCAAAGTCTATCTCCGCCTTTTGTACGTCAAAGGGCATATCTATAAGCACAGGTCCGGGTCTGCCTGTACCTGCAATGTAAAATGCGTTCTTGAAGATAACCGGCACCTCGGCGGGATTTTTTACAAGATAGCTGTGCTTTACAAACGGCTCTGCCGCACCTGTTATATCCGCCTCCTGGAATACGTCCCTGCCTATCTGCTCGCTGCTGACCTGTCCCGTTATTACTACCATCGGAATACTGTCCATGTAGGCTGTCGCTATCGCCGTAATTATATTTGTCGCACCGGGGCCTGAGGTCGCTATCGCTACTGCGGGCTTTCTTGTCATTCTTGCATAGCCGCTTGCCGCATGGCCGCCGTTCGCCTCGTGGCGCACAAGTATATGCCTTATATCTGAATTTATAAGCTCATCGTAAAAAGGACATATCGCCGCACCCGGATAACCGAACACGGTTTTGACGCCCTCTGCCGTAAGAGCCTTTACCATTGCTTTTGCTACCGTCATTCTTTCGGACGCCATTGTCTTTATCACTCCTCAAACGGTTTTTTCGGCGTTTGCCGCTTAACCGTCATTATTTATGGTATTTTAACGCTTACAGATAATTATACCCTGTTTAATGCCAAAAGTCAATAGCGCAATATTTAAAGGTGTGGACACAAAGCGCATATTATAAGAAGTCAAGAATAGAAAAAGGCAATTCACGAGATTTTTTGTCTTTATTTTGCCGATATTTTGCTTTTGCAATACCAAATGCATTGTACGCCATAACAAAAACTTCAAGAACAGCTTTTAAAGTTTCAATGCTGCGTGGGAAACAACGGCTTCTTCTGCGCAAGATAGGAATATAATGACGTAAATCTGCATTTATCCCCTCTACCGTAAATGTATTGCTCTTATCGCGAACATTTCGTATATATTTTCCGGGATATACAACATCAACATAACCCCACCATCCGTCTGTGCAATAAGCTTCTGATGGCGGAGCGTTATCTACAATATTCTGAATTCTTGCAGGAGATTTATCAAATGCTGCATCAAAACCTACAATCTGACGTGGTAAACGGCTTACCATCGTCATAACATAAGTGTTTTCTCTTGTTTCTGTTTTAGCTTTTTTTCCTGTGAACCAATACAGCTCATCTAATTCTAAAATTTGGTAATTGCTTTGTAGTTCATTTGTTTTTTTTAATCCAATTATACACGTTTGCCTTGCTAAATCCAAATATTTTTCCTACTCCTCGTCCACTTGTTCCTGAATAGTAGGTTTTTATTGCAAGTTCTTTAATTTCTTCGGAATACTCTCGTGTTTTCGGGTTGAGCGTGTAGTATTTTTTGCATTCTGTGCAAAAGCACCTCTGTGTTCCCGAACGATTTTTTCCACAATTTCTTTGTTTTTCCACTATTGCGCATATCGGACATTTTCGTCCTGCGATTTCTTTTGCTTTTCTCATATTTTTATTGTATCATACTCCGCTACATTTGTCCACACCTACACCTGTAAGGAAAAAAGTGTTGATTTATTAAAAGTTTTATGATATAATTTATAAGAGTATATTTATTTTGACTTTTTGAATAAAAATAATAATTGAAGCGAGGGGGAAATCCGTGTGAATAAGCCAGGTCATAAACCTAATGTTGCAATGTGCATAGGCGATTTACAGGCGGCGAAATCCCTTCTGAGAGGCCTTGCTAACACACTTAAAGAAAACGGGATCAACCTACACATTTTCAACGGCTGCTCTGCATATTACGAGGATAATCCTCAGAATGTGGGACAGCTCAACATATACAATCTGCCGAATTACGATATGTTTGATGTACTTGTAATCGCACCGTTCTTCCTCAGCACCGACGACGGTGTTATAAGAAGAATTATCGAAAGAGCTCTCAATAAGAATGTATCCGTTATAACGATAGGCAAGCGCTACGAATACAATAACTGCTACTGTGTCATGCCTGATTGCCGCACTCTGGTACGAAGTATAACCGACCATATCATTGAGCTGCACGGAGCGAAAAGACTTAATTTCTTAGCCGGGATAAAGGGAGATGAAGTGTCCGAGGAGCGTCTTGCGGGCTTTAAAGACTCGCTTGAAAAGCACGGCATCTCCTTTGATCGGACAAGGATATATTACGGCGATTTCTGGGAACAGCCTGCGATAAAGCAGGTGGAAAAAATGGAAAAGGACGGTCGCCTTGACTGCGAAGCGATAATCTGTGCCAACGATTCAATGGCGCTTGCGGTTATGATAAAGCTCCTTGAAATGGGATATGAAATTCCTGCACAGATAAAGGTTACCGGACTTGACGGCATAGACGAGGCGAACGGTTTTATTACCACCGCAAAGCTGTATGAAGAAACCACCGGTAAAATGGCGGCTGATATAGTCTGCGATTTTTTAAAAAATGGAAAAAAGCCGCAAAAGCTTGCAATTGTTCCTCCATATATTTCCTACGGATTCTCCTGCGCTTGCCGTGTGCAAAAGCATAACGCTCATTCCGTTAAGCTTCGCCACAATATGTTCAGTGAGATTGACGATACAAAAAAATACACAACCTACGCCACAAGCATAATGAGAGGCATGGCAAACTGCAAAACCTTTGAAGAAGCCTCTGAATTCATCTACGAGGCGGTTTCAAAACTGTGGTGCAACAACGCATGGGTATGTATCTGCGATGATTTTATGGCAGAAACTGTCAGCAGCACAATAGATGGACTGAATGCCGATGCCCCTCTGCACAGACACGGCTACCCCGAAATCATGAAGTGCATAGTTTCGTATATCAAAAATAAAGAACAGCCGATTTGTGTTTTCCGTTCCGAGGAAATGCTTCCCGATTTTTATGCTAATTCGGATCTGAGCAGTATTCTCATGTATACTCCCATAAACAGCAGAGATAACACCTTAGGCTATTTGGTTTACGACTATTCTCCGGAAAAAAACAATCTGTACCTGCTCAACACCATACAACTTATGGATTTTATCGCCATAAACACGGCGCAGCTTCTTGAAATGGTGAGAAATCAGAATGCGCTGTACCTTTATGCCCAAAAGGTAGACGAGCTGCTGATAAAGGATCCGCTCACCGGCCTGTACAACCGCAGAGGCTTTTTCAGAGAGTATAACCGATACATAAACAAAGGCGAGTCGGTCGAGTGTATGGTAGTTTCGGTTGACCTTGACAATCTCAAACAGATAAACGATGTATACGGTCACAACGAAGGCGACTGCGCCATAAAAAGGATGGCTGATATTCTTTCACAGGCGGCTGACGAGTGCGACGTATGCGCCCGTTTCGGCGGCGACGAATACGTTGTGCTTGGCTTTAACAAAAACGAAGAGAAAATGCAAGGGTACATAGATTCTATAAATAAGGCGCTTGAAGCATACAACAACACCTCAGACAAGCCCTACAAGATTATGGCGAGCGTAGGCGGCTGTATAATGCCTAACCGCAACGCTTTGCTGATAGATTATTACATCAACGCCGCAGACTCAAAAATGTACAGTCAAAAGCAATCGCATAAAAACGCAAGGACAAGACTTTTGCGGGATATTACATAAGCTTCAAACAGACGGATTTTGCTGTCTGTTTAGAGGTTTTGATACGGTGAAATTGACGGAAATAATAAATAGTTGAGCCGATATTTTAATAAGGGGCTTGCCCCGTCATTCAACGTGGCAAGCCGCAGCGAAGCTGCGATGAAATTTTAGTTGGGGATTGAACCCCAACTGAAACTGAATATGGAACCCGCCGCCTTAGAGGCGGGAACATCTTGCCTAAGTTATAAAGCCGTATTGAAAGATTTGATTTACTCATAGCATGAAAACTGAGAAGAACTGATGTTTTATTAACAGCAGTTCTTCTTTTTTCGGCAAGTATTCGGGAAATCATAAAGCCGTGAGTAACTTCAAAAAGTCCGCAATTGACAAAGCAAGCATTTCATGGTAGTCGGCAAGACCGTTCATGCTGATTTTAGGGATTAAAAACTCGCCTGCCTTTGCGCCCATTCTCACCGTGTCAGCATCAGCATCAAGTATTGATGTGGCGGAAGCCTGCTGATAGACGGTATCGAGCTTGTCGATATACGCCTTGAAGGCACTTCGGAAAATTTTGTGTAAAAAGGAATCCAAACAGATAAGAAAATAGATAACAAATATGGTTTTCCGTTT
>CALXBK010000002.1 GCA_944386545.1 uncultured Ruminiclostridium sp.
CGGTAGCCTCAAAGCCGGAAATATCGTGGCTGAAATAGCCAAAGCCGGACAGACAGAGCGACAGACCGCCTCTTAAGGTTTCTGCCATGGATTCGTACTGGCTGAAGCAGTCGCCGCCCCAGTGTACGGGGAACTGCTGACCGCCTACCGTTGCGGAGCGTGCGAACAGGCAGGCCTTGTTCTTTCCGTAATATTCTTCAAGTACCGAGAATACGCACTTGTTGTAGAGGTAGGTGTAGAAGTTGTGCATCTTGTAAGGATCCGAGCCGTCGCTGTAAACAACGCCGTCGGTGGGAATTCTCTCGCCGAAGTCGGTCTTGAATGCGTCAACGCCCATTTCACAAAGCGCTCTCAGCTTTGACTGATACCATTTGTATGCGTCGGGATTTGTAAAGTCTACAATAGCCATTCCGGGCTGCCACATATCGCACTGGAATACGCCGCCGTCCTTTGTCTTGATAAAGTAGCCCTTTTCAACACCCTCGTCAAAGAGAGAGGACTGCTGTGCAATGTAGGGGTTGATCCATACGCAGATTTCGAGCTTCTTTTCCTTGAGCCTTTTAAGCATAGCGGCGGGATCGGGGAACATTCTCTTATCCCACGTAAAGTCGCACCAGTTGAATTCCTTCATCCAGAAGCAGTCAAAGTGGAATACCTCAAGAGGAATATCTCTCCTTGCCATTTCGTCAATAAAGAATGAAACGGTTTCCTCATCATAGTTTGTGGTAAAGGAAGTGGTAAGCCAAAGACCAAAAGTGTATGCAGGAGGAAGCGCTGGCTTACCGGTAAGGTTAGTATATACACCGATAACATCGGCAACAGTCTTTCCGCCCATTACAAAATACTGCATTCTTTCACCCTCAACGGAGAAAGCAACCTTTGATACAGTCTCGCTTGCTACTTCAAAGGTAACGTTTTCGGGATGGTTTACAAATACGCCGTAGTTGTTGGAGGATACATAGAAGGGGATTGATTTGTAGGTCTGCTCTGAGCAAGTGCCGCCGTCATTGTTCCATACTTCAACGGTCTGACCGTTCTTTACAAAGGTGCTGAACTTCTCGCCGAAGCCGTATATATTCTCGCCTACACCGATATTGAGCATATCTCTTATTCTTGCACAGCTTGTGCCGTCAGAGGTGTGTGAGTAGAAACGCTGCGCTTTTTCACCATCAACCCTGTAATCTCTGAGCCAGGGCTGTTCTTCAATGTAGGAGGTTGTTCTCCAGCCGCTTTTGGTAAGGAGCTTGCCGTCATAGAAATACTTTATATCCCATGCGCCGCCTGCCTTGCCTATTCTTACTGAGGTCTTGTTGGATAAAAGCTCCCAGTATTCGTCATGCTCGGTAATAACGGGCCTGAAATTCATATCCTCGTAAAGCACGAAGTCGGGAGTTTTCTTCACAGCGCCCTTGTAATGCTCAACAGTAACCTTGATGCTGTCCGCAAGGGTAGAGGTGAATGTGATTTCAAGTACGGGACCGCCCAGCGTCATGCCTCTGTTTCCAATCCATTGATTGGTTGCGTAAACCTTGATAGAGTTTTCGGTCGTCTTGATTTCGTAAATCTGCGTAGCGTAGTTTACATCGTAGCCGACCTTGTTCAGCCAAAATCCGTCTGAATACTTCATTTTGTGTACCTTTCCTTTCCGTTAAAGCGAATTATCGCTGTTATGCCTTGAATATATCATTGAAAACACAAGCATTAAAGCTTGTGTAATCGTTTTCGTTGTCATTTTACCATACTGTAAATAAAAAATCAAGGGGTTTTTATAATTTTTTTAATAAATTTTGAAAAAATTTTAATGTAACAGGTTACACGGATATAAACGTGACATTTTGTGTTTTAACTTTGATTTGAAAATATGGTTGCAAGCACGATAATAGCAAGGGAAACAAAGCCGATAATCCAGTTTCGCTTTACGGTGCGTTCATATTTTTTCTCTCGCTCGAGGCGTTCCTCGCGTCTGTGATCCTTGTAGGGCTGTTCTTTTTTCATAATTAACATCTCCTAAACCGAAAATGCGGCATATACTTTTATTAGTTTACTATATTTATTTTTGTTTGTCAACATTTCGCTTGACAGCATGAAAATTATATGTTAAACTATCAATAACAATATAAAGACAATATACGGCAAGAGTAGCATAAGGTTCGGTTTTACAGAGAGCTGCGGCGGGTGAAAGGCAGTATTCCGTTTTGTGTGAAGTGCGGCTGTATGGGCTTATTGCCTGAAGTCGGCGGGAGGAATTTTTCAGTATTCCCGCACGCCTCGCCCCCGTTAAGGGCTTTGAGGGAGCTTTCGCTCCGAAACGAAGTGGAACCGTGATTTTGTCGCCTTCGTCCGCATTATGCGGATGAGGGTTTTTTTATTTAAGAAAGGGTGAAGCAAATGTTCGATAAGATAAAAGCAGATATTCGCTCGGTAAGAGAAAGAGATCCGGCTGTAAAAAGCAATCTTGAGGTATTTTTCCTTTATCCGAGCTTCAAGGCGGTAAGAGCATACCGCAGAGCGCATAAATGGTATCTCAAAAAGCATTATTTCATTGCAAGGTGGATTTCACAGAGGGCGCTTCGCAAAACGGGTATAGAAATTCACCCCGGCGCAAAGATCGGCAAGGGGCTGTTCATCGACCACGGCAGCGGCGTTGTAATAGGCGAAACCACAGAAATCGGCGACAACTGCACGATATATCAGAATGTTACCCTCGGCGGTACGGGCAAGGATACCGGAAAACGCCATCCGACGCTCGGCAACAATGTTATGGTGGGCTGCGGAGCAAGAATACTCGGTCCTTTTAAGGTGGGAGATAACTGCAAAATTGCCGCCAATGCCGTTGTGCTGAACGAGGTTCCGCCAAACTGTACTGCAGTAGGCGTTCCCGCAAGAGTAGTGCGCCGCGACGGGCAAAAGGTGAACAACTGCGACCTCGACCAGATTCACATTCCCGATCCCGTATCGCAGCAGCTTTGTATAATGGCTAACAAGATTGAAACGCTTCAGAGCGAGCTTGACCTGCTCTGTGAGCTTGTAAAAAAAGAAGACAACGATAAAGGAAGTAACTGAAATGCAGATTTATAACACACTTACACGAAAAAAGGAAGAATTTGTTACCATAACCGAGGGCAAGGTAAGTATGTACACCTGCGGACCTACGGTGTATCATTACGCCCATATAGGCAATCTCCGCAGCTATATCATGGAGGACGTGCTGGAAAAATATCTCCGTTATACAGGCTATGATGTAAAAAGAGTAATGAATATCACTGATGTCGGACATCTGACAAGCGACGGCGACACAGGCGACGACAAGATGCTCAAAGGTGCAAAGCGTGAGCATAAAACGGTAATGGAAATAGCAAAATTCTATACCGACGCATTTTTTGAGGACTGCAAGAAGCTAAACATAAAAGTACCCGATGTGGTAGAGCCTGCGACGGGCTGTATTGACGAGTTTATCAAGGTTATTTCCGCGCTTATCGAAAAGGGGTACGCATACCTTGCAGGAGGAAATGTCTACTTTGATACTTCAAAGCTCGAAAAATACTATGTTTTCAACGATTTCAAGGAGGAGGATCTGGCTGTCGGCGTACGTGAGGGCGTCGAGGAGGACGCAAACAAGCGCAACAAGGCAGACTTCGTACTGTGGTTTACAAAATCAAAATTTGACGACCAGGAGCTTAAATGGGAAAGCCCTTGGGGACTTGGCTATCCCGGCTGGCATATTGAGTGCAGCTGTATCAGCATGAAGCACTTAGGCGAATACCTCGATATTCACTGCGGCGGAATTGACAACGCCTTTCCTCATCACACAAACGAGATAGCTCAGAGTGAAGCATATATCGGTCATAAGTGGTGCAACTACTGGTTCCATGTGCTTCACCTTAACACAAACAGCGGAAAGATGAGCAAGTCAAGCGGAGAATTTCTGACTGTATCATTGCTTGAAAGCAAGAATTACGATCCGATTGTGTACAGATTTTTCTGCCTGCAATCCCATTACAGAAAATCGCTGGTATTCAGCTATGAAAACCTTGATAACGCCGCTGCTGCGTTCTCAAAGCTCGCGGCAAAGATCGCACAGCTTCTTTCACAGCCCGCAGGCGAGCTTGACAGGGAAGCGTATGACAAGCTGAGGAGCGGCTTTTCCGCGGCACTGGACAACGATCTCAATACCTCTCTTGCAATCACTGCATTGTACGATGTTCTGAAAGCCGATACAACTCCTGCGGTAAAGCTTGCGCTTATTGAGGACTTTGACAAGGTGCTTTCGCTGTCGCTTATTGCAAAGGCTAAGGAGCTTAACAGCAAAGCCGACAGCGGGGAAGAGCTTCCCGAAGAAATCAAGGAGCTTGCCGAGCAGAGAAAGCAGGCAAGAAAGGATAAGAATTTCGCTCTCGCAGACGAGCTGAGAGATAAGATAACCGCTATGGGTTATATTGTCGAAGAAACACGTCAGGGAACGGTTATAAAAAAGAAGTAAAGAAAACGCCTTGATGAATTTCGTTCATCAAGGCGTAATTGTTTATTTTCTGATAAAAAGTATTCCTAACGTATTAGGTCCGCAATGGCTGGAAACCGTACAGCCTGCCGTGGTTTCAATGATTTCATCAAATTTCAGCGTATTGCCCACTATTTTCTTTACGCTGTCAACTAAGCTCTTTTCACAGTGGGAGTGAGTGACGAAAATGCGTTTTGTTCTAATGTCGTTTCTGACGGAAATCCGTTCGCTCACATATTTTTCAATACAGTAGTTGAATTTGCCGCGGTACTTCTTTCCGACAGCCATTTTGCCGTTCTTTACCTCTATGCAGGGGCGCAGAGAGAGCAGATTTGCTCCGAGTGCGGCGAGAGCAGAGCAACGCCCGCCCTTGCGTAAATAATCCAGCTTTTCTATTACAAAGCTCGCTTCTACCTTTGAAGTAAGCTCGTTCAACATATCAACTATCTCCTGAGGCTCTTTTCCCTCAGCCGCCGCCTCAGCTGCTTCAAGCACTAAAAGTCCGCTTCCGGTTGAAAGATTGCGGCTGTCAACAACATAAACATTGTCAAAATCCTCCGCGGCGGTGCGTGCATTCTGATTACAGCTTGAAAATTCTGCACTGATGTTGATATGAATTATTGCGTCATATTCTTTTGAAAGGGGAGTAAAGTAGTCAATATAATCCGCAACATTAATAGCGGCGGTTGAGGTTATTGCTCCTCCTGCGTTTACGTGTTCAAAAATATCCTGCGGAGTAATTTCCAGCATATCCTTGTATGACTTGCCTTCCTTTATTATATACAGCGGTAAAATGTCGATGTTGTACTTTTTTACAAGCTCAGGGGATAAGTCGCAGGTGCTGTCGGCGGTGATTTTGATATTCATTCTTCAATCCTCCAATCAGTATAGCTTGAAGATTAAGCTTTTTCAACAGTGCTATTTTATCATATTTTTTTAATTTTAGCAATGTTTTTAAAAAAAATTAGGCGATATTTACAAATACGATATATTCTTTTTGTTGTAAATGCAATTAAAAATCCCGCTGATATTTTCCGGCGGGATTTTTGTATATATGAATTACTTCATTATTCTGAGATTTTTTTCGATAAGCTCGCATCTCTGCTTTACGCAGTCAACGCTTCTCAGAGGATCGGAGGGAGTGTTGAAGGTGTAATCCATAAGCTTGTCTATTGTAGTTGCGGCAACATGAACTCTTGTATCGGAAGAAGCATAGTAGATATAAACGTCGTTGTTTTCCGTTACTATTGCGCCGTTGGTGAAGCAAACATTGGATACATCGCCTATTCGTTCACCCATGTGCGGAGCTATGAACAACCCCGAAGGGGAAGCAATCAGCCTTGAGGGATCCGCTAAATCGGTGGCAAAGACATAAATTACATATCTGAGACCTGCCGCCGTATTTCTTACGCCGTGAGCAATGTGAATCCAGCCCTTGGGAGTTTTTATCGGAACTGCGCCTGCGCCGTTCTTTACCTCGGTGATTGTGTGGTACACTCTGGGAGAAATTACAATCTCCTCGGTGCAGATAACGGGATTATTTATATCCTCGCAAAGACCGAAGCATACGCCGCCGCCTGAGCCTGTCTGAATGAAATCATCCTGCGGACGGGTATAGAAAGCGTACTTGCCGTCTACAAATTCGGGGTGAAGCACTACATTTCTCTGCTGAGGAGATTTTGATTTTAAGTTGGGAAGTCTTTCCCAGCTTCTGAGGTCCTTGGTGCGGACAATACCCGCCTGTGCAACTGCGGAGGAAAGGTCACTGTTTGAGGTGTCCTTGCTTTCCGAGCAGAAAACGCCGTAAATCCAGCCGTCCTCATGCTGTGTAAGGCGCATATCGTATACATTGGTTTCTTCCGGGCAGGTGTCGGGTAAAAGAATGGGGTAGTCGTCAAAGCGGAAGCCCTCCGTGGGACTGTCGCTTCTTGCAACGGCAAAGAAGGATTTTCTGTCGTTACCCTCAACACGGGCAACGAGGCAGTATTTGCCCTCAAAGAAGATTGCGCCGGAGTTGAGTACGGCGTTTATTCCCAGACGTTCCATGAAGTAAGGGTTTGTTTCGGGGTTCATGTCATACTTCCAGAAATAAGGAGCATGGTCTGCTGTAAGAACGGGATTTGAATATCTGTCGTAAATGCCGTTGTAGCAGTCGGCAATCCTGTTCTTCTTTGCAATAAGAGCTTCGTAATCCTCTATAACCTTTTTCTTGTTTTCTTCAAATAAACTCATTTTATATAATCCTTTCAAATTATTCTGTAAATTCGGTGTACTTTGTTACCTTGTCGGTAAATAAATTGAGGTAAATACCTATCGCTGACAGTATAAGACATAGAATATTTGCAAGCATCGCAATAAACGCAGCTGTATTTTCATAGGTAAATTGGCTGAATAGCTGCATAACAGTCACAATAAGGTCAATTGCCGCCGCAATACAGAATGCCGTACCGCTGACTGCTCTTAAATTCTTTTTTGAAGAGGAGCAGACTGATACAGAAATTGCCATAGTGAGATTTATCGCCGCAATTATAAGTATAACTAAAAATGTTATAAATATCATTTCGGGGTAGGTCGGCGAAAAATCGTCAGGCGTCTGCAAATCCGTGAAAAAAAACACGGAGATAAGCAAATCGGTAAGATAGAAAAAGTAAAACACGGTTGTAACGACAAGATTGAAATACAGGGCAATATTTGAGTAAATTGCAATAAGTCTGCCTTGTTTTGCGCTTTGCTTTTCCTTTTCAAAATATTCTTTCGTCAGACGTTCTTTTTCAGCCTTTGTAAGCTCTCCGTCGTGAATAATTCTCTGTTCTTTTTTCATCAATTATGTATAGATACCTCTTTTTTGTCGGTGTCTTCCTCATCGGTTACATTCTCGTTTAATGAATCGGGGGCGTTTTTAAGCAGGTCGCGTATTTCTGTCAGAAGCACAATCTGCGGATCGGGGGCGGGAGGAGCAGGCGGCTCTTCCTTTTTCTTTCTTTTAAAACAGCTTATAACCTTAATCAGAATAAACACAGAAAGTGCAATAAGCAGGAAATTAATTACAGCGCTGATAAATGCACCATATCCTATTGCAACCTCAGGCTCAAGTATCTCTGTACCGTCCGTTACGGCAGGTTTTAAAACAAGCTTAAGCTCTGTAAAATCAATCTCTCCGATAAGCATACCGATAGCAGGCATAAGCACGTTGTTTACAAGCGTCGTAACTATCGTCGTAAACGCGGTACCGATAATCATACCGACTGCCATATCAAGGACATTGCCCCTTGATATGAACTTCTTGAACTCGGTTATGAATTTGGAATTAGTGGTTTTCTGAATGCCGTTTTTAACGCTTTCAACCGCATTGAAGCCTTTTTTACCGTCTGCTTCATCTACATTTTCGGTTACAGCCTCGGTTTCTTCAACCTTGTTCTTTTTGGCTTTTTCTTTTTTCATTTGCCGTTCTCCTTTGTTTTACTACACCGATTTTTAAAATACTTTTTTATACTCGGCTATCATTATACACCTTTACAAGCTCAAAGTCAATTTGTCCGAGATTAATGTTTGCATTTACGCATTTTACCCGTACCTTGTCGCCTATTGTGTACATTTTACCGCTGAGGCTTTCGTATAACGCTATACCGTTGCGAACTTCAAAATAACCCTCTCCGAGTAAATCCGAGGAAACCTTTCCTTCGACGGTGTTAGCAAGCCGGACAAAAAGACCGCTTCCTATTACTCCGGAGATGATACCGTCAAATTCTTCGCCTATATGATTTTTCATATATTCTGCGGCATAAAACTCTTCACAGCTTCTTTCCGCCGCAACTGCGGAAAGCTCTGTCAGGGTAGCCTGATTTGCGGCTCTTACTGAGAAAGAGGAGTATTTTTTCTTAATATTATCCGCACCCTTTTTCGCAACATAATCAGTCAGTATGCGGTGTATGGATAAATCCGCATATCTTCTTATCGGAGAGGTAAAGTGGGCGTATTCTGCCATAACAAGACCGAAATGCCCTATCGGCTGTTCGGAATATTTTGCCTTTGCCATTGTGCGGAGTATAAGGCGGTTGATTATAACGCTTCTTGAATCCTCCGCAGTTTCCGCAAGAAGCCTTGCAAATACAGCGGCGTCGGATTTTTCGTTTATGCCGAGAGGATTTATTCCGAGAGCCTCAAGAGTGGTTTTGAGGGATTTTATCTTATCGGCGGCAGGAGCTTCGTGAACACGGTATACAAAGGGAAGCTCCTTTTTCATTGCAAGTCTTGCCGCGGAATTGTTCGCCATAAGCATGAATTCCTCGATTATTTCCTCGGAAATACCGCTTACTCTCGGCTTGATGTCGGTACAAACGCCGTTTTCATCGCAGATTACCTTGCTTTCCTGCGACTGAATTTCAGGCGCACCGCGCTTTTTGCGATTTTCAGTCAGTATATCTGCAAGCGCTTTCATAACGGGAAGCTGATTAATTACTTCGCTGTACTTCTGATTTATATCATCTGTTGCCGTGCCTTCAAGAATTGAATTAACCTCGGAATACACGCCCTGTACTCTTGAACGTACAACGCTCTTTACAAATTTATACTTTTTCAGCAAACCTTTATCAGATATTTCCATAAGGCAGGAAAATGCAAGCCTGTCCGTTTTGGGATTAAGTGAGCAAATTCCGTTGCTGAGCTGTTTTGGAAGCATGGGAATAACTCTGTCTGCAATGTATATGCTCGTCCCTCTTTGGAAAGCGTCCTTGTCAAGAGGGGAGTCCTCCGTTACATAATGGCTGACATCGGCTATATGAACGCTTAAATTGTAGCCCTTTTCCGTTTTCTCAACATAAACCGCATCGTCAATGTCCTTTGTATCCGCTCCGTCAATCGTGAATATCGGCAAATCTCTTAAATCAAGACGCTTTGCCGCTTCCTTAGGATTGATTTCGGCGTTCTCATACTGCTTTGCCTGCTTAATTGCCTCGGAAGAAAAATCAACAGGTATATTATTCTGGATAAGATAAGCGTCTGTGCCGGATTTAGCAAGCTCACTGCTTCCTATTACCTGCATGATGTCAACAATATGCTCTGAGTGATGTTCACCTCTTTTTCTTATTGTGAACAGAACCTTGTCACCCTCTTTAATGTGAGCTTTTACCTTCATAATTGTCAAAGGCGGACAGCCCAGCGTATCGGGAAGCACCTTGAGGTATCTGCCCTCAAAAACGATACAGCCCGCAAACAGCTCCTCGGATACGTCGGTTACTGCAAGTACGATTGCAGTTGCGCTTCTTTGGGAGGTTTTTTCCGCAATTTCCTTTGCAATGACGGTATCACCGGGTACTGCGCCTTTAAGTGCGCCGCCGCTTACAAAGCAGTCCTCGCCCGTAATAAGGTTGGTAACAAAGCCGTAGGTGCGTGAAAGAGTAACGACCTTTCCCGTGAACACCTTTCTCATATCGCTGATATAAAGCTGTTCCTTTTTGTTTTTGAAAAGGACTCTTTGCTTTATCATGCGCTTTACGGTGTTTTTCAGCTTGTCGAAGCTCTTTTTGGGTATGCCGGCGTCGGTTGCTATCTGCTTTAAAGTAACAGCGCCGCCGTGCTCGTATATCGAAACTATTATAAGAGATTCAAAATTCAATTTATTTCCTTTCTCCGCTATGTTATATTAATGTTTCAATAAGGGGCTTGCCCCGTCATTCAACGTGGCAAGCCGCAGCGAAGCTGCGATTCAGTTTCAGTTGGGGATTGAACCCCAACTGAAACTGAATATGGAACCCGCCGCCTTAGAGGCGGGGGACATTTTGCCTAAGTTATATTCTTCTGAAAATCAGGAAGAAGATCGCCATTGCCACAGGCTGATGCAGTACGTAAATCCAGAGCGTGTATCTGCCGCATACGGCAAGGGGATTGATATGGGTCTTGTAAAAGAATTTCGGCATTTTGTCATTGATTGCATATTCGCCGACATACGCTCCCGCAAGAAATACAAAGAACCAAGGGAGAAGCGGAAAATAGTCTGCCGAAACAAAGTCGTTTCCTATAAAGCCAAGCGGGAATAAAAGTCCCGTACCGTACAAGAATGACGGAAGCTGTATTCCTATTCCGGCGGCAGGACCTAAATAGCCGTACATAATACCCCTTGTCAGAAGGAAAAGTACAACGCAGATTAAAATTCCGACCTTTGTGGGTATCTTAAGAAAGTATTTATCCCAAATTCCGTACATCATCATGGAAACTCCCATAAAGTGAAGTATTCCGAACAATATAGGGGTATCGGGAGAGAAAAACGCAAACACAAAAGTAATTATCATGCCTATAAGAAAGCATTTTATTCCTCTTTTAGCATTGTTTGAGGAATATCTGCAGCTTATTCCCGATATGAACATGAACGCACCGGCAAAAATATCCCGTACAATGTTGAACCAGCTGTCAAACATTATCGGAATGTTAATTCCGTAGTTGAATTTCAGGTCAAACATAACATGGTAAACTACCATGCAAAGAATACAAAATCCTCTTACCTCATCAAGAAATCCCGCGCGGCGGTACTTCTTCACTGCAACGTTATTAGTCTGCGCTTCCATTTTGCTCTCGCTTTCTTTTTCTTATACTGCTTTGTATACAATTTTGATAAAATGAAACACACTATTAAGTATACCACCATTTGCCTATTAATTCTATTGTGCAAATTAAACAATTCTGGTTATTCTCTTATATGCTTATTCTACAAAAAATAGATGTTCACCGTATTGCATTGTAATTAAGTTTATGCTATTATATGAGTAAAAAAGAGAAGGGAAAGAACTGAATGCTGATTGCAAAAATAACCGAAAGTGATTTCTTCGGAGGAGAGCCCCGTTTTATAGAGGACAATACCCGCTATAATGTCAGAGGAATACTTACGGATAATGACGGCAACGTAGCTATGCTTAAAATAGAAAATTCCGATTATTATAAGCTTCCCGGCGGAAGCATTGAAATAACCGAAACGCCCGATAACGCATTTTTAAGAGAAGTACACGAGATAACCGGATATAAAGCAGAGCTTATCGGCTATCTGGGCTGGCTTGAGGAGCATAAATACAAGAGAAAATTCTGCATGGTATCCCATTGCTATGTTGCAAAAATCACAAGCGATGAATATGATAAGGAGCTTCTCGCTTCTTCACAGGAACGCCTTGGCTTTCAGCTTGAGTGGATGCCTTACCGTAAAGCAATCGAAAGACTTTCCGAGCTGTCTGAAACCTGCAAGGAATATCAGATGAGCTTCGTATTAAGAAGAGAACGCCTTATACTCGAAAGTGCAGAAGAGCTTATAACTTAGGCAAGATGTCCCCCGCCTCTAAGGCGGCGGGTTCCATATTCAGTTTCAGTTGGGGTTCAATCCCCAACTGAAACTGAATCGCAGCTTCGCTGCGGCTTGCCACGTTGAATGACGGGGCAAGCCCCTTATTGAAAAGCATAATGAAGCCTGTCAAAAGGAAGAAATACTATGGAATTTGAAAAAAAAGATTTGACAACAGACAGCAGCATTGACAATAACGACGATATGACTGCAACGGCAGACCAAGCTCAAAACAAAAACAATGTTTCCTTTAAGCTTGAGCAGTCGGGAGCTTGCCGCCACAGCTGGTCCAAAAGAGAGAAGAAAATTGTATGGATAGCGGCAGGAGTGATTGTCATACTTTTTGTGCTTATCAGTTTTTTCTTCAAAGCCTTTGATATTTTCGGAATGCTTGGATTTTGATTTATTGTTGATATAAAAGGGGGTAAGCTTCACGGCTTATCCTTTTTCGGTTTTGCTCTTGAAATTTTACTTTTTTTATTATATACTTAATAAAATGACTGATAATAAGCACAACAACCATAACGAATTTACAACCAAAGGAGTTTAATATGATTGCTCTTATTACGGGTGCAAGCTCGGGTATAGGCAGAGAGCTTGCCAAAAATCTTGCCTCAAGGGGCGTACATCTTATTATTACAGCAAGACGCACGGAAAGACTTGTTCAGCTTAAAGAAGAAATTCGGGAGCTTTATCCTTCAGTCAGAGTTAAGGTAATAACTGCCGATTTAAGCAAGGAATCAAGCTGTTATGAGCTTTACAACAGGGTAAAGGACTATCGCGTTGATTTTCTTTTCAACAATGCCGGATTTGGCTTATACGGCCGTTTTCTCGACAACGACCTTGATGAAGAGCTTAACATGATAAATGTCAACATCAAGGCTGTTCATATCCTTACAAAGCTGTTTTTAAAGGATTTTACCGAGCGCAACTGCGGATATATCCTAAACACCGCGTCGGTTGCAGGCTTTATGCCCGGTCCCTTGCTTGCGGCTTACTATGCTTCAAAAAATTATGTCGTACAGCTTACTAAAGCTATTTACGAGGAGCTTCGCTGTGACAACAGCAAGGTTGTTGTGAGCGTGCTTTGCCCCGGTCCCGTTGATACTGAGTTTAACAGGGTAGCAGGGGTTAAAAAATTCAACATGAAGAGCCTCTCCGACTCTTATGTTGCAGATTATGCCATTGAAAGACTTATGTGCGGAGATTTGTTGATTGTTCCCGGAATGGCTACAAAGGCGGCGGCAGTCGGCACTCGCATTGCTCCGACAAAGCTGTTGCTTAAAACGGTGAGAATGGTGCAGGAAAGCAAAAATAATTAAGCTTTACGGCTTGTGTAGAACAGTATAACAATTTTTATTTACGGAAAAGAAAAGAGTATGCAGTATAAAACAAATTTTGATAATCTATTGAACGGCTTATCTTATACCTCTAATCCATCTCGGCTTGTTTCAAAAAATGCAAGCGAAAAAACCGTTCAGCTTTTTGAATATCTCAAAAGCATATACGGAAAAAAGCACCTTTCGGGACAGCAGTATCTTCAGGAGGAAGAGCTCGAGGACCTTGTATATTACCGAGTTACAGGTAAGCTCCCCGCCGTCAGGGGCTATGACTTTATGGGAGTAAGCTCCTGCAAGAAAACCGATAACCAGGTTGACAGAGCTATTGACTGGGCGGTAAGCTGCGGCGGTATTGTCACAATGTGCTGGCACTGGTATGCGCCAAACGACATGAACGATTATTCCAAGGGCTCGTCCTTTTATTACAAAACCACCGATTACGATCACAAGACCTGCTTTGATATTTCCCGTGCGGTGACGGAGGGTACTGCCGAGTACGATTTCATTATAAAGGAAATCGACATGGTTTCCCTTGAGCTTCGCCGTATGGAAAAGCTGGATATCCCCGTTTTGTGGAGACCGCTTCACGAGGCTGACGGCGGCTGGTTCTGGTGGGGAAACCACAACGAGGAGCACAGACAGGCGTATAAAAAGCTCTGGTATATTATCTTTGACAGAATGGAAAACTATCACAAGCTGTCGAATTTGATATGGGTATGGAACGGTCAGAACAGGTGCATGGAGGTAAACCCCAACACCTTCGATATATGCGGTGATGATATTTACTCCCAGATACCTCAGGATCACACCTCGCAGAAAAACCGCTTTGAATATATGAAGGAGCTTTCACACGGTAAGCTTATCACTCTTTCGGAGTGCGGATATATCCCCGATCCCGATGAGATGAAGCGGGACAAGTCAATGTGGCTGTGGTGGCTTCCGTGGTGGGGGCAGTTTGTCTATCAAACCGACGGTTGGAAGCCCGTTTTTGATAAAAACGGATTGCCGAAGGTAAGTGACGCATACATGGGCGAGGAGTTTTTAAAGCGTATCATGAATCACGACAGCGTTATCACCTTGAGCGATTTGCCCTGGCATGATCCTAAGAAGCACACCTTACCGTCTGCACTCAGAAATAATCTTGAAAGGCTTGGACTTAATAAATGAAAAAGTTTTCTTTATTGATTGCAGCGTTGTCGTTTATTATACTTGCTGTCGGCTGTTCGGATAAAGAGACGCAGTCGTCCGCCACAGAAAGCACGGCATCGCAGACGCAGGAAAGCACGCTGACTGACGCACCTATTGAAGCTTCCTCCGTGACCGAGGTTAGCTGTGACAGCCTTGCATCTGCCGTTATAGAAAGCGTTGAATTTCCCGATATGGTGCTTACGGAAGAAAAAGTCCTGCTTGATATGATTATGGATTTTTCGCAGTACGGCATTGAAGAATACGCCGTTTATCAACAGGCAATCAGCGTAAATCTGTCCGAGGTTATTGTCTTGCGTACTACCGATACCAAGGCGGCGACCGAAGCTCTGGAAAAGCGTAAGGAACAGCTTATAAACCAGCTTGCCTTTTATCCCGAACAGCAGGAAAACGCAAGCAGTACGATAGTCGGAAGCAAGGGCGGATACTGCTGGCTTATAGCTCATAAGGATTCTGCCGAAGCTCAAAAGGCGTTGCTTTCTGAATTGGAATAAAACTTACCGCACGGACTTTATTTGTTATCCGTGCGGTTTTGTTTAATATGCGGCTTGCCCCGTCATTCAACGCGGGAGTTTTGCCTGAGTTAAATTATCCTGTATTTCGGCTTTTCCTCGCAGAATAATTTCCACCTTAAGAAGTCGTCCGTAATAATTCCGACAAAGGACAGAAAGAACCATGCAACGGTAAAAATAAGGCATATCTGCCCCATGAGGTTGAACGGCAGGGCTTCGTAATTCCATACGTTCATATCAAACCACAGGTTTACTATACATCCGCAGATAAATTCAAGCGCCGTTATTATAACTGCCGAGATTGCCATTTGTAAAATCAGCGATAAGTCGAATACCTCGTTAAGTCCTCCTACAAGCAAAAAGCACAGTCCTCCGAGTATGAACATACTCCAGTGGCTCTCTCCCCTGAAAAGAAGCTCTACAACGGTATATAGCGCCCCTCCGTAGCAAAAAAGCATTAACAGCTTGACGGGAGTACAGATTTTCTCGTCCATTTATTTCTCCTTTCGGTTTCTTTTACGCTTATTATTAGCTTTGTACTTTTTTTTATCCTAATTTTTTCATGCTGTACATATACTTTAGAAAAAAGTGTGAGGTAACGGCAATGAATAAATTAAAAAGCTTATCGGCATTTGTACTTTGCATGGCGTTTATACTTTCTTTTACGGTAATTGCGGGTGGCGAGGAAAATAATACGGTTGATACAAAAACCGCTAAGTCGGCTGTTCTGACTGAATGTACGACAGGGCAGGTCATATTCGAGAGCAACGCGCACGAAAAGCTTCCGATGGCGTCGGTAACCAAGCTTATGTGCCTTCTTATATGGGCAGAGGAAATGGAAAAGGGAACATTTGATTTCAACACAGTCGTTACCTGCACGGCGCACGCAAATTCCATGGACGGCTCGGTTATCTGGCTTGAAACGGGAGAACAGCTTACGGCGGGAGAGCTTATAAAATCTGTTGTAATAGCCTCGGCAAATGACGCCTGCGTTGCATTGTGCGAGCATATATGCGGAAGTGAGGAACGCTTTGTTATCCGTATGAACGAAAGGGCAAAACAGCTCGGTATGAGCAACACGAGTTATAAAAACTGCGTCGGATACGACTGCGACAATCATTATACAACAGCCTATGATACGGCTTTACTCTGTGCAAAATTGAGCGAATACGATATTTATAACGAGTTTTTTGCAACACGTCTTGATTATGTACGGCAGGGTGAAAGGCAAACACAGCTACTTAATACAAATAAAATGGTGAATTATTACGAGGGAATAATAGGCGGAAAGACAGGTACAACCGACAATGCCGGAGCTTGTTTTGCAGTATGGGCAAGGCGGGGAGATATGAAGCTGTGCGCTGTGGAGCTCGGAAGCCGTGAAAGCGAGGAACGCTTTGAAATCTGCGGAAATCTCCTTGATTACGGCTTTAACGGCTTTGAGCTTTTTAAAGCGCAGGCAGATTCTTCAAGGCTTGTTCCCGTTGCGGTAACCGAAGGAATTGATAAGCAGGTTGATGTGCGTGTAAAGCGGCTTCATACCTGCGTTATTCCGAAGGGTGTTTCGGACAGGGTAGAATATGAATATACCATCAGAGAAACCGCAGAGGCTCCCGTATACTGCGGACAGCCGCTGGGAAAGGTAATTGCGACGCTTAACGGAGAGGAGATTTTTTCAAGTGATATTGTGGCGGTAAGGTCGGTGGAAAAGCTCAGCTTTTTCAAAAGCCTGCTTATAATTCTTCAAAAAATATTTTCAATGTAGCTTTATTGTTTTTGTATAATAAACGTAAAAGCGAGGTCATTAAAGTGTACAAAAATAACATCGATTTTTGTTAATTTTAAACAAAAGTGTTAGTTAGCAATAAAACATCTTGCAAATTCTTAAAATTTTCGCTATAATAGAGATGTGAAAAAGCGGCTGTCCGCAAAATATAAAATACGGGCAGTCAGTGTGTGGAAGAAAAGTATTTGTTGAAGGAGAAAAACAATGTCAGTTAAACTCAATGACAAGTATCTGAGCGGCGTTGTTAACAGCGACGAGCTCAAGGGTATGGCGCCAATGGTTAAGGCGGCTCATGAAATGATCGAAAACAAGAGCGGTCTGGGCAGTGACTTCTTAGGCTGGGTTGACCTCCCTGTAAACTATGACAAGGAAGAATTTGCAAGAATTAAAAAGGCGGCTGAAAAGATAAAAAGCGACAGTAAGGTGCTTGTGGTTATCGGTATCGGCGGTTCTTACCTCGGCGCAAGAGCTGCTATCGAGCTTCTGAAAAGCACTCTTTACAACTCTCTTGCTAAGGATACCCCTCAGATTTACTTTGCAGGCAACAGCATCAGTCCTACATATCTCAATGAAATTATCGAAATCGTTAAGGATAAGGATTTTTCCGTAAATATTATATCAAAGTCGGGTACTACAACCGAGCCGGCTCTCGCTTTCAGAGTATTCAGAGAGCTTCTTGAAGAAAGATACGGCAAGGAAGGCGCAAAGAGCAGAATTTACGCTACCACCGACAAGGCAAGAGGTACTCTCAAGGAGCTGTCCGATAAGGAAGGCTATGAAACCTTTGTTATTCCCGATGATGTAGGCGGCCGTTTCTCTGTACTTACCGCTGTGGGACTTCTCCCCATTGCCTGTGCAGGCTGCGACATTGATGCTCTTATGAACGGTGCGGCACAAGCTCGCAGTGATTTTGCAGTATGCGATATTGAAAAGAATGATTGCTACAAGTATGCGGCACTTCGCAACATACTTTACAATAAGGGCTACAAGTGTGAAATGCTTATAGCTTATGAAAACTCGTTTGTTATGATGTGCGAGTGGTTCAAGCAGCTTTTCGGCGAGAGCGAAGGCAAGGACGGCAAGGGACTTTTCCCCTCAGCGGCAACCTTCTCAACCGACCTTCATTCCTTAGGTCAGTTTATTCAGGACGGCTCTAAAATTCTGTTTGAAACCGTTGTAAGCGTTGAAAAGCCTCAGAAGGATTTCTTTGTTAAGGACGATCCCGATAATCTTGACGGACTTAACTTCCTTTCAAACCAGAATATGTCGGTTGTAAACCGCAAGGCTTTCGAGGGAACTATTCTCGCTCATACCGAAGGCGGCGTACCTAACATGGTACTCGAAATCCCCGAAATCGACGAAACACAGCTCGGCTACCTCATTTACTTCTTTGAAAAGGCTTGCGCCGTATCCGGCTACATACTCGGTGTTAATCCCTTTAACCAGCCCGGCGTGGAAAGCTACAAGAAGAATATGTTTGCGCTTTTGGGCAAGCCCGGTTATGAGGCCGCTAAAGCTGAGCTTGAAGCAAAGCTCCACTAAATGTTATAAAAACGCTTTGCTTTCCGGGTAACGGATAATAAATCACGGCGTCAGCTATGGCGCAGGATTTTTATTATATCAAACGGCGACTCTGCCGTAAAATACGGAGGACTATACAATGATTAAACTTATTGCAGGAAAAAAGGGTTCAGGAAAAACAAAGCTGCTCATTAACGCTATCCACGAAGCAGAGCAGGCAAGCAAGGGCAACGTGGTTGCCGTTCAGCTCGGCTCTTCCCTCAACATAGACATCTATCACAAGGTGCGTCTTATCAACATTGAGGACTACAAGATTACAAACTACGACGAAATGGCAGGCTTTGTAGCAGGTATTCTTGCTTCCGACTATGACTGCACAGACATATTCATCGACGGTATACTCAGAATTGCCGGCAGAGATCTTGAAAAGATCGGCGCAATGTTTGACAAAATTGCCGCAGTAAGCGGTGAAGATACCCACGTTACATTTACAATTTCGGCAGATGTTTCCGATTTAACCGAAAATATTAAAAAATATCTGTAATTAGGTGTTGACAAATTAACCGAATTGTAGTATAATATTTTTCGTGTTGAACGGAGCTATGCGTATTTTGGCTTTATTTAGTGAGATTGACATCAGAAGGGGGTGCTAAAATGGCAGTTCCAAAGAGAAAAGTATCCAAGGCAAGAAGAGATAAAAGACGTTCACAGGTATGGAAGCTATCTGCACCTGCATTCTCTCGTTGCCCTCAGTGCGGAGAGATGAAGCTCCCTCACAAAGTTTGCGGAGCTTGCGGCTATTACAAGGGCAGAGAGGTTATAGCTCATAAGGAAGCGTAATTTAAAAAGCCTTTGACGCCGTGCAAAGCGTCGGTATTTATACTGTATGCTTTGTGTGCACAAAAAACGGTTATTTTAGGGGCGGCGGCAACGTACTTATGTACGCTGTGCCGCCTTTGATTTTGTTTTTAGGCAAGTCTTTTGGCTTGCCGAATTTAATATAAAAAGAATATACAGCTATATTGACGGTTTATATACTTAAGTGTATAATGTAAGCAGTAGATATATTAAACGGTTTACACTTTTTGCATAATAAAGAAAGGTAAAAAGGATGTCGGTTAAAATAATCGGAGTCGATAAAAGCTCGCCCGCGTATAAAGCGGGAATTAAAGCGGGGGATTACCTCGTTTCGATTAACAACAATTTAATACACGATGTCCTTGACTATCGGTTTTACGCTTCGGACGAGGTGCTTGAAATACAGCTTTCCGACAGAACGGTAAAGCTCAAAAAGAACGAGTACGAGGATCTCGGTCTGAATTTTGAAACCTATCTTATGGACTGTAAGCAGTGCTGTAAGAACAATTGCATTTTCTGCTTTATAAATCAGATGCCCAAAGGCATGAGAAGCACGCTTTATTTTAAGGATGACGATGCTCGGCTCAGCTTTTTACAGGGCAACTATATCACCATGACAAATCTTAAGGACGAGGATGTCGACAGAATAATTAAGATGAAGCTCCCGATGAACATTTCCGTTCACACAACAAATCCTGAGCTGAGAGTAAAGATGACAAGCAATCCCGGTGCCGGCAAATGCCTTGATTATCTTTATAAGATGGCGGCGGCGGGTATCGAGCTTAATACTCAGATTGTGCTTTGTCCGGGTATAAATGACGGCGAGGAACTAAGGCGCACCCTTACCGATTTATGTATGCTGTATCCTGCGGTAAAAAGCGTTGCCTGCGTTCCCGTGGGACTGACAAAGTACCGTGAGGGCTTGCCGCGGCTCAAGCTTTTCGATGAAAAAGGCGCGGCTGAGGTAATCGACCTTATCGAAAGCTTCGGCAGTATGATGTTTGAAAAATACGGCGACAGGGTAGCGTATGCGTCGGACGAATTTTATCTGCTTGCAAAACGTCAAATGCCGGATTACGATTTTTACGGTGATTTTGACCAGTACGAAAACGGCGTCGGAATGTGTGCAAGCCTGAGTAAGGAATTTATCGACGCCCTTGCCGATAAAAGAGAATACGGCGAAACGGACAGTAAAACCAGAAATGTGAGCATTGCCACAGGAGTATTGGCAGCGCCGTTGCTTCAGACACTGTCAAAGCTTCTTAAATCCGAATTTCCCAATACCGAGGTTACGGTATATACGATAAAAAACGAGTTTTTCGGTGAAACTATAACCGTTGCGGGACTTCTTACCGCAGGCGATATTGCAAAACAGCTTGCCGACTTTAAAGGTAAGCTCGGAAGCAGGCTTTTGATTACCGAATGTATGCTCAAAAGCGACAGCGATTTATTTTTAGACGATAAAACAATAAGCGATTTGGAGCAGTCGCTCGGCGTCACGGTTGTACCTGTGCCAAACGATGGATTTGCGCTCCTTGACGCTGTTTTAGAGGAATGACGGAAAGAACAGAAAGGATGATAAAGTATGAGGGGAACCGTTGCAATAGTAGGCAGACCTAATGTGGGCAAATCCACGCTGTTCAACAGAATAGTCGGTAAAAGAATGTCCATAGTAGACGATACTCCGGGTGTAACGAGAGACAGAATATACTCAAAGGCTGAATGGCTCGGCAAGGAATTTATGCTTATAGATACCGGCGGCATTGAGCCTGACAGCAAGGATATTATCCTATCCCAGATGAGAATGCAGGCAAAGCTCGCAATAGAAAAGGCGGACGTAATCGTGCTTGTTACCGATGTTACCTCCGGTGTTACCGCAAATGACTCCGATGTTGCGGCAATGCTCCTTAAAAGCGGAAAGCCCGTTGTACTGTGCGTAAATAAATGCGACGGTATAGGCGATTTACCGCCCGATTTTTACGAGTTTTACAACCTCGGCTTAGGCGAGCCTATTGCTGTTTCTTCCGTACACGGACACGGCACGGGCGATCTGCTTGACGCCGTGTTTGAAAAAATGCCCGAAGAAGGCGGGCAGGAAAATTATTCCGAGGACGCAATCAAGGTTGCCGTTATAGGAAAGCCCAACGCAGGAAAATCCTCCCTTATCAACAAAATTGCGGGCGAGGAGCGAATGATAGTCTCCAATATTGCCGGTACAACCCGTGACGCAGTTGACACGCTTATACAAAAAGACGGTCAGGAGTATGTCTTTATAGATACCGCAGGACTTCGCAGAAAGTCAAAGGTAAACGAGCAGATTGAAAAGTACAGCGTTTTAAGGGCGTATATGGCGGTGGACAGGGCTGATGTGTGCGTTATTATGATTGACGCTACCGAGGGCTACACCGAGCAGGACAGCAAGGTTGCAGGCTATGCCCACGAGCAGGGAAAGGCAAGCGTTATTGCGGTCAATAAGTGGGACGCCGTTGAAAAGGACGGCAAGACCATGCAGGAATTTCTCAAAAAGCTTGAGGCGGACTTTTCCTTTATGTCCTATGCTCCCTTTGTATTTATTTCGGCACTGACGGGACAGAGAATAGACAAGCTGTTCGAGCAGATAAAGTACACCTATTCCCAGACGGTAAGAAGAATATCCACGGGTACGCTCAACGATATGTTGGCTTATGCGACGGCAAGAGTTCAGCCTCCGTCGGATAAGGGCAAGAGGCTTAAGCTGTACTACATGACGCAAGCCTCTGCAAAGCCGCCGACATTCGTAATATTCTGCAATGATAAGGAGCTTTTCCATTACTCCTATCAAAGATATATAGAAAATCAGATAAGAGAAACCTTCGGACTTGACGGTACTCCCATAAGAATAGTTATCCGTGAGAGAGGAGAATAACAGGTTTTAATGATATATTTGTGCTTTGCTTTGATGCTGATAGTGCCGTATCTTCTGTGCGGAATTAACAGCGCAATTATAGTTACCAAAATAAAGTGCGGCAAGGATATACGCACCCTCGGAAGTGGTAACGCGGGACTTACAAATACCTTAAGAACACAAGGAAAGCTTGCAGCGCTGTTTGTACTGCTCGGCGACGTGCTTAAAGGTGTTATTTCAATCTTTATTGTGAGATTTGCGTTTTTGTGGCTTGCGGGAATTGATACCACCGTGCTTGAAAACAGCATGAGCTACGTCGGCTTTGTTTCTGCCGTTGCCGCAATACTCGGTCATGTATTCCCCGTATTTTACGGCTTTAAGGGCGGAAAGGGAATACTCGTTTCGGTATCCGTGCTGATGGCTGTTGAGTGGATGCCTGCCTGCTTATTGCTCGGAATTTTCATAATCGTTGTGGCAATAACAAGATATGTTTCGCTCGGCTCTTGCATTGCGGCGGTTTTATATCCGTTTACCGTGCTTATTTACGGACTTATCATTTCAGACCCCTGCGTTTACATCAATATGATACTTGCCGCAATGATAGGAGCATTGATTATTTTCATGCACAGAGGCAATATTGTACGTCTTAAAAATCACACAGAGAAAAAACTCGGTCAAAAGGCTTAAAGCCGCCGAGGGGAGGTATAACATGGCAAAAATTACGATTTTGGGCTGCGGCTTCGGCACAGCGCTTGCAATAATGTGGGATAAATACGGTCACAAGGTAACCGCATGGTCAAAGTATCAGGAGGAAATTGACGCAATTTTAACTGACGGTGAGCATAAAAGGCTTCTCCCCGGTGTAATTGTTTCTCCGACAATTCAGTTTACCGTCAATCCCGAATGTGTATCAGACGCTGAAATACTTGTTTTTGCAATTCCCTCAAAGTTTGTCCGTGAAGCGGCTCAGAGGGTAAAGCCCTATGTAAAAAAGGATACAATTGTGCTTAACGTCGGCAAGGGCTTTGAGGAAAGCACCGAGAAAAGGCTTTCCGAGGTAATTTCCGAGGAGCTTCCCGACAACAAGGTCGGTATTCTTACAGGTCCGTGCCATGCCGAGGAAATAGCGAGGGGAGTTCCTACAACCGTTTGCTGTGCCTCAGACTATGAGGGCGTTGACGCTTACCTTCAGGAAACATTACAAAATTCCCGTTTCAGAATTTACCGTAACAGCGACCTTATCGGCTGTGAGCTGGGCGGCGTGCTTAAAAACCCGATAGCTCTCTGCTGCGGCATTGTCGAGGGCATGGGGCTGGGCGACAACACCATAGCCGCCCTGATGACAAGAGGACTTGCGGAAATAACACGTCTCGGAGTTGCGCTCGGCGGCAAGAGAGAAACCTTTAACGGTCTTACCGGCGTCGGCGACCTTATTGTTACCTGCACCTCCTCACATTCAAGAAATCACCGTGCGGGACTGCTTATAGGGCAGGGAATACCCGCCGAGGAAGCGGTACAGAGAGTAGGAACGGTTGAGGGCTATCAGACCGCTAAAATTGCGCTCAATATAGCGCGCAGGCTAAATGTCAGTGTTCCGATTACCGAACAGCTCTGCGAGGTTTGCTATAACGGTGAAAATCCCCTTAAGGCGCTTGAAATCCTTATGGGCAGACCGAGTAAGGCAGAGGAAGAAATATATTGAATAACAACAGCCGAAAGTGATTTTACTCGCTTTCGGCTGTTGTTTTAACGGTTTAATTATTCAATCGTAACTTTTTTCATAACCTGCGGTTTAACAGGCTTGTCGTTCCAGTCAACCTCGGTTGAAGCAATTTCGTCTACTGCGTCCATACCCTCAATTACCTTTCCGAATGCCGCATAGCTTCCGTCAAGGTGAGGTGCATCCTTGTGCATGATAAAGAACTGTGAGCTTGCACTGTCGGGCATCATGGAGCGAGCCATTGAAATAACTCCTCTTGTGTGCTTGAGGTCGTTTTTAACGCCGTTCTGGGCAAATTCGCCCTTGATGTTCGTGCCTGAGCCGCCCATTCCCGTGCCCTCGGGATCGCCGCCCTGAATCATAAAGCCGCTGATTACACGGTGGAAGATAAGACCGTCATAAAAGCCCTGCTTTACAAGCTCCTCAAAGTTTTTGCAGGTGATGGGAGCAATTTCGGGATAAAGCTCAAGCTTTATCTTTTTACCGTTTTCCATTTCGATAACTACCATTTTCGTTTTCCTTTCTGATTTAAGAGGTTTTATACCTCAGATTTACTTATCGTTGTACTTGCGTCGATTTTTATAGATTAACGATGCAAGCAAGGCTATAATTCCAAGCTGTACCGCGACAATTACAACCGTCAGGGTAAGCTTTCCGTCTGAATTGCCGTCCTGTGGATTGCTCTGAACGGATATTTCCTCTCTGTCGGGCGGGATATAGCTTTCGGGAGGAGTATATATTCCGGAAGCGTCAGAGGTAACCTCTGTTTCCGTGCTTGAACTGTCGTCAACGCTTTCGGGCGTTGAATTGCCTGTCTGAAGTGAAGATGATGTACTCTCGGTTTTAAGCGGAGCAGATGTTTCGGGCTGTGAGCTTTCCTCAGTCAAAGGCGGAGTTGTCTGTTCGTCGGAAGCTGTTGTCTGATTTTCAAAATATTCCGTTGCCTTGAAATAATATCTCTTTTCTGCAAGATAAGCACAATGGTCGAAGGACAGGGCGAGCTGTGAAATATCAAAGTATTTTTGAGTATCATGCTCAATTTGAGTAAATTCGCCGTTTATATATTTTCTGCCGCTGTCCCACACGCAGTCAACCCAAATCCATTTTCCGTCTATTAAAGCAGCGCACCATTCGTGGTTTACAGCCGCGCTTCCGAGCTCGTCATAGCTTACATTGCCTGCGCTGACTGTACCCTTTACATTGACGGCATATATCCCCTGAGCCTCTGCCAAGGCGCACATTAATGCGGCGTAGCCCACGCACACCGTCCTTTTTGTGGAAAGTACATTCTTAATACAGATTGTGGACTGAGTAACCGAGGAATCTCTTGCATCACGGTCGTAATATATGTTCTCGCTTACCCACTTGGAGAGTGCTTTGAGCTTTTCATAGTCATCGTCAATATCGCCTGCGATATAATCGGCAAGATATGCGATTTGGTTTAGTGTTTCGGTTACGCTTTCAAGAGTAGGCTCGTCGGTTATATATCCCACCCATGATTTTGACGAGGTGGGGAGTATATTCTGAAGTACGGCTTCATTTCGGGCGGAGAGACCGTTATCGGGGAAATACCATCCGTCGTCATAGAATAATCTGTATTTCAATACTGCGCCCGACTCGAGTGTTATTGATATACTCGTTTTGCTTGATGTGGGATTTTGTGCATTGATTACCGAACGGAATTTCCCGCCGCTTTCCTTTTTAAGAGTAGAGGAAACCGTTTCTGCGTCAATAATTTCAACGCTTTTTATGTTATCGTTTTTAAAGCAGCCCTCTACTATAATGGATTGGCTTTTTATTGTAATTTTTGCGTAATATTCGGGATTTGACGAGGTGATAAGGTCATAGACCTTTTGCGGCTCGGTGTATCCTTCGGCAAAGGCAGGTAAAACAAAAGTGAAAGATAAAACGGATATAATAAATATTTTTACGGTGTTAAACAGCTTTTTCATGCTTTTTTCCTTATTCTACACATTTATTTTCATTATGTAGTCGTCCATAACAAAACCGTTTCCTATATCGGTGCAAGCTTCCTTTTCGGTAATAAATCCCCATTTTTTGTAGGCGTTAATTGCAGAAGTGTTATTTTTGTTCACAGTAAGATAAATATATGAAAGTTTATCAGCTTTGCATCTGTCGATAAGAAAATCAAGCACAAATTTTCCGCCGCCGTTTCGCCTTTCTTCCTTTCTGAAATACAGCTTGCTCAGGAATAAACGGTTATTTTCGGATTTAACGGCGGTAAATCCGATTATTTTACCCTCATTGCATACAAAATAATATTCATAGCCCTGATTTTCAATCTGCTCCAAAACGGCGGACGGTGAAAGAAATTTTTCCGTCATATAATCAATCTGTGCCTTGCTTATTATATCGGGATAACATTCTTTCCATATCTCACAGGCTGTATCCGAGAGCAGATTAATGTCATTGAGAGAAATAATTTTTATTAAATTCACGGTTTACCTCAAAAAACAGTTGCGTATAATTTTTTAATATATTATAATCGTTTTATGTGTGCTTGTCAAGAAAAACAAAAAACGAAATAACGGAGGATTAAATGGAGCATAACAAAACAGAACAAAAGAAAACAGGCTTTGCCTCAAAGTTAGGATTTGTCCTTGCCGCAGCAGGTTCTGCGGTAGGACTTGGAAATATATGGAGATTTCCGTATCTTGCGGCAAAATACGGCGGCGGTATATTCCTGCTTGTATATCTTATTGCAACCGTTACATTCGGCTTTGCATTGTTGGTTACGGAAATTGCAATCGGAAGAAGAACGGGAAAGAGCGTGGGTCAGGCGTATACCTTTATGAATAAGCGCTTTAAATGGCTTGGCATAATCGCAACGGCTGTACCGATGATAATATTCCCGTATTACTGTGTAATAGGCGGCTGGGTGCTTAAATACCTTGTTTGCTTTGTAACCTTTTCGGGAGCCGATGCGGCTGCCGACCAATACTTCAGTGCGTTTACGGCAAATACGTGGGAGCCGCTTCTTTATCTTGCAATTTACGTGCTTTTAACATCGGGTGTGGTAATGCTCGGCGTACAGAAGGGTATCGAAAAAATAAGCAAGATACTTATGCCCGTGCTTATTGTAATGACAATAGCGATTGCCGTATATTCCCTCACTATAGAGGGCGCAATGGACGGTCTTAAGTATTATCTTTTGCCGGATTTTTCAAAATTCAGCTTTGAAACGGTTATAGCGGCGATAGGTCAGCTTTTTTATTCGCTGTCTGTTGCGATGGGTATAATGATTACCTACGGTTCATATATGCGAAAGGACGCAAATATAGAAACGTGTACACGACAAATAGAAGTATTTGATACCTGCGTTGCTTTTTTATCAGGTCTTATGATAATTCCCGCGGTTGTTGCATTTTCGGGCGGCGCGGAAAACATCAACGCAGGTCCCGGACTTATGTTTATAACGCTTCCTAAGGTGTTTATGGCCATGCCTGCCGGAGAGATTGTAGGAATTGCCTTCTTCATTCTTGTAACGCTTGCTGCGCTTACATCTTCCATTTCTCTTATGGAAACCATTGTTGCGGTAATTGAAGAAAAATTTAAAATCGGCAGAAAGAAAATCTGTACCATAACAGCACTTGCCTCTATTGCGGTCGGTATGCTTTCTGTTCTCGGCTATTCAATATGGTCTGATTTTACCATCCTCGGAAAGCAGATACTTGATTTCTTCGATTTTGTAAGCAACAACCTTATGCTGCCTGTTGTAGCGATAGGAACCTGTATCCTCGTCGGCTACGTCGTTAAAACTAAATTTGTCGAGGAAGAGGTTGAGCTTAACGGCAAATTCAAAGCGGTTGGGCTTTACAGAGTTATGGTGAAATTCATTGCACCTGCACTTCTTGCAATAGTTTTCCTTTGGTCATTGTTCATGCCCGCCCTGTAATAAGAACAAGCTCTGACTTGAAAATTTATTTTTTATATTGCAAAAAATACTTGTAACTTTCCCGAAAATATGCTATAATTTTGTGAGTATAATCGAACAAAAGAAATCGGAGGAGTTTTTAATGGCTAAAATAGCGGTTCTGGGTTACGGAGTCGTAGGTTCCGGAACGGTCGAGGTTATCGAAAAGAACAAAAAAAGCCTTACTGAAAAGGCGGGGCAGGAAATCGAGGTAAAGTATATTCTTGATTTGCGTGATTTTCCCGACAGCCCTTATAAGGATAAATTTATAAAAGATTTCAACATTATACTTAACGATCCCGAAATTTCGGTGGTTGTTGAGGTTATAGGCGGTATAAAGCCGTCATACGATTTTGTAAAATCCTCCTTGCTTGCGGGCAAGAGCGTTGTTACATCAAACAAGGAGCTTGTAGCTCAGAAGGGCGCAGAGCTTCTCAAAATCGCACATGAGAAAAAGGTAAACTTTTTCTTTGAGGCGAGTGTAGGCGGCGGTATACCTATAATAAGACCGCTTCATCAGTGCCTTTCCGCAAACAGGATTGATGAAATTGCAGGTATACTTAACGGTACAACAAACTTTATTCTCACAAAGATGATCCGGGACAATATGCCCTTTGACGAGGCACTCAGAACGGCTCAGGAGCTCGGCTACGCAGAGCGTGATCCTTCTGCCGATGTAAACGGTATTGACGCATGCAGAAAAATCTGTATTCTCGCTTCTCTTGCTTTCGGAAAGCACGTTTATCCCGATAAAATCCATACTGAGGGCATTTCCGCAATTACTCCCGAGGATGTTGAATACTGCGAATCCTTCGGCGGCTCAATCAAGCTTATCGGCTGGGCTTCAAGAGAGGACGGCGGTAAGGTTGCGGTTATGGTTTGTCCTGCGTTTATCAGCGAGGACAGTCAGCTTGCAGGCGTAAACGATGTATTTAACGCAATTCTCGTTCGCGGCGACTCCACGGGCGATGTCGTATTCTACGGCAAGGGTGCAGGCAAGCTCCCCACTGCGAGCGCAGTTGTTGCAGATGTTGTCATTGCTGTTAAAATGAGCTCCTCCAGTATATCTCTTTACTGGGAGGACAGCGACCAGAGCTTTATTGAGGACGAAAAGAATATTACGCTGCAAAGCTATATAAGAACGGTAAACGTTGACAAAAATACTGTTGAAAAGCTTTTCGGCGAGGTAGAATATCTCAGCCGCAAGGGTGCGCCCGATAATGAGCTTGCGTTTATCACAGCCGCTTTGAGCGAAAACGAGTATGATAAGAAGCTTTCTTCTCTCGGCAATAACGTTCTCGGAAGAATCAGAGTTCTTAATTATTGATATAATTGTTTTGTTTAGGTACAATATGGCGTTCTGCGCTTAAACAACCGGAAAGGAAATATTATCTATGCCCGAAAAACAGCCTAAGTACAAAAGAGTCCTGCTCAAATTAAGCGGTGAAGCTTTAGCAGGAGATAAGAAAATGGGACTTGATATTCCCACAGTGACCGAAATATGCAAAAGCATTAAGAAGTGCAGTGATGTCGGAGTACAGATAGGCATCGTTGTAGGCGGAGGTAACTACTGGAGAGGCCGTTCAAGTGAAAATATGGACAGGGTTAGGGCAGACCATATCGGAATGCTCGCAACTGCGATGAATGCGCTTGCCATTGCCGATGTGCTGGAGTCCCTCGGCTGTGAGGTACGTGTCCAGACTGCAATTGATATGAAGCAGATTGCAGAGCCTTATATCAGACAAAGAGCGATAAGACACTTTGAAAAGGGCAGAATTGTCATCTTCGGCTGCGGAACAGGCAGTCCGTTCTTCTCCACCGACAGCGCCGCCGCACTCAGAGCCGCTGAAATCAACGCAGATATTCTTTTAAAGGCTACTATGGTTGACGGTATTTATGACAAGGATCCTCATAAGTTTGACGATGCAATTAAGTTTGAAACGCTTACTCATCAAGATATACTGACATACAGCTTAAAGGTTATGGACAGTGCCGCCGCCGCTATGTGTAGTGAAAATAAAACACCCATCTTAGTATTTGATTTAAACAGACCGGACAACATCTATGACGCCGTAATGGGCGAAAAGGTCGGAACGGTTGTAAACTGACAAGCATACAGTAAATATTTTTTTGAAAGGATTTTACTATGAAAGAAGTAATCAAAACAACAGAAGAAAAAATGAAAAAGTGCGTAGCCTCCGTTGAAAACGAGTACACTTCAATCCGTGCGGGAAGAGCAAACCCTGCAATTCTTGACAAAATCCAGGTTGATTATTACGGTGCGCCCACCCAGATTAACGCAATGGCAGCTGTTTCCGTATCTGAAGCGAGAGTTCTTGTCATTACTCCCTGGGACGCAACAACGCTTAAATCCATAGAAAAAGCAATTCTTGCAAGCGACATCGGTATAACTCCTACCAATGACGGCAAAGCTATCCGTATAGCCTTTCCTCAGCTTACCGAGGAGCGCAGAAAAGAGCTTTGCAAGCAGGTTAAGAAGCTTGCTGAGGACGGCAAGGTAGCAATTAGAAATGTGCGCAGAGACGCTATGGAAAAGTTCAAGACCATGAAGAAGAATTCCGAAATAACCGAGGACGATCTTAAAAACTGCGAAAAGGACATCCAGAAGCTTACCGACAAGTACTGCGCTGAAACCGATGCGGCTGCTGCTGCAAAAGAAAAGGAAATAATGACGGTATAAAATTGGCTGGTAAGTTTGATTTAACGCCCGAACAATTGCCGCTTCACGTCGGATTTATCATGGACGGCAACGGCAGATGGGCAAAAAAAAGAGGAATGCCCCGTAAGATGGGACATTCAAAGGGTGCTGAGGTTTTCAAAAGAACTGTTGAGGATTGCAGAGAGCTTGGAATAAAGTATTGCAGCTTTTACGCCTTCTCAACGGAAAACTGGCAACGTCCCAAAGACGAGGTAGACGCGCTTATGAAGCTGCTTGACAGCTATCTTGACGATATTCAGACCATGGCGCGTAAGAATACAAAGATAATCTTTCTGGGTGATAAGGCTCCGTTTGAAGAAAATCTTCGTCTGAAAATGATTGAAACTGAACGCGGCTCGGCAGAAAATAACGGCCTTCATGTTCTGATAGCTCTCAATTACGGCGGACGTGATGAGATAATCCATGCTTTGAGAAATATAGCAGAGGATATAAAAAACGGTGCTGTCAATACAGACGAGCTTGACGAGCAGTTATTTGAAAAATATCTTTACACAAAGGATATTCCGCCGCTTGATCTTATCATCAGAACGAGCGGTGAACAGAGAATATCAAATTTCATGATATGGCAGGGCGCTTATGCAGAGCTATTGTTTACGGATGTTCTGTGGCCCGATTTTACTAAAAAACACCTCATGGCGGCTTGTGTTGAATACGCAGGCAGAACCCGCAGATTTGGCGGAGTGTAACGTTTTATCTGCATTGGTTTTTGTCGGAAAGGAAAAAAATGCTAAAACGAATTTTATCTGCGGCAATAGCGATACCCATAGGTATAGCAATAATAGCGCTGAACAACGAGTTGCTTTACTATATTGTTCTGACTGTTATTTCCGTTATAGCCGTATACGAGCTTATGGCGGCGACAAAATACATTAAAAGCAGATTTTCTCTTGCAGTTACGTTTTTGTTTGTTGCCGTTACTCCGTTTTTGTTCTGGATTGAACAAACAAGAGCAAACATAAAGGTTATTTATTTTTCATTTGTCGTAATTTTGCTTGTGGGTATGCTTTTCAACCACCGCAAGGTAAGATTTGAGCAGGTTGCGCTTGTTTCCTTTGTCGCTATTGCAATACCGCTTGCGCTTTGCTCCATTGCATTTATCAGAACAAAATTCCCTGACCATGCGATGTTCCTTATAGTTTACACGATGGTAAGCGCATGGATAGGCGACGCGGGTGCGTACTTTGTGGGTACATTCTTAGGAAAGCACAAAATGTGTCCCGAAATAAGCCCCAAGAAAACATGGGAGGGCTTTGTCGGCGGAATTGTCACCTCCGGTGTTTCTGCTTTGATTATGTGCTATGTTTACGAGTTTATTGACTCGGTTATAAATAACGGAGTGCATACATTCAGTATAAATATTCCGTATCTTGTAACTTTATCGCTTGTAATTTCCGTCTTAGGCGTTGTCGGAGATTTATCCGCTTCTCTTATCAAGCGTGAATGTTCAGTCAAGGATTTCGGAAATATCATCCCCGGACACGGCGGAGTGCTTGACAGATTTGACAGCGTTCTGCTTGCAGCCCCCTTTGCATATATGATGTATCAGATATATTTCCCCATAACACAGCTGACTGTATAAAAGCTGTATTTGTTTCCTTCAAAACCTATAATGCCGAAGAATTCTTCGGCATTATTGTCATAAAAAGGGGTTGTAGTTTAGTATGATAAAAGAAATTTCCCTGCTCGGCAGTACCGGCTCTATCGGAACGCAAACTCTCGAAATCTGTCGCGCACATGATATAAAGCCCATTGCTTTGACTGCACACAGAAATTCTGAGCTTCTTGAAAAGCAGGCAAGAGAGTTTTTGCCGAAGCTCGTATGTATTTACGATGAATCGCTCTATTCCGAATTAAAAAACCGTCTTGCCGATACCAATATAAAGGTTCTTTCAGGAATGGACGGACTTTGCGAGGCGGCGGCTGTCAAAACTGACGCTGTTGTTAATTCCGTTGTCGGTATGGTGGGCTTAATGCCGACTGCAACAGCGCTTGAAGCAGGTAATAAGGTTGCTCTTGCTAACAAGGAAACTCTTGTCACAGGCGGAGAAATAATAATGCGGCTCGCAAAAGAAAAAAATCTCCCGATTTTGCCCATAGACAGCGAACATTCAGCTATTTTTCAGTCACTTATGGCAAGCGGAGGGAGCAGGATAGAAAAAATCCTGCTTACAGCTTCGGGCGGCCCGTTTTTGGGATACAATTACGAACAGCTTAAAAGCGTTACAAAGGAGCAGGCGTTAAAGCATCCGAACTGGAGCATGGGACATAAAATTACCATCGACTCTGCTACACTTATGAATAAGGGGCTTGAGCTTATAGAAGCCGTATGGCTGTTTGATACAAAGCCCTCTGATGTTGAAATTCTTGTTCACAGACAAAGCATACTTCATTCGGCTGTTGAATTTGAGGACGGCTCGGTTATCGGTCAGATGGGTGCGCCCGATATGAAAATACCGATTCAGTTTGCCCTGACTTATCCCAACAGGCTATGCTGTCCGTCAAAGCGTATGTCTCTTTTTGATGTGGGTACTCTTACCTTTGAAAGGCCTGATGAGGATACCTTCCTGTGTCTTAAATATGCTAAAAAAGCGATAGAAAAAAAAGGTACGGCGTGTACCGTGCTTAACAGTGCTAATGAAGAAGCGGTACAGCTTTTCCTTGAGGATAAAATTTCGTTTTACCGCATAGGCGAGCTTATAGCCGACGCATTTGAGAATGTTAAGTCATCAAACAACGTCACTCTTGATACAATTTTTGAAACCGAAAAGGCTGCAAGAGAATACGTAAGAAGTCTTGTTTTGTAGGAGGCAGTTTTGAATATTTTGAATATCATTTTGGGAATACTCTTATTTTTCCTTATCATTTTAGTGCATGAGCTCGGTCACTTTACGGCGGCTAAGCTGTGTAAAATGAAGGTTGCGGAGTTTTCAATCGGTATGGGACCGAGAATTTTAAAAAAGCAGTGGGGAGAAACGCTTTACTCTTTCAAGGCTCTGCCGATAGGCGGCTCTGTCATGCTTGAAGAGGATATAGAAAGCGACGATCCGAGAAGCTTTCGCAATAAGCCTGTTTGGATGCGAATAATCGTAATTGCGGCAGGGGCATTTATGAATTTCGTGCTCGGCTTTATTTTCTGTATTATTGCCGTGCTTTGTTCAAGCAATATAGCTACCACTACCGTTGCGGGATTTCAGGAGGGCGCGGTCAGCTCCTCTGTGCTTCAGCAGGACGATAAAATTCTCAAAATCAACGGCATGAGTATCTATACTACAATGGACATATCCTTCCAGCTTTCAAATTCCGAGTCAAGAGAAATAGGCTCGCCCTATTACACTTATGATTTTACCGTATTAAGGGACGGTCAGGTGCTTGAATTTGAGGATGTAAAGTTTGCCTCGGCTTCTTATGCAAAGCTTATTGCCGAATATAAACAGCTTGTAGGAGAGCAGGAGGGCTTTGCGGCGCTTCCTACGGAGTATTTTGATGTTTCGACAAACGGATATACCGAGGAGTTTTCTCAGCTTGAGGAACAGTCGCCCGAGTTTGCCGCCTCTTTTAAAGCTATAACTGAGCAATACAAAAAGAATTATGTAAACGAGCAGAACAGCTTATATCTTGATTTTATCGTTTACGGCGAGAAGCAAAATTTCTTTAATGTTATCGAAGCGGCGGGAGCAAACTTCATTTCCTATGGCAGACTTGTATGGATAAGCTTTATAAATCTTATAAAGGGCACATACGGACTTAACGATTTATCGGGACCTATCGGAGTTATACAAAGCGTAAGTACCGTTGCTTCCTTCGGCTGGGGCTCTTTTATGACGCTTGCGGCGCTTATTGCAGTTAATATCGGTATAGTAAACCTGCTTCCGATACCCGCCATGGACGGCGGCAGACTGGTGTTCCTTGTAATTGAGCTTATTCGGAGAAAGCCGATTAAGGCAGAGCATGAGGGAATGGTGCATTTTGTCGGAATTGTACTGCTTATGATTTTAATGCTGGTTATTACTTTCAACGATATACTAAGAATTTTTACAGGCGGATAGGAATTGATTAAATGTGTAAGAGAAAGGTAAAGGTCGGCTCTCTCATTCTCGGCGGAGAGAAGATATACATTCAGTCCATGCTGAATGTTCCCGCAGATGATATAAACGGTAATATCGAGCAGGCGAAAAGGCTTGAAAAGGCAGGCTGTGAGATAATAAGGGCGGCAGTGCCGCAGGTAAAGAACGCAAAGCTGATTTACGAGCTTAAAAATGCGGTAAATATTCCTGTTGTGGCAGATATTCATTTCGATTACAAAATCGCTCTTGAATGTGCGGCGGCAGGTGCCGACAAAATCCGCATAAACCCCGGAAATATCGGCTCAAGGGATAAAGTAAAGGCGGTTGCCGATGCTTGCCGTGTACGCAATATTCCTATCAGAATAGGCGTAAACAGCGGCTCTGTTCAGCGTGAGCTTTTGCAGAAGTACGGCGGTCCTACCGCAAATGCGCTTGCACAAAGCGCGGCAATCCACGCTGAAATTTTAAGAGAGCTTGATTTTGACGATATTGTGCTGTCGGTTAAATCCTCCGATGTTAAGCTGATGGCTGAAAGCTACCGCATAATAAGTAAGATGTATGATTATCCGCTTCATCTCGGCGTTACCGAGGCGGGTACGAAAAGAATGGGTATAATAAAATCCGCTGTCGGAATAGGCTCATTACTGCTTGACGGAATAGGCGACACGATAAGAGTATCGCTGACCGATGATCCCGTTGAGGAGGTTTACGCCGCAAAGGATATACTAAAGGCCGTCGGAATAGGAAGCGGCGTGACTGTCGTATCCTGCCCGACCTGCGGCAGAACAAGCATTGACCTTATTTCGCTTGCAAAAGAGGTCGAAGAAAAAACCAAGGATATAACACAGAATATAAAGATTGCCGTAATGGGCTGTGCCGTAAACGGTCCCGGAGAAGCACGGGAGGCTGATGTCGGTATTGCCGGCGGCAAGGGAGAGGGCATTATTTTCAGAAAAGGAGAAATAGTGCGCAAAGTTCCCGAAAACAAGCTTTTAGATGAATTGATGAAAGAAATAGACGAGATTATTAAAGATAAAGGATGATTTGAATGGCACCGCTTTTAAAAGAGCTTATTAAGGAAACCGAATTTTCACCCGCGGTATCTGTCACAAGGGTTCTTTCGGTTTTGGTTGATGAAACTGACAAAAGTATTATTTTACAGCTTGAGTCGGACGAGCTTATACCCTATGATGAGCTTGAGGCCACGGCAAATATTGTTAAAAAAACGATTTCCGCTCCTTCTGTAAGGATTTATCCAAAATATGAAGCAAACCTTTTTGACACTTCCTATCTTAACGATATAATAAAGATAATGAAGGGTACATACGGCGTTATAAACGGATATATGGACGACGTACAGATAAACGATGACGGCGATACGTTTGAATTTACACTTATGCACGGCGGGCGTGATATGCTCATTTCCGAAAAGCTTGACAAGGAAATCGAGAAGTTTGTAAACGGTGTATTTTCAAAGAAAATCAAGGTTTTGTTCACGGAGGGTGCTACCGTAGACGCCGAGGAGCTGGAAAGACGCTATATTGAGGAGCTTTCAGAACAGCCGCTTCCCGATTTTGAGGGTATAAAAAGGCTTGCCGAGGAAAGAAGAAATTCAAAGCAATCCCGCAGAAAGGGAGAAAGACCTGAGCCGAGGAAAAAGCCTTCATCCGTTAAGATTTCATTTTTACCCGACAAGATGGACGAGGACGCTCTGGTTTATCTCGGAGATGAAATTACCGATACGCCTGTTTCCATATCATCACTTGCAGATGACTGTGATAAAATAACCGTTTATGGAGAAATTACCGAAACAGAGCATAAGGACACTAAAAACGGTGTATTTACCATTATCTCCGCAATTCTGAGAGATGATACCGGCTGTATTCCCGTAAAGATTTTCGCAAAGACGGAAAGCATTGAGCTGTATTCGTTTTTTACGGACGGAAACGCATTTATCATTTCGGGCGCGTATAAGCTGGATACCTATATCAATCAGAAATGCCTTATACCCGATAATATAACAATGGTTACGCTTAAAAGCGATTTTCAGGCAAGCGCACCCATGCCTCAGTTTGCTCCGATGTCGGCGTCGCCTGCAATGTCTGTACCCGCATCAAGGTTTTCCGTTGTTTCCGAGCCGGAAGAAATGGAGCTTATGTTCACTTCAGAGCATTTTGAAAGCAAAGCAAAGCTTGTCATGGGTAAGCCCATAAATGATCCTCCCGTAGCTATGGAAAGCGTTATGAATGAATGTGACAGCGTTACGGTATGGGGAAAAATCTTTAATGTAGAGAGGAAAGAAACCAAAAGCGGAAAATCGACGATAATAACCGCGGCGTTCAGCGACCGCACCTCGTCAATGATAATGAAGCTTTTTGTATATAACAGCAAGCTCGAAAGCTTCAGCTTTATAGAAAACGGCGTTATGATTTTAGCGGAAGGCAGTTATAAAATGGACGATTTTATGAAGTGCAACATCTTCACGCCCAATTCCGTTATGCTCGTAAGCGTCAAGGACAGGACCGATGACGCCGAAACTAAGCGTGTTGAGCTTCACATGCACACCAATATGTCTGAAATGGACGCTGTAACGCCTCCCGCAAAGCTCATAAGGCAAGCTCATGCATGGGGACACAAGGCTGTCGCCATAACCGACCACGGCAATGTACAGGCATATCCCGAAGCAATGAACACCGTTGAGGACATCAATAAATCAGATCCCGATTTCAAGGTTATTTACGGCGTTGAAGCATATTTTATCAATGACGGCACTAAGGTTGTTGACGGCTGTGAGGGAATAAAAATCGACGACGAGATTGTCATTTTTGATATTGAAACCACGGGGCTTTATCCTGCAAGCGACAGAATTACGGAAATCGGTGCGGTGAAGCTGAAGAATATGCAGGTTTGCGATGAGTTTTCGACCTTTGTAAACCCGATGATGCCTATTCCCTCAAACATTACTGAGCTTACGGGTATTACAGATGATATGGTTGCCGACGCGCCGACTGAGGACATTGCGGTTGCTGATTTTCTCAAATTCTGCGGAAACGCTCCCGTTGCGGCTCACAACGCATCATTTGATGTTTCCTTTATCAAAAGTACCGCTTTGAGAATGAATGTTAAGTTTGAAAATCCCGTTGTAGATACTCTGCTTATATCCAAGGCGGCTCACAAGGGCATAAAAAATCATAAGCTTGATACCATAGCAAAATACTACAAGCTCGGCGATTTTGACCATCACAGGGCAGTTGCCGACGCAAAAATGCTTTCGGATATATATATCCACATGGTAAACGATGCAAGAAAAAACGGCAAGCTTGAATACATAACCGATTTTAACGGAGCGTATGACAAGATTGATTTCAAGAGCCTGCCGTCTTATCATCAGATTATACTTGTAAAAAATAAGACAGGACTAAAAAATCTGTATAGGCTGATTTCCGACTCTCATCTCAATTACTTCTATAAAAAGCCGAGAATACCCAAATCTCTGCTTACTCAGTACAGAGAGGGACTTATAATAGGAAGCGCCTGCGAAGCGGGAGAGCTGTTCAGGGCAATTCTTGAAAAAGCTCCGCAGGAAAAGATTGACGAGATAGCCTCCTTCTATGATTACCTTGAAATACAGCCGATAGAGAACAATATGTTCCTGCTCAGAAGCGGTAAGGTGACAAGCGAAGAGGATTTAAGAGATTTAAACCGCGTAATTGTCGCTCTGGGCGAAAGACTCGGCAAGCCCGTTGTTGCTACCTGCGACGTTCACTTTATGGATGAAACGGACGGTGTATTCCGTGAAATTCTCCAGGCGGGACAGGGCTATGATGACTTTTTAAATCAGGCTCCGCTTTATTTCAGAACTACCGAGGAAATGCTCGCCGAGTTTGAATATCTCGGAAAAGAAAAGGCCTATGAGGTAGTAGTCGAAAACACCAACAAAATAGCGGATATGATTGAAGTAGTAAGACCTATCCCAAAGGGCACATATCCGCCTCATATCGAGGGCGCAGACGAGGAGCTGCAAAAGCTGTGCTGGGACAGAGCGCACGCATGGTACGGTGACGAGCTTCCCGACGTTGTTAAATCAAGACTTGAAAAGGAGCTTAATTCCATTATCAAGCACGGCTTTGCGGTGCTTTACATGATTGCACAGAAGCTGGTTGCCTATTCCGAGCAAAACGGCTATCTTGTAGGCTCAAGAGGCTCGGTAGGCTCATCTGTCGTTGCAATAATGGCGGGTATTTCGGAAGTAAACCCGCTTCCGCCTCATTACCGCTGTCCCAAGTGCAGACATAACGAGTTTATAGAGGGCGGCGAATACGGCTCCGGCTTTGATTTACCCCCGAAAAACTGCCCCGAGTGCGGCACGGATATGATTCGTGACGGTCACGATATACCCTTTGAAACCTTCCTCGGCTTTGACGGAGATAAATCCCCCGATATAGACCTTAACTTCTCAGGCGAAGTGCAAGGCAAGGTACACAGATACACCGAAGAGCTTTTCGGTAAGGATAAGGTGTTTAAAGCGGGTACTATTTCAGCTGTTCAGGAAAAAACTGCGGCAGGCTTTGTACGCAAATGGCTTGAGAAAAAGGGCATGACTGCAAACTCTGCCGAGATAAGCAGACTTGCGGCAGGCTGTACGGGCGTAAAGCGCACTACCTCTCAGCACCCCGGCGGAATGGTCGTTGTTCCCGGTAATTTTGATGTTTATGATTTTACCCCTGTTCAGCATCCTGCGGATAAAGCGGAAAGCGGCATGATAACAACTCACTTCGACTTCCACGCTTTGCATGATACCATTCTTAAGCTTGACGAGCTGGGACACGATGTGCCGACGCTGTATAAGCACCTTGAGGACATGACTGGCGTTAAAATTGCCGATGTTCCGACAACCGATCCTAAGGTTATGGAGCTGTTTACTTCTACTACCCCCCTCGGAATAACCGAGGAAGAGCTGGGAGTATCAAGCGGTACCTACGGTATCCCTGAATTTGGTACGCCCTTTACATTACAGATGTTAAAGGACGCACAGCCGAAGAAATTCTCGGACTTGCTCCAGATTTCGGGACTTTCACACGGTACCGACGTATGGCTCGGCAACGCAAAGGACCTTATCGCAGACGGTACCTGCACGATTTCCGAGGTAATCGGATGTCGTGACGATATTATGGTGTACCTTATGCACAAGGGAGTTGAGCCGAAGCTTGCGTTCCAGATAATGGAGATTACCCGTAAGGGCAACGCAAAGAAAAAATTTGACGATGAGATATATAAGGCGTTTAAGGATAATAATGTTCCCGAATGGTACGTTGAAAGCTGTAAGAAGATAAAGTACATGTTCCCCAAGGCTCACGCCGCCGCTTATGTAATGGGCGCGGTAAAGCTCTGCTGGTTCAAGATTTACTATCCGTCGGAGTTTTACTCTGCACTTCTGACAAAGCATACCGAAAATATTGATATTCCTACCGTGCTTTCGGGCAAGGAAGGCGTAAGGCGTAAAATACAGCTTATACAGTCAAATCCCGACGCTACCCCCAAGGAAGAAGCAATGCTTGACGCACTGTTTATAATTTACGAGATGATGCTCAGAGAAATTTCCTTCCTGCCGGTTGATTATCTCAAATCAAGGGCGACCACCTATGCTTTGGAGGACGGAAATCTTCGTCTGCCGTTCCTTGCGGTTGACGGCTGCGGTGAAAACGCCGCAATAAAGCTAAAGGAAGTCATCGACAAGGGCGACTATATCTGTATAGAGGATATTCAGGCACAGTCGGGAATTAACAGCACGGTTATCTCCAAGCTGTGTGAGATGAATGTTTTCGGTGATTTACCCATGTCGGCACAGATTTCATTCTTTTAATCTATAATGATTTTATATAGTTTGCCGCTATGAATGTTACATTGTTTTGTGCAATTGACCGAAATAGGTTAAACGTTACGATTTTTGATTGACAAAATTTATTCTGTATGTTATCATAATGCTGTGATAGCGTGTTAGCATGATAAAGCGTTTGAGCCTTTTGAATTTAATTAAAGGGCTCATAACGCCTGATTTTGCGTGTATAAATAAAAAACCTAAATTAAACGGTTATTACGGAAAGGGGAAGAGATAATGAAAAGCTATGATTTAATCACTCCCGAGGGTACGAGAGATTTACTTTTTGAAGAGTGTAAGGTGCGTAAAGAAACCGAGGATATATTAAGGGATATTTTTACCTCTCACGGATACAGCGAGGTTATTACTCCTGCACTTGAATTTTACGATGTTTTCAACAACAAAACCCGAACATATTCGCAGGAGGAGATGTACAAGCTGACTGACGGAAAGGGCAGACTTCTTGTTTTGCGTCCCGACAGCACTATGCCTGTCGTACGTATTGCGGCGACAAGACTTAAGGACAGCGCATTTCCTTTAAAGCTTTTCTGCGCTCAGAATATATACCGCTGTAACCCCAAAATGGCAGGCAGAGATGATGAAATCATGCAAAGCGGCATTGAGATAATAGGCGGTGAGCAAAAGCGTTCCGATATTGAGGCACTCAGCCTTGCCGCACAGGTGCTCAACTGCTGTTCAAGCGGAGATGTACGTCTTGAAATAGGCGATATTGCCTTTTATGATTTGATAATAAGGCAGCTGAATATTTCAGAGGACGAAGAAATCACGGTAAGAAGCCTTGTAAGCTCTAAAAATACCCATGAGCTTACCCGACATCTTGACAGAATACTCGGTGCTGAAAGAGAAAACTCAAAATACGCCGAAATGCTGCTCAGACTTCCGACCTTGTTCGGTGGGGCAGAGGTATTCCCAAAGGCACAGAAGCTGTTTCAAGGCACAGAGCTTGAACAGCGGCTGTCTGAGCTTAAGGAAACCTTTGACACGCTCTGCACCTTGCAGGCTGATGACAGGATTACCGTTGATTTAGGTCTTGTAAGCATGTGGGAATACTATACGGGTATAGTTTTCAGGGGATATATAGAGGAATACGGTCAGTCCGTAATTTCGGGCGGCAGATACGATACGCTTGTAGGAAACTTTACAAAAGAGGATATGCCTGCAATCGGCTTTGCCGCAAATCTCACCGCAATTGTTGACGCAAAGCTGAGAAAGAACGCCTATAAAAAGATTTCAAGAGCGGATATACTTGTCTATGCAGACGATAACAGCCTTATCAAGGGCATGAAATACTGTTCCGAGCTTATTTCTAAGGGCTATAAAACGGAATTTAGCTCCTGCTCTGCACAGGAAGAGGCCGCAGACTATGCAAAGGCGGCAGGAATAAAGGAGCTGCATATCATAAGCTCAGAAAACGAGGAAACCCTTAAAATCATGCTTTAAGGTGCGGAGGACAACATGGAGGATAAAAAGACGATAAGAATTGCTCTTACAAAGGGCAGACTTGAAAAGGATACGGTAAATCTTTTTGAAAAGATAGGCTATGACGTTTCACAGCTTAAAAACAAGGGCAGGAGATTAGTGCTTGAAATTCCGGGAAGCGGAATTGAGGTTGTCCTTGCAAAGGCGGCAGATGTAATCACCTATGTCGAGCACGGTGTTTGCGACGTCGGCGTTGTCGGCAAGGATACGATAGACGAGCACGGCGGCAGATTTTTTGAAATCTTCGATCTTGGCTTCGGCAAATGCAGGTTTGCGCTTGCGGGAAAAAAGGGAGAGAATTTTTACGAGGGCTGTCAAGTTAAAACTATCGCAACAAAGTACCCCAACATTACAAGAAGATTTTTTCAAGCCAAGGCGATGGACATTGATATTGTCAAAATCGAGGGCTCTGTTGAGTTAGCTCCGCTTCTTGGACTTTCAAACGGTATAATTGATATAGTCGAAACGGGCACTACTCTCAAAGAAAACGGTCTTGAGGTTTACGAGTATGTTTCGGATATTTCCGCAAGAGTTATCGTAAACCCCGTTAGCATGAAGCTGAAAAAGAACAGTATAGAACAGCTTGTCTCCAAAATGAAAAACCAACTTTAATTGCCATACATCAGAAATTTGAGAAAGGAATTGCCAAAATGATAAGAATTATTAAGGCAGACGGAAGCGAAAAAGAATTTCTCGCCGCAATGAAAAAGCGCAGCGGAGAGGTGAACGCCGAGGTTGAAAAGACAGTCCGTGCTATCATTGACGACGTTGCAAACAGAAAGGACGAGGCGGTAAAGGAGTATACTGCAAGGTTTGACTGCCCGAATGCAGAGTATTACCGTGTTCCCGACAGCGTAATCAACGATGCTCTTACCGAGGCTGATCCCGAATTTGTAAATTCAATGCTCAATGCGCTTGAAAATATCACCGCATATCACGAAAAGCAAAAACAGAATGGCTATATGATGACTGACGCAAGCGGCTGTATCATCGGTCAGAATGTAAGAGGACTTGACAAGGTAGGTCTTTATGTTCCGGGCGGCACGGCGGCATATCCGTCATCTGTGCTTATGAATGCAGTTCCTGCCAAAATCGCAGGCGTTGGTGAAATTATCATGGTAACACCTCCTCAGAAGGACGGCAAGCCCAACAAGGATATACTTGTTGCGGCGGCTCTTTGCGGAGTTGATAAGGTTTTCCTCTGCGGAGGAGCGCAGGCTGTTGCGGCGCTTGCATTCGGTACGGAGGAAATTCCCAAGGTTTCAAAGATAGTAGGCCCCGGCAACATTTTCGTTACAACCGCAAAGAAGCTGCTTTACGGTACGGTTGACATTGATATGATAGCAGGACCGAGCGAAATTCTGATTGTTGCGGACAATACCGCAAAGCCTAAGTACGCCGCCGCAGATCTTATGTCACAGGCAGAGCATGACAGACTTGCAAGCGCAGTTATGATTACTACCGATGAAGCAGTTGCACAAAAGACAAAGGAAGAAATCGAAAGACAGTGCAGTGAGCTTTGCAGAAAAGAGATTATTGAGGAATCGCTGAAAAGTTACGGTGCGATTATTGTTTGCGACAGCATGGACAAGGCTTGCGAGCTTGCTAACGAAATTGCTCCCGAGCATCTTGAGGTTCTGGCGGCAAATCCTCTTGAATACATAGGAAGGCTCGTCAACTGCGGCTCGCTCTTCCTCGGTGAATATGCTCCCGAGCCGCTGGGCGACTATTACGCAGGACCTAACCATGTACTGCCCACAAGCGGTACGGCAAGATTTTTCTCACCTCTTTCCGTTGACAGCTTTACAAAGAAGTCAAACTACATTTATTACACAAGTGATAAGCTGTATACGGCAAGAGAGGACATTGTACGCATTGCCAACCGCGAAGGTCTTACCGCACACGCAAATTCTATCACCGTAAGATTTGACGGTTAAGGAGGATATTATGAGCGAGTCCCTTTGGGAGAGCCGTGTTCGTAAGGTTGAGCCTTATGTGCCCGGCGAACAGCCTCAGCAGGAAAATGTTATCAAGCTGAATACAAACGAAAATCCCTTTCCGCCGTCTCCTATGGTAAAAAAGGCAATTGATGAATTTAACGCCGATAATTTTCGTCTTTATCCCGATACAAATGCAACAATGCTTGCAAAAGCTCTTGCAAAGAGTTATAATGTAAGTGAAAAGCAGATTTTTATCGGAGTAGGCTCTGACGATGTGCTGTCACAGGCTTTTCTGACCTTTTTCAATTCAAGCGAGGAGATACTTTTCCCCGATATTACATATTCTTTCTATGATGTCTGGGCGGAGCTTTACGGTATACCCTACCGCACGGTTGCGCTAAAGGATGATTTTACGGTTAATGCAGAGGATTATCTTTGCAAAAACGGCGGCATAGTACTTGCAAACCCCAACGCCCCGACAGGCGTGCTTGAAAGCCTTGAAACGGTTGAAAAAATCGTTGCGGGCAATTCCGCCTCGGTTGTAATTATCGACGAGGCGTATATTGATTTCGGCGCAAAGAGCTGTCTGCCGCTTATAGAAAAATACGATAATCTCCTTGTTGTGCAGACCTTTTCAAAATCCCGTTCAATGGCGGGAATGAGAATAGGCTTTGCAATAGGCAGTGAAAAGCTGATAAAGTATTTTAATGATGTCAAATTTTCGATAAATTCCTACACTATGAATATGATTTCCGTTATTGCGGGAACGGCGGCGGTAAACGATGAGGAATATTTTATAAAAACCACCTCGGAAATTATCGCTGTAAGAGAATACAGCAAAAAGCGTCTTTCCGAGCTTGGATTTATCTTTACCGATTCCATGACCAACTTTATCTTTGCACAGCATAAGAGCGTTCCCGCAAAGGAGATATTCAACAAGCTGAAAAACAGAGGTATCTACGTAAGATACTGGGACAAGCCGAGAATTGACAACAGGCTCAGAATTACAATCGGCACAAGAGAAAACATGGATAAGGTATTTGATGTACTTAAAGAAATTCTGAAATAAACAGCAGAGGTAAAAAATATGAGCAAGGTTGAAAGAAAAACAAGAGAAACCGATATAAAGGCGGAGCTTGAAATCTACGGAAAATCTGTTGCCGAGATAGACACCGGCATAGGATTTTTCGACCACATGCTGACTGCGCTTGCGGTACACGGAGGCTTTGACTTGAAGCTTTCCTGCAATGGAGATTTAAGCGTGGACGGTCACCACACGGTAGAGGACTGCGGAATTGTTCTCGGTAAGGCGCTTGCCGAACAGCTCGGTGACAAAAGCGGGATTGTCCGTTTTGCAAGCGCATACATTCCAATGGACGAAGCTCTTTCATTCTGTGCAGTAGATATAAGCGGCAGACCGTTTCTCGTTTTTGACGCAGAATTTTCCGACGACAAAACGGGCGCATTTGATAACTGCCTTACCGAAGAGTTTTTCAGAGCCTTTGCCTATAATGCGGGTATAACTCTGCACATAAAGAACGTTTACGGCAAAAACGACCACCACAAGCTTGAATCCATATTCAAGGCGGTTGCCTATGCCCTTAAAAATGCCGTAAAGCGCAACGAAAGCGGCGAGGTTGTTTCTACCAAGGGAACACTCTGAGAGAGTTAAACAAGGACAGACGGAAGGAACTGAATTAAGTTGATAACCATAATTGACTATGGCGCAGGAAATTTATTCAGCGTTCAAAACGCTCTTAATTTTCTCGGCTATGAAAACAGAATTTCGGGAAAAGCAGAGGATATAATTTCTGCGGATAAGCTAATTCTCCCGGGAGTAGGCGCGTTTCCCGACGCTATGAAAATGCTTGACGATGTGGGACTTACCGACGTTATAAAAAGCGAGGCGCAAAAAAAACCGCTTATGGGCATTTGCCTCGGTATGCAGATGCTCTTTGACAAGAGCTATGAATTCGGGGAAACAAGCGGACTTTCGCTTATTCCCGGTACGGTTGAGCTTATGCACCCCGCAGATGACCTTGTCATACCGCATATCGGCTGGAATGCGCTTGAAAAAAACGTACCCTGCCGATTGCTCGACAAAACCAAAAACGGTGAATATGTCTACTTCGTTCATTCCTTTGCCGCCTGCACCGACAGCAGGTATGTTGCGGCTTACTGCGATTACGGAATGAAAGTGCCTGCACTCGTATTCAGGGGCAATGTTTACGGCTGTCAGTTTCACCCCGAAAAAAGCGGCAGTACGGGACTGAATATATTAAAAACCTTTGCTTCTCTTTAAAGAAGCGATAAATTCAGAAAGGAACGGTATACGGTATGGAGAAAAGAGTTTGTTCGTGCGGCTGCGAGATGGTTGAAGGCTTTTTCTCGCAGGGAATACTTCCGCTTCAGCCGCAGATTTCCGTCAATGACGGTATTAACTGCTCGGTAAGCATTGTAAATACCTATGTCTGCACCTCCTGCGGTAAAATTGAATTTTACACTGACGCTTCATATCTTACTTCCGGAAAGGATAACGCTAAGTAATGCTGATTTTACCTGCAATAGATATAAAGGACGGCTGTTGTGTGCGTCTTGTAAAGGGCGATTACGGCACGGCTCACAAGGTTGCCGAAAGCTATATGGATACCGCAAGGGCCTTTGAAGCGGCTGGCGCTGAGTGGATACACATGGTGGATCTTGACGGTGCAAAGGACGCTTCTACCGCAAACAAGGATATTTTTACCGATGTCGCAAGGAATACCGGCTTAAAGGTAGAGGTCGGGGGCGGAATACGCTCGCTTGATACTGTTGAAATGTATCTTTCAAGCGGTATTTCAAGAGTAATTATCGGCTCTGCGGCGGTAAAGAACCCTGAGCTTGTAAAGCAGGCGGTAAAGGAATACAAGAACAAAATTGCTGTCGGAATTGACGCAGAGGACGGTTATGTTGCGATCGAGGGCTGGCTTGAGCAGTCAACCGTTTATTTCACCGACCTTGCAAAGCAAATGGAAGCTGTCGGCGTAAAGTATATAATCTTCACCGATATTTCCAAGGACGGCACGCTGTCCGGCGTAAACCTCAGCCAGCTTGACGAGATAAACAAATCCTGCTCCTGCAATATCATTGCAAGTGGGGGAGTACATACAATAAATGATATAACTGCCTGCAAAAAGCTCGGCTTGTTCGGCGCTATCTGCGGCAAGTCGCTTTACAGCGGTACACTTGATTTAAAGCAGGCAATTATCGAAGCGAAGGATTAAGGAGAAGCTATGCTCGCAAAAAGAATAATACCCTGTCTTGATGTTCGTGACGGCAAGGTGGTAAAGGGTATAAATTTCGTAGGAATAAAGGAAGTCGGAGATCCTGTCGAATGTGCCGAAGAGTACAATAGACAGGGTGCAGATGAAATTTGCTTTCTTGATATAACCGCAACCCACGAGGGCAGGGGAACAATGGTAGATGTTGTTCGCCGCACCGCACAGCGCGTATTTGTTCCGCTTACTGTCGGCGGTGGAATATCCTCGGTTGATGATTTCAGAGAACTGCTAAGAAGCGGCGCAGACAAGGTTTCGGTAAACTCTGCGGCGGTACGAAACCCCTCTCTTATAAAAGAGGCGGCGGAAATTTTTGGCAGTCAGTGCGTGGTTGTCGCAATTGACGCAAGGAAAAAGGGCAATTCCTGGACCGTTGTAGTAAACGGTGGGAGAATTGACATGAATCTTGACGCCATCGAATGGGCTAAAAAGGCGGAGGAGCTGGGTGCAGGCGAAATTCTGCTTACCTCAATGGATACCGACGGTATGAAAACAGGCTTTGATATTGAGCTTCTCAATGCCGTCTGCGATGTGGTGAAAATCCCTGTTATCGCAAGCGGCGGCTGTGGTACGCTTGAGCATTTTTCCGATGTGTTCAGGCAGACAAAAGCCTCTGCGGCTCTTGCTGCGTCGCTTTTCCATTATAAAGAGCTTACTGTATCACAGGTTAAGGCTCATCTTAAAGAGAACAATATCCCCGTAAGAAATTTTGAGTAAAGGAATGTACAGATGGATTTAGATATCTATTTCAAAAAATCCGAGCTTATCCCTGCCGTAGTCACCGATGCAGATACGGGAGATGTGCTTATGCTCGCTTATATGAACAGGGAAAGCCTTCAGAAAACGCTTGAATCGGGCTATACCTGGTTCTGGAGCAGATCAAGGCAGGAGCTTTGGAATAAAGGCGCTACATCGGGAAATCTGCAAAAGGTTGTGGATATTCATTCCGATTGCGACGACGATACCTTGCTTGTAAAGGTAAAACCCGCAGGTCCTGCCTGTCACACAGGTAATTATACCTGCTTTTTCAAAAAGATTTATACAAACGAAAACTAACAAGAGGTGCAAGATGACAGTTTACGAAGAAATTTTTGAAGTAATCAAGGCAAGAAAAAAGCAGTACGACGAGGGTAACGCTCCCGAAAAATCCTACACCTGCTATCTTTTCGACAAGGGCGTGGATAAAATCTGCAAGAAGGTCGGAGAGGAAGCCGCTGAAACTATTATAGCCGCAAAGAACGCCGACAACGACGAGCTTAAAAACGAAATCAACGATTTACTTTATCATATCATGGTGCTTTGCGCCGACAGAGGGCTTGAATGGTCTGAGGTCGAAACCGTGCTAAGCGAGCGTAACGAGAAAATCGGCAATTTAAAGCAGTTCCACACAACTGACAAATTATCATAAAGGAGAATACCTTGAAAATGCTTAAAAGAATACTCTGCGCGGTTTTATCTGCGGCAATGCTTTGCTCCTGCTTATTTATTTCGGGCTGTTCACAGCAGACCGCAGGCAGCAACACCGACAGTTCCTCTCAAAGTAATACCGAACAACAGACAATGCGCGATATAAGCTCTATGGAGCTTGTCAAGGAAATGAAAATCGGCTGGAGTCTGGGCAATACCTTGGACGCAGGCGGTAAGGGAAGCAAGGGCTCATCACCCACCGCTATCGAAACCTCGTGGGGCAATCCCGTTACCACTAAGGAAATGATAGACGAGATAAAAAAGTCGGGCTTTAATGTTCTGAGAATTCCCGTAACCTGGGACTGGAGCACGGGCGACGCTCCCGATTACACTATCAGCGAGGAATGGTTTGCAAGAGTAAAAGAGGTTGTTGATTACGGCATAGATAACGATATGTTTGTAATTCTCAACATCCATCATGAAACCTGGCATTATCCGACTGCCGACAATTACGAGGCGGCAAGCGTCCGTCTTAAAAAGGTCTGGACGCAGATAGGCACATATTTTGCCGGGTACAATGAACAGCTAATATTCGAGGGATTAAACGAGCCCCGTGTAATCGGTTCATCCGAAGAATGGAACGGCGGCAGTGAGGCAACAAGAGAAGTTGTAAGCAAGTTGAATTTTGATTTTATAGAAACGATAAGAGGGCTTGGCGGAAACAATGCTTTAAGACATCTCATGATACCCGGCTATGCGGCTTCATCTTCAAGAGTAGCTCTTGAGGATATTAAAGTACCCGAAAATGACAATAAAATTATCATCTCGGTACACGCCTATATTCCTTACAGCTTCGCCTTATCCGATCAGATGTCATCAAATAAATGGGTTGCAAGCAAAGATCAGTTCTTGACCGACATTGACAATCTTTCAAGCGATCTTAAAGAGCTGTTTATCGACAAGGGTATACCTGTAATAATAGGCGAATTTGGTGCAAGAAGCAAAGACAATGAAAATTTCCGCGCACACTGGGCTAAATATTATGTCACGAAGATGAAATCGGTAGGCATACCCTGCGTATGGTGGGATAACGGCGCATTCTACGGCTCAGGTGAGCTGTTCGGTCTGTTTGACAGAAGAACGCTTGAATGGCGTTTCCCCGATGTTAAGGACGCGCTTATTTCCGCCGCAAACGGCGAATATACCATTGACGATATTATCGCCGAGGGCGAAGCTATTCTTGATGAAATCAGAAATCAGAGTAAATCATAAGGAAGTGTAATTTTGACGGTTATTACGGTTGATCTTCACAATATGACTAAATTTGAAGCACGCAACAAGCTCGTATCCGTGATACGCACAGCGCCGCAGGGCAGTGTTGAGCTGAGAGTTATTCACGGATGTAATAACGGAAATATTCTTCAGCAAATGGTACGCAACGAGCTGAAATCACCGAGAATAGATTACATTCAGGGCGTTATCGGCAACGACGGACAAACGCTTGTATTTCTGAAATAACAATAAAGACCGCACGGATAAAAAATTCCGTGCGGTTATTGTTAAAGCTGTTTTTTAATTTTTCCGAGCGCGCCCTTTTCAAGCCTTGAAACCTGTGCCTGACTTATACCGATCTCCTTTGCCACCTCGACCTGAGTTTTACCCTTGAAAAATCTGAGATTGAGAATGTGCTTTTCTCTGTCCTCTAATTTTTTTATCGCTTCCTTGAGAGCAATTTCGTCAAGCCAGTTTCTGTCGTCGTTTTTATCGCCTATCTGGTCGAGCATATAAATTGTATCTCCCGATTCCGAAAAAACAGGCTCGTAAAGGGAAATCGGATCGCTTACCGCCTCCAGTGCAAGCACAACGTCCTCACGTCTTGCGTCAATTTCCTTTGCTATTTGCTCTATGGTAGGCTCCTTTGAATGTTCGTTTGTCAGCTTTTCTCTTGCCTGCATTGCTTTGTAGGCGAGATCTCTCATCGAACGGCTTACTCTAATTGAGCCGCTGTCCCTTAAATACCGCCGAAGCTCTCCTATAATCATCGGAACGGCATAGGTCGAAAATCTGACATTATACTCCGGACTGAAATTATCTATCGCCTTCATTAATCCGATACATCCGACCTGAAATAAATCGTCAGGATTTTCTCCTCTGCCCGAAAACCGCTGAATTACGCTCAGCACAAGCCTTAAATTTCCGTTAATCAGTTTTTCTCTCGCTGTTTTGTCTCCGTTTTTCATAAGAGCTATAAGCTCCATTTTTTCGCTTTCCTTAAGCACCTTCAGCTTTGAAGTATTAACGCCGCTTATTTCTACTTTGTTGTAATACAAAAAATCACCGCCATACCGAATAATGTAATTAAAGTATGGTCGGCGGCAGGCTGAAATATACTTTACGGCAACCGGACAAAATAACTTTATCCGATTGCCGCAACATTTATTTTATATGGAAAACAGACTTGTGTAATTATGCAGAGATATAAATATCCTCGTCACATTCGGGGCAGATGCTGTGCTTTACTCTGTCCTCAACCTCTGCCTTCTTTGCATTGTTGAAGCGATCAAGAGTACCAACAAGATAACCTGTTATACGGCGGATACGCTCAAAGGGGACTTCGCCGAAATGATAGGTCATATCAACATACTCGCCGTCAAGATTGATGTCGATTTCCGTAACAAGCTTGCCGGGATTGGCTTCTATGGCGTGCTTTACATAAGCGTCGATTTCTTCCTGTGTGAGCGTTCCGTTGTTTACGTTTACCTTTACCATGATAAAACTTCCTTTCAGATTTTATTTATGCTGTGCCGAGTTAGCAATATATGAAAATTCTGACTGAGGCATAACATCTTGATTTCAATTTTGATTATAACACAATATGTTGTGGTTGTCAATAGAAAAATAAAAAAAATTACTGATTTTATGTAAAAAATTAGACCGAGGCGAGAAGAAAACCCCGGTCTGTGATTAAAAACGCTCACCGCAAATATGGTGACGGTTTGCGGTGAGCGTTTTACGGCAGCTCCGCTTTAGTTGTAAATTTGCGCCTCGGTAAATCCGTTGAAATAATTATTTTGCAGAAATGCCGAAAAGGGAAGGTCCGTCACATTTTGACTACCGCATTTGTTTGTCCGCTTTTGGAACTTTGAATAGGAAAATGCGACGACGGATGATATTCCGACTTGAATTTAAGACGCAGCTTATCTGCAATAAGTGCGATAAACTCCGAATTTGTCGGCTTACCTCTGGCTGTATGTATTGTGTAGCCGAAGTAACTGTCCAGTGTGTCAACATCTCCTCTGTCCCATGCTATTTCAATAGCATGACGGATTGCTCGTTCTACTCTTGAGGGAGTCGTGTTGTAAATTCCCGCTACTGTCGGATAAAGCAGCTTTGTTACGCTGTTTATCATCTCAGAATCCTTGACACAGAGAATTATCGCCGTTCTTAAATAGTGATAACCCTTGATATGCGCAGGTATGCCGATTTGGTGAATTATATCCGTCACGATAATTTCCATATCACTGTCCTCCTGCTCTTTATTTCCTGCTGTACGGTCGTGTTCTTTCAGCATGTACGCTATTTTGTTTACCAGTACCTCAGGTGAGAAAGGACGAACGATGTAATAATCTGCGCCTGCGTCCATTACCTCGTTTTCCACTTTAGGGGAGTCATAATTTGCCGTGACAATAATCACGGGACGGTAGTCGTTTACCCCTCTGAGCGTTTTGATAATGTCGCAGATGTCAAGCTCCGATGTTTTCGCATCGAGAATGAGCGCCGACGGAAGCTCCGCCAAAGCGCAGTCCAACAGGATTTTACCTCTTTTCGGTCTCGTCATGGCGTAATAGCCTGCCTTTTTCAAGGCGGTCGCCCATTCAATACCCAGCTCAAGAGTGTCATCTCCGATCAGAATTTTTAGTGTTTGTGACATTTTATTACCTCCATAGTTTTGTTGCTTCTATAATATAACATAATTTGGTAACAATTTCAAGTGATTTTTCTAAAAATTACCAAAATAATTTTTAACGGTGTCTAATAATAAAGAAAATTAAGAAAAAACAAATTATCGTGATTATAATTAAAAAAATTTGCGTTTCTGCTTTATACATGAATTGGTAATTATATATAAAGTTATTCACAAAAATAAGCTGAAAGTGCGATAAAAATCAAAACACCTATTGACGAATATGGGTTTATGTGTTAAAATACATGTAGGAATTTCGACATACGAAAAGAGGTACAATATGTTAATTAATATGATGGAGCATTATGTTGACGAGAAACTTTCTGAGCGTCTAAAAAATTATGAATGCTGTAAATGTGAGATTTGCATGGAGGATATGAAAGCTTACGCTCTTAACCGACTTCCCGCAAAGTATGTAAGCACCGTAAACGGTCAGATTTTCACACGTATTAATCAGGAGCTTGAAAATCAGCCGGGTGTTGATCTTGAGATTGCGGTATTGCAGGCTATCCAGTTTGTAAGCGAGCGTAAAAGACATTCTTGATTTTTGTACTTTAGCGATGTTCCTTTATTAACGAAAAACTTTGTTTGAAATTTCCGTGCGGTACGAGCGTTATGCTTTTGCTAAACGGTACTTAATAGTTAATGCTGAACTGATCCGAAAGGACTTCTGGCGGAAAAGCAGGGCGTATTGTTTTAATTATATCTATCTGAAGCTATACCCGTATACTGTTTTCCGCTATCCCGAAAGACAGTTACGGGCTTTTGTTTTGGAAAAGAGGTGTTAAATGAATAACGGCAATACAAGGGTTGCGCTTATAGGAATAGTAGTTTCCGAGCCTAACTCCGTTCCCCGTCTGAATGAGCTTTTGCACGCTTATGCGGGATATATAATAGGAAGAATGGGCGTTCCTTATGAAAAAGCGGGTGTATCAATAATAAGCGTTGCTATTGACGCTCCGCAGGATATGATAAGCACTCTTTCGGGAAAGCTCGGCAGTCTTAAGGGCGTTACAACAAAAACAATTTATCAGAAGCTACCCGATAAACATACTGATAAGGAGGATAACGGTGAGTGAATTAAAGCTTCTCATAGATAAGCTGTATCGCACCTCGCACCTTGAAAAAGAGGAATACACCGCCGTAATCACACATTATACGGAGCTTTCGGAATATCTGTTTTCTCTGTCTTCAAGGGTGAGAGAAGCAAGCTACGGCAAAGACGTATATCTGCGCGGGCTTATCGAATTTACAAGCTGTTGTAAAAATGACTGCCTTTACTGCGGTATAAGAAGAAGCAATAAAAATGCACAGCGTTACAGGCTTTCAAAGGAGCAGATTATAAACTGCTGTGAAAACGGCTATGCTCTGGGCTTTCGCACCTTTGTGCTTCAGGGCGGCGAGGATATGCACTATACCGACGATATTATCTGCGATATTATTAAAAGTATAAAATCACTTTATCCCGACTGCGCCGTTACTCTTTCAATAGGAGAAAAATCAAGAGAAAGCTATCAAAGATATTTTGACAGCGGTGCGGACAGATTTTTACTGCGGCATGAAACCGCAAACGAGGCTCATTACGCAAGGCTTCACCCCGAAAATATGTCGCTTTCAAACAGAAAGAATTGCCTTTTTACTCTTAAAAATATAGGCTTTCAGACGGGTGCGGGCTTTATGGTAGGCTCGCCGTATCAGACGGAGGAAAATTTAGCGGAGGATATGCTGTTTTTAGAGCAGTTAAAGCCTGAAATGGTCGGGATAGGTCCGTTTATTCCGCACAAGGAAACACCATTCGGAGCAATGCAAAGCGGCACTGCCGAGCTTACTTTATTTATGCTCGGACTCACAAGACTTGCGCTCCCGACGGTTTTGCTTCCTGCGACTACCGCACTCGGAACAATTCACCCTTACGGCAGAGAGCTTGCTCTTAAAGCCGGAGCAAATGTCATAATGCCTAACTTATCCCCGTCGGATAAGCGAAGCAAATATTCGCTGTATGATAACAAAATTTACGACGGCGATGAATCGGCACAGAATTTAAGCAGTCTTAAAAAACGGATTGAATCGGCAGGTTATCATGCCGTTATGTCAAGAGGCGACCATATAGATTTTACTAAAGAAAAATAAGCACTGTCCGCTTTGAAAATCTTTTGCAAAGCGGTACACAGGAAGGAAAGGTAATAAAATGTATAATCCTAAATCATTAAAGGCAGAGGAATTTATCAGCCACGAGGAAATTCTCGAAACGCTTGAATACGGCGAAAAGAACAAGCACAATGCCGAGCTTATCGACAGCATTATCGCAAAGGCAAAGCTCAGAAAGGGACTTTCTCACAGAGAGGGAGCCGTTCTTCTTGACTGCGATATTCCTGAAAAGAACGAAGAAATTTACAAGCTTGCAGAGCAAATAAAGAAGGATTTTTACGGCAACAGAATAGTTATGTTTGCCCCTCTTTATCTTTCCAACTACTGCATAAACGGCTGTGTTTATTGCCCGTATCACGCAAAAAACAAGCATATCTGCCGTAAAAAATTAACTCAGGAGGAAATAGAAAAGGAGGTTATTGCGCTACAGGATATGGGACACAAAAGACTTGCAATTGAAGCAGGTGAGGACCCCGTAAACAATCCTATTGAGTATATACTTGAAAGTATTAAAACCATCTATTCCATCAAGCATAAAAACGGTGCAATCCGCAGAGTAAACGTAAATATCGCCGCTACAACGGTTGAAAATTACCGTAAACTCAAGGAAGCGGGAATAGGTACATATATTCTGTTCCAGGAAACCTACAACAAGGAAAGCTATGAACGCCTGCACCCCACAGGTCCGAAGCACAATTATGCCTATCACACCGAGGCAATGGACAGAGCAATGGAGGGCGGAATTGACGATGTAGGTATCGGCGCGTTGTTCGGACTTGAGCTTTACAGATACGAATTTGCGGGACTTCTTATGCACGCTGAGCATCTTGAAGCGGTACACGGAGTAGGTCCTCACACCATTTCCGTACCGAGAATAAGAAGAGCCGACGATATAAATCCCGATACATTTAACAACGGTATTGACGATGATACCTTTGCAAAGCTTGTAGCGTGCCTCAGAATATGCGTTCCTTACACCGGCATGATTGTTTCCACCCGTGAAAGCCGGAAGTGCCGCGAAAGAGTACTCCATCTCGGTATTTCACAGATTAGCGGCGCGTCAAAAACCAGCGTCGGCGGCTATGCGGAGCCGGAGCCGGAGGAGGATAATTCCGCACAGTTTGATGTTTCGGACAACAGAACTCTCGACGAGGTAGTAAACTGGCTTATGAGGCTTGGATATATTCCGTCATTCTGTACGGCGTGCTACCGTGAGGGAAGAACGGGCGACCGCTTTATGAGCCTTTGCAAGGCGGGACAAATTCAGAACTGCTGTCACCCTAACGCCCTTATGACCTTAAAGGAATACCTTGAGGACTATGCAAGCGAGGATACAAAGCGTATAGGTGAGGAGCTTATCGCAAGAGAGCTTAAAACTATCCCTAATGAGATTGTACGCAAAAAGGCAACCGAATACATCGACAATATAATTCACGGAAAGCGTGATTTCAGATTTTAATATGAAAGGAGTACGGCATGAGCCTTAATTCTACTCCCAATTCCGAGCGTATTCACATAGGTATTTTCGGAAGAAGAAATGCAGGAAAATCAAGCCTTATCAACGCCATAACAGGGCAGGAGCTTGCCATAGTTTCGGATACCGCAGGCACTACCACCGATCCCGTTTCAAAGGCAATGGAGCTTTTGCCGTTAGGTCCTGTGCTTATAACCGATACTCCCGGACTTGACGATGAGGGTGAGCTCGGACTGCTCAGAGTGCAAAAAAGCTACCGTGTGCTTTTTAAAACCGATATTGCTTTGCTTGTAACGGACAGCACAAGGGGAATAAGCGAGCTTGACCGTGAAATACTTGAAAAGCTCAAAAAGTACGGTATTCCTTATATCAAGGTGTTCAACAAATGCGATTTGCTGGATAAAATTCCCGAACCAAAGGCAGACGAAATTTACACAGACGCATTAAGAGGAACAAACATTTATGAGCTTAAGGAAAAAATCGGCGCGCTGTTGAACCTCAATAACGAGTCGGTGCGCATTTGCGCCGATTTGCTCTCTCCGTCGGATATTGCGGTGCTTGTAGTCCCCATTGATAAAGCTGCTCCCAAGGGCAGACTTATACTCCCTCAACAGCAGACGATAAGGGATATACTTGAAGCGGACGCTACTGCGGTTGTGTGCAAGGAGCATGACCTTAGAAGCACGCTTGAAAGTCTTAATAAAAAGCCTAAAATAGTTATAACCGACAGCCAGGTGTTTTCAAAGGTATCTGCCGATGTCCCCGATGATATAATGCTAACCTCATTTTCCATTCTCATGGCGCGCTACAAGGGCGACCTTGAGGAGAATGTAAAGGGAGTAACCGCCATTGAAAAGCTCGATGACGGGGATAAGGTGCTGATTTCGGAGGGCTGTACCCATCACAGACAATGCGACGATATAGGCACGGTAAAAATTCCGCGTTGGCTTACGAATTATACGGGTAAAAAGCTACAATTTGAGTTCAGCTCAGGCGGTACATTCCCTGAGGATTTAAAGCCATATAAGCTGATTGTGCATTGCGGCGGCTGTACCTTAAACGAAAGGGAAATGAAATACAGAATTGCCTGTGCAAAGGACAGCGGTGTGCCTATCACTAATTACGGAATTTGTATAGCGTATACACAAGGTATTTTAAAACGCAGTGTAGAGCCTTTTGAGTATATACACTCCTTGCTTGATTAAGGCGATTATATGATAACCAAACACGATTTTATAGGCGAAGTAACCCTTGTTGCCGACTGCCTTTACTGAGTAAATACCAAAAGAGCAGTCGGCAATTTTCTTGTCAGCGAAAAGTCTGTTCATAAATCAATTATTTGCGAACAAGTAATGCCGGAAAAAGCTGCCGCCGAAGCAAACAGCGAATGAGGCTTCTTATCCGCAGACTCGCTTCAGGGCGGAGCAGGCACTTTAATCAACATGAATGTAAATGAAGCTGTTGCAAACAAAGCGTTACTGCTTGCGGGAAAAAACTGCGGAGAGTATGACTTTATAGCTCTTATAAGCAACGTCAATCTCAATAAGTCCACAAACGATATTTTCCCTACTTTATTCAGAATTGCGGAGATTAAGCTCCTACGCACTCTAAGCGAGAGCTGTTCTGAGCTTTAGGAGGGCTATAAAGAGGTAAGCCGGCTTTTAACGCTTTGCGGAAAGGATAAAACAGCATTTATTCATGAAACGGAAAAAATAAAAGAAAAGGAGAATAAGCAAAATGGCAAAGGAAGCCAAAACCAACGCCATGCGTATACTGGATAAAAATAAAATCAGCTACGAGGTAAATACCTACGAGTGCGATGAATTTATAGACGGAGTTCATATAGCCGATATGCTCGGACAGCCCTATGAAAGCTCCTTCAAAACGCTTGTCGCGGTAGGAAAATCCAAAAATTACTACGTTTTTGCAATTCCTATTGCAATGGAGCTTGATATGAAAAAAGCGGCGGCGGCGGTAAACGAAAAATCCGTGGAGCTTATCCATGTAAAGGATATAAACGCCGTTACCGGCTATATCAGAGGCGGCTGTACACCGATAGGCATGAAAAAGCTGTATAGAACGGTTTTCCACAGCACAATAACCGATTTTGACAAGGTTATTATCAGCGGCGGAAAAATTGGAGCGCAGATTATTCTCGCTCCTGCCGATCTGATAAAGGTTGTCAATGCCTCGGTGTACGACATTGTTCAGTAAAGCTGTTACGGTAACAGTAATCTTACCGCAACCGAGCTTGCAATCCAACCCGTTATGTCACCCGCAAGAGCTGCGGGAATGGCATAACGGGTATTTTTTATCTTAACTGCGCCGAAATATACCGCAATGGTATAAAAGGTTGTTTCCGTTGAGCCCATCATTACGGCGGCAATTTTTCCGGCAAGGCTGTCCGCGCCGTTTTCGGCAAGTATACCGTCAAAAAGCGATAACGCGCCGCTTCCCGACATCGGGCGCAAAAAAATCAGCGGCGTACATTCTGAGGGAAATCCGAAAAAGTCGGTAATGGGTTTTATGATGTATGTAAACATTTCAAGCGCACCCGACGCTTTGAACATACCTATGCAGGTCATAAGGCAAATAAGGGCGGGGAGTATATCACGGGTTGTTTTAAGACCGTCCGACGCTCCCTCTATAAAGGCTTCAAAAATATTTGTTTTTGAAAATATCCCTATTGCGGTAACCGTCAGAATGATAAGCGGCACTATATAATCACTGTAATTCAGCTTTATCTCTCCTTTTTGTTACAGACTCAAAAATGAACGTACACAGCACACACACGGCAAATACAAATACCGATACAATCCACACACACGGGAGTATATCGGCAGGTGAAGCCGAGCCGTATTTTGCTCTCACAGCTACTATTGTTGAAGGGAAGAGTTGTATGCTTGCGGTATTCATAACGGTAAGCATTATCATGGAAAAGGTTGCTTTCTGAGGGTTGCCTTCCTCTTTTTTAAGCTCGTTCATTGCCTTTATTCCGAGAGGCGTCGAAGCGTTTCCCAATCCTAAAAGATTTGAAATAAAATTCATTACTATAAAGCTCATGGCATTGCCGTTTGGATTTATTTTAGGAAACAACAGGCGCAGAAGCGGAGAAACTATTTTTGAGAGCTTGTTTGCTATCCCTGATTTTTGCGCCACATTCATAATTCCGCTCCAGAAGCATATAGTCCCGCAAAGAGTTATACAAAGCGTGACTGCGCTTGTACATTCCGTTAGTGCGGCGTTTGAAAGCTCTGCCATATTACCCGAAAAAATTGCATAAATAAAAGAGGAAAAAAGCATAAAGAAAATAAGAAAATTCATGTTATTCCTTTCAACAAAATTCTACATTTATAAGAAAATAATTAACAAATATTTTTTATATAAATCCATGCACTTGTGCAATAAATACAAAAAATATACCCTAAAATTAATTTATAATTACATTTACACAAAAATATCAGTCAAAATAATTACATTAAATCAATTTAATTAACGTTAAAAAACGCCTATTTTAAGGGAAAAATTAAGCCTTTGCCAATTGAGATAATTTTTGTCTGTATTTTACAATCTTTTAAGTATATTTTTGTCATATAAAAAACCACATTTGACAAAAGTAAAAAAATTTGGTAGAATAATATCAAACAAGCGGGAATGACGGACCGCTCAGTAAAAAATAAAAGTAAGAGGAGAATTTTTCATGAAATCTACCGGAGTTGTAAGACCTGTTGACGGGCTCGGACGTATTGTTATTCCGATCGAGCTCAGAAGAACCCTCGACATAGCTATAAAGGATTCACTTGAAATCTATGTTGAAGACGACAAAATTATACTTAAGAAGTACATGCCTGCTTGCTCGTTCTGCAACAATGCGAGCGATATTCACAAGTTCAAAGGCAAGAACATCTGCGGCGAATGCCTTGCAGAAATCAAAAAGGGTATTGAATAATTTATGAAAAAATCCGCCGTATAAACGGCGGATTTTTAATATTTGTCAAAAAGATTACCGGATTGAATTAAACGTTCAATCCGAATTTATTTTTACTGTTTTCTTCTCTTTGCCTCGTCTTTGGCTCTCAGCTCGTTGTCGAGAATTTTCTTTCTTATACGTATATTATTTGGCGTTATTTCAACAAGCTCATCGTCATTTATAAATTCAAGGCTTTCTTCAAGACTCATTCTCTTGTAGGGAATAAGTCTGAGTGCGTCGTCACTGCCGCTGGCTCTTGTGTTGGTAAGGTGCTTTTTCTTGCAGACGTTGACGTTTATATCTCCGGCCTTGGGAGAAACTCCGACAATCATTCCCTCATATACGGGAACGCCTGCGTCAATGAACAGCGTGCCTCTTTCCTGCGCATTGAACAGACCGTAAGCCATTGCCGTACCCGATTCAAAAGCAACAAGAGAGCCGACCGTTCTTGACGGAATTTCACCCATATAAGGACGGTAGCTGTCGAATACCGTGTTCAGTATGCCTTCTCCCTTTGTATCGGTGAGAAATTCGCTTCTGTATCCGAAAAGACCTCTTGATGGAATTAAAAATTCTATTCTTGTTCTGCCGCCGACGGGGTGCATTGAAACAAGCTCCGCTTTTCTGACGCCCATCTTTTCCATAACAGAGCCTACGCAGTCATCGGGAACGTCTATATGAAGACGCTCGATAGGCTCGCATCTTACTCCGTCTATTTCCTTGTAAAGAACTCTCGGTGTGCTGACTGAAAGCTCATATCCCTCGCGGCGCATTGTTTCAATAAGAATTGACAGGTGCATTTCACCTCTGCCCGCAACATTGTAGGAATCGCTGTCCTCGCTGTCGGAAACTCTCAGGGACACATCCTTGAGAAGCTCTTTATAAAGTCTTTCTCTTATCTGTCTTGAGGTAACGAATTTACCCTCTCTTCCTGCAAAAGGGCTGTCGTTTACGGAAAAAGTCATTTCAACGGTAGGCTCGCTTATCTTTACAAAGGGAAGCGGTTCGGGATTGTTCACAGAGCAGATTGTCTGTCCTATCGTTATTCCCTCAATTCCCGAAATACATACGATGTCGCCGATAGAGGCTTCTGATACGGGTATCCTGCTCATACCGTCAAAGGTGTACAGACTTACTACCTTTGATTTAAAGGGCTTTACCGCAGCTGTATAATCGCACACCACGATTTCTTGGTTTTGCTTTACCGTACCCCTCTCAATTCTTCCTATCGCAATTCTTCCTACATAATCGTTGTAGTCAATTGAGGAAACAAGAAGCTGAAGCTCTCCGTTGGGATCTCCCTCGGGGCAGGGGATATGGTCGAGTATCTTTTCAAACAGCGGCTTGAAATCCTCGCCCGTTACCTCAGGCGAATAAGAAGCGACGCCGTTTCTTCCCGAACAGAATACAACGGGGCTGTCAATCTGCTCCTCTGTTGCGTCAAGGTCGAGAAGAAGCTCAAGCACCTCGTCGACAACCTCCTTGTTTCTGGCGTCCGGACGGTCGGTTTTGTTTACTACCACTATAATTTTAAGTCCGAGCTCAAGAGCCTTCTGAAGTACAAATCTTGTCTGCGGCATAGTGCCTTCAAAGCTGTCCACAAGAAGCAGCACGCCGTTTACCATTTTAAGTATACGCTCAACCTCTCCCGAAAAATCCGCGTGTCCGGGAGTGTCTACAATATTGATTTTTACGCCGTTATAATGCGCCGCTGCATTTTTTGCAAGGATTGTTATTCCGCGCTCTCTTTCAAGAGCGTTGTTGTCCATAACTCTGTCCTGTACCTCCTGATTGTCACGGAACACGCCGCCCTGCTTTAACATCTCGTCTACAAGGGTAGTCTTGCCGTGGTCTACATGGGCGATTATGGCTATATTTCTCAAATCTTCTCTTTTCAATTTTCTGTCTCCTTTTGCGCTGTTTCGTCTAATTTCTCTATTTTATTATTATACTCGTTCTTTTATTTTTTTACTATATTCTTTTTTAATAACTTTGCACAACAAAGCGTCTTTGGGGTTGTCACTTCTGCACAATACAGCCTGTACATTGCAGATACAAAATGTTCGGCTGCCCGAACAAGTACGGGCAGCCGATTAAGAATTAGCAGCCGCAACCGCAGCCGTTGCCGCAGTTGTTGTTACAGCCACAGTCGTTAGTGGTCATCGAGCCGCATCCGCCGCCGCAGCAGCTAAATAAAAGGATAAGGATGATAATCCACCAGCAAGAGTTGTTAGAACAGAACATAGTAAGTTTCCTCCGTAGAGATTTATTTGAGTTGCCGCCGCTGGGCGGTGCTCATGCTACATAATATGCAGATACCGAAAATGTGTTACAACATTCTTTATTTTGCATATAAATTGAATATAATCTGTTTAAATCAAAAATAAGCCGCCGATAATCAGAATATAATCAGAAAGGGGCATTGAAATGGAATTTAACGGATTTACCCAGAAGGCAAGCGAGGCTCTTTGCAAGGCTGTCGGCTGTGCCATGAGCTTCGGGCACACATATATAGGAAGCGAGCATATTCTTTACGGACTTACAGCCTGCGAAGGAAGCGTTGCAGGCTTTGTCCTTGCTCAGAACGGAGTTAAGCTTTCGGACATAGGCGAAAAAATTTCCTCTCTCATCGGCAAGGGACTTCCTACAAGGCTTACCGTTTCGGATTTTACTCCGAGAAGCAAACGGATAATAGAAAATGCAGTCATTCTTTCACGTTCAGCGTCAAGACCGCTTGCGGGAACAGAGCATCTTTTAAAGTCCATACTGCGGGATACGGAGTGCTATGCTTCGGTTTTCCTGCGTGAAATGGGACTTAATACCGCCCTTATGCTAAATCAATGCAGTACGGCGCATTACCGTGATGATACGGTTATTACGGACAACAAAAAGAAAAAGCCCTCTGGCAGTATTCCCCAAAGTCTGCTTAAGTACGGCAGAGATCTCACCGCCCTTGCGCAGCAGGGAAAGCTCGATCCTTGCCTGTGCAGACACGAGGAAACCAATCTTGTCACCGAAATACTGTTAAGACGGTATAAAAATAACCCTTGCCTTATAGGTGAACCGGGAGTGGGAAAAACCGCTGTTATAGAAGGACTTGCAGAAAAAATAGCAAACGGGGATATTTCACAGGAGCTTAAAAACAAGAGAATATATATGCCGGATATGGCGGCTCTTCTTGCCGGTGCAAAATACAGAGGAGATTTTGAAGAGCGTATTAAGACGATATTAAATGATGTCAAGGAAGCGGGAAATATCATTCTGTTTATAGATGAAATTCACAGCATTGTCGGGGCGGGTGCGGCAGAGGGCGCAATCGACGCGGCAAATATAATGAAGCCTATGCTTGCAAGGGGCGAAATAAAGCTTATCGGGGCTACTACAATAAACGAATACCGCAGGTATATCGAAAAGGATTCTGCGCTTGAACGGCGGTTTCAGCCCGTTATGATAAAAGAGCCTGACGAAGCGCAGACGGTAAAAATAATTCAAGGGTTAAAGTCAAAATACGAAGCGCATCACGGCGTTACTATAACCGATGAAGCGATACAAGCCGCCGTCAGACTTTCCACAAGATATATAACCGACCGCTTCCGTCCCGATAAGGCGATAGACCTCATAGACCAGAGCGGGGCGTGTGTACGGCTTCAAAAGGGAAACGTGACGGGTGAAAGCAAATCCGACAGGCTAACGCGTGAACGTATAGAAGCAATCAATAAAAAGGATTTTGCGCTTGCGGTCAAGCTGTTTGAAAAAGAAAAAATGCTGTCCGACAGCGATACCGAAAATAATAGCGGGGAAATACCGTGTATAACCGCCTCGGATATAGAAAACGCCGTTTCAAGGATCACGGGTATACCGATTTACAAATTAAAACAAAGCGATACCGCAAAGCTTTCAAATCTCGAAAAAGAGCTTTCCGAAAATATAATAGGGCAGGAGCAGGCAATATCCGTCCTCGCAAACGCAGTGCGCCGTAACAGAGCAGGACTTAAGGACGAGCGCAGACCGATAGGCTCTTTTATTCTGCTCGGAGCAAGCGGTGTCGGAAAAACCGAGTGCTGTTTAGAGCTTTGTAAATGCTTATTTTCCGATAAAAATGCCCTTATAAGGCTGGATATGTCGGAATATACCGAAAAGCATTCCGTTGCAAAGCTAATAGGCGCGCCCGCAGGATATGTAGGCTATGAGGACGGAGGGATACTGACCGAAAAGGTAAGGCGAAGACCGTATTGCATGGTATTGCTTGATGAAATTGAAAAGGCTCACCCCGAAATATTCAATATCCTGCTCCAGATAATGGACAGCGGAACGCTTACCGATTCACAGGGCAGAAAAACGGATTTTACCAACACGATTATAGTCATGACAGGCAATATCGGAAGCGATATTCTCAACAAAAATAAAAACGCCCTCGGTTTTTGCTGTAACAGTAATGCTTCACCGAGGGACGCTGTATCCGATGAGCTGAAAAAGTATTTCAGTCCCGAATTTTTGGGCAGGGTAGATGAAATTATAGTATTCAATAATCTGAGCGTTGATAATTACAGGGATATATGCAGAAAAATGCTCGGCGAGCTTGCTCTCAGATGCGAAAAGCAGGGTATAACTCTGAGCTTCACCGACGCGTTTGTAAATGCGGTATGCAACGAAGTGCAAAAAAAGGAGCAGGGCGCAAGACCACTCAGAAGAATTATCGGCTCAAGACTTGAAAATCCTGTTTCGGCAGGGCTTATTAGCGGTGAATTTTCATCGGGAGATACCGTTGAAGCCGATTATCGTGACGGTTATCTTGTAAAAAAGCTGTGTACCAAAAGCGTATAAACACAAAAGCCTGAATTTGTATCAGGCTTTTGTGATTTATACAATGCTCTCAATCAAAGCCATTGCACATTTTATTCCGTCGATTGCGGCGGTAACTATTCCGCCCGCATAGCCCGCACCCTCTCCGCAGGGGTACAGACCTTTAAGGCTTACCGAGCAAAGAGTATTGTCACGAACGATTTTTACAGGTGACGAGCTTCTTGTTTCGGGACCTGTTAAAACCGCTTCTTCATTTTTAAAGCAGGGTATTTTTTCACCGAACGCCTTAAGCCCAATTCTGAGTGATTTGCAGACAAACTGCGGCAAAAAGCTCTCGGGCAAGGCGAAATGTGTGCCGATTGGATAGGTAGGCTTAACAGAGCCGAAGCCGCTTGAAAGTCGGCTTAGCAGAAAATCACCCGCTAAGCTGACAGGCGCTTTATAATCAGAGCCTGCGGCGACAAATGCGGCGCTTTCTATTTTCCTTTGAAATTCTATTCCTGCCGTTACCTCTGTACCGTCAAAATCCTTTGGAGTAACGCTTACAAGCAGTGCGCTGTTGGCGTTTTCACCGTTTCTTGCATAATAGCTCATTCCGTTTGTAACAACGGTATTTTCCTCTGATGATGAGGCGGTGATAACTCCGCCGGGACACATACAGAAGGTGTAAATTCCTCTGCCTGTATCATCATGCACGGCAAGCTTATAGTCGGCAGGAGGCAGAGCAGGGTGAGAATAGGCATTGCCGTACATGCTGCGGTTAAGCTCATTCTGGGTATGCTCTATTCTCATGCCGACGGAGAAATTTTTTCGCTCCATCGCAATGCCTTTTTCTTTAAGCATATAGAAAACATCTCTTGAGCTGTGACCGATAGCGAGAATAACCTTGTCAGCGTCAACAGTGTTTTCTTTGCCGTCTTTGATATATTTTACAGCGGAAATTCTGCCGTCCTTTTCGGTAAAGTCGCAGAATTTCGCACCGAAGATAACCTCGCCGCCCATGCTGATTATATCCCTGCGAATATTTCTTACCGTTTCAATGAGCTTGTCCGTGCCTATGTGCGGCTTTGAATCGTAAAGAATTTCCGTCGGCGCACCGTGTGACACAAGCTCATTGAAAACAATGGCTGACAGGGGATTGTTTACACCTGTATTAAGCTTGCCGTCGGAAAACGTTCCTGCACCGCCCTCACCGAACTGCACGTTACACTCGGTATCAAGCTTCCCTGTTTTCCAGAATGTATTTACCTTTTGACTGCGTTGCTCAACGCTTAAACCCCGTTCGAGAACTATCGGCTTCATACCGCATTTTGCAAGATAGAGTGCGGCAAACATTCCCGCAGGACCGAAGCCTATAATAACAGGTCTTTTATTTCCGATTTTTATACTCGGAAATTTATACGTAAAAGGTTTGTAAGGGCTTAAATTCTTATCCCTGCTGTTTTTCTTGAATACAGCCGCTTCATTATTCACTTCAAGGCAGACTGATAAAACAAAATGTATATCGTCCTTCCGCCTTGCGTCAACTGATTTTCCGATAAGAGAAAAATTTATCCGCTCATTTTGCGGCAGCTTTAATTTCTTTCTTAAAAATTCCGTTACGTTCTCATCTGTATAGCCGAGAGGCATTTTAATATTGCTGTATTTTATCATATCGCTCCGTTAAGTGACAATGCGGCGTTTTTCCCTGCGGTATAGCCGCTTTTCCATGCCCAGTCGAGATTATATCCGCCGCACATTCCCTGAATGTTGAGTATTTCTCCGCACAGGAACATTCCCTTTGCATAAACCGATTCCAGCTTTTCCGTTACCTCGCACGCGGGAACGCCGCCGCAGGTAATCTGTGCAAGGCTCCAGTCGGATACTCCCGTAACGGGAAAGCGCCAATCCTTTGACAGCTTGGCAGCTGTTTTTATTTCCTTGTCCGTAATCTCCTTGCAGGTTTTTGAAAGCGGAACACCGACGGTTTTTAAAAGTGCCTGACCTATTCTCTTGTGGAAAAGTCCCGTCATAAGCTCTTCGCAGGAAAGCTCATTTCTTGAAATTTTGGATTTTGAAATAAGCTGAGATATTTCTTCATAGCTGTAATCGGGGGCGATATCAAGTGATATTTCGCACTTTCCCGCAAGAGAAGCCGCCTTAGCACTTAGATTGAAAATGCAAATACCCGAAAGCGCACCGTCCGTAAACTGCACCTCGCCCGATTCCTCGCCCAAAATTCTGCCGTTTGATATAAGCGACGCTTTTGATGCGGCTCTCAGTCCCTTTATGCCTTTTACAAGGCTGACATCGGTACGAAGCGGGGCTAAAGCAGGGTAGAGAGGTGTAATTTTATGACCGAGCTTCTCACACAGCTTATAACCGTCTCCGCTTGTTCCGAGGGACGGCGCGGCTTTTCCTCCGACTGCAATAATAACACGCTTTGCCGATATTTCGGTGTACTCGGTTTTGATTGTAAAACCGTTCCCTGCTTTTTTAATGTCTGTAACCGCATTTTCCGTAAGAGCTTCTACGCCCGAATTTTGCACGGAAAATCTTAAGGCGTCAAGTACGCAGGACGCGGCAAGGCTGTGAGGATAAATTCTGCCTTGTACGTCTGTTTTGCAAGCAAGTCCCAGCTGTTGAAAAAAAATGCGGGAGCTTTTAATATCATTACCGATATAATTTAACAGCTCAGTATCTCCCGTATATTTCTCTGCGTTGATTTCGGCATTTGAAAGATTGCATTTGCCGTTTCCCGTGGAAAGAATTTTTTTGCCGACTCTCGGTAGCTTTTCAATTACGGTTATTTCGCCCTTTGTAAATTCAGCCGCACCGATTGCCGCACAAAGCCCCGATGCGCCGCCGCCGATTACGGCAATATCCGTTTTTATATTTTTCATAAGTATGTCCTTAAAAAATTAAATCGGTTCAGTCCTTAAAATTTATAATCCGTTAATAAAGAAAGTATAACATATTATTATAACGTTGGCAAGCATTAATTCATTTATCAAAAGGATGGTTACCATGGACGAAAGAAATATAAGGTTTATTACTGCTGTCGGCAGGGTTTCCTCACAGCCGCTGTTATTCTCCGCACAAAGCGGGTTCAACTCAAGTGAAATCGGTGTAATAAGAGCTATGATGCAGATTGTCGCCGAAGAACCGGGTACAGAGCTGTTTGCTCTTAAGGAAATCAACAACCGCCTCAATTACACAAGACCTAATCTCTCGCAAGCAATAAACAAGCTTGAGGACAAAGGCTTTATTGAAAGAGTTATATTAAAAAATGACAGGCGTGTGACCTATGTAAAGCTGACCGAATACGGCATAAAGACGTTGACGGATAAGATAAACTCCATTTTTAAAAGACTTGATAAAATATCCGAAATCATGGGCAGGGAGGACACTGACAAGCTGATTGAGCTTACTCTGCGCTTTATGGACGCATACGATAAAACCGAAGAAAAATCTTAACAGCTTATTCAGCTTCAACAGCTCTTTTGTGTGAAAAAGATTTTATTATGCCGAAAATATTGACATTTTGCCACAAACAGGATATAATCTTTTTATAACTTAGGCAAGATGTCCCCCGCCTCTAAGGCGGCGAATTCCATATTCAGTTTCAGTTGGGGATTGAACTCCAACTGAAGTTGAATCGCAGCTTCGCTGCGGCTTGCCACGTTGAATGACGGGGCAAGCCCCTTATTGAATCTACACAGAGGAGATTTTTGATGAATATTGCTGTTGCACAGTCCGGCGGTCCTACCTGCGCTATTAATGCGTCGCTTGTCGGAGTTGTAAAGGAATGTTTTAAAAATACCGATATTGACGCTGTTTTCGGCTCAATTAACGGTATTGAGGGAATCATAAACGACAATCTCGTTGACCTTAAAACGGTTATTAAAACAAATGATGACATGGAGCATCTCTGCCTTACCCCCTCGACCGTGCTTGGCTCATGCAGATTTAAACTCCCCGATGAGGATAAGGATATTTCGCTGTACAAAAAGATAAACGATTGCTTTATAAAGCACAGAATAGGTATTTTTATTTACATCGGCGGCAACGACTCGATGGACACCGTGCTTAAGCTGTCCGCTTATCTGAAGCGTACAGACAGTAAGGTAAAGGTAATCGGCGTTCCGAAAACCATAGATAACGATTTGCCCTGCACCGACCATACACCCGGCTTTGGCTCGGCGGCAAAGTATGTTGCGGCAACCGTTCAGGAAATTATCCGTGACAGCCGTGTTTACAGCGTTCAGTCTGTTACTATTATCGAGATTATGGGACGTCATGCGGGCTGGCTTGCCGCTTCTACCTGCGTATTGCGCTCCAACGGCGAAACAGCACCTCACCTCATATATGTACCTGAAGCAAAGTTCACTACCCGGAAGTTTCTTGAAGATATAAGAATTGCACAGGCAAAATATAAAGCGGTTATCGTTGTGGTTTCCGAGGGCGTTGAAACGGAAAACGACGGATATATGACGGGCGTTGAGGATTCCTTCGGTCATAAGTATCTTTCCGGTATCGGCAAGCATCTTGAAAACCTTGTCAGAGATGAAATCGGCTGTAAGGTGCGTTCGATAGAGCTTAATGTTATGCAGCGCTGTTCATCTCACCTTGCTTCAAAAACCGATATTGACGAGGCGCAGCTTATCGGCTCAGAGGGCGTAAAGGCGGCTTTGAGGGGCGAAAGCGGCAAGGTACTTGTATTTAACCGTGTATCGGATATGCCTTATACCGTTACAATCGGCTCTGTAGACGCCGATATGGTTGCCAATAAGGAAAAGCTCCTTCCCGAAAAGTGGATAAATGCCGAACAAAACAATATAAAGGACAGCGCTCTTAATTACTTCCTACCTCTTATACAGGGTGAAGTAAATGTAAAAATGAGAAACGGCATACCCGTACATTTTCAGGGTATGAACTGACATAAAATATTCCCGACAGATCATTGTGATTTGTTGGGATTTTTATGTTAAAATACTTATTGACAAGGCTGTTTCAAAGGGATATACTTAATATAGTGTATAATGTCACGGAGGCGGTATTTTGTTACAGGATATAGTTTCGGTTCAGCTTCCCGTAAATGAACAGATGCGGCTTAGAAAGAACCATTTTGAGCCTTACGCCAAAACGGGAAACGAAAAAAGGATATGTATAGTAACCGGTGTACACGGAGACGAGCTTGAGGGACAGTATGTGTGCTATGAGCTTGTCAGACAAATCAGCGAAAGCATACATAAGCTTAATGGTATTGTCGATATTTACCCATCGGTAAACCCGTTGGGAATGGATTCAATTCAAAGGGAAATGCCGATATTCGACCTGGATATGAATATGATTTTCCCGGGCTGCGAAACGGGCGCCGTTGCGGAGCATATTGCCGCCGCAATAATAAACGATATTGCAGGAGCAGATATTTGTATAGATATTCATGCCAGCAATATATTCCTTAAAGAAATTCCCCAGGTGCGTATTTCAGAGGATACCGCACCGAAGCTGTTGCCGTATGCCAAAATGCTGAATGTAGACTTTGTCTGGGTACATTCCAGCGTTTCTGTAATGGAGGCAACCCTTTCGTACAGCTTGAATAAAATAGGCACGCCTACCCTTGTTGCAGAAATGGGAGTAGGTATGAGGATAACAAAATCCTATTGCGAACAGCTTTTAGACGGAATTTTCAATCTGATGACGCACATGGGTATATGGAACGACGAGCCTAAGAACGTATCCCATCCGATAGTGTCCACTGACGGAGATGTTTCGCTTATTTACAGCGAAAGCACGGGAATTTATATGCCTGCAATCCGACACTGGGCAGGAATATCAAAGGGCGACAGGCTCGGTGACATTCTCAATCCTCTGACGGGTACAGTTGAGCAGGAAATCATTGCTCCCTGCAACGGAATAGTATTCACGCTGAGAGAATATCCCGTTGTGTATCAAGGCTCTTTGATAGCAAGAATTCTCGGAGGCTGCTGACATGAACATAGAAACAGTTTTTAACCTGAAATCCACCTACCGTGACGATTTTCAGATAAACGGATATAAATTCGGCAAGGGCGAGAAAACCTGCTGTATAGTCGGCGCAATGAGAGGCAACGAGGTACAGCAGCTTTATGTCTGCTCTCAGATAGTAAAGGCACTTTCCGCTATCGAGAAGAAAGGCGATATTGCAAGAGGCAAGGAGATAATGGTTATCCCGTCCCTCAATCCCTTTTCGATGAATGTACAGCGCCGCTTCTGGACGGTAGACAACACCGACCTTAACAGAATGTTCCCGGGCAGCTTTGAGGGAAAGACAACCCAGAGAATTGCCGCAGGAATTTTCGATATTATCAAGGAATATCAGTATGGCATACAGTTCACCTCATTTTACATACAGGGAGATTTTATTCCCCATGTAAGAATGATGCAAACCGAGCATAAAAATATCAGCCTCGCAAATTTATTCGGATTGCCGTACATACTTCTGAGAAAACCAAGGCCCTTTGACACCGCAACGCTTAATTTCAACTGGCAGAACGCTAATACAAGCGCATTTTCGGTTTATACCAACGAAACCGAAAGAATTGACGAGGTATCGGCTCAGACGTTAGTTTCAGCGGTAATGAGATTTTTATCCCGTATGGGAGTAATCAAATACCAGTGCCACGGCGGATATATGGCCACAACCCTTGAAGAAGATCAACTTATGTCCGTCCACACAAACAGCGGTGGTATTTACCGCAGGATAAAGCAACCGGGTGACGCTGTGGAGCAGGGCGAGCCTATGGCGGAGATTATCCATCCGTTTGACGGCTCGGTACAGGAGGAAATAATTTCTCCTGCTAACGGTATAGTGTTCTTCGCACATAAATCTCCTCTTGTATTGCAAAATTCCGTCGTATACAAGATTATAAAAAGATTGCATGTGTAAATAAAAAATTGAGAATTTTTTAAAATTTCTATTTACAAACGCAAATTAATATGTTATAATATTCACGCTGTGTGAAAAAACATAGTTTATTCCTTGTCTTGGCTTTGTGGAGAATGCTCATTTGAGAAACACCGTTTCCCGTAGCTATGACACGGAAAATAAAAATTTTTAAGAGGTGTAACATGCTTTTAAAGGAAGAAAAGACAGCGGTTATTGAAGCTAACCGCACACATGAGAACGACACAGGCTCTCCTGAGGTTCAGATTGCTATTCTCACAAAGAGAATTAACGACCTTACCGAGCATCTCAAGACTCACAAGAAGGATCATCATTCCCGCCGTGGTCTGCTCAAGATGGTTGGTCACAGACGTAATCTACTCAACTACCTCATGAAGAAGGATATTGAGCGTTACCGTGCCGTAATCGCAAAGCTCGGAATTCGTAAGTAAGTGTAAAAAAGGGCAGGGCACTTTTGTTCTGCCCTTTAACCCTTATTTGCAAAAACATTTTTGATGAGAAGCAGTGGTTTTAGCATTAAATTGAGCAATGTAGCGTTACCTTGCTGAATTTATTGCTAACGCTGTTTCTCGAAAACACAAAGGAGGAAACAGTATGTTTGAAAACTACAAAACATTCAAAACTACCTTTGCCGGCCGTGAGCTCATGGTTGAAACAGGCAAGGTATGCGGTCTTGCAAACGGCTCTTGCTGGGTGCATTACGGCGAAACCGTTGTAATGGTAAACGTTACGGCAAGCCCCAAGCCCAGAGAGGGTGTGGACTTCTTCCCGCTTTCCGTTGATTATGAGGAAAAGCTCTACTCCGTGGGCAAAATTCCCGGCGGCTATCTCAAGAGAGAGGGCAGACCGAGCGAAAAGGCAATTCTCAACTCAAGAGTTGTAGACCGTCCCATGCGTCCTCTGTTCCCCAAGGATATGAGAAACGACGTTGCAATCGTTATGACTGTGCTTGCGGCTGATCCCGAAACACAGCCCGAGATTATTGCTATGATCGGTGCTTCCATTGCGGTATCTATTTCTGATATTCCCTGGAACGGACCTATCGGCGGTATCTCCGTGGGACTTGTTGACGGTGAAATCGTGCTTATGCCCGACGCAGCGCAGAGAGCTGTATCCGACCTTCAGCTTACTGTTGCTTCAAGCGAAAAGAAGGTTGTTATGATTGAAGCGGGTGCAAACGAGGTTGATGACGACACCATGCTCAAGGCTATAATGGCAGGTCACGAGGAGATTAACAACTCCCTCATTCCCTTTATCAAGCAAATTCAGGCAGAGATAGGCAAGCCCAAGTTCAGCTTCCCTTCTATGGATGTTGATCACGATCTGTTTGAAGCAATCAAGGCAAAGTATGAAGAACAGGTTAAGTTTGCTCTTGATACCGATGACAAGAATATCAGAGAAGAGCGTCTTCAGCTCATAAAGGACGCAGTTCACAAGGAATATGACGAACAGTATCCCGACAAGATTGCGATGATTGACGAGTGCATCTATAAGCTACAGAAGTTCATCGTAAGACGCTGGCTGCTTGATGAGCAGAAGCGTGTAGACGGCAGAGGCATGGACGAAATGCGTCCTCTCGCCGCAGAGGTCGGACTTCTTCCGAGAGTACACGGCTCGGGACTTTTCACCAGAGGTCAGACACAGGTTATGACTATAACCACCTTAGGTCCTGTCAGCGACAGCCAGAGACTTGACGGCATTGACGACGAGGATACAAAGCGTTATATGCATCACTACAATTTCCCTGCATACTCCGTAGGTGAAACAAAGGCAAGCAGAGGCCCCGGCAGAAGAGAAATCGGTCACGGCGCACTTGCTCAGCGTGCACTTGAGCCTGTTATTCCTTCTGTTGAAGAATTCCCCTATGCTATAAGACTTGTTTCAGAGGTTCTTTCCTCCAACGGTTCTACATCGCAGGCTTCTATCTGCGGCTCAACACTTTCTCTTATGGATGCGGGTGTCCCCATCAAGGCTCCCGTTGCAGGTATTTCCTGCGGTCTTATCACCGAGGGCGACCGTTGGATGACAATGGTTGACATTCAGGGACTTGAGGATTTCTTCGGCGATATGGACTTCAAGGTAGGCGGTACTCACAAGGGTATCACAGCCATTCAGATGGACCTTAAGATTGACGGTCTTACTCCCGAAATCATCAAGGACGCTTTTGCAAAAACGCACAAGGCGAGAGATTATATACTTGACGAGATTATGCTCAAGGCTATTCCCGAGCCCCGTCCCACCGTTAATAAGTATGCTCCCAAGATGCTTAACTACAAGGTACCCGTTGACAAAATCAGAGAGGTTATCGGTACCGGCGGTAAGGTTATCCAGAAGCTCTGCACCGACTTTGATGTTAAGATTGACATCGACGAAGAGGGTAATGTATTTATTTGCGGTCAGGATCTCGAAAAGGCTCAGAACTGCGTGGCGATGATTAAGGCTATTACTTCTCCTCCGGAAATCGGCGCAATCTACAAGGGTAAGGTAGTACGTATCATGTCCTTCGGTGCATTCGTTGAAATCGCTCCCGGCAAGGACGGTATGGTACATGTATCCGAGCTTGAAAACAGAAGAGTTGAAAAGGTTGAGGATGTTGTTTCTATCGGCGACGAGATTATCGTTAAGGTACTCGACATAGACAACCAGGGCAAAATACGCCTTTCGAGAAAAGCAGCGCTTGCAGATATTGAAGCTAAGAAAAAGCAGGGCTGATAAACAATAATTCAATAAGCTGCGGCTTTCGGTAAATTACGAAAGCCGCTTTCATTTTAGCTTAGCTTTATACCTTAGTATAATGAATTTGTTCATAAATCTCTAAATTGATGAAAATTCAATAAGGGGCTTGCCCCGTCATTCAACGTGGCAAACCGCAGCGAAGCTGCGATTCAGTTTCAGTTGGGGTTCAATCCCCAACTGAAACTGAATATGGAACCAGCCGCCTTAGATGCGGGGGACATCTTGCCTAAGTTATATAGAAAAGAGCATAAACGATTAATATCGCCTATGCTCATTATTATCTTAAAGTGTCAGATTATACGCCGAAAGAAATTCCGATATTGTTTCCTGTAATGATAAGCTGGTCGTCCTTGGAAACAAACTTTGTTTTCATGGTAACGTCCGAAAGCTTATTTTCGCAGATTTCACTGCCTACCTTTGCAACGGTATAGCCGTACTTTTCCTGCTTTATCAGCATTGCCGCCCTTGCGCCGAACTTTGTTGCAAGCACTCTGTCATAAGCCGAGGGACTGCCCCCTCTTAAAATATGACCGGGGACAACGGTTCTTGACTCAACGCCGAGAGCCGCTTCAATCTGCTTTGCAACTCTGCTTGTAACGGTGGTTTCGCCCGCTTCCGCACGCTTTTTAGCACGCTCTTTTTTCTTCATTTCGGCTTCATCTTTATCCATTGCACCCTCGGCAACAGCGATGATAGAGAAGTTTTTGCCCGCTTCCATTCTCTTTTCGCAGGCGTCAATAACTTTGTCGATATTGTAAGGAAGCTCAGGTATCAGAATTATATCCGCACCGCCCGCTACACCCGAATAAAGCGTAAGCCAGCCCGCCTTGTTGCCCATGATTTCTATTACCATAATGCGTCTGTGAGAGGTAGCCGTGGTGTGAATTCTGTCTAGCACCTCTGTGGCAATGTCAACAGCGGTATGGAAGCCGAACGTAACGTCCGTTCCCCATATATCGTTGTCAATCGTTTTGGGTAGGCCAATTATATTAAGTCCTTCTTCCGAAAGGAGGTTGGCGGTTTTATGAGTGCCGTTTCCGCCGAGCGTCAGTATGCAGTCGAGCTTCTGTTCCTTGTAGGTAGCCTTCATTTTTGCAACCTTGTCAATATTGTCCTCCTCAATAACCTGCATCATCTTGTAGGGAGTACGCTTAGTACCGAGAATTGTACCGCCCTGCGTGAGAATACCCGAAAAATCCTCAGGCTTCATAAGTCTGCAATTGTTATTAATAAGACCGTGAAAACCGTTTGTAATGCCGATAATCTCAACATTGTCCTCTCCGAACATGGTATAGCACGCCTTAGCCGCACCTCTTATCGTTGCGTTAAGACCGGGACAGTCGCCGCCGCTGGTCAGTATTCCTATTCTGCGTTTTGCCATAATAATTTCCCGCCTTTCGTAGGTTTTTTGTTTATTTTATTATATACCATATACGCTTTAAAAGTCAAGCCGAAAACTATCAATTACGCACAGATAAAAATTTTAAAATAGCCCTTCTCATCTTGACAAAATGACTGATAATATATTATAATATTGTGTAGTGCGTGTAAATGAAAATTTACATATTTTTGATTTATTTTTACTCAAAGGAGAGCGGATATGGCTTACATACTCGGCGTTGATATCGGCACTTCCGGTACCAAAACAGTTTTATTTAAAGAAAACGGAGTTCCCGTTGCTTCAGCTCTTTACGATTATCCGTTATACACCCCCTGCAACGGCTATGCCGAGCAGGAACCCGCCGACTGGTGGAACGCGTGCGTAAACGGTATTCGGGACGTCATTGACAAAAGCGGCGTTTTGGCTGAGGATATCAGGGGAATAGGTCTTTCGGGACAGATGCACGGCCTTGTAATGCTTGACGGCGACAACAAGGTTATCAGAAAGAGCATTATCTGGTGCGACCAGAGAACTCAGAAAGAGGTTGTTGAGATTACCGAGAAGGTAGGCGCAAAAAAGCTTATCGAAATTACGGCAAATCCCGCAATTACAGGCTTTACAGCCGCTAAAATCATGTGGGTAAAGAACAACGAGCCTGAAAATTACGAAAAATGCCGCCATATTCTTCTCCCTAAGGATTACATAAGATTTATGCTTACGGGCGAGTATGCTACCGAGGTTTCGGACGCGTCGGGTATGCAGCTTCTTGACATTCCCAACCGTTGCTGGTCTGACGAGGTACTTACAAAGCTCGGAATTGATAAAGCGTTACTTGCGAAGGTTTACGAAAGCCCCGAAATTACCGGTACTGTCACAAGGGCGGTTGCCGAGGCTACCGGTCTTAAGGAGGGTACTCCGGTTGTGGGCGGTGCAGGAGATAATGCGGCGGCGGCTGTCGGTACGGGCGTTGTTGAGGACGGTAAGGCGTTTACCACAATCGGCTCAAGCGGCGTTGTATTTGCGCATACCTCGGATATTTCAATTGATCCCAAGGGCAGGGTACACACCTTCTGCTGTGCCGTTCCGGGTTGCTGGCACGTTATGGGCGTTACCCAGTCGGCAGGTCTGTCGTTAAAGTGGTTCAGAGATAATTTTGCATGGAGCGAAATGGAAACCGCCGTATCAATGGGCGTTGATCCTTACTATCTTATGGATAAGGAGGCTGACTGCGTTCCGATAGGAGCAAACCGTCTGCTTTATATGCCTTATCTAAACGGCGAAAGAACTCCCCACCTTGATCCCAATTGCAGAGGCGCATTTGTAGGTCTTTCCACAATGCACAAGAAAAGGGATATGCTCAGAGCCGTTATGGAGGGCGTTTCCTATTCGCTGAGAGATTGTATAGAGGTTATGCGTGAGATGAACATCTCCATTGACGATATGATGGCTTGCGGCGGCGGCGGAACATCACCTCTGTGGCGTCAGATGCTTGCAGACCTTTACGGCTGTAAGGTAAAGACCACTGCAAACAAAGAAGGTCCTGCGCTCGGCGTTGCACTTCTTGCCGCAGTCGGAGCAGGAATTTATTCCTCTGTTCCCGAAGCGTGCAAGGCAGTAATCAAACCCGAAAGGATACAAGAGCCTATTGCAGAAAACAGCGAAAAATATGAAAAGGTGTACGAGCTTTACAAAAAGCTGTATCCTGCAATGAAGAGTTGCTTTGAAGAGCTTTCACAGCTTTGATTAATTTATGAACCTAACCGCTGTATGCGGCAAAAGCAAAGCTGTTCATTAATCAGGTTTTTATGAACAGCTTTGATAAAATTAAATATTCGGCTATGCCGAAAAGGAGAAAAAATGAAACTTTTTATTGACACAGCAAATGTTCAGGACATTAAGCGTGCAAATGACATGGGAATCATCTGCGGCGTTACCACAAATCCTTCCCTTATCGCAAAAGAGGGCAGAGATTTCAAGCAGGTTGTAAAGGAAATTACCGAAATCGTTGACGGACCTATTTCCGCCGAGGTTATTTCTCTTGAAGCCGACAAGATGGTACAGGAGGCTCTGCCTCTTGCCGCAATCCATAAGAACATCGTTATTAAGCTTCCTATGTGTGAGGAAGGTCTTAAGGCATGCATGCGTCTTACCGAAAAGGGTATCAAGACCAATGTAACTCTTGTTTTCTCAGCGGCTCAGGCGCTTCTTGCGGCGAGAGCAGGCGCAACCTTCGTAAGCCCGTTCCTCGGTCGTCTTGACGATATAGGCATGGAAGGCATGAATCTTATTGAGGAAATAGTTGACATTTTCACCGCACAGGGAATTGAAACCGAAATAATAGCCGCTTCAATCCGCAATCCCATTCATGTGACTGCGGCGGCAAGAATGGGCTGTGATATTGCAACCGTTCCGATGAATGTACTTTTACAGATGTTAAAGCACCCCATGACCGATAACGGAATAGAAAGATTTTTAAAGGACTGGGAAGGCTTTACGGCAAAACAGGGTTAAAGGAAAGGAATAATAAAGTATGTACGAAAATTTAGTTGATACAATAGGATTTCTTCAGTCTGCCGATCCCGATGTGGCTTCGGCGATGAACAAGGAGCTTGCACGTCAGAGAAGAAACATTGAGCTTATTGCGAGTGAAAACATCGTTTCTCCCGCAGTTATGGCGGCAATGGGAAGCGTACTTACCAACAAGTATGCCGAGGGTTATCCCGGCAAGCGTTATTACGGCGGCTGTGAGGATGTAGATATTGTTGAGAATATCGCAATTGACCGCGCCTGCGAGCTTTTCGGCGCAAAATACGCAAATGTACAGGCACATTCCGGCGCACAGGCTAACACGGCTGTATACTTTGCGCTCTTAAACCCCGGCGATACGGTACTCGGTATGAGCCTTGCCCACGGCGGACATCTGACGCACGGCTCTCCCGTAAACATTTCGGGTAAATACTACAACTTCGTTGCATACGGCCTTGATGAAGAAACCGGTATGATTAACTATGATACCGTAATGAGCCTTGCAAAGGAACATAAGCCCAAGCTCATAGTTGCAGGTGCAAGCGCATATCCGAGAGCAATTGACTTTGAAAAGATGGCGGCAATCGCTCATGAGGTCGGCGCATACTTAATGGTTGACATGGCTCATATTGCAGGACTTGTTGCAGGCGGCGAACATATGTCACCCGTTCCTTACGCTGATATTGTTACAACAACCACTCACAAGACCTTAAGAGGTCCGAGAGGCGGTCTTATCCTCACAAACGACGAGGAGCTTGCAAAGAAAATTAACAAGTCCATATTCCCCGGTATCCAGGGCGGTCCTTTAATGCACGTTATTGCGGCTAAGGCTGTCTGCTTCGGCGAGGCGTTAAAGCCCGAATTCAAACAGTATGCAAAGCAAACCGTGCTTAATGCGAAAACTCTCGCAAACGCTCTTCTTGAAAAGGGCTTCAACCTTGTATCGGGCGGCACGGATAACCACCTCATGCTCGTTGACCTGCGTCCCTTTGACATTACGGGCAAGGAGCTTGAAAAGAAGCTGGACGAGGTATTTATTACAGTAAACAAGAATGCAATCCCCAACGATCCTCAGAGCCCCTTTATCACAAGCGGAGTTCGTATCGGTACACCTGCCGTTACAACAAGAGGTCTTAAGGAAGAAGATATGAAGGTAATTGCGGAATGTATCTACCTCACAGCGTCGGATTTCTACAACAGTGCAGATAAGATCAGAGAAAAGGTAAATGAAATCTGTTCAAAATATCCTCTTTATATGTAATCAAAGGATTGTAAGGATTATTAACAGTGCCTTTTAAAAGGGCAAAAAGGAAAGGAAATTTTAAATGACAGCTACTGCAAGAGAAATCCTCTTTAACAGCTCGGACAGAGTTGCTCCTTTGGGGCTTATCCCTATTCCCGGCTCGGAAGAGCTTGGCAAAAAGGTAAACGACTATCTCGTAAAGTGGTCAAATGAATCCGGCTTTGCCTGTGATAACTTCCTTATCGAAAATGAATGTCCGAGATTTTCCTCGGGCGACGGCAAGGGACTCATCAGAAGAACGATAAGAGGCTACGATGTATATATTATTGCCGATGTCGGAAATTACAGCATGGAATATCCCTTATTCGGTAAAATGAATGCAATGTCTCCCGACGACCATTTCCAGAATTTAAAGCGTATCATACAGGCTATCGGCGGTAAGGCTCACAGAATAAATGTTATCATGCCTATCCTTTACGGCGGCAGACAGCACAGAAGAAACTACCGTGAATCCCTTGACTGCGCGGTTGCTTTGCAGGAGCTTCAGAATATGGGCGTTTCAAATGTCATCACCTTTGACGCTCACGATCCGAGAGTGTGCAACGCTATTCCTCTTATGGGCTTTGACAACATTATACCTACATATCAGGTACTTAAATCCATGTTCAAGTATGTTAATGACTTCAAGATGGATAAGGAGCATTTCATGGTAGTAAGCCCCGACGAGGGAGCTATGAACAGAAATATGTATTATTCCTCCGTTCTCGGTGTAGATCTCGGTATGTTCTACAAAAGACGTGATTATTCACAGGTTGTTAACGGCCGTAATCCCATCGTGGCGCATGAATATCTCGGCAACTCAGTTGAGGGCAAGGACGTTTTCATTGCAGACGATATTATTTCATCCGGCGAATCCATGCTTGATATTGCAATCGAGCTTAAAAAGCGCAACGCTAAAAGAATTTTCGCTTATGCTACCTACGCAATTTTCACAAACGGACTTGAAAAATTTGATGTAGCGTACGAAAAAGGTCTTATTGATTACGTATTCGGTACAAATCTCACCTACCGCACACCTGAACTTCTGAGCAGAAAGTGGTTCTGCGAGGTTGACGTATCCAAATATGTTTCTTATCTTATTACGGCACTCAACCACGATATGTCAATAAGCATGGTAATTGATCCTCATGAGAAGATTACCGCACTTCTTGAAAGTCATAAGAACGACTGATAAAAATTGCCTCCGCTAAATTTCAGCGGAGGCACATTTGTAAAATGATAATGAAAGGAAGCTGTTTATGCCGTTAGCGGACAGAATTCGTCCCGATACACTTGATGACGTTGTGGGACAATCTCATATACTCGCAAAGGGAAAGCCTCTGTATAATATTATTCAGAACGGCGAAATCCCCAATATGATATTTTACGGTCCGTCGGGCGTCGGAAAGACTACCGTTGCGAATATCATTGCTAAAAAAACGCAAATGAAGCTATACCGACTTAACGGAACGCAAGCGTCAATTTCCGACATAAAAGATGTGATTTCCGCTTTGGACGGCTTCGGTGCTTCTCAGGGAATACTTCTTTTTTTGGACGAAATTCAGTACCTCAATAAAAAACAACAGCAAACCTTGCTTGAATACATCGAAAACGGCGATATAACCCTTATTGCCTCAACCACTGAAAATCCGTATTTTTATGTATACAGCGCAATTCTTTCCCGTTGTACGGTGTTTGAATTCAAGCCCATTACAGCAGGAGATATTATTCCGGTGATAAGCAGGGCATTTTCCGCCATGGAAAAAGAGCTTGATACGAAATACACCGTTTCCGATGAAATAATCGGGCATATTGCCTATGGTTGCGGAGGAGATGTAAGAAAGGCGGTAAACACCGTTGAGCTTTGCTGTTTGTCAAGCTCTGATGGAAGCGTAACGATGGAAACCGCCGAGCTGCTCACCCAGAACAGCAGCATGAATTACGACAGAGACGGGGACAAGCATTATGATATTCTTTCGGGGCTCCAGAAGTCAATACGAGGCTCTGATGAAAATGCCGCTTTGCATTACGCCGCAAGGCTGATTGCCGCAGGGGACATTATTTCACTTTGCCGCAGACTTCTTGTAATAGCAAGCGAGGATATCGGACTTGCGTACCCGCTTGCAATACCCATTGTAAAAGCGTGTGTGGACAGCGCACTCCAGCTTGGACTTCCCGAAGCGAGAATACCGCTTGCCGATGCTATAGTTCTGCTTGCAACCTCTCCTAAATCAAACAGCGCATACCTTGCAATGGATGCGGCGCTTGACGATGTCAACAAAGGCAAAACAGGCGATATTCCGCGTCATCTTCAGAATGTTCACTGTGACGGCGAGGGGGCGGCGGTAAAAGGTCAGCATTACCTTTATCCGCACGATTTCCCTAATCATTATGTTAAACAGCAGTATCTGCCCGACGAGATTAAGGACAGAGTTTACTACGCCTTCGGAGAAAATAAGCTCGAACAGCAGGCAAAAGCATACCGTGAAAAGATAAAAGGAGAGTGCAAGGAATAATTAACCGTTCCTTTGTTTTTCTTCACTCCTGTTTTTCTTACCGAAAAGCTCGTGAAATCCTATAACAAGCAAAAACACGGCAAACAGCCTTTTTAAAACACCCACGTCAATATAATACGCCGCAATACTTCCCGCAACAGCGCAGGGAAGTGCAGTAATAAGATATTTTAAAACAAGCTTAAAATCAATAAGCTTGTTTTTTATATGCAAAAATACCGAAAACAAAGCTATCGGCAAAAAGAACAACAGATTTACCCCCTGTGCAATATCCTGCGGCACACCTGCAAAGGCAGACAGATATATAAGAAGGACAAACCCGCCGCCAAGCCCCATTGACGCCGATAAGCCTGCCAGAAAACCTATTATAATATTCATATCAACAGCTTCACCGCACTTGCAATTATAATAACACCGAATATTTTTTTCAGCACTTTGCCTGAAATTTTTTTCAGCAGTAATGAGCCTGCCAATGCACCTATAATTCCATAAGGGATAAACTCAAACGCTTTGCCGAAATCGAGCTTTCCCTGAATATAATATGAAACGGCGGTTGTAATGCTTAAAATCAATATAAGCGCAACGGATGACGCATGAACTTTTCGTTGGTCATTTTCACTTTTTTCAAAGCAGGCGACGGCAACAGTACCGCCGCCCGAGCCGAATAAACCGTTCAGTATACCGCAAAGTCCGCCTAAAAGATAATTAATATACTTTTTCATTATAACACCATCAGTAAAAATTTATCGGATAATCATATTATTTGACGGAATTTGCGCTATATACAAACGAGAAGCCGTGCTGCCATAAAGCAACACGGCTGATTATTTTTAGGTACCACCTTGCCGGGGTATGATGATAAAACCCGCACATAATGCACGGTGGGTAAGATCACCCGAATGGTTCACGCTCCCTTCGTCCGCAAAAGCGGGAGGTCTGCAATCCGCACCCGGAGAGAAATCCCTATTAAAGAGTGTTGGATCATATACAATCATACTTTAACGCACAAGGCAGTGAAAAAACAAGCTTAATCCTCGGTTTCAAAAACCTCGGAAAATCTGTCAAGGAATGCCGCGCCTACACGGTCGTATTCCTCGTCGCTGTCGATTGTAGCAAGATAAGGCTCGCCGTCCTTTTCGGTTTCCTTGAGTATAACGAACTCCTCTTCGTTTCCCTCGCCTTCTTCAATAAAGGGAACTAAAGCAAAGTAGTTGCTTCCCTCAAATTCCATACCGTCGATTATTTCAAAGGTAACTGTATTTCCGTCCTCGTCCTCAAGATCTATAAGCTCGGGAGTGTATTCTTCGTTTTCAAGCATTTCTTTTTCTGACATTGTATTTGTCCTTTCCAAGTGGATTTATCTGTATCCTGTAATTTTATTGTACATTAAATACGCTCCCTTGTCAAGTGTTATTTTGTGTTTTACAGACGCTAATATTCTTTTGTTAAATAAAAAATTTATACAGAACTAAGAATAATCATAAAACAGTTAATTATGTCCTTTTTATCGTATAAAATATAATGATTTTGTGTAAACTGTGAAACTATGTGCATATTGAATAAACGGGTTTTATCTATTTTGTATACTTTTTTTGGGAATTTCTATTGACTATCCTGTTTAATTATGATATTATATAGGCAAGGAAGAAAGAAATTCCCCAGACAGAACAAGACATCTTGATACACAACATCTTAACAAAATAAAGAATGTGTTGTTCACCATGTATATGAGCGGAAGCATATACAAATAACAAAGTCGGTAAGGAGGCGAGTCCGATGGCAAATGAAAAAATAAACGAGTCACAGTCTGTTGAGGCTCGCGGTATGAAGTAAGAGACGATAGAATGATGATAATACTCAAGCGGTACTCATCACATCGTAATGTAATTGAAGTAACTTAAAACCGCCGGCTGAAACAGACATGATTCGGAATATAACGGTTTTCGGCAAATATCGAAACAAAAAATACAGGCAGGGTTGCCAAACGCAGCGGACGGAATAATACATTCCGATAAAAAAGCCTTAAGTATCAGAGTTAAGATAGAAAGCCGAGAGACGAATCCCAAAAAAGACGAACTCTTGAAATGTGGAAGAGCAAAATGCAGCCGAAGCAACATCGAAAACGGATAGATCCGAACTCAGCAATACGCTTCGACAAAACTCGCAGAAGCTCTGAAGAAATGGGAAATTAATCGTCATAATAAACCGTAGAATAGAAATTTAATATAAACCGCAAAACCTTTTAAGCAACATGAAATGTTGCACTTTCCCGCTAAGGCGTTTAATATAAAAAGTCTTTACGTCGTAAAGGTAAGGTGGTTATAATGTACAGTGTTTACATGAACGAGGTGATTAAGACATAGTTTTTGTCACCGATTATGATAAACGGTAGACTGAATACTCCGTATGAAAAGTATTTAACTGCTGTAAAAATCAACAAGCCTGTGTTTGTTGACAGTTAAAGCAATAAAGTTGAAAATACAGTAAAACGGAAGGTATAGTCCAATGTACAAATGATAAATATTCTCGGATAGCGGCATAAAGCTTAAAGCGTTGGTTAAATCGGTCGAGGCGAGCGGTAAATCCGAAAGCCGGAGGAATTAACATAACGCAGGGTAGTAAATGATATGCCGATCGAACAAAATTAAATAACAAGGGCTCTGAAGTATGTGTTGCTTCGGAGCCCTTAACACTTATACTATTCAATAAGCGGCTTGCCCCATCATTCAACGTGGCAAACCGCAGCGAAGCTGCGATTCAGTTTCAGTTGGGGATTGAACCCAAACTGAAACTGAATATGGAACCCGCCACCTTAGAGGCGGAGGACATCTTGCCTAAGTTATATTGACTTTTTCGGTTAAATAATGTATAATCCAACTGAACGGGATTTCTTTCTCTGTTTTAAAAAAGGAGACAAACATGAACGGTACTTTTTCCGAGCAAGACATTTACGAAATTAACAATTCCTCAGTGTATACTTTCTCAAGCAAAAAGCCTAAAAGCCATACAGCTGTTCTTATTGTTACCTGTGCTGTGGTGTTTTTGGCGTTGGCTGTTGCAATAGTTTTGCTCGCAACGGGAAAATTAGACGTTGGTGGTGCATCCCTTGTACTTTTGGGTTCGTTTTTTGTGATGGTGATATATATTATCAAGCATCTGCAATTCGATGCAACGGCGGCTCTGACACAGTACTTTGTAGATTCTCAGCAAAACTGCTATAAAATTCAATTTACCAAGGTATGTGCAAAAGCAGTAAGAGTAGAGCGCCACTTTTCATTAATCCCACTTGTGGGTGAGGTTAAAACCTTTATAGATGCAATGCAAAAGCTGAAGGTTAAAGAAGGATATATGAAAGATGCCTATACCGAGTCGCAGGATAAGCTGCTCGGATACTATTATGTAAAACGGTTTAAGCAGGGAATAAAGGACTGAAATTGGTACGACGGGGGAGAGGCAAAGGTTAAGCTGCTCGGAAATATCAACTCCGTCAAAATTCCTGCCGGATACACACTTGCAGAATAATTTACATAACAACAGCCGCCGTCAGACGATGGCGGTTTTATTTCTGCATAAGGCAAATAGAGAATAAAACAGTCGCCGCACCATCGGTACGGCGACTGAAATTTTATTTAATTATGACATCAAGCCGTTGTAGTAATCAACCTGTGTTGCGATAAGACCTAAGTTAGCTTCTCTGGTTTGAGTCCATGACATTCCGTTCATGGTTTCGTTTGAAATTTCAAACATTGAGTTGCCGATCATATCCATTATAATCTGGTTTGTTGTATCGTCAAGTCCGTAAGGGGAGTCAATGACTGCATTGAAGTTATTTACTTCCTTGAAGCTCATAAGGAAGTCGTACATCTCATCTGTGTACTTTTTGTTCTTCATGATGCTCTGTTTTGTTGTTTCCTTAAGTGCCTCATCGGTTACGCTCAGACGGCAGCAATTGATAAATACAGCAGCCTGTTCAGCGTACTCAGAGCCTGCGGGAACAAAGTAACCGAAGGTTGTCATGGAATAGTAATACTCATCAGCCTCGGGATCTCTGGGGAAGGGAACAAAGAAGATATCAAGTGCATCATCCTTTGTCATTGCCCGTGCATAGGTTGTGATAATCCATTCGCCTATGCCTTGGAATGCAGAATAACCGGAAATAATCGGATCTGTATCTACGTTGATATAGCCCTCCGGGAACTTTGTGAGACCCTCGCTCTTGAGGCTCTGCATAAAGTTTGCGGCTCTGTCAACATCTGCGTTGGAGAAGTTGTTCTGAAGCTTTCCGTCATCTCCGATTGCAATAAGCGGAACACCGGTCGAGTTGATAATAGACTGTGCAGTGTACTGAGTTGCACCGTAAATACCCTGTCTGTCTTCGCCCGAGTTCTTGAAATCACGGAGAAGCTCAGTGAATGTATCCCATGTCCAGTTACCCTCATCATAAAGCTCCTTAGGATCATCTAAACCGAGCTGTACGAAAAGACCTCTGTTATAAACGAGGAAATAAGGAGATACATTGTAGGACCAAGGATAGTAGTAATGCTTGCCGTTCCATGCGTATTTATCAATGTATTCCTCAAGACCCGCCCACTGAGGAGCAGAAAGATCCATATACTCATCAAGAGGAGTATACATATTGCTTGACACAAGAAGCGGGAATGCATTGTCAGCATAGTCCACAAGGTCAGGAGAGTCACCGGAGGAAATTGCTGTTGTCAGCCTTTCCTGAATTTGAAGCGAGCCTACCAGTGTAACCTCGATACTGCAATCATAATTGTCAACAAAATAAGTGTATGCAGGCTTTACATCTCCTGCTGTTCTTAAATCGTAACAGCCCAGATATTCAAGCACTGCAGGTTCAACCTCGTCACCGGCATCTATACTGATGTCGCTTACATCAACGGGATTTTCAACATCATCGTCAATTGTTGTTGCGGCAGAGTTTGAATTGCCTGTTCCGTTTGATGCTTCACCGCCCGATGTTCCTGAGCTTGAAGAGCAGGCAGCAAGTGAAACCGCTGTCGCACCTGCAAGAACACAAGCAAGAATTCTTTTAAATTTTATCATAAACACCTCCGTAAAATATGGGACTGCAATCGTTTACAATCACCACTGCTAATTAATTTTACCATAATAAACGGTGATAATCAATTCATATTATAGTCAAAATTCCCAACAAAAATTTGTGTGATATAAACAAATACTGCTTCAATTTTAAAAAATATAGATATAACTTCGTAATTATTTTACATTTACACGTCTTAAATTAACTTAAAATTGCCAAAAATAAAAGAGGCGTAAAGCACGCCTCTTTTGAGCCTTATATCTATGTATCAGAAATCTATCTTGTTTACATCGGAGTTAGCAAGCTGAATTTCCTTTTTGGGAATACGCTTTAAGGGTGAGTAAACAAATTTCTTGCAGGAATCGTATGACTTGGTCACACCGAACTTGGAACACTGAATCTTATCATCGCCGATAGACTTGCCCAGCTCGCAGTATTTGCAGGAAGGCTTAATGTTATTTCCGAAAAGCTTCTTTTTCATAAAAACACCACCATAAGTTTCATATTAACAGACTGAATAATTTCTGTAATCTCATTGTAACATATTTTTTAGAATAAATCCAGTACTTTTTGTGATTTTTTTGTATTTTTTAGCGAAATGTTTTTAAAGGAATGTAAAAATAGCACTGTCATTCCTATAATACATACCAAAACAACGGGATTTGGCGAGGATATATCAGGCTTTATAAAGGTCATAGCTTCAACTGACGCTTTAAATCCGACGGCTTGTGTCAATAGACAGCACAATATCGCACTCAGAGTACCTACAACGGCTCTTAATAACACAAATCTCCAAAAGGAAATTCTAAATTCAGCCAACGCCTTAACCTGAAATATCACGCAAATTCCGCCGAAAGAAACCGAAAAAGCCGCTAATGGCAGGGGAAGCAAGGCGTTTGCCGATTTAATATTTGTAATTTCCCACATACTTTTTAAAAAATCAGCATCAATATATGAGATTGGCGGGATAAAGCAGGATAAAGAAAACAAAAGGGACGACAGGCAGTTAAAGAGTATTATGTACAGCGAAATTTCAAACAACGCTTTACCGCTGTTTACAATACAATTGGTTATATCTGACAGTTTTAAGTCAGGAAGAGGAATATGAGCTTTATCAACAAATTCTTTTCCGGTTATAACAGCAGCTGTGATGAGATTAGCCGCAACACAGCAGGCAAATATAATAAGCCCTGCTTCAACGCTTTTATATACACCAATTCCGACTAACCCCACAACAAACGCAGGTCCGCTTCCGTAAAAAAGAAAAGCGTATTTCTGTGCTTTTTCGCAATAACTTTTATTTTGCGAAATGATAGTGTTCAGCAGTTTTATTCCGACAGGATACCCGCCGATTTGACTGAGCAAAAACGCCGAAAACAGCTTGCCGTCCATTTTTATTATTCTTTTGAATATAAAGTGCAACGGATATGCTATTTCCTCTCCGTAACCGCTTTTAATGAGCAAAGAGGAAAATACCATGAAGCAGAAAAGCGATGGTATCAGACTATCTGTACACGCTTCAATACACTTTTTTACCGTAATCACTGTTTGCTCACTGTTGAGCGTCAGTAGTATTCCCGTTATAATCAATAAAATCGAAGTTATCAGCGTTTTGAATTTCTTCATATAGCAATCCCTTTAATGCAAATTCTTTTTTGTACGTTGCCGCATATACATTATATGAAGGAGGGAGGAAAAAATGAATGTAAATAAGGCGGCAGGGAAGTATTCCGATATAATTGATAAAATCAACCTGCACTCATATTTAACCGTTACCGATAACAAAAAGCTCAGTATTGATTATTGCAGAAAAATATTAAGGTTTGACGAAAATTTAATCGAGCTTGAGCTTGCTCACAACAATCTTAAAATAATCGGTTTAAATCTTAGCATGAAGAATTTCGGGGTGAAATCGGTTTTAATCAGCGGGAGTATTCATTCTTTGACTTTTGAAAGCAAATCAGATAACCAAAAAGGAGAATAGCATTGAAAAAGAGATATTTTAAATACGGCGGAGCATATATAAGGGTTACGGCTTTAGGCGGATTTACCGAAAATATGATTAACGAAATGATAAGCCATGACATACAGATATATGAAATTGAGCAGACGGATACATTCCTTGAAATGGTGATAAAGCCCTATGATTATCCTTTTGTAAGGAAAACCGCAAAAAAATACGGAATTAAAATGCGGGTATCAGAAAGACACGGACTGTATTTTAAGCTATATCCCTACCGAAAAAGATGGGGGCTTATTTTGGGTGCACTTTGTTGCTGTGCTGTGATAGCCGTTCTTTCGCAATTTGTATGGGATATTCGCATTACGGGAAATGAAACGGTCACAGACGCTGAAATCAGCCGAGTGATGGAAAAAAACGGTCTGCTTCCGGGCTGTTGGAAATTCTCTTTCGACTCCGGCGTTTGCGAATTATCCGCAATGACAGAGCTTAATAAGCTGTCCTGGATAAGTGTTGAAAAGGTAGGTAGTACCGTTTATATAACCGTTGCGGAAACAGAAAACGCAAAACAGGAGGAAATATCAGTAGATACTCCCTGCAACATTATTGCCGATTACGAGGGACAGCTGAGCTATTCAATAGTACATAAGGGCGTTTTACAAACGCAGGTGGGAAGCGCGGTAAAAAAAGGTCAGCTTTTAGTAAGCGGAACGGTAAACGACAACGGCGGGAATATTGTCTATGTTCATGCCGACGGAGAGTTTAGAATTATATGCGATCAGACTGAGGAATTTTATCTTCCGTTTGTACAGGAAAAAACCGTTCCTACCGATGTAAAGCATTATTCTACCTATCTTATGTTCGGCTCTTACGCATTGCCGCTTTTCTGGAGCAGTTATAACCCTGCGGATATGGAGGGCTTAAGCTATACCGAAAACACCTATACTATCTATATTTTCGGACAGCCTACGCCGTACAGATATAAAACGGGAGTTTTCACCGAGACAGAAACACAAACCGTAACCTATACCGCAAAGGATGTGGTAAATCAGCTTGAAAAACAAAAATCAGACTTTGAGGATAACTTCCTTTCGGAGTGTAAAATTATTTCCTCAGAAAAAAAATATGAAACAACTGAAGACGGAGTAAAGCTGACGGTAAAATACAAGGTTGAAAGAACGGCAGGTATAAAACAGCCGATAAATATTGTTTATTAACGATTTAGTGGATAAATTGTATTGAAAATACAAAACGGTTGTGTTATAATTGATACGGAATAGAAAAGGAAAGGACAGTCCTGCAATATATGACGGAAAAAACGATTATTGTTTCTGATATGAGCTATATGCACTCCATTTTCGGTGATTTTGATGAAAATATCAATATCATCCAGAAGGAGTACAAGGTGTCGGTATACAGCCGACAGGGAGAAATACGAATCAGAGGCGATGAACAGTCCGTCGACAGAACCGTAGATGTTATCAATTCGCTAATCGGAATAATAGAAAAGGGCGAGCAGCTGACTGTGCAAAGCGTTCGTTATGCCATATCAATGGTAAACGAGGGAAAAAGCGATGAAATACAGCAGATTTCGGATAACTGCGTCTGTGTAAGCCATACCGGAAAGCCTATAAAACCCAAAACCCTCGGTCAGTCAAAGTATGTGGACAGCATCAGAAAAAACACAATAGTTTTCGGCGTAGGTCCTGCGGGAACAGGTAAGACCTATCTTGCGGTTGCACTCGCTGTCCGTGCGTTTAAGGCTCACGAGGTGCAGAGAATAATTTTAACACGTCCTGCCGTTGAAGCCGGAGAAAAGCTCGGATTTTTGCCCGGCGACCTTCAGAATAAGGTCGATCCCTATTTACGACCGCTGTATGACGCACTTTTTGACATGATGGGTTCAGAAGCCTTTCAGAGAAATATGGAAAGGGGCTGTATAGAGGTTGCCCCTCTTGCGTACATGAGAGGACGAACGCTTGACGACAGCTTTATAATACTTGACGAAGCGCAAAATACTACACCCGAACAGATGAAAATGTTCCTCACCCGCCTTGGCTTTAACAGCAAGATGGTGATAACGGGTGACGTAACACAGATAGATTTGCCGGATTCAAAGCGTTCGGGACTTGTAGAAGCTACTAAAATCCTCAAAAACATTGATGGTATTGCAATTAACCGCTTTTCCGAAAAGGACGTTGTAAGGCACAAACTTGTTCAGGATATAGTAAAGGCCTACGAGCAGTATAACGAGAGAAAAAAATATTAGCTTGATTGCCATGCAATCGGTAAAGGAAGGTAAAAAATGTCCAGATTATTTATATCATTCCGCAACAATCAGAAAGCAATCGCCGTTCCCAACGGTCTTCGCACAGTAATCAGGAAATGTATTGCGGAAACCTTAAGAGTAACGGAGTTTGAGGGTGACGCCGACGTATCGGTAACTCTTGTCGATAACGAATCCATAAAACGCATAAACAAGCAGTTCCGTGACAAGAGCAAGGTTACAGATGTAATTTCTTTTCCTCTCGGAGCTTATGACGAATACGATGTAAATCCCGAAAACGGCGCATATATGCTCGGAGATATTGTTATTTCCCTGGAAAAGGCGCACGCACAGGCGATTGAGTACGGTCATTCGCTGTTTAGGGAGATAGGTTTTCTTGCCACTCATTCAACATTACACCTTTTAGGCTACACCCACGAGGACGATCTCGACGGCGAAAAGGTAATGCTCGCTCTTCAGGATACCATAATGAACAATCTGAAGCTGACACGTGAATGATTAAAGAGGAAACAAAGTGTTAAAAAAAGTTTTCAAAAGCTTTAAGTATGCGATTAACGGCGTATTATTCTGTGTCCGCCATGAGATTAACATGAGAATACACATTGTGGCGACAATTTTCGTGCTTTATATATCGCAGTTCTATAATTTTTCCAAGGAGCAGTTTATTCTGCTTGTGCTTACGTGTGCCGCCGTTATATGCTGTGAAATGCTCAACACCGCTATTGAGGTGGTAATAGACAAGGTTTCTCCCGGATATTCCGCACTTGCAAAGGTAGGCAAGGATATTGCCGCGGGGGCTGTTTTTTTGAGCGCTTGTACGGCTGTAATTGTCGGAATACTGCTGTTCTGGGATATAGAAACCTTTAAGCTGATTTTTGCCTATTTTACGCAGGATTTATGGAATCTTGCGATACTGACAGCTTTTGCGTGTATTTCATATTTGTTTATTACAAAGGGAAAAAAGAGAAATATAGGTAAAAAAAATAAAAGGAATTGCTTTTAAGCAAAAAGAAAGGAAATATAGATGATTAGTAACCCAAAATCGGTTTTTGTAGCTGTTGCAGGCAGACCAAACGCCGGCAAATCCTCGCTTGTGAATTATCTTGTAGGAGAAAAAATCGCAATAGTCAGTGAAAAGCCCCAGACTACAAGAACTCGTATAAACGGCATTGTTACAAAGGGAGAAACGCAGTATGTCTTTATAGACACTCCGGGTATGCACAAGGCAAAGACAAAGCTCTCTACCCACATGCTCAAGTCCATTAGGGAGAGCATAACCGATGTAGACCTTATCATAATGATGGCAGACGCTACAAAAAAAATCTCCGCAATAGAAGAAAACCTTGTAGACAGCCTTAAAGACAGGCATACCGATGTAGTTTTACTTATAAACAAGGTAGACCTTATCAAGGACAAGTCGGAGCTTCTTTCCCTCATCAAGGAATACAGCGAGCTTTACGATTTCAAGGAGATTGTTCCGATAAGCGTAAAGAAAAACATAGGTCTTGATGCGATAATGCCGATAATAGACAGGTATGTAAGGCTGTCGCCGCATTATTTTGAGGACGATTTACCGACCGACCAGGCTGAAAGGATATGGCTTTCGGAAATCGTAAGAGAAAAGATACTCCAAAATATGCAGGCGGAAATTCCCCACGGTACGGCGGTATATATCGAAAGCATGGAAACAAGACAGCGCAAAAACGGATCGGAAATTGTCGATATAGGCGTTGTCATTGTCTGCGAAAAGGCTTCTCACAAGGGAATGATTATAGGTAAGCAGGGAGCAATGCTTAAAAAAATCGGCTCCGAGGCAAGAGAGGATATGCAGGACTATTTCGGCTGTAAGGTAAATATGCAGCTTTGGGTAAAGGTAAAGGAAGACTGGAGAAATAAGGAATCTGCGATTGCCGATTTCGGACTTAAGTCGGATTAAAGCAGGGGAGACAGCTCAATGCTCATTACTCTAAAAGGACTGGTGATCGGTCAGCGCATTATCGGAGAAAACAGCTGTTTTTTGGATATTTTCACGGACAAGCTCGGAATGATTGAGGTTATGGCTCACGGAGTAAAAAAAATCGGAAGCAAAAACTCCTCCGCCTGCTCGCTTTTCAGCCACTGCGTATTTTGCGTAAGCCGTTCCTCAAGGGGCTACACGCTTAACAGCGCAGAGCTTATTTGCAGTTTTCACGGGATTTCCTCAAGCATTGAAGCGTTATCACTCGCGGCATACTTTGCAGAGGTTATAAAATACTGCGCAACCTCGGAAGAAAACCATGAGGAACAGCTGAGATTTGTCTGCATGACTTATTATCAGCTTCAAAAGGGAAAGCTGTCGCTGTCACTAATCAAATCCGTATTTGAGCTTCGCTTTTTATCAAGAATAGGCTTTATGCCGGACTTGAGAGCTTGCAGAGAATGTATATGCTACTCGCACGACAGAATGTATTTTCTCCCGCTTGAAGGCGTAATTTACTGTGTTGACTGCTTTGATGAGGAGCGCTTTGAGCAAAACAGCTTTGTGCTTGACAATACCTTGCTTCACGCCATGAGATACATAGTATATTCCGATACGGAAAAGCTATATAATTTCAGGTTGTCGGAAAAATATGAACGATTACTCGGAGCAGTAACGGAGTATTATCTCTTAGCCCAACTCAACAGAGGCTTTAAAACACTTGAATACTATAAAAACATTTTATTATAAAGGAATTTTATGAAAAAGGATTATAAAAAGCTTGAGCTTGACAAAATCCTTGCTTTGCTTGCCGAAACGGCTTACAGTGACATCTGCAAGGAAAAGATAGTCAAGATAAAACCATCGTTTGATATTGACGAGGTTATTGCGGAAAATCAGAGAACAAGCGATGCATTCACGCTGTCCTCAAAATTCGGAACACCTAAATTTTTTAATATAAAGGATATATGCTTCAGCGCAAAAAGGGCACAGCAGGGCTCAATGCTGTCACTGAGAGAGCTGCTTGACACCGAGCTGTTTTTAAGAGAGGTTTCGGGGCTGTGCGACTGGTACTCCCAGTGCAGCGGCACGAGCACCGCTTTATCCGAATATTTTGACGGACTGTGTGCAAACAAGGCGCTTGAGAGCATGATTGCAAATGCAATTGTTTCGGAAGAAGAAATTGCCGACAGTGCAAGTCCGAGATTAGCGCAGATAAGGCGTTCAATCCGCCGCAAAAGCCTTGAAATACGGGAAAGACTTGATAAGCTGATAAAGAGCAAGGATAATCAGAAATATTTGCAGGAAAGCCTTGTCACAATGCGTGACGGGCGGTTTGTTGTGCCTGTTAAAACCGAATATAAAAATGAAATCAGCGGTCTTGTGCATGATACCTCGGCGACGGGCTCTACTTTATTTATAGAGCCTATGAGCGTTGTTGAAGCAAATAACGACATAAGAGTTCTCAAATCCGAGGAGCAAAACGAAATAGAGAGGATTATAAGAGAGTTATCCTCGCTTACGGGCGAATTTGCCGACAGCATTCTTACTGATTTTGAGCTTGTAATAACGCTTGAAACATACTTTGCAAAGGCAAACTTAGGCGCAAAGATGAAGGCTTCCTCTCCGAAAATAGAAGCAAAACCCTGCTTTACTCTTATAAACGCAAGGCATCCGCTTCTTGATATGCAAAAGGCTGTGCCGGTATCCCTTGAGCTCGGCACGGATTATTCCTCGCTTATAGTGACAGGTCCGAATACGGGCGGTAAAACGGTAACGCTCAAAACGGCAGGGCTTCTGGTGCTTATGACAATGTGCGGTCTTATGATACCGGCAAGCGAAAACAGCATTGTCGGTATGTTTGACGAGGTTTACGCCGATATAGGCGACGAGCAGAGCATTGAACAGAGCCTTTCGACGTTTTCATCGCACATGACAAATATAGCGAGAATTTTAAAAAATGCCGGAAACAGCTCTCTTATTCTGCTGGACGAGCTATGTTCGGGCACCGATCCCGTTGAAGGCTCAGCGCTTGCGGTTTCAATTTTAGATGAATTCAGAAAAAGAGACAGTAAGCTCATTGCCACAACTCACTATCAGGAGGTAAAAATGTACGCCATTCAGACAAGCGGCGTAGAAAATGCTTCCTGCGAATTTGACATTAAAACATTAAGACCTACCTATCGCCTTACAATAGGCACACCGGGAAAGTCAAACGCCTTTGCGATTTCCTCTAAGCTTGGTATTAATCAGGATATTATTGAAAACGCAAAACAGCTTGTCAGCACCGAAAACAAGCGTTTTGAGGAGGTTGTTGCCGCACTTGAAAACACAAGAGTAGAGCTTGAAAAGCTCAAAAGCTCTGCGGCAGCGGAACAGCGCAAATCAAAGCAGCTTACCGAGGAGCTTGAAAAGCAGAAGGCACAGCTTGAAGCGGATAAGGAAAAGGAGCTTCAGAATGTCAGAAGCAGAGCCGCTGCAATTATTGAGGAGGTTCGCTTTGAGGGTGATTTACTTCTCGAAGAGCTTGACAAATTAAGAAAGCAAAAGGAACAGCAGGACTTTTCGCAAAAGGCAAGAGGAGCACATTCAAAATTCAATTCCGCGATGAACAGTATGTACAATACCGCAAACCCCGTTATGCAGGAAAAGCAGGAGTATTATGTCCTGCCACGACCGCTTAAGATCGGAGACACCGTACGGCTTGCCGATTTAAATAAAGAGGGTACGCTTATACGGCTTCCCGATGCAAAGAATATGTGCCTTGTACAGGTAGGACCTATAAAAACCAAAACAAAGCTCGAAAACCTCCGGCTTGTCGAAGCAAAGCAGAAAAGTAAAAAACAACTCGCGCCAAAGGTTGGCAAAAAGCTCATCAGCAACTACACAAGAAAATCCGGTATGGAGCTTGATATAAGAGGTATGATGGGCGATGAGGGCGTTATGGAGGTTGACCGCTTTATTGACAGTTGTCTGTTATCGGGAATTTCCGTTATTACGATTATCCACGGTAAAGGAACAGGCGCACTCAGAGCCGCCGTTCAGCAGTATCTGCGGAAAAACCCCCATGTAAAGTCCTTCCGTGACGGCGCTTACGGAGAAGGCGAAGCGGGTGTTACCGTAGCGGAGCTTGAATAAAAGATTACAGAGTTATCCTAAATTGGGTAACTCTGTTTTTGCTTTGTTATGTAACTTTATAAAGAATACTTCTGCCTTGTTTACCTGCGAAATCAACTATTCCAACATAAGAAAGCGCTTTTATAATCAATGTCGGGTCGCCAATTCCGCATAGATCCGCAAAATCCTTTACCGTAAATTTTTCGGGCAAGCCTTTGGGAAGAAAGCAGCGGTAGCTTTCGCTGTCCTCTATATATGTAAGCCGTGTAAGATCTGTCGGAACGGCGGTTTTTCTGTCGGATTTTCTCCGCTTCATATCCTCTTTGCAGTATCTGAAATTTTCGACTGTCAGATCAGCTATACAAATTGTGAGATTGGGATTATTCAGGTATTGCTTTATTCTGTAGAGCTCAAGAAAAAAATTGCTCATGTCCTTTAGTGTTACAAAATTTCCGGTTTTGATAACTTCTCCCGTATCGGAGTTTATATAGCTAAGTCTTCTTTTCTTAACAAACGGATACACAACGGTAACATGAGATGCCTGTAAGAACACATTGAGCTTTTCTCTGAGCTTTCCGAAGCTTTTTGTTTGTATCTCAAATATGCCGTTTTCGGTAACAAGGTCAGCGCAATAGCTTCCTATCTTTATTTCCTTGTCAAAAGCGGTTGAGGCAAAGTAGCTTTTAAGCGCCTTGTGCGTCTGCTTTTCATTAAGAGTACCGATTTCTCCCGTGTATTCAGCCGCCGAAACACACTCTTTAAATCTGCTATTATCAGGTATTACTTTAAACGGCTGTTTTTCATACCGCCATATCGGAGTGTTATCATCAGAAATAAAAATCGGAACGCCGCTTTGATTATTACTGCGGATTATTCCCGTTGCATATTTTTTAAGCTCAGGCGCTGCATTTGACACGGCATAGCTTCTGTCCGCCGCTTTAAACATGGATATATCATTGAGATTATCGCCAAAGCAGATAAGCTCGTCTGCTCCTACAAGCTTTTTTAACTCAAGCGCCGCATTAGCCTTGGATACGTTTCCGTCATATATTTCGTACCAGTACTCCTGCGTATCGTAGGTGTCTGCCTGATAATTTCTCGCAAAGCCGTTTTTACCGCAAAAATTGTCATCAAGCAGCGACAGCTCGGTTTTCGGCTCAATAAGCGTAATGTAATAAATGTCGCCTAGAAAAAGCTCATCATAGCTTTGACACGGGTTTAATCGCTTGTCATTTTTTCGCTCCTTTATATACCTTTTCGTACCCTTATTAAGTCTTGAAGTAAGATAGCTTACTTTTTCGTGATTATTCACAACGGAATATACAAGCAGTGCTTCCTTATGCTCGCTGAAAAATTCCTGTAAAAATTTCTTTTTCTTATCGTCAAAAAAATGCGAAACCAATCGCTTTTTACTTATCGGATCAATAATAAATGCACCGTTGTGCGTTATAACGGGGAGCTTTATATCTACGCCTTCCATAATCGGGGCGGCTGAATGAACGGAACGTGCCGTTGCATAGCTTATTGCCGTACCGTTTTTCAGCTCACGGTTTAAAACCTCACGGGTAAAGGGTGTAATTTCTGCTTTATAATTTAAAAGAGTACCGTCAAGGTCACTAAGATACAGCCTCATCAAAATTCCTCCGATTAATGTTTATATATCTATAATAACAGAAAAAGGTGTTAAAATCAAGCGTATTGTGCAAATTGCATAAATTCAGGACAAATTTTTAAAGATTATTTCACCTTGTTTTTTGATAAAAAATTATCAAAACACTTGATAAAGTTTTTCAAAAATAGTATAATAAAAGGGTAGAAATTTAGCGGAGTGCATAACACCCGTAAATTAAAAATTTCAGGAGGAATAATCCAATGTCAGTTAAAGTTGCTATTAACGGTTTCGGTCGTATCGGTCGTCTTGCGTTCAGACAGATGTTCGGCGCAGAAGGTTATGAGGTAGTTGCAATCAACGACCTTACCAAGCCCTCAATGCTTGCACAGCTCTTAAAGTACGATACAGCTCAGGGCGGTTACTGCGGCAGAATAGGCGAAAACCTTCACACTGTTACCGCTGATGACGAAGCAGGAACAATCACAGTTGACGGCAAGACTCTTAAGATTTACGCTATGGCTAAGGCTAACGAGCTTCCTTGGGGAGAAATCGGCGTAGACGTAGTTTTAGAGTGCACAGGCTTTTACTGCTCTAAGGAAAAGTCTCAGGCTCACATCGATGCAGGCGCTAAGAAAGTTGTTATTTCTGCTCCCGCAGGCAACGACCTCAAGACAATCGTTTACAGCGTAAACGAGAACACTCTTACAGCTGATGATACAATCATCTCTGCCGCATCCTGCACAACAAACTGCCTCGCTCCCATGGCTAAGGCTCTTAACGACTATGCTCCCATCCAGAGCGGTATCATGAGCACAATCCATGCTTACACAGGCGACCAGATGATTCTCGACGGTCCTCACAGAAAGGGCGACCTCAGAAGAGCAAGAGCAGGTGCTGCTAACATCGTTCCTAACTCTACCGGCGCTGCTAAGGCTATCGGTCTTGTTATCCCCGAGCTTAACGGCAAACTCATCGGTTCTGCACAGAGAGTTCCTGTTCCCACAGGTTCTACAACAATCCTCACAGCAGTAGTTAAGGGTACAGACGTTACTAAGGAAGGCATTAATGCGGCTATGAAGGCAGCAGCTTCCGAGTCCTTCGGCTACAACGAGGAGCAGATTGTTTCTTCCGACGTTATCGGTATGAAGTACGGTTCACTTTTTGATGCGACTCAGACAATGGTTGCTAAGATTGCTGACGACCTCTATGAGGTACAGGTTGTTTCTTGGTATGACAACGAGAACAGCTACACTTCTCAGATGGTTAGAACAATCAAGTACTTTGCAGAGCTTTAATTCAAAATATTACTGCTGTCATACGGCGGACATAATGTCCGCCGTTTTTCTTTTCTGAAAATTGTATGAAACGGTTGATTTTTTATTTTCTGTATGTTAAAATAACCTTCAGAAATTGAAACAAAGGAGACTGCTATGTTTAAAAGAATAATTTCCGGCATTGCCTGTGCTTCACTGCTTATTACAATGACAGCTTGCGGCGACAGTAATGACATCTATTCAAATTTTGACGGCACACCAAACGATCCCACAAACAGCGCAGAGGGAAATATAGGCGAGGTAAAGCTTGAAAAGGGCGATACCTATGCGGTTATTACGGTTAAGGACTACGGAGACATTACCGTTAAGCTTTTTCCTGATGTTGCGCCTAAGGGTACACAAAACTTTATTGACCTTGCAAACAAGGGCTATTACAACGGCAAGACTTTTTTCAGAATTGTTGAGGATTTTATGGCTCAAGCAGGAAAGCCGCTTGAGGGTGAAGAAGATGTTGAGGATTTCGGAATTGAAACAAGCTACAAAATGCACCATTTTTACGGAGCTTTATGCTATGCCAACGCAATGAGCAAAAATTCCTCGCAATTCTACATCGTAAACAGCAAAACACCTCAGAAGCTTGAGAATTTCAGCATTTCGAGAATTGAAAACAATATCAAGATGTCCGAGGAAGCGGCAGAAACCTACGGAAAGGGAACAGACGGATACCTTTACTATATGAACCAGGCTAACTATTACAGAAGAATGAAGGACTTCATTGAAAATATGCCTGAGGAAGCAAAGCAGAAATATCTTGAAGTCGGCGGAACACTTTCCCTTGACGGCAACTATACGGTTTTCGGACAGACCGTTGACGGCTTTGACGTAATAGACGCAATAGCAAAGGTTGAGGTTGTCAAAAATCCCGATATGAATGACGAGGAAAGCCTTCCCACAGAAGACGTCATCATCGAATCCATTGTTATAAAGCAATATGAATAATTGAATTTTTAGGGGGATTGTTTTTGAAGAACAATTCCCGTTATTTTTGTAAAGGCGTATTAAAACCCGTTCCCAAAAATATAATTGTAAAAACAATTTTAAAAGGGGAACGGAAATGAATACAGATTATAAATTCAGCGTAAAGCTTAACTTCAGCTTTTTTGCGGTTATAGCGTTTATGATTGTTGCAGACACAAGCGGGGCGGCGATTTTATCGCTTACCGCCTGCCTTATACATGAAAGCGGACATTTGCTTGCAATGGCAGTATGCGGCGCGCCCCCCGAAAAAATAACCTTTTACGGCGGGGGAATACTTCTCGATAAAAGTCCTGTTGAATTTTTGCCGTTATTTAAAAAGCTTCTGATTTTTTCGTCGGGCTGTATTTTAAACTTGATAGTTGCAATTACAACGCTTTTTATGTTTCCCGAAAATTTCACCGCGCAGGTATTTTCGGCAGTTAATCTTCTGATATTCCTGTTTAATATTCTCCCGATAGGCTATTTTGACGGCGCACAAATTCTCACAGCGGTGCTTGAAAGACTGTTAAACGAAAAATCGTCGCGGCTTATTATCCGTATTGCAGGAATAATCTTTTCGGTTATTCTTATTTGTGCCGTTTTAATTTACTGTATCGGCTTTGACCACAGCATAAGCCTGTCGCTCGGCTTTGCGGTACTTTATCTTATTCTGGCACAGTTTATCGAATAAAAGATAACTTTTGAAAACACTTGCAATAATACCGATAATGTTGTACAATTAAAGCAGTTAGTCAGCTTGATACGATAAATTTATAAAAGAATGGAAGATAAAATGTTAAAGGATAAGCTCGATAAAATACTTCTTAAGGTTCAGAAGCCCTCACGTTATATCGGCGGAGAGGTTAATTCGGTAGTCAAAAACAAGGCAGATGTCACAATGCGCTTTGCTTTTTGCTTTCCCGATACTTACGATATAGGAATGTCGCACCTCGGCATGAAAATACTGTACTCGCTCAAGAACTCCGTTCCGAATTACTGGTGCGAACGCGTATTTATGCCGCTTCCCGATATGGAGGAGGAAATGAGGAAAAACGATATTCCTCTGTACGGGCTTGAAAGCCTTGAGCCGATAAAGGACTTTGATTTTATCGGATTTACTCTCCAGTACGAGCTTTGCTATACAAACGTACTTGCCATGCTTGACCTTGCAGGACTGCCCGTTTACTCAAAGGACAGGGAAAACCTTTTCCCGATAGTCATAGGCGGAGGTCCTTGCGTTTGCAACGCAGAGCCTATTGCGGATTTCTTTGACCTTTTTGTTTTAGGAGAGGGCGAGGAGGTTAATTTAGAGCTTATGCGGCTTGCCGAGGAGTATAAGAAAAACGGCGGCGGTAAAACCGATTTTCTTATCGACGCCGCTAAAATCGAGGGTGTTTATGTTCCGTCGCTTTACGATATTTCTTACAACGATGACGGTACGGTAAAAAGCATTACTCCGAAATGCGGCGCTCCCGCAAAGGTAAAAAAGCGTATAATTTCGGATTTTGACAAGGTGTATACTCCCGACAGCTTTGTTGTTCCGTTTTCTCAGATTGTGCATGACCGTTCGGTGGTCGAGGTGCTCAGAGGGTGTATCAGAGGCTGTCGCTTCTGTCAGGCAGGCTTTATCTACCGTCCGTTCAGAGAAAAATCAAAGCAAACAATAGTAAATCAGGTAAAAAGCCTGACTGAAAGCACAGGCTATGATGAGGTTTCGCTTTCTTCGCTTTCAACCAGCGATTACAGCGATATTGAGGGCTTGCTGTCCGATATAACCGAATACACCGACGAAAAGGGCGTAAATCTCTCGCTTCCGTCGCTTCGTATTGATAAGTTCAGCGACGAGGTTGTAAACAAAATCAAGAGCGTCAGAAGAAGCGGTCTTACCTTTGCTCCCGAAGCAGGCTCTCAGCGGCTGAGAGATGTAATCAACAAGAATATCACCGAGGAGGATATATTCAAGAGCTGTAAAATTGCCTTTGAGGGCGGTTACAGCTCGGTAAAGCTCTACTTCATGCTCGGACTTCCCACCGAAACGCTTGAGGATATTGCGGCTATAAAGGAGCTTGCCGATAAGATTATCGACCTTTATTACAATACTCCCGGACGGGCAAAGAAGGCGATTAGCATTTCAATTTCGCTCTCTACCTTTATTCCGAAGCCCTTTACGCCCTTTGAATATGAGCCGCAGGCAACAAAGAAAGAAATTGACGTGCGCCAGATATATCTGCTTGATATAATCGGCTCAAAGGGCAGACGGAAAATAGATGTGAGCTGGAGCCATTATGATACGACCATTCTTGAAGCGGTGCTCGCAAGAGGTGACAGACGGCTTTCAAAGGTTATATACGAGGCTTGGAAAAACGGCTGTAAATTAGACGGCTGGAACGAATACTTCAAGCCGGAAATATGGGATAAAGCCTTTATAACGGCAGGACTTGACAAGGCGTTTTACGCAAACCGTCCCCGCAGCTATGATGAAATTGCACCGTGGGAGCACATGGATATGCTGTTTGACCGTCAGTTCCTTGTAAAAGAAAATATCAAGGCTCACGAGGGCAAAACAACCGAAAACTGCCGTGATAAATGTTCCGGGTGCGGATTAAGCAAGTGCCTCGGAAAACCTTGCTTTAATTACGGCGGCTGAAACCCGAACGTGAAAGGACTATACATTAAATGATTAATCAGAACATATCGGTACGGCTGTTCTTTTCAAAGACGGGGAGGGCAAAGTACATTTCTGCGCTTGACCTTATTACCTGCTTTCAAAGAGCGCTCAGAAGAACGGATATACCCGTGTGGCATACGCAGGGCTTCAATCCGCATACCTATGTTAATGTAAATCTCCCTCTTTCGCTCGGAAGCGAGGGGCTGAACGAATCAATGGACATAAAACTGACGCATAGCATTGATTATGATGAGCTGAAAAGTAAGCTAAACGCCGTATTACCCGATGATATAAGAATAACAAGGGCCGCCGAGCCTGTAAAAAAGCATACCGAAATAGAAAAATCGGTATACAGCATAAGCATTGACTGTGATTTCAAGGCTTTTGAGGAATTTACAGAGCTTCCTCAGATAAACGTTCAGAAAAAGACCAAAAAGGGAATAAGCGAGCTTGATATAAAGCCGTACACGGAAATCGCAGAATATGAACAAGGCTTTTTCAAGCTTACAATGCCGTCCGGCTGTGATTTTACGCTTAATCCGTCGCTTTTCTTTGAAGCGTTTGAGAAATACAGCGGTACTCAAATAAAGAGGCTTGATATAGTCAGAACGGGAATTTTGTGCCGTGACGGAACACAATTTGAATAAAAACACCTGTTTTTAAGTGAATTAAGTAAAAATTCGCTTTAAAATGAAGTTTTTCATAAAAAAGTTTGAAAAAAGTGTTGCAATATCATCTTAAAAGTGATATAATGTTATAGCATTTGAAATCCGCCGAGGGGCGAGATATGTCTTTTCTTAAGCCCCGCAAGCGTGTTTAATGCCATCAGCGCGAAAAGCGCAACGACATTAAAACGGGTAGTCCGCTGCGTTTAACGGCATAAATGCTGCCGTTGTCCGTATCAGGAGGAAAGGTCCGACGCAAGAATATCCGAAAACCAAGGAGGAAGAAATGGACGCGTTAAAACTCATTTCACAGGACAGCCTTAAAGCAGAGGCTCCCAAGTTCAACGTAGGTGATACCGTTAAGGTACATGTACGCATCGCAGAAGGCGACAAGTTCCGTATCCAGATTTTTGAGGGTACAGTAATCGCTAAGAAGCACGGCGGTATCAGCGAAACCTTTACCGTTCGCAGAGTTGCACACGGCTGCGGCATTGAAAGAGTATTCCCTCTTCACTCACCCACAGTAGAAAAGGTTGAGGTAGTAAGAGAAGGTAAGGTTCGCAGAGCTAAGCTTTACTACCTGCGCGACAGAGTCGGCAAGGCTGCTAAGGTTAAATCAAAGATTTAAGGCTTTACTCCTTAAATCGCAATTTCCTCATCGGATTTTCAAGCAGCGGCGGAGAGCCGCTGCTTAAATTCGATATTATTTGATGAAGGGGCGCAGTATGGATAAGGATTTAATACAGGAAAACAGCGAAAAATCCGACAACGGCGATAGGAAAAACCGTTTCTTCGCCGAAATGTTTGACTGGATATCAAGCATTTTTTCTGCCATATTGTGTTTTGTAATTATATTCTGGCTGTTTGCAAAAATCATTACCGTTGATGGTCAATCAATGGTACCGACACTTCAGGACCAGGACAGACTTATTGTATCGGATTTGTTCTATCAGCCACAGTACGGCGATATTGTTGTTGTATACGCCGATAAGCTTCATGCTGCAAATCAGGATAATACTCACGGCAAGCCGATAATAAAGCGTGTTATAGGTCTTGAGGGGGATACAATCCGTATCGATTTCTACAACGGCATTGTTTACAGAAACGGGGAAGCGCTTGAGGAGGATTACACCAATTCTCTCACCAATATTCCCGAGGATATGGTTGTAAACGAAAATTATGTCGGCGAGGTAACGGTTGAACCCGGCAAGATTTTTGTGCTCGGTGATAACAGAAACAATTCCACCGACAGCCGCAGCAACAAGGTCGGACAGGTGGACAAGCGATATATCATGGGCAAGGCGTATGTGCGAGTATGGCCCTTTAACCAATTCGGGCTTATGTAAAGGATAAATTCTATGGCTGAGATTTCAAACATTCAATGGTTTCCCGGTCACATGACCAAAACGAAGCGGCAGATACAGGCTGATTTAAAGCTTGTTGACGCTGTTGCGGAAATAGTTGACGCAAGAATTCCCGAATCCAGCAGAAATCCTATGATAAGCGAGATTACAGGCTCAAAGCCGAGAATTATACTGCTTAATAAATGCGATTACGCCGATGACAGAATTACCTCGCTTTGGCAAAAGCATTACGCAAACAAAGGGTACAAGGTAATCGCCTGCGACTGCCGAAGCGGTAAGGGACTTAAATTCTTTGGCCCTGCCGTTAAATCCGTACTTTCCGAGCTTCTTGCAAAAAGAAAGGCAAAGGGTATGACGGGGCTTTCGGTGAGGGTAATGGTAGTCGGTATTCCGAATGTCGGCAAATCCTCATTTATCAACCGTATGTCAAAGGCAAGCAAAACAAAGGTTGAGGACAGACCGGGAGTAACAAGAGGAGCGCAATGGGTTTCTCTTGACAAGGAGCTTGAGCTTCTTGATACACCCGGTATACTCTGGCCTAAGTTTGAAGATCCCGACGTTGCTTTGCGCCTCGGTTTTACCGGAGCTGTAAAGGACGATGTAATGGATGTCTGCGAGCTGTCTGAGCATTTACTTAAATATCTGTGGGAAAATTATCCCGATAAGTTAGCAGAAAGATATAAGCTATCCGCTCAGATGCCGACACTTGAGGTGATCGCAAGAAAGCGCGGTATGCTCATTTCGGGCGGCGAGCCTGATATAGACCGTGCGGCAGCGACGGTGCTTGATGAATTTAGGAGTGGTAAGCTTGGAAAAATCTCACTTGAAAAGCCCTGATAACGGTCTTTACGAGTTTGACAGTGTTATCAGAAAAGGATACGGCGTTATCTGCGGCATTGACGAAGCAGGGCGAGGTCCTCTTGCGGGCGATGTTTACGCGGCGGCTGTTATTCTTCCCGAGGGACTTGTTATAGACGGGCTTAATGACAGCAAAAAGCTCACCGAAAAAAAGCGTGAAGCTCTTTTTGACATAATTAAAGAAAAATCGGTAAGCTGGTCAATTGCCACAGCTTCAGTGAAAGAAATTGACGAGCTTAACATACTTAACGCGGCAATGCTTGCAATGACAAGAGCGTTTGATTTGCTTTCGGTAAAGCCTGATTTTGCAATTGTAGACGGCAATAAAACTCCACAGCTTTCAGTTCCCTGCGATTATGTGATAAAGGGCGACGCTGCAAGCGCTTCAATAGCGGCGGCGTCAATTCTTGCAAAGGTTGCCCGTGACAGATACATGAAGGAGCTTGCCGAAAAGTACCCTCAATATTGCTTTGAAAAGCATAAGGGCTACGGTACAAAGCTTCACTATGAAATGCTTGACAAATTCGGAGCAAGCGAAATACACAGAAAAAGCTTTCTTGTAAAATATTATAATGGAAAACAAAAGTAATAACCGCAAAAAAACGGCAGGGGATATGGGCGAAAGCTACACGACAGAATATCTTGTCAAAAACGGATATACGATACTGTGCAGAAATTACCGCAAGCCCTGCGGAGAAATTGACGTAATAGCCTGCAAGGGAGATATAATTGCCTTTGTGGAGGTTAAAACCCGAAAACTCGGCAGTCTTCAGAGCGGTATAGAAGCGGTTGATTACAGAAAAAAGGGTAAGATTATCAAAACTGCCGATTGGTATTTTGCCGAAAACGGCATGGAGCTTCAGCCGAGATACGATATAGCTGAGGTTACAATTACGCCTGATAACAGTATGTCGGTTGTGCGCTTCGAGTATTATGAGGACGCATTCGACACAACAGGCTATGAAACGCAATTCTGATAAAGAGGTATGTTTGTTATGAACTACAAAAGCACCAGAGATGTAAAAGTAAATGTTCAGAGCGCTTATGCCATCTCTAAAGGTTTATCCTCTGACGGCGGACTGTTCGTTCCCGAGCAAATTCCGATGTTATCAAAGGAAAAAATCATGTCGCTTTGCGATATGAGCTATGCAGACAGAGCTTATGAAATTTTCAAGCTCTTTCTCACAGATTTCACGGATGAGGAAATCCGTTACTGCGTAAACGGAGCGTATAACGATAAAAACTTTGCAACAAACGATATAGCGGAAATTTCGCATCTGCTCACTGGCACTTATGTACTGGAACTGTGGCACGGTCCTACCTGTGCATTCAAGGATATGGCACTTCAGATTTTGCCGTATCTTCTTACTGTTTCAGCAAAGAAAACCGTTGACGGAAAGAAAATTTCCATACTGGTTGCAACAAGCGGCGACACAGGCAAGGCGGCACTTGAGGGCTTCAAGGATGTTGCCGGCACCTCTATCATGGTATTCTATCCCGAGGACGGCGTAAGCAATATGCAGAAGCGTCAGATGACAACTCAGGAGGGCTCAAACGTCAATGTCTGCGCTATCAAGGGCAATTTTGACGACTGCCAGAACGGCGTTAAGCAGATTTTTACCGATGAAAAGGTTATTGCAGAGCTTGAAAAGGTAAATACCGTATTCTCAAGCGCAAACTCCATTAACTGGGGCAGACTTGCGCCGCAGATAATCTACTACATTTCTTCTTATGCGCAGCTTGTCAAAAACGGCGAGCTTGAATACGGCGAGAAGCTCAATGTAGTTGTTCCCACAGGCAACTTCGGCAATATTCTTGCCGCATACTATGCAAAGCAGATGGGTGTTCCGATCGGAAAGCTAATCTGCGCTTCCAACGCAAACAACATTCTTACCGACTTTATCAATACCGGTGTGTATGACAGAAACAGACCGTTCTACACTACGGTTTCTCCCTCTATGGATATTCTTATATCCAGCAACCTTGAAAGACTGCTGTATCACCTTACAGGCGAAAACGACAGGCTTATAAACGAGTGGTTTACGCTTTTAAAGACTGAGGGCAGATACGAGGTATCCGACGTGGTTAAATCCTCTATCAAGGATATATTCTATGCAGGCTGCTGTGACGATACACAGACAAAAGCGGCTATTAAGGAAGTATTCGATAATTACAGCTACCTTATGGATACCCATACAGCGGTTGCATATAAGGTGTATGAGGATTATAAGGCAAAAACCAGCGATAACACAAAAACGCTTATCGCTTCTACCGCTAACCCTTACAAGTTCGGCTTTGCGGTATATGACGCTTTAGGCGGAGATACAAACGGCATAGACGAATTTGAGCTTATCGAAAAGCTTGAACAGCTCACAAACACTGCTTGCCCCGCGGCGCTCTCTCAGACTAAAAACAAGCCCGTGCGCTTTACGGGTTCTATTGAGCCGAGTGACATGGCAAGCGCTGTTCTTGAGTTTATCAACAAGTAATAAGGAGCGTTTTATTGAGAGTATTCACAATAGGCGATTTGCATTTGCCGTTCGGGCGTTCAAAGCCGATGGATATTTTCGGCGGCTGGGAAAACTACACACAGCGCATTTTAGAAAACTGGAACAGCGTTATAGCTGACGGCGACTGCGTTGTAATTCCCGGCGACTTATGCTGGGCTATGAGCCTTGATGAGGCGCTTCCCGATTTTGAGTTTGTCAGCAGAGCCCTGAACGGAAAAAAGATAATTCTCAAGGGCAATCACGACTACTGGTGGTGCACTCTCGCAAAAATGAATTTCTTTTTGCAAGAAAACGGCTTTGATAATATCCGTTTTCTGCATAATGACGCTGTTGCGGCGGGTAAAATTGCAGTTTGCGGAACAAGAGGCTGGATAAACGACGACGGTGAGCCGCAGGACTTAAAGGTGCTTGTGCGTGAAGCCGGCAGACTTGAAGCCTCCCTTAAAGCCGCCCAGAAAACAGGTCTTGAGCCTGTGGTATTTATTCACTATCCGCCGATTTACGGTGAGCAACAAAATGATTATATACTTGAGGTGCTGAGAAAATATCCCGTCAGAAGCTGCTATTACGGTCATGTACACGGTAAAATGTGCTTTCCGAAGGCGTTCACAGGGGAAAGAGAAGGCATAAGGTATACAATGGTTTCGGCTGACTATGTTAAATTTACACCTGTACTTGTGCAGGAATAAAAATAAAACAAATATAAGCATTGCGTAAAATCGCTTTGCAAAAACGGAGGACTTTAAATGGAGATCATTTCAAACAACAAGACTGCGACAAATACCGTTGAGGTAGAATTCAAGGCTTCTGCGGAAGAATTTGAAAAGGCAGTACAGGCGACCTACTTAAAGCAGAAAAAGAACATTACCGTTCCCGGCTTCAGAAAGGGTAAGGCACCCCGCAAGATGATTGAAACACAGTACGGCGAGGGCGTATTTTATCAGGATGCCGTAAACGGAATGTACCAGCAGACTGTTGCTCAGGTTATCGACGAGCTCAAGCTTGAGGTTGTTGATATGCCCAACATTGAAGTAACCGATGTAAGCAAGGAAAGCGGCGTTTCTTTCAAGGCTGAATTTACAACAAAGCCCGAGGTTGCGATTTCCGGCTACAAGGGTATAAAGGTTGAAAAAACCGTCAAGACTGTTACCGATGAGGACATTAAGAAGGAGCTTCAGAGATACAGAGAAAAGGACGCAAGAATTGTTGACGTAACCGACAGAGCTCTTGCCATGGGCGATACCGCTGTATTTGATTTTGAAGGCTTTGTTGACGGCGAATCCTTTGAAGGCGGCAAGGCTGAAAGATTCTCTCTTGAAATCGGCAGTCACCAGTTTATTCCCGGCTTTGAAGAAGGCATGGTAGGCAAGAATATCGGCGAAGAATTTGACGTTAACGTTACATTCCCCGAGGATTATAACGCAGAAAATCTCAAGGGCAAGGCGGCAGTATTCAAGTGCAAGCTCCATGAAATCAAGACTAAGGAATATGCTGAGCTTGACGACGAATTTGCTAAGGACGTAAGCGAATTTGACACTCTTGACGAGTTCAAGGCTGACATAAAGGCTAAGCTTGAAGAAAATGCGAAGAACAATGCAGAAGCAAAGCTCGATTCCGACCTTACCGATTCTGTTATCGCTCTTATGCAGGGTGAAATTCCCGACGCTATGATCAACAACCGTGTTGACGATCTCGTTCGCGACTGGGAATACAGAAACAGATACCAGGGAATTACCGTTGCTGATTTCCTCAAGTTCACAAATACAACTATCGAGCAGTTCAAGGAAAACTTCAAGGAGCCCGCTGAAAAGCAGGTTAAGTTAAGACTTGCTCTCGAAAAGATTGCCGAGCTTGAAAGCATCACAGCTTCCGATGAAGATGTTGAAAAGGAATACGCTGAGATGGCTGAAAACTACAAAATGGAGATTGACAAGGTAAAGGCTCTTGTAACGGTTGAGGCGCTCAGAAAAGATATTGAAGTTGAAAAGGCATTTGACATCGTTCGCGACAATGCCGAAATAACCGAAGTCAACGAATAATTTTACCCTAAATCAATAAAAGAGAAAAGCCGTAATAAAATTCGGATATTCTCCGAAAATTTGCGGCTTTTATCTTTTAACTAATTAAAATTACCAAAGAAAGGAAGGCATTATAATGAGCTTGGTACCAACCGTCATTGAACAGACAGGAAGAGGCGAAAGGGCCTATGATATTTTCTCCCGTCTGCTTAACGACAGAATTATTATGCTTAACGAGGAAGTAAACAACGTAACGGCAGGTCTTGTTGTAGCACAGCTGTTATTCTTGGAGGGACAGGATCCCGATAAGGATATAAGCCTTTATATCAACAGCCCCGGCGGATCAATCACCGCAGGCTTTGCAATTTATGATACCATGAATTACATTAAGTGCGATGTTTCCACGATTTGTGTCGGCATGGCGGCTTCTATGGGCGCATTCCTGCTCAGCAGCGGAGCGAAGGGCAAGCGCTTCTGCCTTCCCAATTCCGAGGTAATGATTCATCAGCCCCTTATAGGCGGCGGACTCAGCGGACAGCAGACAGATATTACAATTCATGCGAAGTATCTCGAAAAAACAAGAGAAAAGCTTGAAAGAATAATGGCTGAGAACTGCGGTAAAACCTTTGAACAGCTTCATATCGACTGTGAAAGGGATAACTTCCTCTCGGCACAGGAAGCGTTTGAATACGGTCTTGTTGATAAGGTAATCGAAAAGCGTTAATTCTATTGAAAGGAAAAACGGCTATGCTTAGGTGCAGTTTCTGCGAAAGAACCGAAGATCAGGTAGATAAAATAATATACGGTGCAAGCGGCTGTATCTGCAATGACTGCATTATGGCGTCATATCAGATGCTGACAGAGGAAAGCGCGGGCAAGAAAAAGAAGAAAAAGGGCGATAAGGATATTGAGCCCCTGAAGCCTGCCCAGCTTAAAGAAATCCTCGACCGCTATATAATCGGACAGGACGAAGCAAAGAAAACCATCTGTGTTGCGGTTTATAACCATTACAAGAAGAATTTCTGCTCCGACGAAGCCGAAGCAGACGAAATAGAGCTTCAGAAGAGCAATGTGCTTTTGCTCGGTCCTACCGGCGTCGGAAAAACCATGATAGCGCAGACTCTCGCAAATATTCTGAAGGTTCCGTTCGCCATTGCAGACGCAACGACGCTCACTCAGGCGGGTTATGTCGGCGAGGACGTTGAAAACGTTTTGTTAAGACTTATACAGGCGGCTGATTACGATATTGAAGCTGCGGAGCACGGCATAATCTATATTGACGAAATAGATAAGATTACAAGAAAGTCCGAAAATGTTTCAATTACAAGAGATGTAAGCGGCGAGGGCGTTCAGCAGGCTCTGCTCAAAATTGTTGAAGGAACTGTTTCAAACGTTCCCCCGCAGGGCGGCAGAAAGCACCCCAATCAGGAATTTATCCAGATTAACACAAAGAATATTCTCTTTATTTGCGGCGGCGCATTTGTCGGAATTGATAAGATAATCACCACCAGAACAAGCTCATCGGCTCTGGGCTTCGGCGCTGATGTCAGAAGCAAGTCCGATGTGGGCGAAAGCGAGCTTATGCATAAAGTTGAGCCGGATGATCTTGTTAAATTCGGCATTATTCCCGAGCTTGTCGGCCGTCTGCCCGTTATTGCGGTGCTTGACGATTTAGATGAGGACGCGCTTGTAAAAATTCTCTCCGAGCCTAAAAACGCAATTCTCAAGCAGTATAAATATCTGTTCAGCCTTGACGGAATTGAGCTTGAGGTCACCGACGACGCTATGAGAGCAATAGCGAAGAAAGCGGCGGAAAGAAAAACCGGTGCAAGAGGACTTCGCACAGTTGTTGAAGAAGCGCTGTCTGAGGTTATGTTTGAAGCTCCGAGCGACCTTAGCGTAACCAAGGTTATTCTTACCGGTGAGTGTATTACCGGCAACGAAAAACCGCAGGTTATACGTGACGAAGCCGTAAAAAAGCTCAAAACTACCGAAAAAAAGGCAATTAAAAAGAACGCGGTATAAAATAAGCGATACAAAGCAACGAGAAAAATGCTTTGTATCGCTTTTATGTATTTACAAGCCTTTTGCCTCTTTTATAAGATGGTTCAGCCTTATCATAAGCGCTTTTTCTTCATAAATGAGAGCTTCCAGCCTATCGGGATCGGATTCCATATCGTACATCATACGTACCTTTTCCAGCCTGTTCTGAAGATATTCACACCTTGTCCTGTATTGCAAGGTGCGCTCATAACTGTCATTGTTTTCTTTACGCCTTATAAATAATTCTTTAAACATGTTTTATTCCGCCTTTTCAAAAAGGATTTGCCTTTTTATTAAATATTACTCACAATGATAATTATTGTCGTTATCAATTTATGCGGAGTATATTAAATTTATTCCTTTTGTGTTTATTGGGATAATCAAAAATAATTGACATTATTTTCATTATATGATACAATTAAAAAAATAAGCTCAAAGAGGAAATGATTATGGGCAGAACTAAAAGCACGCAATCGGAGTATCTATCGCTTTTTACAGAAAAAAAAGCGATACTGAGGGAATTTGTCCGAAAAGATCCGTTTCTTGAAGAAATTCTAGGAGATTACAAGCCCGGCACACTTTTCATGGATAATGTAATATTTTTATCCCTGACGGACGGAACGTTCAGGGCTAAGGTATTTATTGCCTGCGGACGGGATTTTGATGAAATCTTTGAAACGGCGGCAAATCTTGCGGAAAGCTATGTCGAGCAGAACAAAATTAAGGTTTTGTGGCTGAAGGCAGACTTTATCAACAGCTGTACAATCAAGTCATACAGGTCCTTCTGCGATGATATAAAGTCAAGCCGGGAGTTTTATTTAAAGCAGGGAATTGCCTTTGATACAGGCTTCTCAACGGCATTGCTTGAAGCACAGCTTAACTGCGGCGGGATGATAAATTATAAAAAGGACGAGCTTAATCTGCCAGCCTTGCGTGAATATTACAGCGAAAACGGCATTTCTTTCATGAATATTCCGAAGGACATCATTTCCTTTACTACTGCGGGATATATTTGCGATGAGGATAATTCCACCCACAAGCTGTATATTGACGATGAAAACTACGGCAGAAGAATATGCAGCAAGCTAACCGCACAGCAGCTTCACTATATAATAGAAAAATCCTCACATTTCCTATCAAATGCGATAGACGAAAACGGTAGATTTGACTACGGTATCAATCCCGTAAACGGCTATCATTTTGAATCCTACAATATACTCCGTCACACGGGAACAATATGGAGCATTTTAATGCAGTATGAAACCACGCGTGACAAAAAGCTGATACCCAAAATTGATAAAGCAATTGAATATATGATGCAGAGCGTCGAATATTACGACAAAAATCACGCATATCTTATAGAGCGCAAAGCGTCGGAAATAAAGCTCGGCGGTAATGCAGTGGCTGTAATAACTCTTTGCACATATATGAACGTCTTTAAAACCGATAAGTATATCAGTCAGGTTGAAGCGCTTGCAAATTCAATCCTCGGTATGCAGGAAAAGGACGGAAGCTTTTATCATGTGCTTAGCTACCCCGATTTTTCACGCAAGGAGAAAGATAGGATAGTTTACTATGACGGCGAGGCGGCATTTGCACTTGCAAAGGCTTACAGCATGACAAAAAACGAAAGCTGTCTCAAAGCCGCAAAAAAAGCTCTCGACTATTTTGAAAGCAACGATTACACACGCTTTTGCGACCACTGGATTGCCTATGCGGTAAACGAGGTAACAATATACGACAGCAGTGAGAAATATCTCAATTTCGGTCTGAAAAACGCCAACAAAAATCTTTCCAAAATGTACAATCAGGATACCACCTTCCACACCTTTCTTGAGCTTCTGATGGCGGCGTTCAGCCTTTACCAAAGAATAAACGAAAAGCATTTAACAGCGTCCTATCTTAATAAATTCAATCTTGAATCCTTTATAAAAACAATATATAAAAGAGCGCATTATATGCTTAACGGCTTTTTGTATCCCGAAATTGCGATGTATATGAAAAATCCCCTTGAGGTTGTAAATACCTTCTGTGTGCGTCATGACAGCTATCGTATACGAATTGACGATGTACAGCATTATATAGGCGGATATTACAATTTCCTGAAGAATTTCGATAAGCTTGAGGAATATTACGAAAAGCTCATCAGTACGCCTGTAACCTATAAAAAGGAGTTTACCGCAGACAGCGAAAGAGCTTCCTTTGTAAATTGGATTTTAAAAAACATATAAGAGGGACAATATATGAATTTCAAGCAGTTGTGCGATATGAAGATTACATTCCCCCTTGAAGTAAAAACAGGGGACGGAATAATAGAGCTTAGCTGGAAGCCCGTTAAATATGCGGACGGTTACCGTGTTTTTGTCTCCCCGCTCGGAGAAAACAACTTTGTCGGTCAGGTTAATACCGAGTCCACTACCGTAAAGCTAAGAAATTTTAAAAACGGTATGCCCGTTGAGCTTAAAGTAAAGCCCTTCCGTATTGCAGACGGTCCTGATAATTTTTTTGCCCAATCCGAAATTGCGGCAACCTGTCCGCTTGCAACTCCGCAAAATCTCAGAGCTTCGACCGACAACAAGGGCTCGGTATTTCTGAAATGGGAATATAACTCTCAATGTGACGGTTTTAAAATTTACGCCGATTACAGCGGAAAAGGGGAGTATATCCCCGCCGCATATTCATCAGATACTCTGTGCAAAATTGACGTCACCGATAAAAAGGGTACGGCAGCTTTTGCGGTAAGAGCCTTTACGATGGTTCGTCACAGCGAAAAAATCAGCCTTATGTCCACACCCGCAGAGCTTGAAATTACCCCTTACAATGCCATAACTGCAAACCATACAGAGGTAAAAACAGAGCTTGCCGACTGCGAGCTTCGTTTTTCGGGAGAAAATAACACAATCGTAAATAAAAATGACAAATGCACGGTAATAATCGGCGGAGATATTTCCTCAGACGTTGCCTTGCAGGAATATGCAAAGAATTACGGAATGTCCTTTGACTTTGCCTTATCCTCACTAAACTCGGTTTTTGCTTCATCGGATTTTTCAATGGCTGTACTCGACACGCTTATTGACGACCAAAAGCCTTATACCTATGAGGACTCAAATGCCGACAACTGCCCGTCAGCCATTATAAACACACTGTGTAAAAGCGGACCTGACGCACTTGTGCTTAATCATTCACTTTATGGTGATTTCAAGAAGCTCCCCCGCGAATTTCCTATTCCCTCGGTTTTGGGAGAAAAGTGCCTGTTCAAGGGAAAAAATTACTCTTTTTTCGATGTTTGCGGAATTAAGATAGGTGTAGTTTCCACCGTACTCGGCGGAAAAGATAAAAATTCAATGCGCTCCTTAAAGTCTATGGGTGCGGAATTTGTCTTTGCTTTCTGCTCCTGGAGGGAAAAGCATTCTCCCGCTGTAAAGAAGGTATGGCGCGATAAAGCCAAGGAGCTTGCAAACAACGGAGCTGATTTTGTTATCGGCTGCGGTCTGAACACCATAGCCGAATATGATATAATCAAAACCAAGGACGGCAGAGAAGTACCCGTTGCGTATTCACTCGGCTGTATTCTCGGCTCAGGGAGCGTTACAAAATACGAAACCGCAGGAGCTGTTTTGTGCGTTAATCTTAAAAGAGATATAAGGAACAATACCGTAAAAAACGCTTTTACGGGATATATTCCCTTTGCCTTCACCGATTTCCCGAAAATTGCAACACTTCTTACAGAGCAAAGTACAGCGGCGTTCGGTAGGGCACGCTACAAATCCTATAAAAAGCTCGTTTCGTCTGCACTCGGAAGCAAAATAGAGCTTGCAAGACAGGAGAAAAAGAATAAGCGCCTCTCCTTTGAGCTTAACGGCTCGGTAATGGTTTCAGAGCTTTTCAAGAGCCTTGATTATATTACCGCTAACCGTTCCTTCCTCTTTATTTCCCATTTTGCGCTTTGGGGTGAAAAACAATCGGTTGACGAAAAATATTATGCAAATTCCGCTACACCGCTATATTATAATCTAACAAAGGATTACAAGCGGAATATTGCGGAAAATAAATCGGACTGCCTTATAACGGACTTCTACTATACCGCTTCAACTGCCTTGTACGAGATGAACGGAGTGTATTATTCAGGCGGCTCTGCATTTATCAAATCGTCATTCTACAAGGAAAACAGGTCAAAGCTCAAAAAGCTCGATATAAAGGATGAAGCAGTCTGGAAGCCGCTTATGGACAGGTACACAGACGCGATTAATTCCGTATATGATTCACAGAGCATTATCCTTGTAAAAATATCCGAGCCGGGACTGTACAGGATAAACGGCAAATTTGTAAGATCAGAAGATAAATTCTGCGACCTCGAATACCTGCAAAAGCTTGAAAACTATTTTATAGATAAAATAAACCCTCATATCATAGATATTTCACGCTTCTATCCCGGTACGGCAAACTCAAAGGGCAAATTCTTTGCCGCTTGCAGAGATGAGTTTTACAGCGAAAACGTTTCGCTTATAGCCAAATTCATAGCAGAGAAGAATTACACCGAGTATATAAACCGCTTTGCACCTGTGCCCGAAATATGGCTTTCTATGGTATGCGAGTATTTTGACAGTATTAAAAAGGATAAATGTGAAGAATTTTTCTTTAACTTAAAAAATGCTCCCGACTATGTTATCAGTAAATTGAGCAAGGATTTTATCAGCGCAAATTTTGAGGACGTCCTCAAGCTGAAAGCCTCAGGCTTTGACACCTTTAAAATGATAAATTCATATTTTGATTTCGGTATGAACACCACGTTTAAATCCGTTTATAATGCTATAAGATGTATAAAAAGCGGAGATGTATCAAACTCTGCCGTTGAAGAAGCTGTAAAGAAAAATCTGTATGCAAAATATGACCTTGCCGATGCGCTGGCACAGTTTTTTGACAAAAACGGAATTATCCCCGACTGTAAGCTTTCCGTTAAAAACACAGAATTTTATCTGAAGGCAGCACAGCTGTATTCACAGGGCAGTAAAACCGCTGTTACAAAGCTTGTAAAGAAGTTTTACAGCGAGAACAGACCTGTTACCGTTGATATATGGGGCAGAGAGGACACGCAGGATATATTTGCTTACAGCGACAGCTTTATAAAGGGCAGGGCAGTATCCGAAGCCTCTGTTCTGACTGCTTTTACACCCTCTGCGGATATTGACCTCAGCTATATCTCAGCCAAGTCAAAATACTATAAGGAATTTACACGCGCTTATACAAAGGGCAAAGCCTTCGGCGACTGGATTATAATCGACCTTTCGGATATTCTTTTGCCGCTTATAAAGCACGGCAAAAGCTATATTGCAATGCAAAGCGGTATTGAGAACACCGAAATTTACAAGCAGCTGTTAAGCGGTGATAAGGTACTTGCTCCGTATAAGAAAAGAAGCGTCACCCAGAAGTTTATCAAGAGCTGTATTGACAGCGCTTACGCATATTTCAGCGAAAAATACGGCAGTAACATAATTCTCCGTAAAACCGCCGTCGGATACAATTATATCAATCTCAGCGGAAAAATAAAGCCTCTTGCGATAACCGACGCCGATGAGAAAAACAAGCTCCTTTCATTTGCCGAGGATTATTTTATTAAAATCTCCGACTGCTATGTACTTGATTATGACAGCCAATTCCTGCCTGTTGAAATCGGAAGCCGTCAAAACCAAACGCTGCTCGGATTGGAAAATCTCTGTTACGAAAGCCTTTGTAACGCCGTTGAAAGCATTATTTCCGGCTCAACGGATAAACTGCACTGTAAAATTGATACTCTCGCATACATTGAAAGATGTGAAAATATCAAAAAATTAAACCCCGATCATCAATACGTTGTTTTTGTGTAAATTTCAAACGGCGTTTGTATATCGGTGTGACATTTAAGTCACATTGACTGTATAAAATTCTTTTTTTCTGCGGACGGTTCAATCTGTCCGCAGATTTTTTGTGTATAACAAAGCGAATAAAGAGCATTTTTGCTGTTTTAAAGACATTTAAACATATTCTCACATAAAAAGCATACCGTTATTTTGCTTTGCTTATTTTACTTTATCCGACTTGCAAATATAAACCGATTGTGGTATAATTACTCATAGTGGGTAAGTGTTCTCATATTCTTGTCCGCACGGTATCAATCAATCACATAAAAATCTCCGCGCCGAAATTACGGTCGGGCTGTATAAATACTCTCCTTTCGCTAAAACTAAGCGTGATACTTTACCGGCGAAAGGAGAACATTATGAAGGAGTACCGTACCGTAAATGAGGAAGAAGCGGAGCAGACTGACAGTGAAATTCAACCTGCCGAGGCTCAGATAAACGACAACGGAGTTTTTGCATCGGAGAACGCCAAGCATAACATACATTGTCTTACCGTGATAGGTCAGATTGAGGGACATTATATTCTTCCACCCCAGAACAAAACCACGAAATATGAGCATATAATGCCTGCTCTTGTCGCTATTGAGCAGGATATGAGCATAGAAGGACTGCTGATAATTCTTAACACCGTCGGCGGGGATGTTGAGGCAGGACTTGCAATATCCGAGCTTATCGCAGGAATGTCAAAGCCGACCGTATCAATTGTCGTCGGGGGAGGTCATTCAATAGGCGTACCGCTTGCTGTAAGCGCACAAAAGAGCTTCATTGTACCGTCTGCAACAATGACAATACACCCCGTAAGAATGAACGGACTGCTTCTCGGCATACCCCAGACGCTTTCTTATTTTGAGCGTATGCAGGAGAGAATTATAAACTTTGTCAGTAAGAACAGCAATATTAAGCCTGAGCGTTTCCGTGAGCTTATGATGAAAAAGGACGAGCTTGTAATGGATGTAGGCTCGGTGCTGGACGGTGAAACGGCGGTAAACGAGGGGCTTATCGACAGCCTCGGCGGACTTAACGACGCGGTGGAATGTCTTTATTCGCTTATCGAAAGCAGAAAGTCTGTTGGAGTTATAAAAAAGCAAACGGATAAAAAGACTTCAAAGGGTACTAAATCAAAAACCAATCAGCGCACAGGTACAGCAAAACGGCAAACAAGCGACGCACACGCTTCAAAGGCTACCGCAAAGGTAAGCACAATGAGGCAATATACGCCGAAATCCTCACTTTACGGGGGAGGGCGATAATATGCCGATACACACGGTGGTTGATAATATCTCACTTTACGATTATCCTCGTGACGAATATTGCTATATTACGGAAAACTCTGTGCTGGCTGCATATAAAGTAAGAAGTGAGGAGAAACCTGTTTTTTCTACCGATCCTTATTTTTACCTCCGACTAATAAGTAAAAGCAAAAAAGAGTAATTCGGGGCATACGCCCCTACATATAATCTATTGCGATAATAATTTCAGAACATTGAAAGGAACGGATATGGACTACATAAGCATTATAATACAGGGAATTATACAAGGGCTGACTGAATTTTTGCCGGTGTCAAGCTCAGGGCATTTGTCAGTAGCCCAGCATTTTATGAATGTCGGTGAAGAAAGCCTTATCACCTCGATTTTTCTTCATCTCGGCACGCTTGTTGCGGTGTTCATAGCCTTTTTCCCTACAATATGGGGAATGATAAAGGAGTTTTTCCTGACCTTCAAGGACATTTTTACGGGTAAATTTTCATGGAAAAACATGAACGCCAACCGCCGCATGATGTTTATGGTAATTATCTCCACGGCGCTTTTAGTTCCCGTTTACTTCTTCAAGGACTTCTTTACAGGCTTTGAGGGTGACAACGATATTATTTTTGAGGGTGCGGCATTTTTATTTACCGCATTGCTGCTTTTCATGTCCGACAAATGCATCAAGGGCAATAAGACGGGGGATAAGATGAAAATAGGTGACGCCGTTACTATCGGTGCAATGCAATGCGTAGCGCTGTTCCCGGGAGTATCGCGTTCGGGCTCAACAACTGCGGCAGGACTTTTTTGCGGACTTACAAAGGAAACGGCGGTAACCTTTTCCTTTATACTCGGAATACCCGCAATTTTAGGCGGAAGTGTTCTTGAAATAGGCGATGCGGTAAACAGCGGCGCCATACTTAACTGGAGCGAGCTGCTTATCGGTGCAGCTGTTGCCGCGATAGTCGGACTGCTTGCAATAACGCTTGTAAAATGGCTTCTTAAAAATGACAGATTTAAAATCTTCGGTATATATACATTGCTTTTAGGTCTCGCTTGTATAGGAATAGGAGCTTATGAGCTTGCAACGGGATCGCATTTCATTATAATCCTGTAAAAACGGAGGGAAAATATAAATGCCAAGGACTGCAAAAACAGAACAAACAAATACAACGAACAAATCAGCAAATAATTCAAAAAAAGGCACCGATAAAAAGAATGAAGCCGCGAATGAATTTTTAGAACGCAGAAAAGAAGAAATGCTAAAAGCTCAAAAGGCGCACAGAAGAAACGCTTCAATCGTACTTTTTGCGATAGGCGTGTTGCTTTTACTGTTCTCTATCATAGGACTTATCAGCAGTATTGTCTCACCCGATAATGTAAACCTGCTTGACGCAATCTATTTCTTTTTATGCGGTATGTTCGGGGCAGTCGTATTCGCAACAGGTCCGATTGTAATTTATGTCGCAATACTTATAGCCTCGGACAGAAGCAGAACGAGTATACTTACAAAGGTGCTTCAGATAATGGGCGGTATTATTCTGCTTTGTACCGCAATTCAAATTATCTTTGTCGGTACTGTGGGTGAAAACACCGCAAATTTATTTGAAGCCATAGGCAAGCAGTATACAGACGGTATTAATCTGAGAGGCGGCGGAGTTATTGCGGCGCTTCCCGCATGGCTTTTGCTTTTGTTCGGCAATGTCGGCGCAATAATTCTTATTGTGCTTATTTGCTTTGTTTTCGTGATGATTATCAGCCGCAAAACCCTCATGGAATTTTTGAACGCTGTCGGAAAGCCTGTAAAAAAAGCGGCAAATACAGCAAAAGAAAAGCATAAGCAACATAAAGAGGAATTGGAGCTTCTCAAAAGTCAAAGCTTAGATGAAAAGCAAAAGAAAACAATATCCTCAAAAGAAAAGATGGCTGAGCTTGAAATGAACGCCATTGACGCTCCGAAAATTTCACAGCAGGAAAAACAGGATGAAGCTATCAAGGAGCAAAAACAGGAGAGCGACAGATTTATCAACGAAATCAACAATTATAACGGTGTCGTATCTACAAATCCCGACCGTACGGTAAAACAGGGGACATCTGCGCTCCCCGAAATTGCTCCCGAAACCGATGTACATATATCAACGGACAAGCTGCCTGAAATAGCGCAAAGCGGGTATACTACCGTAAATACAAAAACCGAAGCCGTATCGGTAAAAGAGTTTGAGTTACCGCCGCTTCCCGAATTTCCCCCCGAAGAAGTCAATCCTGTTGAAAAAGCGCTGGATTTCTATCTGCTTGAAGCTGAAAACCAAAATAAAGAACAGGTACAAAAGGAAGCCCGTTTCATACAGGATATTGCCACGGATTTTTCCGACGACAAGGTGAAAGAGCAAAGCGGCGAAAATACCGAGAAAATCAACCAAACCGAACAGTTATACACGGTTGATGAAGACGCCGATACCTATGTTCTCCCGCCGACAAGCCTTCTTGACGAGATAGTGCCCGGTACTCCGCAGGAGGATATTCAGAAGGAGCTTGAGACCAACGCCGCTGTAATAGTTGAAACGCTTAAGAGCTTTGGCGTTCAGACACGCTGTGTGGGATATTGCAGAGGGCCGTCCGTAACACGCTATGAGCTTCAGCCTGCCGCAGGCGTTAAAATATCCAAAATTACCGGGCTTTCCGATGATATTGCTCTTAATCTTGCGTCATCGGGTATCAGAATTGAAGCTCCGATACCGAACAAACCGGCTGTCGGAATAGAGGTTCCCAACACCAAAACAGATTCTGTACCTTTCAGAGCACTTATAGAGAGCAAGGATATTGCCGAAAAGAAAAGCAAGCTGGCGGCTGTACTGGGCAAGGATATTTCGGGAGAAATCGTTATTGCAGATATTGCGGAAATGCCGCACCTGCTGATTGCAGGTACAACAGGCTCAGGTAAATCCGTCTGCGTAAATTCCATTATCATGTCAATCCTATTCAGAAGCACGCCCGATGAGGTTCGGTTTATCATGATTGACCCCAAGGCAGTTGAGTTTATGAACTACAACGGAATACCCCATCTTCTTATTCCTGTTGTTACCGATCCGAAAAAGGCGGCAGGCGCGCTTGCGTGGGCTGTAACAGAGATGCTTAAGCGTTACAAGCAGTTTGCCGAGTACGGCGTCCGTAATCTCCACAGCTATAACGCCCTCGCTTTAAAGGATCCCGAAATGCAGAAATTACCGCAGATTGTAATTTTCATAGATGAGCTTGCGGATCTGATTATGGCGTCAAAAAATGAGGTTGAGGACAGCATTTGCCGTCTTGCACAGATGGCAAGAGCGGCGGGTATGCACCTTGTTGTCGCTACCCAGAGACCGACAGTAGACGTTGTTACGGGACTTATCAAGGCCAATATCCCCAGCCGAATTGCTCTTAAGGTAAGCTCAGGCACGGACAGCAGAACAATCATGGACGAGCAGGGTGCAGAGAAGCTTCTCGGTAAGGGCGATATGCTGTTCCGTTCAACCGCTATGCCGAAGCCTAAACGAGTACAGGGCTGCTGGATTTCAGAAAAGGAAGTAGAAAGGGTAGTAAACTTCATTAAGGATACCTTTATTCTTGATTACGACGATGAGGTAATGAAAGAGGTTGAAAAGCACGCCGAAATGGTGCGTTCAAGTGACAAAAAGAACGATAGTATGACTTCCGAAAGCGGCGATATTGAGGTAAACGACGATAAGCTTGAGGATGCAATCCGAGTTGTTGTCGAAAACGGTCAGGCAAGCGTCAGCACACTTCAAAGACGTCTTAAATTAGGCTACGGCAGAGCGGCAAGACTTGTCGATGTTATGGAGGAAATGGGTATTGTAGGACCGTCCCAGGGAAGCAAGCCCAGAGAAGTACTCATGACAAGAGAGCAGCTTTACGAAAGACAGATGAACAAAAACAACCCATAACCGCCTTTATTGTGAGGTATAATATGAATATTGAAATTTTTAAGAATTTGCCCGAATTATTTACAGAAAATCTTAAATTGAGAAAATGCACCGAGAATGATATTGAATTCTGCTATGAGCTTGCAAAGGATAAGGAAATGTCAAAGTACGTTTCCTGGCAGGCTCACAAAACCTTGGATGACTCTGCCGCATTTATAAGCGGAATTATAGAGGGCTACAAATCGGGCAACTGTGAAACCACCTGGGCTGTATGCGACAGGCAAACAGATAAATTTATGGGGGTAATCTCCCTTGTGAATTTCTCTGAAAAGAACAGGAGCTGTGCTGTCAATTACTGGATAGGCAGAAAATATCAGAATATGGGCTACATGACGCAGGCATTAAAAGCGGTTATCGACTTCGGATTTAATACGGTGGGACTTCACAGGATAGTAGCAAAGCACCGCGCTCAAAATCTTCCCTCGGGCAGGGTTATGATAAAAGCGGGAATGAATCTTGAAGGAATTTTCCATGACGAGGTATGTATAGACGGAGAATATTTTGATGTTCTTCACTATGCAATAATTAACAAGAAAGGGTAATTAAATGCCGTTTTTGCCTATATCAAAAGAGGATATGAAACAGCGGGGTATAGAAAGCCTTGACTTTATCTGCATTACGGGTGACGCCTATGTCGATCACCCGTCTTTCGGCATTGCCATAATCTCGCGTATGCTTGAAAGCTGTGGCTGTAACGTAGGAATTATTGCCCAACCCGTAACCGATGAGGATTTTAAAAAGCTCAGCGAGCCGAAATTCTGCTTTTTGGTAACGGGCGGCAATATCGACAGCATGGTATCAAACTACACCGTATTCAAGAAAAAACGGTGGGATGACGCCTATTCAGAGGGCGGTAAGGGAGGAAAACGCCCAGACAGAGCCGTTACCGTTTACTGCAACAAGCTTAAACAGCTTTTTCCGCATAAGGAAATTGCAATAGGCGGTCTTGAAGCGAGCCTAAGAAGATTTGCACATTACGATTACTGGGCTGATAGGGTTATGCCGTCAATTCTTGTTGACAGCAAGGCAGAGCTTCTTATGTACGGCATGGGAGAGCTTACAATTGTACAGCTTTATAGTGCTCTTTCCCAAGGGAAAAAGCTTTCCGAAATCCATGATATAAGAGGTACCTGCTACCTTACAGAGCCTAAAAATACTCCCCTTGGAGCGGTACAGTGCGACAGCTTTGAGATAGTCAGCGAAAATAAAAAAGCATACGCTAAAGCCTGCCGTATCCAGTATGACGAGCAGGACGAAATATATGGCAAAACCGTAATACAGCGTCACGGAAACTTGATGCTGGTGCAAAATCCCCCGCAGAGAAGCCTTACTCAAAGCGAATTTGACAAGGCGTACGAGCTTCCGTATATGAAAGCATATCACCCTTGCTATGAAAAGGGCGGCGGTGTGCCGGGTATACAGGAGGTTGAGTTCTCCATAACCCATAACAGAGGCTGCTTCGGCTACTGTAATTTCTGCTCAATTGCCCTTCATCAGGGCAGAAGGATACAGACAAGAAGCGAGCAATCCGTTATAAATGAAGCCATAGACCTTACCAACAAGCCGAATTTCAAGGGATATATTCACGATGTGGGAGGACCGACGGCGAATTTCAGACATACCTCCTGCGATAAACAGCTTAAAAGCGGACTTTGCAAGGGAAAAAAATGTCTTGCGCCGACTGTTTGCCCTGCGCTTAAGGCAGATCACGAGGAGTATCTTCAATTACTGAGAAAGCTCCGTTCGCTTAAAAAGGTGAAAAAGGTATTTATTCGTTCGGGTATAAGGTACGATTACATGATGAAGGACAAAAACGACGATTTCTTCAAAGAGCTTGTAGAGCATCATGTCAGCGGTCAGCTTAAGGTAGCTCCCGAACACGCTTCAAACAAGGTGCTCGACCTTATGGGAAAGCCCCACATTGAAGTTTACGAGGAATTTGAAAAGAAGTTTTACAAATATACAAAGGAATGTCAGAAGGAGCAGTATCTTGTTCCTTATCTGATGTCGTCTCATCCGGGCTGTACCGTAAAAGAGGCGGTTGAGCTTGCAGTATTTCTCAAAAAGCACGGAATACGCCCTGAGCAGGTGCAGGATTTTTATCCCACTCCCGGTACTATTTCCACCGCAATGTATTATACGGGCTTAAATCCATACACAATGGAGGATGTTTACGTCCCTAAAACTCCTGCCGAAAAGGAAATGCAAAGAGCTCTGCTCCAGTATTACAAAAAGGAAAACAAGCCCCTTGTAGCAAAGGCGCTCATAAAAGCAGGCAGAAAGGATCTTATAGGTTATACAAAGGACTGTCTTGTTACTCCTGACAATTTAGCTTTACCCGATAACAAAAAAGGAGCGAATAACAAAAATGAGAAAAACTCCTCTTCAAAAGCATCGAGAAAGAAACGCCAAGGCGATAAGAAATATAGCGACCAAAGGACAAAGAAAAAGAAAAGGTCTTAGCTTCACACTGATTTATTTCGGCGGTACATTCGCACTTTTTGCGCTGTTTGTAACGCTTAATCAGTTTTTCTTCCACATTGAGGGCGTACCGTCATGGAACGATATGCTCGGAATACGGACGCCTCTTGTTGAAGAGGTAGCGGACGGCGAGGTCCAAGTACATTTTATAGATGTCGGACAAGGCGACAGCGAGCTTATAGTATCGGAGGACTTTGCAATTCTCATAGACAGCGGCGAACGGGAATACGCAGGAACGGTATATCAGTACATTAACACGCTCGGAATAAAAAGACTTGATTACATTATCTGCTCACATCCTCATTCCGACCATATCGGCGGTATGTACCTGATAATTGAGGAGCTTGATGTCGGCACGGTGCTGCTGCCAGAAATGACAGACGATATAATTCCGACTACAAGCAGTTACGGAAATCTCCTCCGTTCAATTGAAGCAAATGGCTGTGAACTTAAAACAGTAAAGGCGGGCGAAGATATTACGCTGAACGATGAATGCAGACTTGAAATATTAGCTCCTGTAAGGAATTATGACGACCTTAACAATTATTCAATAGTTTGCAGATTTTTACACGGACAGAATTCATTCCTGTTTACGGGAGATATTGAGTCTGAAGCGGAAAATGATATTATAAAAAGCGGTGCAGAGCTTAATTCGGACGTGATTAAAGTACCGCACCACGGCAGTAATACATCAAGCACCTATTATTTTCTGAAAAAGGTACTGCCCGATTATGCCGTTTTTGAAGTCGGCGCTTCAAACGATTACGAGCACCCTCATAAAGAGCCTTACGGACGGTACGGAGATATGTCATGCAAAAGATTCAGAACCGACCTCAACGGCACGATTGTATTTATCAGCGACGGCAGAACTCTAAAATACGTAACGGAGAACAACAATGATTTTTTTTGACAGAATAGAGCAGGGGACTGCCGTTTTATACGATGATGATAAAAGATTTTGCGTTCCCGTGAGCTTAATTTCTCCCTTGTCAAAGGAGGGCGATGTACTGTTGCTCGAAAACGGTCTTTACCGCACTGATACTGAGGCAACGACAAAAATCCGCAATGAAAATAACCTGCTCTTAAAAAAGCTGACAGGTAAAAAATAAGCACCTCGGAGATAACAATGAACATTCTTGTAACAGGCGGCGCAGGATTTATCGGAAGCAATTTTATACTTCACATAATGAAAAAAAATCCCGATTATAAGGTTGTCTGCCTTGACTGCCTTACCTATGCGGCTGATATAAATTCGCTGTCGCAAGTAATCAACAATCCCGCTTTTAAATTCATAAAGGCGGATATACGGGATAAAGCCGCAGTTGAAAAAATTTTTTCGGAATACAAGCCCGACAGCGTTATAAATTTCGCCGCCGAAACGCACGTTGACAGGTCAATAACGGACAGCTCGGTTTTTGTAGATACAAATATCAAGGGCGTTCAGATTTTGCTTGAGGCTTGCAGAAGGTACAGCACAAAAAGATTTCATCAGATTTCAACAGATGAGGTTTACGGCGGCGTTGACAGCAAATCAACGGATATTGTATTTAATGAAAAATCGCCTTTAAATCCCTCAAACCCTTATGCGGCAACAAAAGCCGCCGCGGACTTGCTGACGCTTTCTTTTTCAAAAACCTACGGATTGCCCGTTATAATAAGCCGTTGCTGTAATAATTACGGTCCTCGCCAGCATTCCGAAAAGCTGATACCGCTTGTTATTTCAAACGCAGTTCAGAATAAAAAAATACCCGTGTACGGCACGGGAGAAAATATTCGCAACTGGATATATGTAAAAGACCATTGCGAAGCGCTGGAAATGATTATAAACAAGGGTAAAACAGGTGAAATATACAATATAGGAAGCCGTAATGAATTAAAAAACACCGATACGGTAAAGTCTGTTCTTGATATATTGCAAAAGCCGTATTCGCTTATTGAATATACAAAGGACAGACCCTCGCACGATGAGAAGTATCCGCTTGACTTTTCAAAGACGGAAAACGAAATCGGGTTTACTCCCGCCACGAGCTTTGCAACGGGTATCCGAAAAACCGTAGAATGGTATTTAAACAATAAAGATTTTTCAAAAAATAAAAAATACCGCACCGACTAAAGGGGCGGTATTAATATTTCGTAAAATTAAAATTATAACGAAATTCAATAAGGAGCTTGCCCCGTCATTCAACGTGGTAAGCCGTAGTGAAACTAAATATGGAATCCGCCGCCTTAGAGGCGGGGGACATCTTGCCTAAGTTATATAAATTTATTTCTTATTTTTATCATTATTCGGGGAAGTTACTGAAGCTTGCGGTACATCGGTTTCAATAGCCGTTATAGGGTTATTATTTACAGCCTCGCGAATTTGTTTATTTACAACATGAGTATAAATCTGCGTTGTATTCAGATTTTCGTGTCCGAGCACCTCTTTAAGCACTCTTACATCTACACCGTTCTGATACATCAGCGTTGCGGCGGTATGTCTCAGCTTATGTACGGAAATTCCTTTGCCGGAAAGCCCGCAAGCCTTAAGCCTGTCCTCAATAATCTGCTCAACCCGTCTGCCTGAAATACGCCTGCCTTGTTTACTTACAAACAAAGCGTTTTCCTTAGGATAAATTCCTTCTCTTACATATTTATAGGTTAAATAAGCCTTTTCACACTGACTGTTGAGATAAATAATACGCTCCTTGCTTCCTTTGCCCAAAACCTTTAAAGAATAGTATTCGGTCACCTTTGAATTATCGTCCGAGTATTCTATATTCTTGATAATATCGTTTATATTGATACCTACCAATTCGCTCAGACGCATACCGCAATTAAGGAAAAAAACAGTCATGGCATAGTCGCGGTAATCAGTCCAGGAAGAAAACTCACCGAAGCCGTCCTTTAAAAGCTGCTCGCACTCATTCAATGTGAGGTGCTTAGGAAGCGCATTCTTAGGCGACGGCAGCTCAAGGTTAAGCATCGGGCTTGCATTAAACCAGCCCTTGTTATTTGTGAGATATTTGTAGAACTGACGAAGCGCAACGGCCTTGCGTGAACGAGCCTTAGCGTTGTTGCCGAGCTCATTCATTGTAAAGCTCAGAAACTCCAAAGCATCGGACAAAGTAACAGCTTTGATATAACGTTCGTCAAGGTCGCCGATAGTAATTTCGGAAAAATCCGTATCCTTATCAACCAGCTTATTTTTCCGCTTAAGAAATCTCATAAACAGCCGCAAATCGTTATAATAATTCAGAACCGTCAGCTGTGAGCGATTTTTTATAGTTATAAGATAATTGAGATAATCCTTTAACGCCGCAGGCGCATCGGAAGTGGCTTTATAAAAATCCATACCTTTGCCTTTTTCTCCTCCCTCAATTTCGCAAAATATTAATTTTACGAAATTAGCTGTATTTTTCTTACAGCCTACTGCTCTTCTTCTTTATTATACTGCTTTTCGGGCAGCTTTTCAAGTATTATTATATACCTGTTTATCAATAATCCGATAATATATGTCAATAGCTCTTGACACAGCTTACTTTAAGCGTTACAATAAAAACAGGCTATATATCGGGAGGGCTTGCAATGAAGAATGAAGATATCCGGGAAGATTTTACAGACGATTTGATTGACATGATTGATACAGTCCATTATTACAGCCCAAATCCGTTCTTTCTGACTGATACGCTCGGAAATTTGTTATGGCGAAATCAATATTGTAATGATCAAATTATCTTTACCGGAGAGTTTAATGACAGGTACAAAATACAAGGCGTTATCCACAAAGGCATAAGCTCCGTTGCCGAACGCACTGATATTGAGTATAACGGCGAAACCTTTTATCTCTGGAAAATAGAATCTGCAAACGAAAATCTCTCAAAGCTCGGACTTTCCGATGAGCTTGCCGTGCTTGAAGCTAAATTTGACAAAATCAGCAGTAATTCAGACCGCACGGATACCTCTTTGAATAAGCTGACAGATATTGTTTACGGAAAAGTCAGGTCAGAAAGCGACAAAATAATATTCAACCGCGTAACCGATATATTGAATGCAGTCAAAGCAAACGGCAAGGATAGGTACATAAAAATCAACTTTGAGCGAGGCGAAAATATAAACAGCGGCACTTCCCTTTACTCAGACTCTCCCTTCGCTCACTGCCTGCTTTATCATTTCCTTAAAAATGCAATAATCGAGAGCGGAGAAAAACAGTTTATTGCAGATATTAAATACAGCGGTGAGCTTTGTGAAATTTCCGTAATCCATTCAAAAAACACATCCGATAAAGAATGTGAAAATGTAATTCCCATTGTTCTCCCCCGCCCTTATACTGCCAAGGATAAATCGGACTGGGAAATAGACGAAATCGCCGGGCTTATGCTCAGTAATATAAATTTTGATAACTAAAATACCCCGATCTGCAAATTTTCTTCTCTTTTTTTCTCCGTAAACGGCAATTTGACTACGATAATCAATATAATATATACCTTTTGCTGTCAGAAAGCCGACAGAGCATTTGCCCACGATTCGTATTCGTGTTTTTTCCCAAAAGACAAAATCGTGCGGGTTCTTCCCGTGTGATAAATTTATGGAAGGATAACAATTATGTTTTTCAAATATTTGATAAAAAGCCTAAAGAAAAGCCCGTTATATTATATTATGATGATTGATGTGCTATAATAAAGTTGTAACACCCACCCCCAAAGTGCTATAATAAACACAGGAGGGAAAAGCAATGGCAAG
>CALXBK010000003.1 GCA_944386545.1 uncultured Ruminiclostridium sp.
TTCAAGGCTTTTGGAGGATTTTATTAAAACACTGTAACCTCTGTTGAGAGGTCATAATTTACTGATATTCAAATCTGTATTTGTTATCTACATCTAATTATTCCAATTTATCTTTTTTATCGTATCACATTAACCCCTAAATTTCAACTCGAAAGGAGCAATCTATATCGAAAAAAGAACAATAAGCGGTCGTATCAGCCGACAGCCGTACCAAGATATTTTTGCGTCATACCACGCAAAAGCCTAAAAAAATGTATTCTATCGCCATAGTGTTTACACTCCTTGTTAATATGCGGTTTAATTATTGTTTATTCTCGCCCGTATTTAATAAGGGGCTTGCCCCATCATTATACCATACAACACGCCTTAAATCAATAGTATTGTTCTCTCGTGTTATCCGATAGAATCTGTTGATATGTCAGCTAAAAATTAAAAGGGAATAATCATAAATCCTTCGACTTTTTATTTTTGCAAGATTTTAATAGCATACCCCGATTGCACTTTGCATCCGGGGGTTTTCTTATTCTATCCCGCACAGCAATGCGGTTTCTCACTCCATTCACCTCACCGGCAAAACCGTTTACTATTAGTAATATTACTAACAGAAAATACGACTTAAGGCGTTTTTTCTTGACAAATTATGCAAATCCTATCATAATAATATATGGAACTACAAGCAAACGCAAGTGCCGACGCTATATGACGTGATACAAGAACGGCTGTTACCCGAAAAGCGGTAAACTGCGGCGGGGCTCTTGCGTAATTTTTCAAAAATCATAAGGAATTATGTCCCTCTCATTCGTATAATAGGTGAAGGGACCTTAAAACAGGAGGTAATCACATGGATAACGGTGCAAGTAGCTACCGCCGTTACCTTGAAGGTGATGAAAGCGCCTTTGACGAAATTATGAAGGAGCTGTTTTACCCGCTCGTATACTTTGTAAGCCGTTATGTGCATGATACCCATACAGCGGAGGATATTGCGATTGACTCCTTTTCGGAGCTTGTCGTACATAAGCACCGCTATAACTTCAAGGTTACACTGAAAACATATCTTTTTATGATAGGCAGAAGCCGTGCGATAGATTATTTAAGGCGTTGTAAAAAAATCACCGCACTCGATGATGCCGTAAATTTGTCTGACGACGCCAAAGAGCTTGAAGAAACGGTTATAACCAACGAGCGGCAGCGTGTAGTAAACGCCGCCGTTGCGAGGCTTCCGCAGGAGATGAGCATGGCCGTACACCTTGTTTACTTTGAGGAGATGACCTACGAGCAGGCGGCAAGGGTTATGAAGAAAAACCGCAAGCAGGTGGACAATCTTCTGTACCGTGCCAAAAAGGAGCTTCGTGACATTTTAGGAGAGGAGGGTGAGCTGTTGCTATGAGAAATTTAGACGAATGCAAAGCGGAAATTTTTCGCAGGAGCGAGGAACGGATAAAAAAGCGCAGACAGAATATCACCCGCACGCTCGCCGTTTGTCTGCCGCTGTGTGTTGTTGCCGCCGTTTGTGTAAACCTGATGCTCCTGCCGAGCGTCGAAGAAAACAGCAACGGTACAGCAGACTCATCAGTCTGTGCGTCCGATATTGACGAGAATAATTCGCACAGCAGCAATGTCACCGAGGATGACTTGAACGGTGAAAACGTGTGTACCGAAAGCTCCCTCTGCACAAAGGAGCAATACTCGTCTGACGAGAACGCCGAAAGCGGCTCGGTTTATTATATAACGGCACAAATAACCGGCATGGGCGCATCGGAGGGCTACCGGCTTAGCATAACCGAAGCCGATGAAGCACAGCGGCTGTTTGACATGATAGACGCACTTCTTGAAAACGCTGACAGCATTGATGAAAATTCTCAAGGAAACAGCGCGGGGAAAATGTACCTCATAACCTTTACTTCAAGCGACGGTTACAGCGCTTCATATATCCTTGACGGCAGCATACTGAGAACAGCCTGTGATGACAGTACAGGCGTATCGCTCGGTAAACAGCAATTAACCGAGCTTAAGCAGGAGCTGCGCATATATGAATAAACAACGCCTTTCATAACCGAGCGCAATTCATAGCAATTTCAATAAGGGGCTTGCCCCGTCATTATAAAGGAGGGACTGTTATGAAAAGGAAGAATATCACTCGCATTATCACAAGCCTTATACTCACCTTTTGCGTGATTGTGGCAACAACCGCCTGCGCCTCGCAGAATGTAAGCTCGCCACCTGCCGACGTCAGCGGTTACAGAGTTAAAATCGAAAATGCCGAGCATTTTTGCGAACAACCGAAAAGCATATATAACGCAGGAGAAGAGGTTATAATCAAAACCGAAATTCTTTGTGACGCTGCTCTTGAGGTTTTTGTTGATGGTGAAAGCATAGGAACGGGAAAGCCTGTAAAGACAGGTGAGAATTATACGCATAACGAATACCGTTTCACAATGCCAAGCCACAATGTAACCGTAACGGCAAGAACAGAACCGAATTTTTCACAAAAGCCGTCAATGCCCGAAAATATGCCGGAGAGCTTTTCCTTTAAATTTACATGGAACTGTTACGGCACAAGCTTTTACGACAGCAGTACAGGAATACTTATAAAGGATACTCATAATACCGAAAAATATACGGCGACTTATTTCCTTTCACAGAAGGAGCTGTCACGGATATACGCCCTTATACAAAAGCTGGAAATAGAAAACTACCCGGACTCGTACGATCCTCATGACGGCAAGCTCGCTTCAGATCCGTCCTTAACGCTGAGTATTTCAGTGCGTGCAGGTACATTTCAAAAGACCGTCACCGCCGCAAACATTGCCTACGCTTTTAATGCCGACAACGATGAGGGACAGGCTTTCCTCGATGTCTGCAACGAAATAATCACCGTTTTGACGGCGACCGATGAATGGAACTCTTTGCCCGAATACGAGTTTTTTTATCAGTAAGGAGGAGCTGTTATGAAAAAGAAGAACATCAAACATATCATGACAAGCCTTATACTCACCTTTTCCGTGATTGTAGGAACAACCGCCTGCGCCTCGCAGAATGTAAGCTCGCACAGCAGCGACCTTGTAAAGCCTGTAAAATCACAAAATCTTATGGAGGGCGTTACTGCCAAAAAGGTTGACGCTTTGACAAAGCTGGACGAGGAAAACCAAGACGTTGCCAATTTCGCGGTAAGGCTTTTCAAGGCAAGCGAGCAAGACGGACAAAACACGCTGATTTCACCCGTTTCCGTATTATGCGCACTTGCGATGACGGCGAACGGCGCGCAGGGCGAAACTCTCGCCCAGATGGAAAGCGTGCTTGGTATGCCGACAGATAAGCTCAATCTCTATGTTTACAGCTATATGAAAAAGCTACCGCAAAACGAGGATTACAAGCTCAGTATTGCAAATTCGATATGGTTTAAGGACGATGAACGCTTTAAGGTAAATACTGATTTTCTTCAAACCAACGCCGACTATTACAGCGCCGAGCTGTACAAATCCGTATTTGACAACACGACGGTCGGTGAAATTAACGATTGGGTAAACAAAAACACCGACGGAATGATCCCGATGATACTGAATGAAATTCCGCCCCAAGCTGTAATGTATCTTATAAACGCTCTCGCCTTTGACGCACAGTGGGAGAAGATTTACAGCACAAGCGACATTTCGGAAAGAGAATTTACCTGCGAAAACGGGGAAAAACAGCTTGCCGAATTTATGTACAGCACCGAGGGAAGCTACCTTGAGGACGAGAATGCGACAGGCTTTATAAAGTATTACAAGGACAGGAAATACGCCTTTGCGGCATTGCTCCCCAAAGAGGTCATCGGCATATCTCAGTATGTTGCCTCGCTTGACGGCAAGGCGCTGCACAGCCTGTTATCATCGCCTGAGGCAGAAGCTGTAAATGCGGCGATACCGAAATTCACAACGGAATATTCGGGCGAACTGTCAGAGATACTCGCCAAAATGGGAATGACCGACGCATTCAGTTCGGAGGCGGCAGACCTCAGCGCTCTCGGAAGCTATGACGGCGCAAATCTTTGCATCAACAGAGTTATCCACAAAACCTTTATCTCGGTTGATGAAAAAGGCACTAAGGCGGGAGCTGTAACAGCTATTGAAGTTAACAGTAAAGCGGAAGAAATCATACAGCCGAAAACGGTATATCTTGACAGACCGTTTGTGTATATGCTGATAGACTGCGAAAACAACATTCCGATTTTTATCGGAACACTTACGAGCCTTAACAAATAACAGGAAAATATAAAAACAGGCGGCAGAGCTTTTGCCGCCTGTTATTTTGCCGTAATACCTTTTGTTTTAATCTATAAACTTTTTCACAAGAGGCTCGCCGCCCATAGCCCGCACCGCCTCGCTTACGGACTGTCTGCCGTTAAGAAGCATCAGCTTTGATGTGCCGTGAGCAAGCAGTCTGCCGTTCTCGTCGGTGGCTGTTGCTTCGCACAGGCAAATGCTTCTGCCGACCTTTACGGATCTGCCCTCTGCGATAATCATTCCGCCGCTTGCCATTGACAGATTATTCACGCTGACATCGACAGAGGTAAAGCCTGCGTCCTCGTCAAGCTCGCAGTAAGCCGCCCAGTAAGCCGCCGTATCTATTGCGGAGGCATACACTCCCCCGTGAAGCGTACCAAACGGGTTTAAATGCTTTTCTTCAAGCCTTACGATTATTTTTGAATATCCCTTTTTAAGCTCGCAGACCTCGATATTAAGCAATTTAAAATAAGGGCTTGCGTTGATAAGCGTGAGAAGCTGTTCAATGTGCTTTGGATTTACGGTTTTCATTTTGTTCCTCCGTGCCCGTTTTTTCGTTAAAAATCATAGCATACAGATCTCGGTTTTGTCAAGCAGATATAATCGGGCGTCATTAATCCTTCCCATCGCCGCAGTCGGTTAAAAGCTCCTGTATCACGCCCACTGAAAAATTAACTGCTTTTTATTTTTCGATGATTGTCACTATTGATTAAACCGACATTTTATACTAAAATAAATATCGTTATTTGTCATATTTTGACACAGGGAAATAATATAATACAATATCTCAGCGATTTTATTTTCAGGTGCGTGCCGGTGAGAATACTTATATTCTCTATAGAAGCAAATCTCACGGCAAAGCTCAGTAAATCGGGAGAGCATTTTTGCTCTCCCGAAATTTTTATGCATATTTTCAATAAGGGGCTTACCCCGTCATTATATTGCTATTTTTCAAACTGTATTTTTCCTGTTGCTTTAAGCCACAGCATTGTATCTTTGACGGTTTTATAAATGTTACGGCAGTTATAGCCAAGCTCCGTGCGCGCTTTTTGATTTGAAAAGACGGAGTTTGAAGCAAGGACAAAAAGGGAGTATTTCGTGTACAGCGGGGGCTGTCCGAGAAGCTCGTAATACTTTTCGCTGAGAGAAGCAGTCGCCTTTGCAAGCCACATCGGGAGCATAACGCTTATCTTTTTTCTGCCCGTCACCTCAGCGGCAATATCAAGAAGCTGCTTTACCTCAACATATCTGTTTGAGAGAATATAGCACTCGCCTGCCCTGCCGTTGTCGCAGGCGCTTATGACGCCCTTTGCGACATCTCTTGCGTCAACAAAGTCATAGCCGCCTTTTACGCACGCTTTGAGCCTGCCGTTTGCAAAATCGGCAAAAAGCTGTGTTAAATGGCTTCCCGTATAATCGTACGGTCCTATTATGCCCGACGGGTGAAGTATGCAGGCGTTAAGCCCGCGTTCTCTCACGGCTCTCAGCACGAAATCAGCCGCTATTGCCTTAGTTTTTGCGTACTGCCCGTTTACCGTTTTCGGTGAAAAGTCTGAGATTTCCGTCATCAGCTCGCCCTGCGGCTTTTCGGGAATTGCGTGGACACTGCTTACATAAACGAGCTTGCCGCCCTTTCTGAGCGTCATTTTTACAATGTTTTTCGTGCCGTTCACATTCACATCGTACACGGTCTGATTTCGTTTTGTTTTTATATAAACAACGGCGGCGCAATGAATGACAAAAAGCTCGCAGTTTTCCGTACCCTCAAAAATTCCGCCGAGCGTCTGCGGCTGTGTGACATCTCCCCTGTATACTTTACAGCTGAGATTTTTTAAAGCCTCGCCGCTGTCACAGGGCAACAGCAAAGCTCTTATCTCGCCTGCGCCGATTTTTGAAAGCCGTCTTACAATGTTGTTGCCTAAAAATCCCGATGCTCCCGTTACGATATAAACCCTTTTGTCCATAAAGTACGCTCCTTTTCCGTTTATTGAATTTAACTCTGATAAAACCGATTTCCCCCTCACCGTTACTGAATAGGGAGTATACTTTTATTATAATTCATAACTGTGAATTATTCATGAACAAGCTGTAACAAGAACAAAAAAACGCCGCAGAAAACTGCGGCGGTAATTATGTATGAGGTTTTATTACTTATCAAGAATAAACCTGAACTTTCCGATAAGAGGAAGCGCTCTTGCTTTTCCCTTAGCGGCATTCATAAGACCTGCAACAACAACCAAAACAGGAACAGCCATAAAGATAATCTGTAAGAACCATGCCACGAGGGTGGAAACAATCATTCCGGCAGTATCGCTTGAATAAAGGCTGCCGCTGTACATTCCCCAGTAGATTGCGTGCTGAATCCAGCCGACAATCGTACCCGAGATAATCATGCAGATAAGCACGCCGAAGAAGGCGGTAAATACCTGTGAAAGGTGATACTGAAGATACTTTGACTCCTTAGCCATAATGCAGGGAGCTACCATAACGCCCGCAAAGATAAACAGAGTGAAGAATGTTCCGTTTGTAAACGAATCAAAAAGCCATACAAAGAATATGTAGCCTAAAACCGCACAGTAAGCAAGAATTGAAAGCGCCTTTCCTTTGGCAATGTCAGCGGGATCAATCGTTGCAGTTATATCCTTAGTATTGCAGAGCTTCTGAAAGAATGAAGGTCCTTGACGCACATACGGCGGGGGAGCATACTGCTGCTGACCGGGCTGCTGTGCATACTGCTGAGGTGCAGGCTGCTGTACGTACTGCTGAGGTGCAGGCTGCTGAACAGGCTGAGGTATCTGCTGAGGTACGGGCTGAGGTGCAGCCGCACCTATGCTTGCGCCGCACTTTGCGCAAAAGGCAACGCCATCATTATTCTGGCTGCCGCATTTAGGACAAAAAGACATAAATATTTCCTCCTGGAATAAATTATTTTACGACAACACCCGCGATGACACCGATGTTAAAAAATGTCGCTTAGTAACGGTAATGTGATTGTAAAAGCCACAAAATTACCACATTAATTATACACCCTTTAAAAAATAATGTCAATACTACAAGGAAAAACTTTTAAAGATATTTACACACAGCAAAAAAAGATGTATAATCAGCTTATAACTTAGGCAAGATGTCCCCCGCCTTTAAGGCGGCGGCTTGCCACGTTGAATGACGGGGCAAGCCCCTTATTGAAATTATGACAAGGTGTTTTTGATATGCAAAGCGGCGGCTTTTCTTTTCCGTATTCGCTTGACAACAAGCGGTATCATACTCTGAATTACCACAACATGACCGTCTACGGCAAAAAGATGTACAAGGCGGTTATCGACGCGGGCTTTTCCTGTCCGAACAAGGACGGCACAAAAGGCACAGGCGGCTGTATCTTCTGCCTTGGCGGAAGCGGGTATTTCACAAACGGCGGTCTGTCTGTAACAGAGCAGCTTCTCCTTGAAAAGCAGAGGATAAGCCGTTCATGCAGAGACTGCCTTATTACCGCTTATTTTCAGGCGGGAACAAACACCCATGCGCCTGTTGAAGTGCTTCAAAAAGCATATTACGAGGCACTTTGCGCAGGTGCGGACGGGATATGCATAGGCACGAGGGCGGACTGCCTGCCAAAGGACGTGTTACAGCTTTTATGCGAGCTTAACGAAAAGACTAATCTCACAGTAGAGCTGGGACTTCAGAGCGTACACGATAAAACCGCCGCCGCAATAAATCGGTGCTATACGCATGAGGAGTTTTTGCGGGGCTACAACGCTCTTCAGTCGCTCGGCATACGCACCTGTCTGCATATCATAGACGGACTGCCGGGTGAAGATTTTTCGGATATGCTTGAAACGGCAAGGCAGGTAGGACAGCTTCATGCGCAGGCGGTAAAGCTCCATTTGCTTCATGTAAACAAAGGCACAAGGCTTTATGAGCTTTACCTTGACGGCAAATACGCTCCTCTCCAAAAGGAGCAGTATATAGAAATCATTGTAAAACAGCTTGAATATCTGCCGCAGGATATTGTGATAGAGCGCATTACGGGCGACGGGGATAAGAAAATGCTTGCCGCTCCGCTGTGGAGCATGGATAAAATCTCCGTACTCGGCGGCATTGACAAGCTCCAGGCGCAGATTAATTCCTACCAGGGAAAAGCGCTTGAAAAAACCGCCGCACCGTGATAAAATGAATTAACGTCAAAAAGGAGCAGACTATGGAAAACATGAAAGAGCGTATGCTCGCAAATCTTCCCTACAAGGCATGGCTTGACGGGCTCTCCGAGGAGAGAGCGGAGTGCAAGCGCAGGCTGTACGAATTTAACAACTGCCACCCCGACGAAGCCGAAAAATCGGACAGGATAATTCGTTCACTGATAAAAGCAGGCGATGAGCTTCACATCGAACAGCCCTTTAAATGCGACTACGGCTATAATATAGAAGTCGGCAATAATTTTTTTGCGAATTACGGCTTTACAGTGCTTGATGTAGGCAAGGTCAGAATAGGAAACGATTGTATGTGCGGTCCCGATGTGTCGATATATACCGCAGGACACCCCGTGCATTATGAAGCGAGAAATTCCGGCTACGAATACGGCATTGACGTGACAATAGGCGACAATGTATGGATAGGCGGTCACACGGTGATACTCCCCGGCGTAAAAATCGGAAACGGTGTTGTTATCGGTGCGGGAAGCGTTGTCACAAAGAGTATTCCCGACTGCTGTATTGCGGCGGGCAACCCTGCAAGGGTGATACGGAAAATAACCGACGAGGACAAGCATTACTATTACAAGGACAGAAAATTTGACGTTGACGATTATCTGCCTAAGGAGTAAATAAATGAACAAACCGACCTTTGATATAACCGCCGTAAGCACTCCATGCTATGTCACGGAGGAGCTGTATTTAAAGCACAACTGTGAAATTCTCGACTATGTGCAAAGGCAGACGGGCTGTAAAATTCTGCTCGCACAAAAGGCGTTTTCAATGTATGAGGCATACCCGCTGATAAGCCGCTATCTTTGCGGCACTACTGCAAGCGGGCTGTACGAGGCAAGGCTTGGGTACGAGCGCTTCGGCAAGGAAACTCATGTATTCTCTCCTGCTTACAAAAGCGAGGAGATTGAGGAGCTGTCAGAATATGCACAGCACTTTGTATTCAACTCGATAAGACAGTTCAATCTGCACCGTGAAAGACTGTCGGGCAAAACCTGCCTTATAAGGGTAAACCCACGCTTTTCTACCCAGGAGGGGCATGAGATATACGATCCGTGCGCGCCTATGTCGCGGCTCGGGCAGACGCTTTCATCGTTTGAAAATGATGTGCGGAAATACGGGCTTTCAGGGATTGACGGACTGCATTTTCACACGCTTTGCGAGCAGAACAGCGACGACCTTGAAAGAACGGCGGAGGAGGTTGAAAGGCAATTCGGAAAATATCTTAAAGATATGAAAGTTATCAACTTCGGCGGCGGTCATCATATCACCCGTGAGGATTATGACATTGACAGGCTGACAAGGGTTATACTGCACTTCAAAAATAAATACGGACTTACCGTGTATTTAGAGCCGGGCGAGGCTGTTGCGCTCAATGCGGGCTTTCTTGTTTCGACGGTGCTTGACGTCATTTCGGGAAAGGCTGACGGCGAGCGTGACATTGCCATTCTTGACGCTTCTGCGGCGTGTCACATGCCCGATGTGCTTGAAATGCCCTACCGCCCCGTGATACTGTCGGGTGACGGCAAAAAGGCGGGAGAAATCGGCGAAAAGCCTTACGGATACAGGCTGGGCGGCAATACCTGCCTTGCGGGAGATATTATCGGGGACTATTCCTTTGACAAGCCTTTAAAAACGGGCGACAGGCTTATATTCTGCGATATGTCCATTTATTCAATGGTAAAGAACAACACCTTTAACGGTATTCCCCTGCCCTCTGTTTACCTTAACACACCCGACGGGCTTAGGCTTACAAAGCAGTTCGGCTATGAGGACTTCAAGCGCAGGCTGTGACATTACCGCATAAATATACCGCTATCCTGATTAAAAATAGTTTTAACGCTTGATTTAATTTTGAATATCTGTTATACTATAATGCGGCGGCGAAAAAGCCGGAGAAACACAAGTATAAGAAAGGGGCATTCTGATGTATAAAATTCTTAAAAGACAGCAGCTCAACGAAAACGTTGTACTGATGGAGATTGACGCTCCCTTTATTGCAAAAAAGGCATTAGCGGGACAGTTTATCATTCTGCGTGTAGACGAAAAGGGCGAGAGAATTCCTCTCACAATAGCAGACTACGACAGAGAAAAGGGTACAATAACAATTATATTCCAGATAGTAGGCGCAACCACAAAGCTCTTATCACAGCTTAACGAGGGCGACGCCTTGCTTGACTTTGTAGGTCCTCTGGGCAAGGCAACCGATTTTGAGGGCGCAAAGAAGGTCTGCGTTATCGGCGGCGGTGTGGGAAGCGCAATCGCCTACCCTTCCGCAAAGCAGCTTTTCAAAAGCGGCGCAGAGGTTGACGTTATCGCGGGCTTCCGCAGTAAGGATATAGTTATTCTTGAAGAAGAATTCAAGGCAGTCAGCAACAACTTCTACATAACAACCGACGACGGCTCGTACGGCGAAAAGGGCTTTGTTACAAACAAGCTCCAGAGCCTTATTGACGCGGGCAACAAGTACGACCTTGTTGTGGCAATCGGTCCTGTTCCCATGATGAAGTTCGTGTGCGAGGTTACAAGACCTTACGGTATAAAGACGCTCGTTTCGCTCAACCCCATAATGATTGACGGTACGGGAATGTGCGGCGGCTGTCGCGTAAATGTCGGCGGCGAGATTAAGTTTGCCTGCGTTGACGGACCTGATTTTGACGGTCATAAGGTAAACTTTGACGAGCTTATGAAGCGCAATTCCACCTACAAGAACAAGGAACAGCACAGCCGTGAGAATTGCAGATTATACAAGGGTGTATAAGGAAAGGAACAAAAACTATGCCTAATATGTCTATGACTAAGGTTCCCATGCCTCAGCAGGAGCCCGATGTAAGAAATAAAAACTTTCTTGAGGTAGCTACGGGCTATACCGAGGAGATGGCAATGGAGGAGGCTTCACGCTGTCTTAACTGCAAGAACAAGCCATGTGTAAACGGCTGTCCCGTAAACGTAAGAATACCCGAATTTATCGCAAAGGTTGCGGAGGGCAAGTTCGAGGAGGCTTACGAGATTATCACCACAACCAACGGACTTCCCGCAGTATGCGGCAGAGTTTGCCCGCAGGAAAACCAGTGCGAGGGCAAGTGCGTAAGAGGAATTAAGGGCGAGAGCGTTGCAATCGGCAGGCTTGAGCGTTTCTGCGCCGACTACCACATGGCGCACAGCAATGCAAAGATTGAAAAGCCTCAGAGCAACGGCAAAAAGGTTGCGGTTGTAGGCGCAGGCCCTTCGGGACTTACCTGTGCGGGTGACCTTGCAAAAAAGGGTTATGAAGTAACAGTATTTGAAGCGTTCCACACTGCGGGCGGCGTTTTAGTTTACGGTATCCCCGAATTTAGACTTCCCAAGGCAATTGTTAAAAAGGAAATTGAAAATCTTGAGGCTATGGGCGTTGAGATAAAGACCAACATGGTAATAGGCAAGGTGCTGTCCGTTGACGAGCTGTTTGAAGCGGGCTACAAGGCTGTATTCATCGGCTCGGGCGCAGGACTTCCCTCCTTTATGGGAATTGAGGGCGAGGACCTCATCGGCGTTTACTCCGCAAACGAGTACCTCACCAGAACAAACCTCATGAAAGCGTACCTTGACGAATACGACACCCCGATTATAAAGAGCGAGGCTGTTGCGGTAGTAGGCGGCGGCAACGTTGCAATGGATGCGGCAAGATGTGCAAAGAGGCTCGGAGCAAAGGATGTATACATCGTTTACCGCCGGGGCATGGAAGAAATGCCCGCACGTAAGGAGGAGGTACATCACGCAATGGAGGAGGGCATTATCTTCAAGAACCTCACCAACCCCGTGAAAATCCTCCCCGACGAAAACGGCAGAGTAAAGGCTGTCGAATGTGTTGAGATGGAGCTTGGCGAGCCTGATGAAAGCGGCCGCCGCAGACCTGTTGTAAAGCAGGGCAGTAACTTTGAGCTTGCCGTTGACACGGTAATAATGTCAATCGGCACATCTCCCAACCCCCTGATAAGAAGCACAACTCCCGGTCTTGACACCAACAGGAGAGGCTGTCTTGTAGTTGACGAGGCTACAATGAAAACAACAAGAGACGGCGTTTATGCAGGCGGCGACGCAGTTACGGGCGCTGCTACCGTTATCCTTGCAATGGGCGCAGGAAAACAGGCGGCAAAGAGCATAGACGAGTTTTTAAGCGATAAGTAATCAAATAAATATAGCTCCCCTGAAAAAGCAGGGGAGCTATTTTAATGATATAGACAAAACATAATACTTAAAATGTGTCGGAGAAATCAGGCGCAAAAATATCTGTTTACAAATCTATGACAATATCCGAAATTATTTTGATTTTGTCAATATCCGCGGTAATTATTCTGTTATCCCACATTGTGTAGATGCAGGGCTTTTCTCCTGCAATAACACAGCTTATACTGCGGTATTCCTTGTCATAAAGGCAGATGCTTCCCTTTTCGGTAAGCTTTGCCCCGTCAAACGAATAGAAGCGGTATTCGCTCACCTGACATATTCCGTCAAAATAGGTCATAGGCAGTCCGATAAGCGCGGTCTTTCCGTCGCTGTATACCGCAAGCTGTGACACGTTTTCGGTTGCCGCAGAGGAGAGATAAGCGTTCCAGTCTCCTGCCGACGCGGTAATTTTCGCCGCCTGTGCATGGCTCTCATTTACTATGAACAGCGATATTCCCGTGCGGTCGCCGTTCTCGTTCGCTTCAACCTTTGCATAGGCTGAATACTCCCCGAAAAGATGTACGGTATCGGGATTGGGCGCTTCGTCCGTCGCTGTCATATCCGAAAGCCGAAGGCTGTATCTCAGCGGCTGTTCATCGTCAGAATACAGGCTTAGTATACCGCCGCCCGCCTCAACACGGGCAATTCTCTTGCCCTCGGCAATTCCGACAATCGCCGATTCGGAGTCAAAGGCTCCGCTGTAAATGCGCACCGTGTTATCCGTGCGTTCCTCGGAGAAAACTGCGCCGATTACGGCATATCCCGTTTCAGTCGCTGTAAGCAGCTTGGGATTTATCGCTCCGTCCGCCTCTTTTTTGGTATATGTCAGCTTATCGTCAAAGCTGACATGAGTTATCTCAGAAGTGTATTTATCGTTAAGACAGGTTGTAACGGCGGTGACAAGGCCGTTTTTCGATACCGCACAGCCGCTGTTTTCGCCCGTCAGAACGGAACGTTCGGTTACTTTCCCGTCAGCACCGACAGCGTACACCGTGTAATAGCACAGCTTGTTTACCGTTTTTGGAAGTACAATTCTGTCAAAGGGCACTACCGACAGCTTTTCTCCCGCCGTAAAGGAGGGAAGGAATGACGTCAGCTTGTCCGACAACGCTTCGCCCAGCGCAAAGCTGTCCTTTGTAACGGTATAAATCGTTTTACCGTCGGTATAATAATCGACAAGAACTCCTGAAAGTATAAATTCTTCGACAAATTCGCCCTTTTCTATGCCGCTTCTTTCGTAAATTCTCACGGTGACTTTACCACCGCCTGACGCTATTATCGCAAGCTTGTCCGAAACAATGCAGATACGCACATCGGCGCAGCCTGTTTCTATTGTAAAGCTGTCGCCGAGCTTTCCGTCAGAGGACTTTGCTCCGCATACTCTGCCGTTGCTTACCGTCAGCACAAGGTCGGAAAAGCTCAGGCTCTGAGGAGCTGCTTCACGGCTTGCTTCGGGCTTTACAAAGCAGTCGGGGAGCATATAGCTTATCTTTCCGTCTGCGTTTTTCGCCTCGTCAAGCAAGGAGGTAAAGTCCACTATCCTCTGCTTTATCACCTCAGGAATTTCATATATCAGCTTGGGGATTATTTCGTAATACTGCAATGCTTTAAGCGTACCCGCGCCGCAAAACAGCACGAATGCAAAGGCAAATGCCGCTATGATATACCCGCGGCTTCGCTTTGACACAGGCTCGTCCGGCTCATCTTCATCAGCTTGGACAAGCTCGCCGAGTACCGCCGCAATATCCTCTGCTGTGCTTCCTATGTCGTCACCATCGTCAAGCTCGCCGTCATCTTCTTCAAACTCGCTGTCGGGCTTTGCGGGTATCTCAAACTCTGCGGTACTCTCAGGGCTTTGTTTTTCGCTTTCATCGGCATCGGGCTGAGGCTCGTTTTCTTCGTCAAAATCAGAGCTTATTTCATTACTTTCGGTATAATCTTCCTCAATTTTTACGTTTTCGGCAGCAATTTCTTCTTCAAGTGCAATATCCGAGCGGGATTTTGCTATTTCAAGCAAGCGCTGTACTGCAAGCTCCCTTTCCGAAACGGCGTCAATCGGCTCGGCTTCGGATTTAACCTCGGGCTGAGCTTGCGTTGTTTCCTCATTTTGCGCCGTTTGTGCGTCATCAACGGGAGCTTGCTCTGTTCCTGCTTTGTCTTCGGCATGAACGGCAGACAGCTCCTCCTTCATGCGGCGCAGAGTATCCTCTTCTCTTTGTCTGCGCTGATTTTCAAGCTCTATTTTCTGTGCGGCTACTGAAATTATCATACAGTAATCCTCACTTGTAAGCGAGGAGTTATCTAAAATTCTCAGCAGCTCCTCATACTTTAAGTGAGGGTTCTCCTCAATCCTGCGAAACTCCATGTTGCTTATGCGGGAATTTCCAAGCAGCTCAAGAAAGTCCGAGCCGCTTATCTTCATCTCTCGCAGGCGTTTGAGGAAAACGCCTGCGGTGATTTCTCCGCTGTCCGTAACCAGTCTTTCTATCTGCTTCGGAGTTATCTCATCGGGAATTTTCAGCGAGGAGATATATTCATTTATCTTCTGTTCCAGTAATTCCATCAGGGTAATACCTCCGGGCTAAATCGGTTCTTTTGAGAGAAGTGCCGCCTTGAGCGATACCTCGGCATTGGTAAGGCAGACGCCTACTGTTTCCTCGGTGTAGCCGCAAAGTGAGGCGGCCTTTTCCGCCGTACAGCCGCACACCGTGCTGACGGCAAACACAAGTCTTTCTATATCGGGCAGGGAGTTTAACGCCTGCTTTATGTAGGAGGAGCTTTCGTCTGTCTTGTCCGCAAGCCTTGAATCCTTGCATATATGCCTTAATTTTGTGCAGAGTATCTTTATTATCCACTCCACAAACGCAGGACCTGATTTAATACCCGCAGTCGGCAATGCGGCATAGCTGTCAAGCGCAGTAAGCTTTACCGCTTCTGTCGCCGCTTCTTCGCTCTTTGTTGCCATTGCGGCTATTCTGTAAAGAGGGCGGTATACCGCCGCATAAAGTCTTGCAAAGCTCGCAGGCTCGCCGTTGCCCGCTTTTTTCAAAAGTTCGGATAAATCCTCTGCGTTCATACCTTCACCTCAGTTAAGAATACATATAGACACTATTATGATAACATAAATCTGCGGATATGAAAAGCCCTTTTTGAAAATTTTTATTATTTTGCCGTATTAATCGCTTTGAAGCGCCGTAAAAAGGCTTATATTTTACAAATTTACTATTGACCGCCGCTGTGGTATATGATATTATAGATATATATACTCTTTTGGGAATAATTTATATTTAAACGAGGTAACAACCAATATGGAAGTACAGATAGCAATACTTGTTGTTATGGTAATATGCTCGGCATTCTTTTCAGCGAGCGAAACCGCGCTTACAAGCTCTAACCGCATAAGGCTCAAAAGCATGGCGGAAAACGGCTCGCACGGCGCAAAGCTTGCTCTTAAGCTTATTGAAAAATATGACAAGGTAATAACCACAATACTTATCGGAAACAATATCGTTAACATCACAGCGTCGTCAATCGGCACCCTTATTGCGACGCAGTTCATTGATGATCCCGATACGGCGGCGCTGGTTTCAACCGTTGCTCTGACACTGATTATTCTCACCTTTGGCGAGGTTATGCCGAAAAGCATAGCAAAGGACCACGCAGAGAGCTTTTCCTCCAAATCAAGCGGAATAGTCACCTTTCTGACATTTATCTTTACTCCGCTTTCGGCGTTCTTTATACTGCTCAAAAAGCTGATTTCCAAGATTTTCGGAAACAAGAAGGAGGTTACAGTTACCGAGCAGGAGCTTATTGCGATTATTGACGAGATAGAGGACGAGGGCGTGCTTGAGGAGCAGGAGCACGACCTTGTGAAGAGTGCGCTTGAGTTTGACGAAACTGTGGTTGACGAAATTATCACCCACAGGGTTGACGTTACGGCGGTGGATATAAACGAGGACATCGAAACGGTAAAGGAAACCTTTATCAACGAGGAGTATTCCCGTCTGCCCGTGTACGAAGGCTCAATCGACCATATATGCGGCTTTGTCAGCCAGAAGGACTTTTTCAAGCGTTATATCACGTGCGGGGACGAGAAATTTATTCTCCGCGATATTGTGCAGGAGATACACTATGTTCCTCACCTTATGAAGATAAGCGACGTCATGAAGCAAATGCAGCATGACAAGATACACATGGCAGTAGTGCTTGACCAATACGGCGGCACGCTCGGTATCGTGACGCTTGAGGATATACTCGAACAGCTTGTCGGCGAGATATGGGACGAGAACGACGAGATAGTGGCTCCCGTTTCCTTTATCTCCGACAACGAGTTCAGCGTGAACGGCGACGTTTCGCTTACCGTGTTTAAGCGTTACTGGCACAAGAGAACAGGCGAATACGCAAAGGTAGACAGCAGCGCAAAGACGGTGGGCGGCTGGGTGCTTGAGCTGTTCGGCAAAATCCCCGAAGCAGGCGAAACCGTATCTACAAAGGATTTCACCATCAAGGTGCTTAAAATAAACGGCAGAAGAATTGCCAAGGTGCTATTCTCGATAAACAGCATAAACGGTGAGGACAAAGAAAAGAAGTGAGAGTTTTTTTTACCGTCTGCGCAGTTTTCGGCGCGGCAGGACTTCTGGGGCTTCTTGTCATGCTGATATTTTTCAGGCTTAAGGTCAATATCGCCTTCAAGCTCCCAAAATGCAAAACCGTACCGCTTGAGCAGTTCGTACCGCAGAGCATTTACGGCTATGCCGCTTTTACTCTTAGCTTCGGACTTATAGGTCTTGCTCTTTTGCCGCTTAATTTACCGTGGTACATGACTGTACCCGTTGACATCTGCTTTTCGATGATAGTAAATTTTATCGGAGCGCATTTTTTAGCGCCGCTTTTCATTGATTTCTTTTCGGGACGAGAGCCTAACGCCGACGAGCTTTCGGGACTTAAGGCTGTCGCCTCGGAGCGTATTGAGGGCGACGGCTACGGCAGGGTTCGGGTAAAATACGGCGACAGGAGCTTTTACTATAACGCTGTATCGGTATATCACACCGACATTGAAAAAAACGAAACGGTAGATGTAGTCCTTTGCGAGAATAAGCTCCTGTTTGTACAAAAGGAAAACGAAATATACAAAATATATGACGAAAGGGCGTGACGGCATTGTTTGAAAAGGAAATAACCACAACGGCGGACGATTACCGCAGTATAGTACGCTTTACGGAGTACAGGCTGAAAAAACTGCCTAAAATAACGATGATAAGCTGTTTTCTGCTGTGCAACGTTGCGGTCATTCTCGGACTTTTCGGTATTATACCGTTCCCTTATTGGCTGATAGTCGGCGCACTTTTCGTTTTAGCCGCCGCATATTTTCCGATAAAGGTTGCCGTAACTGTCAAAAACGGCATTAAATACGGCAAGGTAGCAATAAACACAAAGCGAAAATTCAGCCTTGATACGGTAGGTATAAGACTTGTCGGCGGCAGGACCGGCACGAATATTTCCGCACCGTGGGAAACGCTTTTTGCAGTTTATGAGATAAACGAGTGCTTTCTGATATATTTCAGACACGACTCGGTGTTCTGTATTGCAAAAAATCAGCTGACGCTTCCGCAAGTAACGGAGCTTCGCAACCATTTTATCAAGAGGCTGGGGCAGAGATTTTTCCGCCTGTGCAAAATCTGAAAGGAGCATAATATGCTAAAAAAGCTGAAAAAACAGGTGCTTGACGCTAATCTTGCGTTGGTGCGCGACGGTCTTGCGATGTTCACCTGGGGCAATGCTTCGGGCATTGACAGAGAACGCGGACTTGTTGTAATAAAGCCGTCTGGCGTTGATTATGACAAGCTGACAACGGACGACCTTGCGGTAGTCACTCTTGACGGCGAGCAGGTCGAGGGGGATTTGCGCCCCTCGTCGGACACTCCCACTCATCTTGAGCTGTACAAGGCGTTTGGCAATATAGGCGGCGTTGTCCACACCCATTCCATGTGGAGCGTTATTTTCGCTCAGTGCGGCAGGGATATACCCGCGCTCGGCACTACTCATGCGGATTGCTTTTACGGCGATATTCCCTGCACGGACAAAATGACCGCAGAGCAGATAAAGGGCGAATACGAAAAGGAAACGGGACTTGCGATAATAAGAACGTTTAAAGATCGCGGCATAAATCCCGACGAAATACCCGGAGCAAATGTGTTCTCACACGGTCCGTTTTCATGGGGCGTTTCCCCCGAAAAAGCGGCATACAACGCGGCGGTGATGGAATTTTGCGCTAAAGCGGCGGCTATGACGCTGATGCTGGGCAATGACGTACAGCCGATAATGCAGGAGCTTCTTGACAGGCACTATCTGCGCAAGCACGGCAAAAACGCCTATTACGGCCAGGACTGATACGCTTATACACTTTGTATGAAAGAAAAACCACAAAATATTTCAAAATATGCAAAAATGATATTGCATTTAATAATAAAAAGTGGTATAATTTTTGAGTACGGATAAAACGGTGTTCGTGCGGCAAAGGAGTGTTGTAAAATACGGCACGGAGCTTTCTTTTGTGAAGGATAAAAAGTTTTTGCTTGCAAACACCTTAAAGGAAGGAAGTCTGACTACAATGGAAATCAGAATTGAAAAAACAACTGCTCCCAAGGCTAAGCCGGCTGATGAAACCAAGCTCGGCTTCGGACATATTTTCACCGACCATATGTTCGTTATGGAATACGATACGGGCATGGGCTGGCACGACGCACGCATAGTGCCCTACGGAGATATTACACTTTCTCCTGCGGCTATGGTGCTTCATTACGGACAGGAAATCTTCGAGGGCTTGAAGGCATACAGAACTCCCTCGGGCGATATTCAGCTTTTCCGTCCCAGAGAAAACTTTAACAGAATGAACATCTCCGCAGAGCGTCTTGTTATTCCTCAGCTCAATGTTGACGACTGTTTGCAGGCTCTTCACCAGCTGGTTAAGATTGACGCTGACTGGGTGCCTCATACAGACGGCGCATCGCTTTACATACGCCCCTTTATCTTTGCGGCTGATCCGTTCCTCGGCGTTCGTCCCGGCGACAAGTATTACTTCATGATAATCATGTCACCCTCCGGGGCATACTACGCATCAGGACTTGATCCCGTAAGCATCTACGTTGAGACAAACTATGTGCGTGCGGTAAGAGGCGGTATGGGCTTTACCAAGACAGGCGGCAACTATGCGGCTTCTCTTGCAGGTCAGGACGAGGCGCACAGGCAAAATTACTCTCAGGTGCTTTGGCTTGACGGTGTTGAGCGCAAGTATATTGAAGAGGTCGGCGCAATGAACATCTTCTTTGTAATTGACGGCGAGGTAGTTACTCCCATGCTCCAGGGCTCTATCCTTTCGGGTATCACAAGAAAGTCCTCTATTGAGCTTTGCAGGAAGTGGGGACTTAAGGTAAGCGAGAGAAAAATTTCCATTGAAGAGGTTGCAAAGGCTTACGACGAGGGCAAGCTCAACGAGGTATTCGGTACGGGTACAGCGGCTGTTATCTCTCCTGTCGGTCATCTCAAGTGGGGCGACAAGGTTATGGAGATAAACGGCAACAAGATAGGAGCTATCTCTCAAAGACTTTACGATACCATGACAGGTATGCAGTACGGCAAGCTCCCTGATGATATGGGCTGGATTGAAAAGCTTTAATCAAAACACAATTCAACATTGACAGCACCGCACAGGGCTTTGCTCTGTACGGCGTTGTTGTATAACGGATAGGCTGTGAATTTAAACCGTTAAAAATTGTCCCCGCAAGCCATGCGGGGCATGAAAGGAAAATAAAAACATGAAAAACACAGAAAAAACGATGGACAAGCTTGTTGCTCTCTGCAAGGGCAGAGGCTTCATCTACCCCGGCAGTGAGATTTACGGCGGACTTGCCAACACCTGGGATTTCGGTCCTCTCGGAGTAGAGCTAAAGACCAACATCAAATCGGCATGGCGCAAAAAGTTTATTCAAGAAAGCAAGTACAATGTAGGACTTGACAGCGCAATTCTGATGAACCCCCAGACCTGGGTTGCCTCCGGTCATATCGGTGGCTTCTCCGATCCTCTTATGGACTGCAAGGAGTGCAAGACAAGACACAGAGCCGACAATCTTATCGAGGATTTTGACGGCACAAGCTGTGCAGGCTGGACAAACGAGCAGTTGTCCGACTATATACGTGAAAAGGGTATCACCTGCCCTAACTGCGGCAAGGCAAACTTTACGGACATAAGACAGTTCAACCTTATGTTCAAGACCTTCCAGGGCGTAACCGAGGACTCAAAGAGCGAGCTTTATCTCCGTCCCGAAACAGCGCAGGGTATTTTTGTAAACTTCCTCAACATTCAGCGTACCAGCCGTAAAAAGGTGCCCTTCGGCGTGGCGCAGGTGGGCAAATCCTTCAGAAACGAGATTACCCCCGGCAACTTCATCTTCAGAGTAAGAGAGTTTGAGCAGATGGAGCTTGAATTCTTCTGCAAGCCCGGCACCGACCTTGACTGGTTCTACTACTGGAAGGATTTTTGCAAGAAATGGCTGTTATCCCTCAACATCAGCGAGGAAAATCTCCGTCTGCGCGACCACGATCCCGAGGAGCTTTGCTTCTACTCAAAGGCTACAACCGACTTTGAGTATCTCTTCCCGTTCGGCTGGGGTGAGCTATGGGGCGTTGCGGACAGGACGGATTACGACCTCACTCAGCATATTAAAACAAGCGGTCAGAAGCTGGAATACTTCGATCCCGAAACCAACGAAAAGTACGTTCCCTATGTCATTGAGCCATCTCTCGGCGTTGAAAGACTGTTCCTTGCGGTTATCACCGAAGCTTATGACGAGGAGGAGCTTCCCGACGGCACAACAAGAACGGTTATGCATTTCCATCCTTATCTTGCTCCCGTCAAGGCGGCTGTTCTTCCCCTTTCCAAAAAGCTCGGAGAGCAGGCAGGCAAGATAGCAGACGAGCTTAGCAGGTACTTCTGCGTTGATTATGACGAGGCAGGAGCTATCGGCAAGAGATACCGCAGACAGGACGAGATAGGCACACCGTTCTGCATTACCTATGATTTTGACAGCGAAGAGGACGGCTGTGTAACAGTCAGAGAGCGCGACACAATGGAGCAGGTACGTATCCCCATCGCAGAGGTTAAGGCGTATATTGAAGAAAGAATTGCGTTCTGATTTTGAAATTGAATAGACAAAACGCCCCGAAAATCGGGGCGTTTGTTATTAGCTATACCATAAGAGTTTCAAGTGTCGGATATGTTCCGACGGTGTAGCCGTTCTGAGTAATTCCGGGAGTATCTCCGTTCCATTTTGCCGATTTATCCCCCCAGTTGACGGTTGCGGTTGTGCTGAGCGCACCCGACGAGTAGTTTGTGGACAGCTCTGCGACATCTGCCGCCGTGCTTGTTTCATTGGTGAAAATCAGCGCTTCTACAACGCCGCTTTTCATGTAAACTTCAATATATCCCGTCTGAAGTGTGGGATAACCGTTTGCAAGGTGTAAAGCAAGCAAATTCAGCGCATTGCCGCTTTGGGCAGGGGCATTGTCACTCGTGCTGACAGCCGTACCCGCAACAGTCCAGTCGTGGTCAGAACCGGTAGCGAAATTTGCGCTGTCGGTGCTGTTTTTAAAGTTTGCCGTCCAGCTGCCGCCCGATACCGTTATGCTTATTACGGCGGTAGCAGTATCGCTGTGAAGCATACCCTGCGCCTCTGCGTCAAGCGAGGTGAAGTAACTGTTAAGCCGGTCGGCGGTTGAGTCGGCAGTCGAATTTGCCGAGGTCACCTTTGAATCTGTCACAAAGCCGAGCATAACGGGTATAAGTATTGCGGCAAGCACGCCTATGATAGCTATTACCACAATCAGCTCGACAAGCGTAAAGCCGTGTTTTTCCTTTATGCGCAGCATTTTCTTCTTCATAACCTCACCCCTGTTCAAATACTTACAATATCTGTTTTTGCTATCATATCATAAATGCTTTATTATTTCAAGTATTTTTGAAGAAAAAATGTTAAATTGGACAAATTAAAGCGTGATTTTCACATTTTGCTTTCGCTTTACGCTTTTGACGGCATACAGCAGCTTTATCCCCCGTATCAGCATATAATGAAACGTCCCCCGCTTTCGCAGGGGGCGTTATGTAAGTGAGTTTAATCCAACAGCTAAATATTAGCCAAGGTTGAGCTTAGGAGATGTACCAACGATGAAACCATCGACAGTAATACCTGCCGTGCTGTTGTCCCAACTGTAAGGATCAGTTGCCCAAGCCTGAGTAGGTGTAGTGCCGAATGCAGACATAGTTACATCACCAATCACGTTTGTATCTGCTGTGTACCAAACTGCTACACAGTCACCTGCTACACAGTGAATTGAGATAGCTGCACTTGTTATAGAGGGGAATGCATCAGCAATCTGGATTCCGAGCAGAGTCTCTGCGTTTGTAACACCGACCTTAGTCTGACCTGTGACAACACCTGTAGCTGCGGTACCCCAACCAATAGAGCCGCCGGACTGGAAATTAGCAGCATCACCTGCGCTTACGTCCCAGTTCGTTGTACCGCCTGTTGTGGTTGCCGTTACTTCAAAGTTCTGAATAACAGTAGAGCCCTTCAGCATACCGTACTGCTTCGTATCAGCATCGGTAAGGAACTGGTCAACGAGCTTTGCAATCTCGTTAGCGGTTGTATCTGCGGAAGTTACTCTCGAGCTTGTAACGAAGCCGAGCATGGTGGGGATGAGGATAGCTGCGAGTACGCCGATGATAGCGATAACAACGATCAACTCAACCAGGGTAAAGCCCTTCTTGGCTTTGAGCTGCTGTAATTTCTTTATCATGGGAAATTACCTCCTTGAAATGTGTAAAAATTTTTTATGTTTAAGGGTCTGCGCCCTTAAATCCAAAATTCCCCCGCCTTTTTTCCGTTAAATAAACCTTGCGGGTGTTTTCTGTAAGTAAAGAATATCATATCCCATTCCAAAAATCAATAGATAATTTAACAAATTTTTGGGTTTTCTTAAAATTTAGGCTATTTTCCATATATGACATCTTTAAAACTCGTGCAAGATGTACAACACAATGTAACTCGTTACACCACATTATAGGCATTATACCGTCAGATTAATTCCGATATTTTGTCGCCCATTTCCGAGCAGGAGAGCCTTATCATGCCCTCGCTCATTATGTCGCCCGTGCGGCAGCCGTCTGCGAGCGCCTTGCTTACCGCCGACTCAACGGCATCGGCTTCCTTTGTCATATCAAAGCTGTATCTGAGCATCATTGCGGCGGAGAGTATTGTCGCTATGGGGTTTGCCTTATTCTGTCCGGCAATGTCGGGCGCAGAGCCGCCGCTGGGCTCATAAAGGCCGAACTTTGTTTCGTTCATGCTTGCAGAGGGGAGCATACCTATTGAGCCTGTAATCATGCTCGCTTCGTCGGAGAGAATGTCGCCGAACATATTTTCCGTTACCATTACATCAAACTGCGCAGGGTTTTTTACAAGCTGCATGGCGCAGTTGTCAACCAGCATGTGTTCAAGTGTAACCTCGGGGTAGTCCTTTGCGACCTCGGTAATAACCTTTCTCCAAAGGCGGGAAGAATCAAGCACGTTCACCTTGTCAACGCTGATTACCTTTTTTCTGCGCTTCATCGCAACATCAAACGCCTTTACCGCTATGCGCCTGATTTCCTCCTCGCTGTAAACGAGGGTGTCGGTTGCAGTCATGACGCCGTTTACCTCCTCGGTTTTGCGCTCGCCGAAATAAAGACCGCCCGTAAGCTCTCTCATTATCAGCATATCAAAGCCCTTTGAGCTTATTTCCGTCTTTAAGGGGCAAGCGCCGCTGAGCTCCTTGTAAAGATGGCAGGGACGCAGATTTGCAAACAGTCCGAGCGCCTTTCTGATACCGAGCAGTCCCGCTTCGGGGCGGAAATTCGGAGGGAGCTTATACCACGGCGATGTGGTGGTGTCGCCGCCTATCGAGCCCATAAGCACAGCGTCGGAGCTTTTGCACGCCGCTATTGTTTCCTCGGTCAGCGGCACGCCGTTTGCGTCGATTGAACAGCCACCCATTAAAAGCTGTGTATAATTGAAGGTATGACCGAATTTATCTCCGACCTTGTCAAGCACCTTCGTCGCCTCAGTCACAATTTCGGGACCTATTCCGTCGCCCTTTATAACAGCTATATTCTTTGTCATAACAAATATTCCTTTCAGATTATTGTTTTATGGAATTAAGCAGTCCGCCCTTGCCGATAATTTCCTTAATAAATTCGGGGAAAGGCTCTGCCTTGTAGGTACAGCCCCTTGTCACATTGGTGATAACGCCCGTGTCAAAGTCAACCTCTACCTCGTCGCCGTTTTCAATGTCCTTTGCCGCTTCGTCGCATTCGAGAATGGCAAGGCCTATATTAATGGAGTTGCGGTAAAAAATTCTTGCAAAGGTGCTTGCTATTACGCAGGATATTCCGCTTGCCTTTATTGCAATCGGGGCGTGTTCACGGGAGCTTCCGCAGCCGAAATTCATATTCGCTACAATAATATCGCCCTGCTTTACATTCTTCACGAAGTCCTTGTCGATGTCCTCCATGCAATGGCTTGCAAGCTCCTTGTGGTCGGCGGTATTGAGGTATCTTGCGGGTATGATAACGTCGGTATCGACATTATCGCCGTATTTATGTACTGTGCCGTGTGCTTTCATATAAAAATCCTTCCTTATATTTCGTAATCTATACAGCTTCTGTCCGAAACAAACGGTTTTACAAGCCTTTCGCCTATATCCCTGCGAAGCGGGTGCACAGCATAAGCTGAGAGTGCCTCCTTGCTTTCAAAGGTGCTGTCAAGCATAATATCGGCGTTTGACGTGATGAGGGTATCGGCTATCACTTTGAGCTTTATCACACCGTCAATTTTATCGGCAAGACCTTCAAGCCCCTCTTTTCAATAAGGGGCCTGCCCGTCATTATAAGCCGCTTCTGACGGGCTTTCTCATCGTCCGGCAGGCTGTTTTTCAGCTTCCGTACTACTATATGTCTTACCATGGCTTATCCTATTCCCGTTATTTTTCCTGCTATCGCGCTTGCCGCCGCTACTGCGGGGCTTGCAAGGTATACCTCGCTGTCGGTGTGTCCCATTCTGCCGACAAAGTTTCTGTTGGTGGTAGAGATAGCTCTCTCGCCCGCCGCAAGTATTCCCATATGGCCGCCCAGACACGGTCCGCAGGTCGGGGTTGAGAATACACAGCCTGCGTTTATAAATATCTCCGCAAGTCCCTCTTTTACGCAGTCTAGATAAATCTTCTGCGTGCCGGGGATAATTATGCACCTTACGCCCTTTGCGATGTGCTTGTCCTTAAGTATTTCTGCGGCAATTCGCATATCGCTCATTCTGCCGTTGGTGCAGGAGCCTATTACCGCCTGGTCTATCTTTATATCCTCGGCAATCCCGTCAACCGTCCTTGTGTTTTCGGGAAGGTGAGGGAAGGATACCGTCTGCTTTACCGCGGACAGATCAATGTCGATAATCTGAGAATATACCGCGTCATCGTCCGCCCTGAATATTTCAAAGTCACGGTTTACTCTGCCCTTTACATATTCGAGGGTGATTTCGTCCACCTCGAAAATGCCGTTCTTCGCACCCGCTTCAATCGCCATGTTCGCAATACAAAGTCTGTCGTCCATGCTTATGGATTTAAGCCCCTCGCCGGTAAACTCCATTGACTTGTACAGCGCACCGTCAACGCCTATCATTCCGATAATGTGCAGGATAAGGTCCTTGCCGGTAACGTACTTGTTAAAGCTACCCGTAAGGTTGAATTTTATCGCCGCAGGCACCTTGAACCACGCTTCGCCGGTTACCATTCCCGCCGCCATATCCGTAGAGCCTACTCCCGTTGAGAATGCGCCGAGCGCTCCGTAGGTGCAGGTGTGGCTGTCTGCGCCGATACAAAGCTCACCCGGGGCGATAAGTCCCTTTTCAGGGAGCAATGCGTGCTCAATTCCCATATCGCCGACGTCGTAATAGTTTGTTATATCGTATTTGCCCGCAAAGTCACGGCACTGCTTGCACTGCGTTGCCGCCTTTATATCCTTGTTGGGGGTAAAGTGGTCCATTACGAGCGAAATCTTATCCTTGTCAAATATCCCCGTAAAGCCCGCCTTGTTAAATTCATTTATCGCAACGGGGCTTGTGATGTCGTTGCCCAGCACCATATCCAGCTTTGCCCTTATGAGCTGTCCTTCTCTCACGCTGTCAAGCCCTGCGTGCTTTGCCAGAATTTTTTGGCTCATTGTCATTGCCATATTGTTATCTTCCTTTCATTTTATTTGTTGCTGATGTACAGCATATATTCAAGCGAATCGGATAATGCGGCAACGCTTGCGCTTATAATATCGTCGGATACTCCTACTGTCGTCCACACATTGTCGCCGTCCGTGCTTTCAATGATTACTCTTGTCACCGCCGCAGTAGAGCCTGCGCCGCCGATAACTCTTACCTTATAATCAAGCAGGTGCATAGCTTTAAGCTCGGGGTAAAACACCTCAAGTGCCTTTCTCAGCGCCTTATCTATCGCATTGACCGGACCGTTTCCCTCGTCTGCGGTTATCTCATAGCTGTCGCCCACCTTTATTTTAATAAGCGCAGTCGCCTTTTCCGCAACGCCGTTTTCTATCCGCGAGGATATAATCTTGAAGTAGTCTATCTCAAAGTGAGGCTTAAATCTGCCCAGCTCCTTAAGCACGAGCATATCGAAGCTTGCGACTGCCGCCTCAAACTGAAAGCCCTGCTGTTCTAATCTTTTAAGCTTTTCGGTTATGGCAAGCGTCTGCGGGCTGTTCTTGTCAAGAGTGCTGTCAAATCGCTTTATCGCAGAGAGTATCGCAGTTCTTCCCGAAACCTCGGAAATAAGGTATCTTCTCTCATTGCCGACCTTTTCGGGAGGGATATGCTCAAAGCTCGCAGGATTTTTCGCAACGCCGTCCGCATGCATACCGCCCTTGTGCGAAAACGCTCCCGCCCCTACATAGGGCATTGAGGTAGCGAGCTTTATGTTTGCTATCTCGGCTATATACCTTGCGGTATCGGTAAGAGCAGACAGCTGTTTGTCGCTTACTATCCTCTCGCCGAGCTTTAGCTGTAAATTCGCTATTGCGGTTGCGAGCGAGGCGTTTCCGCAACGCTCGCCTATTCCGATAAATGTACCCTGTATGTGGGTTATTCCCGCCTTGTACGCCGCTATCGTGTTTGCGGCGGCGCAGCCGTTATCATTGTGGGCGTGTATTCCCACGGCGCAGGCGGTCTGCTTTTTAACTTCCTTTACCGCCTTTTTCACATCGTCGGGGAATGTTCCGCCGTTGGTATCGCAAAGGCACAGCACGCACGCTCCCGCCTTTTCTGCGGTTTTCAGTACCTGCATGGCATATTCGGGGTTTGACTTCCAGCCGTCAAAGAAATGCTCTGCGTCAAATATGACCTTTCTGCCGTTCTTGCGCAAAAACGCTATGCTGTCCTCTATCATTTCAAGGTTTTGTTGCAGGGTAGCGTTTAAAATGCTATCGACATGAAAATCCCACGCCTTGCCGAATACCGACACATACTCAGTACCCGCTTTAAGAAGTGCGGCAAGGTTTTCGTCGTCCCTTGCGGCAACGTCCTTGTGCGCCGTCGAGCCGAAGGCTACGAGCTTTGCGGTTGTGCCGTTACCCGCCTTTTTGAAAAACTCTAAATCCTTGGGGTTTGAAAAGGGATTGCCCGCTTCAACAAGGTCTATTCCGAATTTATCAAGCGCCGAGAATATTTTCAGCTTATCCTGCACCGAAAAGCTTATCCCCTCGCCCTGCACGCCGTCGCGCAGCGTTGAATCAAGTATCTGAAGTTTCATGTTATTCTCGCTCCAAAGCGGATATGCCCGTTCTTACAAGCTTTGTAATGGTGTACGGCTTTAAAAGCGAGATAAAGGAATCTATCTTTTCAGGCTCGCCCGTCAGCTCCAGCATAAGCGAGCTTTCGCCGACATTTACGACCTTTGCTCTGAAAAGGTTTGCCGTTTTTATTATCGCATGGCGGGATACGGGGCTGTTTCCTACCTGTAAAATTATATGCTCCCTGCATACCGCATCATGGAGTATTTTTACCTCCGACACGTCATACAGCTTTCTGAGCTGTTTTACAAGCTGTTCTATTTCTCCCTCTTCGCCCTGCGATACGATAGTCATGCGGGATATTCCCGGCTTTTCGGTTTCGGCAACGTTAAGGCTCTTTATATTGTAGCCTCTCCTGCTGAATAGCCCCGCTACCCTGCCGAGCACGCCTATGCTGTCGGTAACGCTTACCGAGAGAACATTTTGTCGGTTCATGTATCTTTCCTTTCACGCCCTGCGGCGGTTGTTCTTCAGTCGTCAATCTCAATTTCAAGGATAGGCTCGTCCACCGATTTGCCTGCCGGCACCATAGGAAGAACGTTTATATCCTTGTCTATTCTCGCTTCAATCAGCACAGGGGCGGTTTTCGCCATTTCGAGCGCTTCCTTTAATATCTCCCTGCAATTTTCCTCGCTGTCTATGACAAAAGCCCTTATGCCGAACGCTCCGGCAAGCTTTACATAATCGGTGGGGCGTTCAAGCGTGGTCTGCGAAAAACGCTTGCCGTAGAACAGTCTTTGCCACTGGCGCACCATTCCGAGGACATTGTTATTCACAACAAGCTCAACAACGGGAATATTGTGCTTTGACAGAGTTACAAGCTCGTTTAAGTTCATGTGGAAGCTGCCGTCGCCCGCTATATTCACTACTGTCCTGTCGGGGCAGCCGCACTTTGCGCCTATCGCCGCACCCAGTCCGTAGCCCATAGTGCCCAGTCCCCCGCTTGTGATAAGCTGATGAGGGTGCTTATAGCGGTAATACTGCGCCGCCCACATCTGAGCCTGTCCGACCTCGGTTGCGATAAGAGCCTCGCCGCCCGTCAGCTCGTCCAGCGTTTCGATAAGCGTCCGGGGAGTAAGCGGGAACTGCTCCGTACCCTTTTGCCTTGCGGAATAGATTTTATCCTGCTGCTTAAGATATGACAGCCATTCGCCGTGATTTTGCCGAGGGAGCAGTTTTATAAGCCGCTTCATAATCTCGGTGCTGTCGCCGATTATTTGATGATATACCTTTATGTTCTTGTTTATCTCGGCGGGATCAATATCAATGTGAATTATCCTTGCGTTTCTTGCAAAGGTTTTGGGATCGCCTATAACACGGTCGGAAAAGCGTGCGCCGATAGCTATAAACAAATCGCAGTCCTTTACCGCCTGCGCCGCCGCCTTTGTTCCGTGCATACCGAGCATACCTATGTACTTTTCGTCCGTCTGGTCATAACAGCCCTGTCCCATAAGAGATGAGGCAACGGGAGCGTCTGTTATGTCGGCGAGCCTTTTAAGGGCTTTTGCACCCTCATCGCCGTAAATTCCGCCGCCCGTGTACAAAAACGGCTTTTCTGACTGCTTTATAAGCTCTGCCGCCCTTGCTATCGCATCATCGGCGTTTATGCAGGGCTCTGCGGTGCAGGGCTTTACGGGCTTGTTGAAAAACTCCGCCTTCTGTATCGTTATGTCCTTGGGCACGTCTACAAGCACAGGTCCTTTTCTGCCGCTTGCCGCTATGTAAAACGCTTCTCTTATCGTATCGGCAAGCTTGGTTACGTCCTTTACGATAAAGTTGTGCTTGGTTATCGGCATTGTAATGCCCGTTATGTCAACCTCCTGAAAGCTATCAAGGCCGAGCAGCGAGCAGGCTACGTTTCCCGTTATGGCAACCATAGGCACGCTGTCCATGTATGCCGTTGCAATACCCGTGACAAGGTTTGTAGCCCCCGGTCCCGAGGTCGCTATTACAACGCCCGTTCTTCCCGTGGCTCTTGAATAGCCGTCCGCCGCATGGCTCGCACCCTGCTCATGTGCGGTGATGATGTGATTGATTTTGTCGCTGTATGCGTAAAGGCTGTCGTATATATTCAGCACGGCTCCGCCCGGATAGCCGAACACGGTATCCACACCCTGCTCGATAAGACACTCGCAGATTATATCCGCACCCGTTAATGTTCTCATTTCTTTGTTCAGTCCTTTTCTGTTTTAAAAGTGTGTTCCACCCTATAATAATATACTTTATAATTTTACCACGGTATTGCGGTTTTGTCAATCGTTAAGGCTTTGCAAACGCACATTGCCTTATATTTTCATGTTGATAGGTAAATTTTTTGTATTCTTATTGACAAGTTAAAAAATTTTTGGTATAATTAAACTAAACTATTAATAGGGAGGTTTTGGCAATTAAACAATCAAATTTAAAGAAAGTATTATCTTCCCTTATTATTTCCTCAGTTGTTGGTATAACGGTTTCAAGCCATGCGGTGGCTTTAACAGATTCACCTACATACTCTGAAGCCGTCAACACAGTAAGAAATATTTACTTGGAAAGATACCCGGGGTATGAGGATACCATAAATGAAGTAGTCTATACTATTTCCTCTTCTGAACAAATGCAGTTATCCTTTTTTTATGAAGGCCCCAAATCCATGTATATAATTGAGGACGCACTTAATGATTCAATGTCTAATGTAATGCGTGGAGTCTTTGAGGATTATTATTACATTGACAGAGCAACTTCTTTAAACTCAGACGGCGATAATTCAATAAATGCAGGGGATATGGGAACATATTACAGCCGTTATACTGTCCCTGCGCTTGTTCAAGAGAGATCATATTATTGTGCGCCTGCTTCCGTTATTCAGGCTTTAATCGGAAGCGGTGACATAAACCAATCCGAGCTTGCTCAATCAAACCTGCAAGAAACGGTTGCAAATGATTTGGGTACAGATCGTGACGGAACATATATTACTAATGTAACATCTTATATGAATCAAAATTGCAATCTTGTTACATCTACGCTCAAATATAGAACTAAGGCATTTACACGGTATACTTATGATTTGGCATTGTCGTATGTCAGCGAAAGCCTTAGGTTAGGCGGCTGCCCCATATTGAGAATATACGATACAGCTGATCTTGACTACTACAATGTAGGTGGCAATGCTGCCTCCTACACCCATTATGTAACTCTTTCGTACTACAGCGCACAGAATGCATTAGTCAATTTTGTAGATCCAAATTATAATATGACCTACAACGGAGTTCATTCTGTAACTTTTGACGATTTCGAGAGCTGTATCAACTACGACGGATGGATATCTGTATTATCAACTGACACCGGCGGATACTACGAATACATCTATTAATTTTATTTCACGGAGGAATACGCAATGAAATCAAAGGCAATTTTATCATTGGCGGCGGTGTTTGCCGTATGTATATCGCTTTGCGCCTGCAACGACAGCACGGCGACTTCCCACACCGAAAGCGGCGCAGAGCCTGTCAATACCGTATGCGGTCTGCCCGAATTAAGCGAAGCAGCCGTTCCATTTGACGAGAGCGCAAGTCTTGTTTCCGGGGATGCGGGATACGAGGTGTGTGTAGCTCATGCCGCATCGGGCGCTTATACCTTCTGTATAAGCGGCAAGGCGATAAACGCAAACAAGGATTATTTCAATGTTAAAGCGGATCTTTATGTTATAACGGGTGAAACCAAATCCGAAAAGGAGGCTCTGCCGAGCACCGGCGGACAAAACGGCGAACGCTTTAACAAGGCAAGGCTCGGCAGCTGTTTAAATGTCTATACCCTCACGCAAAACGGCAAGGAATACCCTCTTGCCGCCGCCTCGGTATTCAGCGAGGACGGAGTTAAGCTTTCCCGCTTCTACACGGTAAAGGACGGGGGGCTGTTCATGTTCGGCGGAAGCAGCGAGGGCGTCAGCTTTGAGATGCTCGAAAATCTGAGCGATAATCTTGAGGTGTCGGGCAACACCGTTACCGACACGGAAAACAAGCTCACCTATACCTTCGACTTTGAAAACGGCACAGCGCAAGCCAAGGCCGCGGAATAATCCCGATAATACTGAAAACGGCACGCCTCAGCGTGCCGTTTTTGTGTTTTATTAATAAATTTCAACGCCCGTAAAATAGTGCTTTAAAATCTGCGTATAGGTATAGCCCTGCTCCGCAAGCGCCTTTGCGCCGTACTGTGACATCCCGACTCCGTGACCGTGACCGTAGGTGGTGAAGGTGAAGCTGTCGTCCGCCTCGTCATAGGATAGGTCGAACGCCGCAGATTTGAGCAAATAGCTGAAAACAGTTTCTCTGAATACTCTGCCGTCAATGTTCTTTCCGTTTGCCTTTGTCATACCCCCGACGGAAATAGAGGTTATCCAGCCCTTTTCCCTGCCGTCCAGGCGGGAAATTATCCTGAACCAGTCTGCTGGGTTGCCGTCAAGGGAAATTCCGAGCGTTTTAAGTATCCTCTGCTTCACTTCCTCGGAGGATACCGTCATGATATCGCCCCAATTTGGATCGGTGCTTTCGTCAAACGGACAGTCAACACTCCTCAGATACGGATAATCAACGCACCATACATTAATCGAGCTGTTGGTGTAGCCGCAGGAGGAGGCAAAGAATACCGACTGTATCATTTCGCCGTCATAGTAAATCGCTTCGCCCAGCACCTCGTCCACAAGGCTGTACATTCTTTCGGTAAGGTCTGCCTGTCTAGTAGGATAGTATACAGCCTTGGGGTATTCACCCTGCATATTGTTTTTCTTTATGTAGGTGTATGTGGCAACCGCCTGAGCCTTTACCGCCTCGCCGGGAAACTCGTTCCATATCTCACCGATAACCGCCCTTGTGACGATTTCTCTTGCGGAATCCGTAACACGCTCTCCCGTTCGCAAATCAATAACGGTAAGCTGTTCTTCGTCGGGGCTCTCCCCGTTGCTTGACGGAGGAGCTTCCTCGTCAAGGGTGGTTTCGGGAGCATCGGTTTGGGGAGACTCTGTTTGGGGAGCTTGTGTTTGGGGAGGCTCTGTTTGGGGAGCTTGCGTTTCGCTGTATTCGTGCAATGTGAAAATATCCTCATTTGGTGCGTCCGGTTCTTCGCTGTTATCGGGTGGAAGCAAGGCAGGCGGATATTCCTTCGGAGTTTCGCTTTCCAGCAACATATTTGCCGTTGTTGCCGCTGTGCCGTCCGCTGCTGTCGGCTTGCGCTCATCGTTTATATTTACCGTGGTGTGCTCGGTTAAAAGCTCGGCAGGCCTGTCGGCCTGCTCGGCCCGAGATATGGGCACCTCAAGCTCATATTCGGTATCTGCACTTACATGAACCACCTGCACTATTCCGAAAAGGAACACATAAACGCACACGATGAACAGGGCAAGAATTACCCGTCCGACCGATACTCTTTTCAAAACAATCCCCCCTGACATATTTCAGGCTATTCCGATATTATTCGGATGCATCAGTATCGACAAAGCTGCCGTCCCTTTTAAAGCCCTCTATCCATTCGGCTTCCCAGTATCTGCCGCTCCACGGCTCGCCGTAGAAGTAAAGCTCTCTCATTGTGTCGCAGTGCTTAGGATCGGGGTTGCGTACAACGCCCGTTCTTCCCGTGGCTCTTGAATAGCCGTCCGCCGCATGGCTCGCACCCTGCTCATGTGCGGTGATGATGTGATTGATTTTGTCGCTGTATGCGTAAAGGCTGTCGTATATATTCAGCACGGCTCCGCCCGGATAGCCGAACACGGTATCCACACCCTGCTCGATAAGACACTCGCAGATTATATCCGCACCCGTTAATGTTCTCATTTCTTTGTTCAGTCCTTTTCCGTTTTTTATTCTAAAGTGCGCTGCACCACATGATACTATGTCTTTATAAGGAGCTTGCCCCGCCATTCAACGTGGCGCTGCCATTCAGTAAGGGATTGTATCGCCTGCTGAATGGGGAAATGCCATCCGCCGCCTAAAAGGCGGAAGCATCTCGCTTAAGCTATAATTTTACCACGGTATTGCGATTTTGTCAATCGTAAAAGATTTGCAGACAAACACTGTCAATAATTCTACAACCGTAAATCTATACTTAATAAAATATCCCTGTGAGAATTTTTGCTTTGATTTTTACACAGATTTCACATTGATATGGTAAAATTAAAAGGTAAATAAATTTTCGGGGGTAAAACTATGAAAACAGCGGCGATAATCTGCGAATACAATCCGTTTCACAACGGGCATAAATACCACATAGAAAAAACAAAGGAGCTGTACAAGGCTACTCACATTGTCTGTGTGATGAGCGGGAACTTCACGCAAAGGGGCGATGTTGCGCTTGCGGACAAATATTCCCGTGCAAAGGCGGCCTTGTTAAACGGTGCAGATCTTGTCCTTGAGCTTCCCTCAGCGTATGCCCTTTCAAGCGCAGAGCACTTTGCAAGAGGAGCGTGCAATATAATCAACGCGCTTGGCTGTGTCGATATACTTTCCTTCGGAAGCGAATGCGGAGATATTTCCGTGCTTGAGGAGGCGGCGGGGGCAGTACATTACACTACCCAGTCCGAGGTGTTTTTCAACTACATGAGGGAGGGGCTCTCATACCCTGCCGCCCTTAAAAAGGCGGTGGAGCGTTTCTATACCGACGATGTGGTGCAAACGCTCACCGAGCCGAACAACACGCTCGGTATAGAATATATCCGCGCGCTCGACGACCTGGGCGGCATAATAACGCCCGTAACGGTAAAAAGAAGCGGCGCGGACCATGACAGCGAAACGGGGAGCGATACGGTGATAAGCGCGTCTAAGCTGCGCAGACTGCTCAGAGAAAAGCAGAAAGTATCCGCATTTACCGATTTTACCGACTATGATAATTTCGCAAGCATAGAGAATATAGAAACAGCCGTACTCGCAAAGCTCCGCACAATGTCAAGGGCGGATTTTCAGAAGCTCCCCAACGCCCTTTCGGGAATGGACAGCAGGATATACAACGCTGTGCGCAAGGCGACAAGCCTTACTCAGCTTATGCTGATGACAAAATCGAAAAACTTCACAATGGCACGAATAAGGCGGCTTATACTCTGCGCCTTCCTCGGAATTACAAAAAACGACTTGAAAAATCCACCGGCGTATGTTAGAATTTTAGGAATGAATGAAAATGGCAGGGAGATACTCTCGGCGGCTGAGCATAAGCTTCCTGTCGATACCTCGCTTGCGGCGCTTGCAAAAACGAGCGACGAGGCGGCACGGCAGGCAAGGCTTGAGGAGCGTGCGGGAAACCTTTACGCCCTCGCGCTTGACAAAAAGCTTCCCTGCGGAAACGAATTTACCGCAAAACCTGTAATTTTATAACGGGAGTGATTATTACGGAAAAATACAACGCACTCAGAGAAAAACACAAGGAGTTTATATATCACGGCTATGACGTAACGCATAGCGGCATTACCTTTCATTTTTCGATTGACGAATATCATTTTTACCCTGAATGGAAAATTGACGGAGAGCTTTTAAAAAATCCCGATGAATTTACGGAGTATATTATTTTCAACCTCGGAATGGCAGAGCTTATAAGCTACTGGAAGTGCGCCTGCCCGCCCGTTGTCAGGGTAAAATGCGGCTCGCTTACCGAAAAGCAGTGCCGCTGGTGGAAAAAGCTCTATTTCAACGGGCTGGGAGAATTTTTTTACCGCAACGGCATAACGCCGGATTTTGAAAAATTTATGACAATTATCCCCGATAACGGCGGGAAAAAGGAATTTGCCGTTTCAAAGCCGCTTTCGGGACTTATGATACCTGTCGGCGGCGGCAAGGACAGCATTGTAACCTTAGAGCTTTTAAAGCAGTATCGGAAAAATACCGACTGCTATATCATAAACGCCCTGCCTGCGGCGGTTGCGTGCGCAAGGGTTGCTGAGTTTGACGACAGCCGTATTGTCACTCCCTCCCGCACGATAGATAAAACCCTGCTTGAACTGAACAAACAGGGCTGCCTCAACGGTCACACGCCCTTTTCTGCGGTTGTGGCTTTTTCGGCGTATCTTTTTGCTTATCTGAGGGGCAGAAAACATATTGTCCTGTCAAACGAGAGCAGTGCCAACGAGTCGTATGTAGAGGGTATGAACGTAAACCATCAGTACAGCAAAAGCACCGAATTTGAAAAGGATTTCAGAGAATACGTCTCGGAATTTTTGAGCGGGGATATAAACTATTTCAGCTTCCTGCGCCCGCTGTGCGAATGGCAGATAGCAAAGAAGTTTGTTGAATACAAGCAGTATTTCCCCGTATTTTTAAGCTGTAACTTAGGCTCTAAGGCGAACAAGTGGTGCGGCAAATGTGCAAAGTGTCTGTATGTCTATATACTGCTTGCCGCTTTTCTTGACGATGACGAGCTGATTAAAATATTCGGCGTAAACTGCCTTAACGAAAAGAGCTTTTCGGATATGTTCGACGGGCTTGTGTATGACGGGGTTGACAAGCCGTTTGAGTGCGTCGGCACAAAGCAGGAAATAAGGCTGTCGCTGTACATGGCGGCACAGCGCAGAAAGGCCCTGCCGGTATTGCTTAAGGGCTATATGGACACAAACCCCCAAAAGCCCTTGCCGCTTGACGGATTTTACGATAACCAAAGCTTCCTGCCCGACGAATTTTCAAAGATACTTAAACGGGAGAGACTGTAATGAGCATGAAAGAAAAGCTCCGTGAATTTTTTTGCGGCAAGAGCGTTGTAATTCTCGGCTTTGGCAGAGAGGGACGTTCTACTCTGTCACTGATACGGAATTACGGCTGTAAGAGCATTACCGTTGCGGATAAAAACGAAATACCGCAAGGTGAAGCGCCCGACTGCATCCTTTGCTGCGGGGAGAATTATCTCTCCTGCCTTGGCGACTGCGATATAATTATGAAGGCGCCCGGAATAGGTCTTAAAGACAGCGTGACCGATGAGATAAAAGCGAAAATCACTTCGCAGACGGATTTGTTTTTACGCTTTTGCGAGAGCAGAATTATCGGCATTACGGGAACAAAGGGTAAATCCACCGTATCAAGCCTTATCTTTCACTTTGTAAGCTCCTGCGGCAGGACTGCAATGCTTATCGGCAATATCGGAGTACCGCCGCTTTCAAGGCTTGACGATTTTACCAAAGACAGCATTATCGTGTGCGAGATGTCCTGCCATCAGCTTGAATATGTCAAGGCCTCTCCCGATATTGCAGTACTGCTCAATGTCTACCCCGAGCACCTCGACCACTATGCTTCCTTTGAAGCGTACAGAAATGCAAAGCTGAACATCTTCGCTTATCAGAAGCCGGGCGATACGCTCATTATCTTTGACGAGATAAAGCGCCTTGCCCAAAACGCAAAAGCAAAAGTGATTACCGCGGGCTTTGACTGCGGCGATACCGGCACTAAAAACGGCGGCATTTTTACAAGCGGCGGCTTTTATCCGAAAGGCGAATTTTCAACACGGCTCAAAGGCGAGCATAACCTTTACAACATTGCGATTGCGCTTACTGCTGCGGCGGCAGCGGGCTGTGACGAAAAGAGGTGCCTTGAAGCCCTATCCGATTTTTCGGGACTTGAACACAGACTGGAATATGTCTGCACGATAAACGGCGCGGAATATATAAACGACAGCATAAGCACCGCAGTGCAGACGACGATAGCGGCGCTTAAAGCCTATCCCGACACCGACACGCTGATTATCGGAGGGCTTGACAGAGGAATACCCTATGACGGACTTTCGGAATATATAAACGGCTCCGCTTCGCTTCGCACGCTTATTTACCTGCCCGACAGCGGAAAAAGAATTGCGGAAAATGTAACAAATCCCGCCATAGAAAAGGTGTACGCCGAGAATATGGAGCAGGCGGTAAAGGCGGCAATACCGCGCACAAAAATCCGCTGTATACTTTCCCCCGCCTCGGCAAGCTACGGCTTTTACAAAAATTTTGAAGAACGGGGACGGCACTACAAGGAGCTTTTAGGTGCAAACAGCAAATAAAACCACTTGAAAAACATATAGATTTATAGTATAATAGCCTATACGGATATATAAGTTAGAGAACAAAAGAGGACCTAAAGCATGAGAAAGGACGAATTATGAAGAAAGAATATACTCTTATGCCCGCTTTGGCGCTCAGAGGACTGGTTGTATTTCCGGGTATGATTCTGCACTTTGATATAGCGAGAGAACGCTCGATAGAGGCAATCAATTCCGCAATTGACAACAACGGCGGTCATATATTTTTAGTTGCGCAAAAGGACGAGGAGGCTGACGGCACATCTGCCGAAAGCCTTTACAAAATAGGCACGGTAGCGCAGATACGCCAAACGCTCAACACCCCCGACGGCTCTACAAGAGTGCTTGTACAGGGACTGTATGCGGCAAAGCTCGGCGATATACTTTCAAGCGAGCCGTATCTCAACGCAACCGTTTTACAGCTTCCTGCACTTAAGGACGGACTGACGGACGCTGAAAAGGCGGCCTATGTGCGCTCAATTGTTTCGGAGTTTGAGCGTTACGGCGAGCTGTACCCCAAAATGCCGCAGGAGCTTTACACAAGCATCATAAACGAAAAGGATCTCGAAAGGCTCATTGAGCTTATCATTTTCAATATATTCCTTAAGGTGGAGGATAAGCAGGCTCTGCTTTCCTGCACTACGCTCAAAAAACGCGCGGAGCTTCTCATCAAGTGCCTTGTAAACGAGGTTGACATACTCAACTTAGAGCAGGAGATAAACGACGAGGTGAAGGAAGCGGCAGACAGAAACCACCGTGAATTTTACCTGCGTGAGCAGATGAAGGCTATCGCCCGTCAGCTCGGAGAGAGCGACGACCCGATGGCTGAAAGCTATGAGTACATGGAAAAGATAGAGGCGTGCGGCTTTGACGAGGAAACCGAGGAAAAGCTCATCAAGGAGTGCGATAAGCTCTCCCGTCTCAGTCCTACCTCTCCCGAAGCGGCGGTAGTGCGTACATATCTCGATACGGTGCTTGAGCTTCCGTGGAATGTATACACAAAGTCTAAAATCAGCATAAGCAAGGCTGAAAAACAGCTTGACAAGGACCATTACGGTCTGAAGAAGGTCAAGGAACGCATACTTGAAATTGCCGCCATAAACGAATGGGACGAGGCGGACAAAAAGGGGCAGATTATCTGTCTTGTAGGCCCTCCGGGTGTGGGCAAAACCTCCGTCGCAAAGTCCATTGCGGCGTCGCTCGGAAGAAACTATGCGAGAGTTTCTCTCGGCGGCGTGCGTGACGAGGCGGATATAAGAGGTCACAGAAAAACCTATGTCGGAGCAATGCCCGGCAGAATAGTAAACGCGCTTATCCGTGCAAAGTCCATGAATCCCGTTATACTTTTTGACGAGATAGACAAGATGGGCAACGATTATAAGGGCGATCCTGCGAGCGCAATGCTTGAAGTGCTTGACAGCGAGCAAAATGTAGCGTTCAGGGATCACTACCTTGAAATACCTCTCGATTTGAGCGAGGTGCTTTTTGTCACCACGGCAAATACGCTCGACACCATTCCCGCGCCGCTTCTTGACAGAATGGACGTCATTGAGCTGGGCAGCTACACAAGAGAGGAAAAGCTCCACATAGCAAAGGAGCATCTTGTTCCGAAACAGCTCAAAAAGCACGGCTTGAAAGCCTCCTCCCTGCGCTTTACGGACGAGGCTCTGTACGCAATTATTGACAAATTCACAAGAGAAGCGGGCGTAAGAAAGCTGGAGCGCAGTATCGCAAAGATATGCAGAAAGACGCTCAAAAAGCTCGTTGCACTTGAAATAAGCAGGGCGGTAATAAAGCCTGCAAGCCTTGAAGATTATCTCGGCGTGCCTAAATACACCTCCGAGCTTATCGCTCCCTTAGACGAAGTGGGCGCAGTGAACGGTCTTGCGTGGACCTCGGCGGGCGGCGTGCTTATGCCGCTTGAGGTGCTGACTATGGAGGGTACGGGCAAGATTGAGCTTACGGGCTCACTCGGCGATGTGATGAAGGAGTCCGCAAGGATAGCGGTAAGCCTTACACGCAGCCTTGCACGCAAGTACGAGATAGACACGGAATTTTACAAGAACAGGGATATACATATCCATGCGCCTGAAGGTGCGGTGCCCAAGGACGGCCCATCTGCGGGTATCACCATGACAACTGCGCTTATATCCGCATTGTCGGGCATTGCGGTACGCCGCGATGTGGCTATGACGGGTGAGATTACGCTTCGCGGCAAGGTACTGCCGATTGGCGGACTTCGCGAAAAGACAATGGCGGCGTATGCGGCGGGTGTGAAAACCGTGATTATTCCAAAGGAAAACGCCTCGGATATGAAAGAGCTTGACGACGTTATACTCGAAAACCTTGATTTTGTGCTTGCCGACAACATTGACACAGTGCTGAACACGGCTCTCGTAAAGCCCAACGCCCGTGCGGTAAGACAGCAAAGCAAGGCTCCCGCAGAGCCTGCAAAGGCAAAGCGGAGCAAAAAGTCGGAAAACGCAACCGACAGCGCAGGCTAAAGAAAAGGACGGTTTGCAATGAATTTTAACAAAGCCCGGTTTAGTGCTTCCTACGGTCTGTTTTCCCAGATACCCAAATCCGAGAAAGCGGAAATAGCCTTTTCGGGCAGGAGCAATGTCGGCAAATCCTCGCTTATCAATAAAATTCTTTCCCGCAAGGCTCTCGCAAGAGTAAGCTCCAGTCCCGGAAAGACGGTCACCATTAACTTTTACGAGGTTGACGGGGTGTATTTTGCGGATTTGCCCGGCTACGGCTACGCAAAGGTTTCAAAGTCGGAAAAACAGCGCTGGGCGGGACTTGTAGAGGGCTATCTCGCCGACGACCGCAACCTTGCGCTTGTGTTCCAGCTTGTGGATTTCCGCCATCCTCCTACTGCGGACGATATAATGATGATAAACTACCTTATCGACAACGAAGTGCCGTTTGCGGTTGTGCTGACAAAGGCTGACAAGCTCACGAAAAATCAGCGCAGAGAGCGCAGAGAAAAGCTGATGACGGAGCTTCCTTGCGCCGAGGATATTCACATCATTGAAGCCTCCGCCGAAAAGGGCGACGGCATTGACGAGATAAGGGCAATTATCGAGGAAATAGCCGCAGAAAACGGTGAAACGCAATGACGGATATATACTCACTCACGCCGGCAGCGGCTGAGGAATACTTTGCACGGCATGGCTTCAGCGCCAAAGCCGTGCGGAATATTTTTACCGATCTTTACAGAAACGGCGCGGAGCATTTTTCCGCATTTTCCGCTACCTGTGCAAGGCTTCGGGAGACGCTTGAGGAGGAATTTTACTTTGAGAGTATCACCCTTGCGGATATTCTGCAAAACGAGAATACGGTAAAATATCTGTTTAAGCTTTCGGACGGCTGTTTTATCGAAACGGTGCTGATGAAGCAGAAATACGGCGGGAGCGTGTGCATATCAACTCAATGCGGCTGTAACATGGGCTGTGCGTTCTGCTCCAGCGGAAGGCTCAGAAAACAGCGCAATTTAACGGCGGGCGAGATGGTTTTACAGGTGCTGTACGCCATGCGGCACGGCGGGGTTAAGATTACCAACATTACCGTAATGGGCATAGGCGAGCCGCTTGACAATTTTGACAATCTCTGCGGCTTTCTGGATATAGCTTCTCACCCCTTCGGGCTTGAAATCGGCTCAAAGCATATAACGGTGTCCACCTGCGGAATAGTGCCGAAAATACCGCTTCTTGCAAAAAGGGAAAATCCCTGTCACCTTGCAATAAGCCTGCACGCCCCCGACGACGAGCTGAGAAACCGCCTTATGCCGATAAACCGCAGCTATTCCCTCAGCGAGGTAATAAAAGCCGCAGGGCAATATGCCGATACAGCCGCGCGCAAGGTGCTGGTTGAATATATAATGCTGGACGGTATAAACGACAGCAGGGAGCAGGCAGGACAGCTTGCAGGGCTTATAGGAAATTCAAGGCTGATGGTAAATCTCATTCCGTACAACTCCTCCCCCGACGGAGAGTTTAAGCGTAGCGGCGAAAGAGCAGTCGCAGAATTTTACGACGAGCTTAAAAAGCGGGGTATCAGCGTTACCAAAAGAAAGGAATTTGGCGGCAGGCTCAACGCCGCCTGCGGACAGCTCAGAAGCGACGCAATGAGGAAATGAAATATGAAATTTTACTGTGAACTTAAAAAGATGGTTGACAATTCATACGATATTGAAACGGGACACGGCTTATGCGATGTACTGATAAAGGATTTGCAGGAAGGTCTTGCAGGCAGGGTAAAGCAATTTGCCGTTGTTACCGATGACAACGTGGAAAAGCTGTATGCCGAGCCTATTCTTGACAAGTTGTTTGCTGCGGGCTTTTCCGCTGATATGTTTGTAATCCCGGCGGGAGAAAAGTCCAAAACAAGAAAGATGAAGGAGTTTTTAGAGGACTCCATGCTTGAAAAGGGTTACAGGCGGGACTGCTGTGTAATTGCAGTGGGCGGCGGCGTTGTAAGCGACCTTGCCGGCTTTACCGCAGGCACTTTCGGCAGGGGCGTACCGTTTATAAATTACGCCACCACCTTGCTTGCGGCGGCTGACGCTTCTGTGGGCGGAAAGACTGCGGTTGACACTCCGCTTGCAACCAATCTTATAGGTATGTTCAATCAGCCGAAAAAGGTGTACATCGACATTGACGCCTGGAAAACGCTCCCCGAAAATCAGATTTCAAGCGGTCTTGCCGAAACGATAAAGCACGCCTGTCTTGCCGATGAGGAGCTGTTTTGCTATCTTGAGGAGAATATCGAAAGGGTGTTTTCCTTTGACCGCGAGGTATGCGAATACATCGCACAGAAAAACTGTACGATAAAATACAGAGTGGTTATGAGCGACGAGCGTGAAAGCGGTCTGCGCGAGGTGCTGAACTTAGGGCACACCGTCGGCAGAGCCATTGAAACGGTGAGCGATTACAGACTGCTTCACGGCGAGGCGGTAAGCATAGGACTTATAGCGCAGTGTTTGCTCGGCAACCGTCACGGCTTTATCTCAAAGGAGAATACAAGGCGTGTAGCTGACCTTTGCCGCCGCGCAAGGCTCCCTGTTGAAATTCCCGATTATATCAGCAGAACAAAGCTCGTCAGAAAACTGTACACCGACAAAAAGGTGCGTGACGGCAAGCTGAGATTTGTTTTCCAGAAGGAAATCGGAGAGATGATGTGCTTCGGTGAAAATCAGTACGGTCTGAATATCTCGGAAGATGAAATTGCCGATGTGCTGTCAAAATGGGAATAAATAAAACCTTATGAATAAGCCAAAACGCCCCGATTTCAGGGCGTTTGAGACTTTAGACAAAATCCTCTTCGGAGGGCTTTGTTCATCCGAAGCAGCTTTGTACTGTGGCAACAAGGAACTATATAAAAAAAGGAAACCATCCGGCGACTTTTCGGAACAGCGAAGAGCATCATGGTTTCAGATATACACAATTGATAGGCAAGGCCAATGTGAAAATGAAAATCTCGTTTACTTTTGCGTGCCTAAATCTCGAAAAACTCGACCAAGGGGATAGAAATTCCACTACTCTAAAGGATTTTTTTCTGACTTTCACACATTCTTCAAAAATTTGAACTTAACAACGAGAAAAGCAGGTTGTTTCACTTGATACAACCTGCTTTGTCTACACTCTGAACAGGGTATCCTATGGCGGATACCCTGTCTTTATCTTATCTGATTAATGAATTTCTGCCGGACTTGATTTCGTTAAGCTCTTTTATTTCTCTTTTTACCGTTGGGGAAATCCGGGTGATTATCTCCATGTCGGGGCGTGCGGTATAATAGCCCTGAATGTAATCCACGCCCTTGAGAATTGCCACCTTCATTTCCTCGTAGGTTTCAACGCCCTCGGCAAGGATTTTTATGTTGTTGAGCTTTGCAAATTCTATTATGCTGGTGAGGAAGTGCTGTTTCTTCATGTCGCTGTCGATTTTCTTGATAAGGCTTCTGTCTATCTTGATAATCTCAGGAGCAAGACTCAGCACCGCCGCAGTGTTGGAATATCCGCTTCCGTAGTCGTCTATCGCCACCTTACAGCCCTGCTCGCAGAAAAGTCCTCTCATAAGAGCAATTCGCTTGCCCGTAAGGTCTGACTGCTCGGTAAACTCAACCACAAGCTGAGAGATAAGCTCCTCGTACTTTTCGCAAAGCCGGCTAAAATCCCTTTCGCTTATGATGTGGTCGGGTATGGAATTTATAAATATCCTCTTACCGTCAAACTGCCGCTGATTTTCCTTTACTATCCTCAGCACGTTTTCAAAGGTCAGCATTTCTATATCGTACAGCTTGCCCTGCTGTCTTGCGATGTCCAGAATTTCAAGCGGAGCACAGCCCTTGGGACGCATAAGCGCCTCATATGCGTATATGTTGCCCGTATCAACGGAAATAATGGGCTGGAAGCAGTAATCGAAATCGTTGCCGTTGATGAGGTGGGACAGCAGCTTTGAATTGTCGTATCTGCTGTTTTCCGCAACGAACGCCTTTTCGGAAAACTCCATGTCGATATTTCCCGATGATATTGCACTGAAAAGAGCGAAGTCGGCATAGTTTATCATCATGTCTATCGACTGTGCCTGCGTGGGATACCAGCAATAGCCCGATGTCAGCGAGAAGGAATCGCTTCTTGTCTGTATAATGTCACCGAACTCATCGGTAAGACGGCTATTTTTCACCGATTTGTACATAGCCTTGAGAGTTTCGGTAACTTCCTTTTTGGACATCTGCTTAAAGAATACAAAAAAGTCCTTGTAGCTCTTTACGCCGATGATAATATTATCTCCTGCAAACCGCTTTATTGCGTTTGCCGCAGTTGCTATACAAAGGTTTGTCTTGCTGTAATTCAGCTCGCTGTCCATTCTTTCAAGGCCGTTGATGTGGATAGCCGCCATACAGCACCGCGCATTTGAGCCAAGCCTGTTCAGCTCCGCACGCACACACTTTATAAAATGATTTCTTGTGTTTATGCCGGTAAGCGGGTCTAACTCCGAGGGTGTGCTTTTGTTGATAGCGTCTTCGATAATATGCGTGACATTCTGAACAAAGCCGAGCAGGCAGTCAACGTCGTACTCTACCTTTATGCTTATGTACTCAATTTTTCCCTCGTGAAGCCTTTTGAAAACATTCCTCTGTCCGTCAACGGGGTGCTCATTCAGAATGTCCAGCAATGAAAAGAACTGCTCCTTGGTAACTCCCTGCGGGGGTATATGAAGAATAGCGGCAGTATTTTTATCGTAATACGCCTCGGAGGAATTGTGAGGGAGCTTAAACGCACCTATGCCGGGAAAGTTTTTGAGAAAGATATTCCAGCTGTGAGTGATGTTGCCCTGTTCATCAAATAATCCCATAGTCCCTCCTTTTTCATACACTATTATCTGTTCTAATTATACAGGTTTTGCACCGCCCTGTCAATCACATTTTCAGCAAAAATGGATACAGTACATTTTTCAGGATAATAAAAAGGCTGTTCCGCTCTCAAACGAAACAGCCTGTGAATATTATCTTATAAATCAGTGAGTAATAACTCTAACAGAGATAACGCCGTCAACATCCTTTATCTTCTGAGCAACGCCGTCATAAGAGCCTTTAACGTCAAGCACGGTGTAAGCGTAATCCTTCTTGGACCTACTCTCCATGTTGTCGATATTAAGACCTACCTCGGTAACGCAGGCGGTTGCCTTGGTGATAAAGCCCTCAATGTTCTTGTGGATAATGCATATCTTTGCGTCACCTGTGAGAGGCATTGAAACGTTGGGGAGGTTTACGCTGTTGAGGATATTGCCGTTTTCGATGTAGTCAATAACCTCATTAGCCGCCATAACCGCACAGTTGTCCTCGCTTTCGGGAGTAGAAGCGCCTAAGTGAGGCAGAGCCACAACGCCCTCTACACCGATAACCGTATCGCTGGGGAAGTCGGTTACATAAGCCGCCATGCCGCCGTTTGCAAGGGCGTCAACAACAGCCTGCTCATCTACAAGACCGCCTCTTGCGAAGTTTAAGATACGTACATTCTTCTTCATTGTAGCGATTGTCTGTGCGTTTATCATGTTTTTGGTTTCGGGTGTGAAGGGAACATGAATTGTGATATAATCGCAGGTTTCAAAGATTTCCTTGTTGCTCTTTACATACTTAACCTTTTCCGAAAGGTGAAGCGCGCCCTGTACCGAAAGGAACGGATCTGCGCCGATAACCTCCATACCGAGCTCAGCGGCGGCGTTTGCAACCAGAGCGCCGATAGCGCCCAGACCGATAACGCCCAGCTTCTTGCCGGCTATTTCCGGACCTACAAACTGGCTCTTGCCCTTTTCAACGAGCTTTCCTACCTCATCGCCCTTGCCCTTCAAGGTCTTTGCCCAGTCAATGGACTGTGTAACCTTACGGCTGGAAATGAGCATACCGAGAATTACAAGCTCCTTAACGGCGTTTGCGTTTGCGCCGGGAGTGTTGAATACCACGATACCCTGCTCGCTGCACTTGTCAACGGGAATGTTGTTTACGCCTGCGCCTGCACGTGCGATTGCAAGCAGGTCACTGCCTAATTCCATCTCGTGCATGGAAGCGGAACGAACGAGAATTGCGTCGGGATTTTCAATTTCATCGCCTACCGTGTACTTGCTTCTGTCGAATAAATCAGTACCGCAGGCGGCAATTTTATTTAAAGTTTTAATATTGTACATAGGTCTTATCTCCTTAGTGCCGGAGCCGCTTTGCGCACCGGCTTTATATCAGAATTTTATGCGTTTTCAGCCTCGAACTTCTTCATGAACTCAACGAGCTTTTCAACGCCCTCGATAGGCATTGCGTTGTAGATGGAAGCTCTCATGCCGCCGACGGTTCTGTGTCCCTTGAGGTTTTCAAAGCCTGCCGCCTTTGCTTCCTTTACAAACTTAGCGTCAAGCTCCTCGTTGCCGGTAACAAAGGGTACGTTCATGAGAGAACGGTCCTTCTTTTCAACCGTGCCCTTGAACAGCTTTGACTGATCAAGGAAGTCGTAAAGAATTTTTGCCTTCTTCTCGTTGTGAATTTTCATAGCCTCAAGACCGCCCATCTTCTTTATCCACTTGAATACCTTGCCGCAGATGTAAATGCCGTAGCAGGGAGGAGTGTTGTAAAGAGAATCGTTGTCAGCCTGCGTCTTCCACTTGAGCATTGTGGGAGTGCCGGGGAGAACATCGTCACGGATAAGGTCCTCACGGATAATTGCGATAACAACGCCCGCAGGTCCTACATTCTTCTGAACTCCGCCGTAGATAACGCCGTACTTGGTTACGTCAACGGGTTCGGACAGGAAACAGGAGGAAACGTCCGCTACAAGCTCCTTGCCCTTGGTGTTGGGAAGCTCCCAAAATTTTGTGCCGTAGATTGTATTGTTTTCGCAGATGTAAACATAGTCTGCGTCGTCGGGAATATCAAGATCCGAGCAGTCGGGGATATAGGAGAAGGTCTTGTCTGCGGAGGAAGCGACAGCTACTGCGTCACCGTAAATTTTAGCCTCTTGGTATGCCTTCTTTGCCCACTGGCCTGTGATTATGTAAGCCGCCTTCCTGTTCTTCATGAGGTTCATGGGAACTGCCGCAAACTGCTGAGAAGCGCCGCCCTGAAGGAAAAGCACCTTGTAGTTGTCGGGAATGTTCATAAGGTCGCGGAGATCCTGTTCAGCTTCCTTTATTATAGTATCGTATGCCTTTGAACGGTGGGACATCTCCATTACGGACATTCCTGTTCCCTTGTAATCAAGCATTTCGTCTGCCGCTTCTTTAAGCACTTCTTCGGGAAGCACTGCGGGACCTGCGCTGAAGTTGTAAACTCTCATTTCAAAAAGCCTCCATGTATTATTGTGTTATACGGTTTTGCGGCGTTAATCGCCTGCATACTCTTTATTATACTATTATTTTGCTTTATTGTCAATCATTTTTCATACCTGAAAGAATGATCCATGGAAAAATTTATGCATACCGCAGTAAAAGTGGGTATAATTTCCGGTAAGACCATATCGACAAATAATAGAATGTACGATTTTTGCTAAATTTCACATAAAATTTTGGCATTTTCAATAAAAAATCACCTAATTATTGAAATTACCGTGATAAGGTGATATAATAGACATGATAAAACCCGTACGGCGGGAACGGAAATGAGGAAAAATGCATGAAATCAAAAACAAAACAGAAAACCATAGCCGGACGAATAATAAGGGCAATGACTTCGGTTACGATAGGCGCACTTGCAATTGCAACCGTAACTGCTGTTGCGGCTATATATATCTCCGCAACAAGGCTGACTGAGCAGTCGTTTAATGAGACTGCCGAGCTTGCTGCGGCAAGAGTACAGTGGGAGCTTCAGTCCATGCTCAATATCTCCATTGAAATGGGCGCAGATTCCCAGATGTCCTCCATCGGCTTCAGCAAAGAGCAGCGTCAGGCAAGAGTGGATGAGGCGGTCAAGATCTTCGGACTTGACAGAGGTACGATTATTGCCGCTGACGGTACAGCGACAAACGGCAACAGCTATTCCGACAGAGAGTATTTCCAGAGAGCGCTCAAGGGCCAAACAACCATTACAGAGCCGCTGATCGGAAAGACAACGGGTGAGCTCAGCACCATCATTGCCGCCCCTTTGTGGAAAAACGGCGAGATTGGCGGCACGGTTGACGGCTGTGTATACATAGTCCCCGACACCGAGTTTATGAACGACATTGTGCGTGACATTAATGTCAGCGCAAACGGCAACGCTTATATCGTCGGCAAATCCGGCAAGATTATAGCTCATCCCGACACCCAGTCCGCAAAGAATCAGATCAATGTACAGGAGCTTGCCGAAAAGGATCCTACTTATGCCTCTCTTGCAGAGCAGCATGCAAAAATGGTCGACGGCAACAGCGGCTTCGGTACTTTCTCAAACGCCGGAATTGATTATTTCATAGGCTACGCTCCCATTGAAGGAACAGACGGCTGGACAGTTGTAATAACTGCTCCGAAGGATGATTTCACCGGTACGGCGAACGATTCGTTTCTTGTGCTTTGCATAATTTCGATTGCCGCGGCTATCCTTGCAGTTATTACCGCGACGCTCATCGGCAAGAGAATAGGCGCTCCCATAAAGCTTTGCGCACAGCGCATTGAAAAGCTCGCAGAGGGCGACCTCACAAGCGAAGTGCCTGTTATCAATACAAAGGATGAAACCAAAATTCTTGCCCGCTCAACCCAGGTTGTAGTTGAAGAGCAGAAGAAGATGATCAACGATATCGGTTACATTCTGAGCAGTATGGCAGAGGGCAACTTTGCAGTTGACAGCGCCGATGCCAAGAACCTTTACAAAGGCGACTACAAGGTGCTTATTGACGCCGTTATAGACATCAACCGCAAGCTAAATGACACCCTCACTCAGATTAATATTGCAGGCGAGCAGGTTTCAAGCGGTTCCGAACAGGTATCCGCAGGCGCTCAGTCGCTTGCACAGGGCGCAACAGAGCAGGCGGCTTCCGTTGAAGAGCTTGCAGGCGCAATTCACAATATTTCCGACCGCATCGAAGCTACCGCAAACGAGTGCAGAAACGGTAACGAGCTTGTAAACGAAACCTCCGAGTACTTTGAAGCGGCAAACGAAAAGATGCGCAGCCTGACAAAGGCAATGCAGGAGATAAACGACGCCTCTACCGAGATAGGCAAGATTATTCAGACTATCGAGGATATTGCCTTCCAGACCAACATTCTTGCGCTTAACGCCGCAGTAGAGGCGGCAAGAGTAGGCGAAGCGGGCAAGGGCTTTGCAGTTGTAGCAGACGAGGTGCGTAACCTTGCCGGCAAGTCCGCAGAGGCGGCGCATGACACTACCGTGCTTATCGAAAGAGCAGTACAGGCGGTTGAAAACGGCAGCAACATAACCCTCGAAACCGCCGACGCAGTAAATCAGGTTGAGGCAAGACTTGACGGCGTAAGCAATGTTGTAAAGAAGATTGCCGCCGCAAGCAACGAGCAGGCAGATATGGTAAAGCAGGTAAATACCGGAGTAGAGCAGATTTCCAACGTAGTGCAGACAAACTCCGCTACCGCAGAAGAAAGCGCGGCGGCGTCCGAGGAGCTTTCCGCACAGGCGCTTATGCTCCAGAAGCTCGTCGGAAGCTTTACCTTCAGAGAGGGAGAATAATCTCAAAATCACAAAGCCGCACAGAAATGTGCGGCTTTCAGATTGTAGACAGGGTATCCGCCATAGGATACCCTGTTTTACGGTTATGATTTTTTCTTTTTAAAGATAAACAGCTTGCTGAAAATGTAATTCAGCACAAGCACGACAATGTTTGAAAAGACCTTGGCGCAAAATTCGTAAAAGCCGTTTTGTATATTCGGCAGATTTACAAGCAGATACATAAGAATTATATCTACAAACAACGTAAAAAGCCTTGCAGCATAGAAGGAAACGCCCTCAAGCGCAATTTTGCAAAAGCCCCTTGCCCTGCTTTTAAACACAAACAGTCGGTTTGTGACAAAAGCGAAGGTGACGGAGATAATCCACGAGATGACATTCGGCAGTACGGTGGAGGAATCTCCTTCTCCGAAGGTAAGGCGGTACATCCATTTTAAAAAATCGGGCGCGGCGTTTTCGTCGGGGAAAGCAAGCCTTGCGACAAAATAGGTGACTATTGAAACGAGAGTAGTAAGCGCACCGAAAATAACATACAGGATAATTTCACGGTACTGCTTGAAAAGCTCGCCCCATTTTGACGGGTGCAAGCAAAGCGAAAGCAGTTCTTTTATTTTTGACATGGTTTATTCTTCAAATAAGCCTTCGTCTGCGCTGTAAGCTTGTTCTCCCTCATGACCGTGCAGATTTGCTCCGACCATATCCCTGCCTCTTACCAGGTACTTGTCGCGCTCTGATTTTACCGCTTCGTCAAGAATCCTTTTGACCTCTCTCGGCTTTTTTATTGATATGAGCTTCTTTTCGGGAGTGTCGCAATCCCTTGCGGTAACGGTAATCGTGCCGCAGCCAACCATGCGCTGACCGAGAGTAAAGGTCATGGTTTTATCGGTTATCTTGTAAAGCTCGATTTCGTCCTCCTTTATATTCAAAAAGCCTATTTTGGTATAAAGCATATTATCCGTGAGAATGTATCTTGTAAAGGATATGGGCAAACCGAGTATACATTTTTTGCCCGTCCAGATTACGTTTCCGTAATCTCTTTGCAGTTTTGCCATATTAGCCATGATTATTCCTTTCCGCAGGGCTTTTGCCCTGCTCTTTTTCATACCCTTATTTTATCACAACAGACGTGTTAAATCAAGATATTTTAAAAAATTTGTAAAGCCCCTGAGCTTTTGTGAGGTTGACATCGGTACGTTTTGCTTATATAATAGTATGTATCAAAAGCCATTAGGGTGTGCAAAAGAAAGGACATCACAATGAGAATTTCCGCTTTACTTTTTGATTTGGACGGGACGCTTTTAAATACAATAGACGACCTTGCAGACAGTGCAAATTATGTGCTTGATAAGCTCGGCTTTCCGCTTCACACGACACAGCAGTACAAATATTTTGTCGGAAACGGCATACCGAAGCTGATAGAACGCTGTCTGCCCCATGATAAGCAAGAATATAAGGAGCAGGCGCTGAAGATGTTTATTGAGCATTATGCCTTGCACAGCGAGGACAAGACCGCACCCTACGACGGAATTAAGCCCATGCTTGAAAGGGCGTGCGAGATGGGCTTTAAGCTCGGAGTTATCACCAACAAACAGCACAAAATAGCAAAAGAGGTGATAGCTCACTATTTCCCCGAAATTCGCTTTGATTATGTAAGAGGGCTTGACGACAGCATTAAGGCAAAGCCGGATCCCGCGGGTGCTCTTGAAGCGGCGGAAATGATGGGCGTCGCTCCCGAAAATGTGCTTTACATAGGGGACAGCTCAGTGGATATGCAGACGGCTGAAAACGCAGGCTTTACCTCCTGCGGGGTGCTGTGGGGCTTCCGTACAAGAGAGGAGCTTTGCGAAAGCGGCGCTGATTTTATAGTCAGCGCTCCCGATGAAATACTTAAGACAGCAGGTGAAATATGAAAAAGCAATTTCTTGAAATAGGAAAAATAGTAGCCGTGCAAGGGCTTAAGGGGGAGGTGCGAGTTCAGTATTACTGTGACAGCGCCGAGGTGATATGCGGCTTTGAAAGGCTCTTTTTGGGAAAGGAAAAGCAGGAGCTTGCCCTTGCAAGAGCCTATCCTCACAAGACGCTTGTAATACTCAAATTTAAAAATATAGATACCATAGAGCAGGCAAAGCCGCTTGTCGGAAAAATGCTGTATATGAACAGAGAGGACGCCGAGCTTAAGCAGGGCGTGTACTTTATACAGGATATAATCGGTCTTGAGGTAAGAAACGCCGATACAAGCGAGGTTTACGGCAAGGTAGAGGAAATTTATCAGAACGGTGCGGCAGACGTTTATTCCATAAGAACCGAGGACGGCAGACAGCTTATGTTCCCGTCAATCCCTCAGGTGCTTATCAAAACCGACATTGACGGCGGATATATTCTTATAAGACCGCTTGACGGACTTTTTGAGGTGTAAAAATGCGAATAGATATAGCAACGCTGTTTCCCGATATGTGCGAGGCGGTGCTCAGCGAGAGCATAGTAGGCAGAGCCAGAGCCGCAGGGCATATTGAGGTGCAATGCACCAACATAAGGGATTATGCCAACAACAAGCACAACCGCGTGGATGACAAGCCCTACGGCGGCGGCACGGGAATGGTAATGCAGGCACAGCCGATATACGACTGCATTACGGACATAAAAAACCGCACAAATTTAAAATCACGGCTTATATATGTTTCCCCAAAGGGCAAAATATTAACGCAACAGCTTGTCAGAGAGCTTTCGCAATGCGAACAGCTCATAATACTCTGCGGCCATTACGAGGGAGTTGACGACAGGGTGCTTGAGGAGCTTTGCGCTGAGGAAATCTCGGTGGGCGACTATGTGCTGACAGGCGGCGAGCTTCCCGCGCTTATCATTGCGGACAGCGTTGCAAGGCTTGTTCCGGGCGTCCTGCCCAATTCCGACGCATACAGTCTTGACAGTCACTACAACGGACTGCTCGAGCATCCTCAGTATTCCCGTCCCGAGGTGTGGAGGGGCAGAAAAGTACCCGAGGTACTGCTCAGCGGCGACCACGACAGCGTTCTTAAATGGCAGGAACAAGCCGCGTACGAAACAACGCTCAAAAAGCGTCCGGATTTGCTGTACAACCGCCGCAAAAACGGCAAGCCTTATGCAAAATACGTCAGAGTTACCGCCTTTGACAATAATAATACCGAGCATGAATTTCTCCCGTTTGTATTATTCACTTTAAAAAGCAGAAAGCTGACAAACAAGGACAAAAAGGATATAAAACGTCTGCTCCCGCTGATAGAAAGCCTTTGCAAAAAGTCCGCAAATGAGCTTGAAAACTGTAAAATCTATTATTTAAGCGAGGCGGCAGTGCCGATATTAGAGGCATTTGCACCTATTTTTGACATTTTTTCGTCACATTGCATAAATTATCGTATGGAATTTTGCAACAACCCCCCTGCCTGTATTTATGAGGACGAATTGTACTACGCCGTTCCAAAAAATGAATAAAATGCCTTGAAAATATGTAAATTCCGACATTTTCCGACGTTTGAGATATAACACCGCCATGTAACCGTGTTGAAAACTCATGTCTATCTTGATTATTTTGTTGAAAGTTATTTGTGCTTTTTGCCTAAAAATTTAATTTTTGATTAAGACTTAATGAACAAAAGTACAGAATAACGGCAGAAAAATTGACAAAACGAAAAAACTTTGTTGACGAAATCAGCCCGTTTAGCTATACTATAGGTATAAGGCGAGCCGAGAAAATATTCGGTTGAGCTTGGCGGAAAAGGAAAAAGCAAACTATTTTACGGAGGTAGCTAATCATGTTTGTAAAAGAAGTAAGCGTAAAGAATCAGGTTGGTCTTCACGCAAGACCTGCTACATTCTTCATCCAGAAGGCTAACGAATACAAGTCATCCATCTGGGTTGAAAAGCAGGAAAGAAGAGTGAACGCAAAGAGCCTTTTAGGTATTCTTTCTCTCGGTATTGTCGGAGGAACTACTATCAGAATTATTGCTGACGGCTCTGACGAGCAGCTCGCAGTAGACGGACTCGTAAAGCTCGTTGAAAGCGGCTTTGCTGAATAATAAGACGCTTGCTTAATCAAGTATTGTATATCGAGAACAAAAGAAAACCATGACAAAGCGGCAGATTTGTGCCGTAGAAAAGTCGGGATTTTAAAATCTCCGACAATACAAAAAGAAAAAGACAAGCGGGGTTTTTGCCGACGGTAAAAATCCCGCAATATTTTTAAATTTACAGCGAAAGCCGAAAGGAAAACCATGAAAAAGAAATTTACAGCCCTTTTTTTCTCTTTGCTTGCGGCAGTTCTTTTCACCGCCTGCAAGGCTGATTACTCGCACATTGAGGGCTATGACGATATTGTAAAGGCAAGAGAGCTTTATTCAGAGCTTTTTTCGGCGCATCTTACCGTCACCGACAAGCAGACGGATACGCTGACGCAGGAGCTTACCTTTATCTACAACTCCCAAAATCTCTCATACAGCTATTTCGGTACGGACGGAAAGACGGAATACAACGAATATTACAACGATACACAGTACAGCTACACTTCTGACGGAAAATGGCTGACAATAAAAAGCGGTGAAGAAAACTATCCCGTCTACTCCAAATCAAGCAGAATGTCCATGACCGACGAGGGTATGATTTTTCTTAAAGGCGAGAGCGTGACTGAGGCGACCGTCACAAACACCGACGGCGGCAAGACCGTGAAATTTGTGTATGACGCGGCGGCGCTCAACGCCTCAATGGCAAATCAGCTCGGTCTTGTGGGAGAGCTTAAGAGCTTTGAAGTAATCTACACGCTTGACAAAGACGGCTACTGCACCTCTATGGAGCAGATAGGCGTTGCCGAAAAGGACGACGCGGAAAGCAAGGTTGACTATCTGCTCGAAATCGACCTTATGAACGATGTCGGAGAGATAGAGAAGCCGGAGGGATTAGAGAACGCTGCACAGGACGATACCGAAAGCAGGACGGAAAACGAATAAATATAAGAGGCGGAGAACAGTTAAAAATTTCTCCGCCTTTTTATTCAATAAGGGGCTTGCCCCGTCATTCAACGTGGCAAGCCGCAGCGAAGCTGCGATTCAGTTTCAGCCGGGGATTGAACCCCAACTGAAACTGAATATGGAATCCGCCGCCTTAGAGGCGGGGGACATCTTGCCTAAGTTATAGTGTATGCAGCTTTCCCGTTGCAAAGCAATTTACCGACATATCCGAAGTATTTCCCGCAAGATATTCGTAATAGCCCTGACAGCCTATCATTGCCGCATTGTCGCCGCACAGCGAAATATCCGGCATGAAAAATTCAAGACCGTGCTTTTTTGCCGCTTCGCTGAGCTTATCCCTGAGCTGAGAATTTGCCGCAACTCCTCCCGCAAGGGCGATTTTTTTATAGCCGAGATTAATCGCCGCCGAGATAAGCTTGTCGGTGAGAATAGAGGTTACGGTATCCTGAAAGCACGCCGCAAGGGAGTTTACATCGGTTTCCGTGCCCTTTTGCTCATTGTTGTGAAGCAGGTTTATTACCGCTGTTTTAAGTCCCGAAAAGCTGAAATCGTATTCATTTTTCGTATGGGGCTTTGGGAGCTTGTACCTGCTCTTGTCGCCCAGCCTTGCGGCTCTGTCGATATGCACGCCGCCCGGATAGCAAAAGCCCATTGCCCTTGCCGCCTTGTCAAAAGCCTCGCCTGCCGCATCGTCGGTGGTTCTGCCTACCGTTTCAAGCTCGGTATAGCTTTTTACCTTTACGATATGGCTGTGACCGCCCGATACCACAAGGCACAGATACGGCGGCTGCAAATCGGGGTGGGTGATGTAATTTGCCGCTATATGCCCCTTTATGTGATGTATCGCTATAAAAGGCTTATTTTGTGCGAGCGCCAGACCTTTTGCAAAGTTTACGCCCACAAGCAGTGCGCCGATAAGTCCCGGAGAATTTGTTGCCGCAAAGCCGTCAATATCCTCAAAGCCGAGCTTTGCCATTTCAAGAGCCTCCGAGGTAACTCCGACTATGTTTTCGCAATGTCTGCGTGAGGCTATTTCGGGGACAACACCGCCGTACAGCTTATGCTCGTTTATCTGTGTCGCGATAACCGAGGACAGCACCGTTCTGCCGTCCTCGACGACAGCCGCCGCCGTTTCGTCACAGGAGCTTTCTATGGCTAAAATTTTCATTCTTCCTCTGTTTCTTCCTCTGTTTCTTCTGCTGATTTTTCCTCGTAATAATCTATATCCTCGTCATACAGTCCGAAGCCAAGATCAGTCAGCTTTTTGGTATCTGCAAATCTGTATTCTAAATTACAGTTAAAGGTGAGGGTAATAATTTCTTTGCCGTTATATTCAGCATAGCCGGCAAAGCAGAAGCCCGCTTCGTCCGTAAAGCCTATTTTCAGTCCGTATACATTATACGGAACTGTGGTGTCCTCAAGCAGTATGTTGCCGTTTTTCCAGCTGTGGGTATACCCCTGCTCGTCATAAACCACGGCAAGCGGCTGTGAGGTTATAGCTGTCATGGTGTCGCTTTTTGCCGCTTCTATCGAGATTTTGAGCATATCCATCGGCGTTGTATAGTGATTGTCGTTGTGATAGCCGTCGGGCACAACGAAATTAGAATTTGTTACACCGAGCTTCTTTGCATAATCATTCATAAGCACGGCAAAATACTCTACCGCCTCGGTATCGCTTATATCCTCGCCGTAAATTTTCCTCGCTACGTTTACCGCTATGCAGTATGCCGCGTCATTTCCCGACGGGGTGAGCATTGCGGTAAGGATTGCGTCTCTCTGATAGGTTTCGCCCCATGCTATCCACGCCATGCTGGAGTCGGGCTCGATAAGCCCTACCTCGCTTCCGACGGTATAGATATATTCGGGAGAGGTATAATTTATCGCTGTGAGTGCGGTTATCAGCTTTGTAAGGCTTGCGGGATAAACGCGCTCCTCGGCGTTTTTGGAATAGATTATCTCTTCTGCGGTAAGGTCATAGCATATCGCCGCATCACATTCTACAAAATCATCGCCGTAAACCACAGGCTCGGAGCTTTCTTCAGGCAGCGGGGTCTGCATAACCGTTGTCTGCTGAGTGGTACTCTGAGCATCGGAGGAAATATCAGAGCTATCCGTATCATTCCCCATTGTAAGGTCTACCGTACCGCACCCGCAAAGCATAAGCAACGGCAACAAGGCCGAAAAAGCGCGTACTATTTTTCTGCTCATTCTTCTTCCCCGTCTGAAGAATCGGGAGTAAAGTGAAGCTTTGCCGCCTGCTTTACCTTGTAGGGGAGATTTCCGAGTATCATCTGTGCCATGCGCTTGTCGGGATTGAAAATAAGCATGGTAAGACCGTGTGTATTATGCTTGCAGAGAAGATAGTAGTTGTTTACGCCCGTGCCGTCTGAGGCTATTACGGTAGCCTGTGCATTGTCGCCCTGTGTGCCGTCATAAAGTCCAAATTCCTCAGCAGTGTTCAGCTTTAAGGTGATAAGGCGTTTTCTTTTTCTCTTGCCTGATATTTTGTCAATGTCAAGGTCCTCGTTTGTAACTATGTATTCATACTCACAGCCAAACCCCGACATAAGCCATGCCAAGCCGAATATAACGCCGACGGACAGCATTGTCAGCACCATAAAGCCCGTAAAGAACGACAGCCACATCAAAACCGTAGCGAGAGCAAGTCCGCCGAGAGCTATTGCTATTCTTTTAATCCAGTCTGCGCTTGTTGTTTCCTTTTTTACAAGCTGTTCTCCGAAAGTATCCAATGTTGCACCTCATTTATTATTTTATACAAGGATAAGCCCTTGCGTATTCTTATTAATTTTAACATATTTAAAGCGCTATTTCAAGGGTAATTTGATGAAAATTGTAAGGCGGCTCAATAGCTATTGAGGCGGCTCAATAGCTTTGAGCCGCCTCAGCTTTATTCTCCTAAAAGTCTGCAAAGCTTTTCAAGCTCTCCCGCGGGATTTTTCCACCAGTTACTGCTCCACATACGGTATACCCTCCAGCCTCTCGCTTCAAGGTATTTCTTTCTGTGGTAGTCGCGCTCCCTTGCCTTTTTACAGCCCTCGTACAGCTTGCTGTCGCACTCTATTCCGAGGATATATCTGCCGTCACGCTTTACGGCAAGGTCGATGCTGTAACCGCCTATTCCGACATTGCTGTCCACCTCATAGCCGCGCTGTACAAGCGCAGAGCGTATCTCGGCTTCAAGCTCTCCTGAAAGCTCTGTGGCCGCCGCCTTATCCTTTCCGTCGGTAAAGGAGAGCAGTACGCTCCTTGCGGTCTGCTTATCGCCGTTACTTATAGCAAAGGCATATTCGAGATACTTCTTTAAAATACGGGGACCGTCGTTTTTCATATCGTCCGTTTCAAGCTCGGAGGGGTTGAAGGATACGACAATATGCACCTTTTTCTTTGCACGGCTCACCGCTACATTAAGACGGTTTTCGCCGCCCCTTTGGTTAAGCCAGCCAAAATTGCGCACAAGCTTTCCCTTTTCATTCTTTGCATAGCCGATAGAGAAGATTATTACATCTCTCTCGTCACCCTGTACGCTTTCGACATTCTTTACAAACATGCCTATATCCTCTCCGTCCTTGCGGCGGGCAACCTCTGCCGTTACCGCGGCGGCAAATTCAGCGTCCCTTGCACATTCTTCATCAATAAGGTCGTCTATAAGGTCGCGCTGATTTGAGTTGAAGGCGATAATACCGACTGTTTCGTTCTCACTGCGCTCTTTAAAGAATTGCTTCAGAAGCGTTACTATGTACTGCGCCTCTGCCATGTTGGTGCGGTTTTCCCAGACGGCGTTTTCGGTCTTATGCACCTCAATAGGCGGGCGCTTTGGCGTTTCGGTATTGGGAGAAACATACAGCCGTCCGCCGTAAAAGGCGTAATTTGAAAAGGCTATAAGCTCCTCGTATTTTGAACGGTAGTGGAAATTAAGCACTACATCCTTATATTTAAATCTTGCAAGGTCAAGCAGGCTCTCCTCCTCAAGTGCGGCATTTACCTCCTCGTCCTCGCCAAGCTCGGAGTCGTCAATTTCAAGCCTTCCCTGTCCGAGGGCGGAGGGACGGAGCTGTTTATGGTCGCCTGCGATGACTACCTTTTTACCGCGCAGGATAGAGGGCAGTCCCTTTTCGACATACATCTGAGAAGCCTCGTCAAATACCACTAAATCGAAAATTCCCGTCTGCAAGGGGATTATCTCCGATACCACCTCGGGGGTTAAAAGCCATATCTTCACGCTTCTGAAAAGCTCAAAATCAAACTTTCTGATAAACTTTGCAACGCTCCACTTGCGCTTGCTTTCAAGCACACGCAGTATCTCTCCGTGTCGCTTAGAGGCGGTTATGCCGTTAAGCTCGCCGGACAGTATCCTGTCAAGCCTTGAGCGTGTAATTTTTTGCTTTTGGTCAATTTCCGCCGAGAGCTTTTCTATAATGGTATCGAACTCGTCAATACTGCGGATAAGCTCGCGGTTTTGCGCTTCAAACTGTCCTATGCGCTCATACATAAGGTGATTGAACAGCTCCGCATTTGCAACGGTAAAGGCGCAGGAAAGCCCGTTCTTTACATCAAGCACGGATTTGAGATAAATTTTCTGCTCGTCGCTAAGCGTATCGTAAAGCTGTTTGTTGTCACGGTATGCAAGATAAGAGCCTGTGCTTTTCTGCACCGCCTCCGCATTGCTTATAAGCAGCTCTCTTTCCGTCTTGCCGCCTTTGGTAAAATAGCGTGAAATTACCTCGTTTGCCGCTTTTTTAACCTTACCCTTGGTAAACAGCCTGATAAAGATATTCTTTGCCTTCCATGCAGCTGCCTCGTTTTTTACTGTTTCAAGCGCAGCTTCAAGCTCTATCGTGTCAAATTCCGTCATATCGGGCTTGAATGAAGAAAGCCATGGATATTCGGTATTTGCTTCAATGTAGCTTTGAAGGCGTTCGCCGTTTTTCTCGTTTGAAAAGACGTTTCTTGCTTCATACAGGGCGGGATATTTTACTCCCGACAGCAAGGCGTCACGCTTTTGCGCTATGAGGCGCGTTCTTGATTTTTGCTCCTCGTTTGTAAGATCCGGCTTGCGGCTGACAAGGTACATTTTGTACGGCTCGGTGCCGAGCTGTTCATCGTATGAATACAGCTTATCCGCTATTGTTCTGAGCCTTTGTACATCGCTGTCTATATCCTCGGAGAGCTTGTCGGTGCTTTCGGGCGTGCCCTGCGTTACATTGCCGAAGCCCACCATTTTTGAAAGCTGTTTATAAAACTGGTCCTTGTTTGACACGTCATCAATAAGCAGTGCGTACTGCGACAGCGTACCGAGCCTTGAATACACGACGTCAAGCGCAGTTTTCTTTTCGGATACCATCAGCACCGTCTTGTCGTTATTTACAAATTCCGAGATAAGTCCCGTTATGGTCTGGGATTTTCCCGTGCCGGGAGGCCCCTGCATTACAAGCTCGTCAAGCTGCTCCGCCGCACACAGCACAGCCTCCTGCGAGCTGTTGAGGCTGTTTATGTAGGTAAGGTCCTTTTCGGATATTTCTCTGTCAAGGTCAAAGTCGCCCTGTTTTTGCACCTCAGGCTCGCTTTCTGCGTAAATGTCTATCTCGCCCGAATTTATCAGCAAATCGTTTAACAGCGTATTTATCCTGTTTGAAAGTATTATCCGGTCAAAATCCTTCTGAACGGAGCTTGAACGGATGGGGAATTTTCCGAGCACGGCGCAGGGCTCAAGGCACAGCCTGCCGGGGACAAGCTTGGGGAACTCGTCCGCCTTGTACTCGGTGAATTTCTTCATCATTCTGTCGCCGTCCTCTATTGCAAGACCGTTCTCCTTATAGAACTCCAGAAGTGAAGTTATAAAGCTTTCACAGCTTATGTCATCGACATCGTCGTCGGGCAAGGGCTTTGTAATGCCGTTGAATTTGAAGTTTGCAAGAATGAGCGTTGTGTTGTATATAACATCTCTCGTGTCGTCAAGCTGTACGGTTATTTTGCCTGCCGTTCTCTCCGCCGTTACGGGGAAAAGGGCAAGAGGTGCGCGAACGTCAAAATCCTCGCCCGTCAGCTTGCCTATGACAAATGGATAACCTATGTACAAATCATTCTGTCCCTTGTCGCGCAAATCCTTGTTTACCTCACGCAAAATCTGCACGATTTTGCGGTATATCTGCCATTCCTCGTCCGACTGCGGGCGCTCGTCAAGGTTTGCAATATTGCATACCGTCACCTTCTTACCCGTGAAGATGATATTTTCCGCTACGGCAGGTCCGCTTGTGTAAAGGTCAAAGGAATACTTGCCCGCGGTTTTTGCCATGTAAAGCAGTCTGTTGCGGCGGTTTATGCTGACAAGCTTCTTTTCAAGCTCCTTGAGCGTCTTTGCAACCTCCGGCTTTATCGGCACCGTCTTTTCGGCAGGTACTGACTCGTACTTCAGAATTACGTTTAAAAATTCTTCGCCGTAGTTTTCAATAAAGGTCTTGCCTATCCCTGTAATTCCTTCAAAGTCGCTTAGCTTTTTAGGGCAAAGCTCCGCAATTTCCTCCAGGGCTTCATCGGTGCATACCAATGGTGTTCTTCCCTCGGCGGTTTTTCTTGTATTTTTTATCGTTGCCCTAAGCCGATAAAGCTCGTCGTACATCTGCTTGTTTACAGCCATACTGTTTCTCCTCAAATCAATTTTGTAATATACATTATATTACCGTTTTCGCCGATTGTCAATAATTTCGGTGAGCTAAAGCAAAACTCGACAAATTTATATGTGGTAAACAAAAACCCCCGTTTTATAACGGGGGTAGGTGTGTACAGAATCTTATACCAGCTCGATAACAGCCATTTCAGCCGCGTCGCCTCTTCTGGGGCCTATTTTGATGATGCGGGTGTAGCCGCCGTTCCTATCGGCGTACTTGGGTGCAATGTCATCAAAGACCTTCTTAGCAACGTCTTCCTTGGTGATGTAGCTGAATACCTGACGCTTGGTGTGCAGTGTGCCGGCCTTACCTAAGGTAATCATCTTTTCAGCTTCGCTGCGAACTTCCTTTGCTCTGGAAACAGTGGTTATAATCTTGCCCTTTTCAAGAAGCAAGGTAACCATGCCTCTGAGCATAGCTTTTCTGTGATCGCTGGTTCTGCCCAGTTTTCTTGAACCTGCCATTGGATATTTCTCCTTTCAGACAATATGAAAGTCATTTGTCAGTTATTGTCGTCGTCGCTTGCAAGGTCAAAGCCCAGTGACTGAAGCTTCGCTCTTACTTCCTCGAACGACTTCTTGCCTAAGTTTCTGACCTTCATCATATCGTCCTGAGACTTATTGATAAGATCGTCCACCGTGTTGATGTTTGCTCTCTTAAGACAGTTGAAGGAACGAACGGAGAGGTCGAGATCGTCGATAGTCATTTCAAGAATCTTGTCCTTGCCTGTTTCGCTCTTGTCAACCATCAGCTCGGGCTGCATAGCCTCATCTGAAAGCTCAACAAAAAGCTGGAGGTGGTCAGTCAGAATCTTAGCGGCGTAGGATACAGCCTCCTTAGCGGAGATTGTGCCGTCCGTCCAAACCTCAAGTATCAGCTTGTCGTAGTCGGTACGCTGTCCTACACGGGTATTCTCAACCGTATAATTCACCTTTAATACAGGTGTATAAATGCTGTCAACAGCAATAATGCCTATAACCGGCTGAAGCTGCTGCTTATTCTTCTCAGCCGACACATAGCCTCTGCCCTTATCAAGAGTTATCTCCATGAAGAGCTTTGCTCCGGGACCGAGAGTTGCTATATGCATACCGGGATCGAGTATTTCTATCTCGCTGTCCGCCTTGATGTCGCCGGCGGTAAGCTCGCACTCGCCCTCAGCTTCGATATAAACTGTTTTCGGGCATTCGCCATACATTTTTGCAATGAGGCCTTTGATGTTGAGGATTATCTCAGTGACATCCTCTTTAACTCCGGGAATCGTGGAAAACTCGTGCTGTACGCCGTCAATCTTGATTGACGTTACCGCAACGCCGGGAAGCGAGGAAAGAAGCACACGGCGCAGGCTGTTGCCGAGCGTGTTGCCGTATCCGCATTCCAGCGGCTCGAGCGTAAACATACCATAGGTTCCGTCGGGCTTTAACTTTACGGTCTCAATTACAGGCTTTTCAATTTTCTCAAGCATTTGGTCTACCCTCCACAAGTTTGTCAGATTTTAAATCGTTTTACCGATTTGCGAACGGGCTGTATTCGTGCGGGAGCTTTACAAAGCAAAGCCTCCCGACAAAACCGCCCAGTTAATTTTAAATCACGATTTGCGAAGCATTATTTTGCTTCTCATGCAGCCTTAAGCCGCACAATTGTGAATTAAAAATAACTGATATATGCCGTGACGGCACGGCATAAAAAGAGTGTGCTTTATGTCGTGATTATTTGGAGTACAACTCAATAACAAGATGTTCTTCAATCTCGTAGTCAAGCTCGCTTCTTTCAAATTCGCGAGTAACCTTGGCCGACATAGCTTCTTTATTTACGTCCAGCCATAACGGAATAAGTCTGCCGTTTGTCTGTTCTGCAATCTGTGCAAACTTAGCGCTCTTCTTGCTTGTTTCCTTAAGAGCGATAACATCGCCTGTCTTTACTCTGTAAGAGGGTACATCAACTCTCTTGCCGTTTACGGTAAAATGACCGTGAGTTACAAGCTGTCTTGCTTCTCTTCTTGTTACTGCCATTCCCATTCTGAAAACAACATTGTCAAGTCTGGATTCAAGAATCTTGATAAGGTTTTCACCTGCAACGCCGTCCATCTTTACAGCCATCTCATAGTAGTGATAGAACTGCTTTTCAAGTACGCCGTAGATGAATTTCAGCTTCTGCTTTTCCTTGAGCTGCATTCCGTATTCGGAAATCTTTTTTCTGTTGTTTGCATTAGCATGGCGGTTTGTTTCCTTGCTGTATCCCAATACCATGGGAGAAATGCCTAAAGCCTTACATCTCTTTAAGACCGGTTGTCTGTCTACTGCCATTTGTCAATACCTCCGTTTTTCAAATAAATATCGTTTCTGAAGAGCGTTCGCTCTTCCGCGACTCCGAGTAAACTACACTCGGTTTTGGTTATACACGTCTTCTTTTGGGAGGACGGCATCCGTTGTGGGGGATGGGGGTTACATCCTTGATAAGTCTTACTTCAAGACCTGCTGCCTGTAAAGCTCTGATTGCTGCTTCACGGCCTGTGCCGGGGCCTTTAACGAAAACCTCTACGGTTTTAAGGCCATGCTCCATTGCAGCCTTAGCTGCTGTTTCAGCTGCGCTCTGTGCAGCGAAGGGCGTTGACTTTCTTGAGCCTCTGAAGCCCATTTCGCCGGCGGACGCCCATGATAAAGTGTTGCCCTGAAGGTCTGTAATCGTAACAATCGTGTTGTTGAATGTAGACTGGATATGAGCCGCACCGTTTTCAATGTTCTTGCGCTCACGGCGTCTGCGGATTACAGGCTTCTTGTTAGCGGTTGCCTTTGCCATTGATTTACCACCTTTCCTGAAGCAAAATTACTTCTTCTTATTTGCGATGGTCTTCTTGGGACCTTTTCTTGTTCTTGCGTTTGTCTTTGTACGCTGACCGCGAACGGGGAGACCCTTGCGGTGACGAATTCCTCTGAAGCAGTTGATTTCAACAAGACGCTTGATGTTAAGAGCAACCTCTCTTCTGAGATCGCCTTCAACCTGAACGCCGAGCTTGTCGATAGCTTCACGGATCTTGGTTTCTTCGTCATCGGTAAGATCCTTGACTCTGGTGTCGGGGTTTACGCCTGCCTGTGCCAGAATGTCGTTAGCTGTCTTTCTGCCTATACCGTAAACGTATGTCAAACCGATTTCGATACGCTTTTCCTTAGGCAGGTCGATACCAGCAATTCTTGCCATATCTTTTTCCTCCTGTTATATGGGGCTTAACCCTGTCTCTGCTTGTGCTTAGGTTCCTGGCAAATTACCATAACCTTGCCCTTGCGCTTGATTACCTTGCACTTATCGCACATAGGCTTTACTGAAGGTCTAACTTTCATTTTAATCATCCTTCCTGCGTGTTTGCCTTACGCAACGCTTTTGCATTGCGTCCTTTTATCGGATTACTTGGCTCTCCATGTAATTCTGCCTTTGGTCAGATCATAGGGTGACATCTCGACAGTTACCTTATCACCGGGTAAGATACGAATGAAGTTCATTCGCAGCTTGCCGCTTACATGAGCCAATATTTTGTGTCCGTTTTCCAGCTCAACCTGAAACATTGCGTTGGGCAATGCTTCGATTATCTTGCCGGTTACTTCAATTACGTCTTCTTTTGACAAGCTCAGTCGCCCTCCTCGGTGAAGTCTGCTTCCGCATTGAATTTTGCCAAAGCAGCTCTTAGCTTTTTGTTAGTGATTTGCGAAACATCTATAACCGTGTTGGTCTTTCTCAGGTGAAGCGGGTTTTTCTTCTTGGGAGCTTCGACCCTGCGCGCTTTGCCGTCAGCAATGTACGCAAAACCGCCTTCCTTTTTCATGACGGCGTAATAGCTTCCGCTGTCATGTCCCGCTATACTCTTTACGACCAGTCCTACCGAAATTGCTTCAGCGTTCATGCTGCCTCCGTTATTTAGGATGATGCAGGGAGCTTTGCGTTAAAATCAGCGGCTCGCCTGTCGTTATTGCTACGGTGTGCTCAAAGTGAGCGCTGTAATTGCCGTTAGCCTCAACCACCGTCCATTTGTCGGGCAGTATTATTACCTCGGCCGTTGTTTCGTTTATCATAGGCTCTATGCAGATTGTCATACCGGGGACGAGTCTCGGTCCTCTGCCGGGCTTGCCGTAGTTTGGGACGTCCGGCGCCTCGTGCATATTGTGACCGATACCGTGGCCGATAAACTTACGCACCACATGGTAGCCTCTTTGCTCACAATAGGTCTGAACGGCATTGGAAATATCTCCGATACGGTTTCCCGCAACCGCCATTCTGATACCCTCGTACAGCGCCTGCTCGGTGACTTCAAGCAGCCTTTCGGCTCTCTCATCAACCTTTCCCACCTTGAAGGTGTAGGCGTTGTCGCCGTTGTACCCGTCGATTTCGGCGGTGACATCTACCGATACGATGTCCCCCTCTTTGATTATCTTATTCTTGGAAGGGATACCGTGGATAAGCTCCGAGTTGAGGGAGATACAGGCACTGCCTGTAAATCCTCCGTAGCCGAGCGAGGAAGGAATTGCGCCCTTTGAAACGATAAAATCATGAATGATTTTATCAAGCTCCCAGGTGCTCATTCCGGGCTTTATTGCGTTGCCCGCAACAATCAGCGCCTCGGCGGCTATCTCGTTTCCTTTTTTCATTATTTCAATTTCTTTTGCCGATTTAACCTGAATCATTAATTATGCCTCTATTGCAGCAAGCGTCAGCTTTGAGGTTTCGGAGATTTCCTCCTGTCCCTCTACGGTAACGAGCTTGCCCTTGCTCATGTAGTAATCCTTGAGGGGAGCAGTCTTTTCATAGTAGGTCTTGAGCCTCGAAAGAACTGTTTCGGGCTTATCGTCAATACGCTGTACCACGTTTGCGCCGCAATGGTCGCACTTGCCCTCCTGCTTTGTGGGCTTGAAGTCAATGTGATAGGAAGCGCCGCAGCCCTCGCATACTCTTCTGCCGGAGAGTCTTGCGATTATCTTTTCATCGGGAACGGAAATTTCAACAACCTTGTCGATGTTTACGCCCATTGCTTCAAGAGCCTCAGCCTGAGAAACAGTTCTCGGAAAGCCGTCGAGGATAAAGCCGTTCTTGGCGTCGTCCATAGCAATTCTGTCCTTTAAGATGCCGATTACAACATCATCGGGAACAAGGTCGCCTCTGTCCATACATTCCTTTGCGGCAAGTCCCGCAGGAGTGCCGTTCTTTACCGCTTCTCTGAGCATATTGCCCGTTGAGATGGCAGGGATTCCGAGCTTTTCGCATACGACCTCTGCCTGAGTTCCTTTACCCGCACCGGGTGCGCCTAAGAAAATAAGATTCATGGTTGCTCCTTTCTCTTATTCGAGGAAGCCCTTGTGATGACGCATCATCATCTGGCTTTCGAGTGCACGTACCGTTTCGAGAGCTACGCCGACAACGATAAGAATCGTAGTGCCGCCCAGCGACAGACCGCTGAGTCCCGTAAGGTTCTGGAATATGATGGGGAATATTGCGATAATACCTAAGAAGATTGCACCTACAAGGGTAATCTTCGACAGTGAATTGTGGATAAAATCCGATGTGGGCTTGCCCGGACGATAGCCGGGGATTGCGCCGTTGTTCTTCTTTAAATCATTGGCAATCTGAACAGGATTATACTGCATTGCAATATAGAAGTAGTTGAAGCCGATGATAAGGAAGAAGTAAATTACCGCATAAACGATATTGTTTGAACTGAACAAAGCGATAAAGTCGCTCCAGAATGCGTGCTGCGATGTAGGTGTCACACCGAAAAACCATCCGATTGTTGCGGGAAGCTGCATAATCGACATCGCGAAGATGATGGGCATTACGCCTGCCATCGCAACCTTAATCGGAATGTGGTTTGACTGACCGCCGTACATTTTTCTTCCGACGACTCTCTTTGCATACTGAACGGGAATTCTTCTCTCCGCGTTTGTCATCAGTATTACAAATGCAATCATTACAACATAAATTACAAGAATAAGCGGAACGAAGAACCAGTTCCGGGGCTGAAGGCTTATCTGGTTTATCAGAGTGATAACCATATCCGGTACTCTTGCGATGATACCTGCAAAGAGTATCATGGAGATACCGTTGCCGATACCCTTCTGGCTTATCTGGTCGCCCAGCCATATAATCAGCGACGCACCCGCTACAAAGCAGGATACAATTGTTATCGCTGCAAGTATTCCGTCAAAGCCCTGTGTGTAGTAAACAGCTCCCGCGCCGCGCAGACCGATGTAGAATGCGATAGCCTGGAAAAGACCGATACCCAGAGCCACAAACTTTGTAATCTTGTTGATTTTCTTGCGTCCCTCTTCGCCCTCCTTGGACAGTCTTTCGAGCGGCGGAATAGCCACCGTCAGAAGCTGTACAATGATGGATGCGTTGATGTAGGGGGAGATTGACATTGCGAGGAGCGTACCGTTACTCAGCGAGCCGCCCGTCATAACGTCAAGCGTTTCGAGAATAGTACCCTCGCCTATCAGAGTCTTTATCTCCGAGGGATCAAGGAACGGAACGAATATTGCGGAGCCGAAGCGGAAAATAAGAATGATGAGCAATGTATATAAGATCTTTTTGCGAAGTGCAGGGTCAGCCCATGCGTTCCTAAAGACTTGAAACATTACAGCACCTCAGTCTTTCCGCCGGCATTTTCGATTTTTGCCTTAGCTGATTCAGAGAACTTTGCAGCCTTAACCGTAAAGCTCTTGGTAACCTCGCCGTCGCCCAGTACCTTAACTCCGTCGAGGAGCTTGGTTACAAGACCTGCGTTGATCATAGCCTCTGTATCAATTACAGCGCCGTTTTCAAAACGTGCTTCAAGGTCGGCAACATTTACCACTGTGTATTCAGTTGCAAAAATGTTGTTAAAGCCTCTCTTGGGGGTGCGTCTTGCGAGAGATGTCTGACCGCCTTCAAAGCCCGGTCTTACACCGCCGCCGGAACGAGCCCACTGGCCCTTGTGTCCCTTGCCGGCAGTCTTGCCGTGACCGGAGCCGTGACCGCGTCCGATACGCTTTACATCCTTAGTTGCACCCTGTGCAGGGCATAATTCGTGTAGCTTCAATTGTTACACCTCCTATTTGTTAATGTGTTTTTTAACCTTCGTAAGGTGTAAGGAATTATTCCTCAGTTACCTCAACTAAATATGAAATTTCTTTGATTTTGCCTCTTGTTGCGGCATTATCGGGCTGAACGGTTTCAGCGCCGATTTTACGCAGTCCCAGGGACTGTGCTGTCGCTATGTGGCTGTCCTTGCGTCCAACCAGCGACTTTACAAGCTTAATCTTTAAAGCCATATCGGTTTACTTCCTTTCTCAGAGCAAAAGCTTAACCTAAGATTTCTTTTACGGTCTTGCCACGCAGCTGTGCAACCTGCTGTGCATCTCTGAGTGAGGTAAGACCTGCCATAGTAGCTCTTACTACATTGTAGGGATTGTTGGAACGAAGCGACTTTGTACGAATGTTCTTGATACCTGCCATTTCAACAACGGCACGAACCGTACCGCCGGAGATAACGCCGGTACCTTCGGGTGCGGGCTTCATCAGAACTGCGCCTGCGCCGAATTTTCCTACTACCTCGTGAGGGATTGTTGTACCCTTGAGAGATATTTTAACGATGTTTTTCTTTGCGTCTTCAATGCCCTTGCGGATAGCATCGGGAACTTCGTTTGACTTGCCTGTACCGAAGCCTACAACGCCGTTGCCGTCGCCAACTACGACGAGTGCGGAAAACTTCATGATGCGTCCGCCCTTAACGGTCTTGGATACACGGTTGATGGCAACTACCTTTTCGGAAAGCTCGTATTTGCTTGCATCTAAAAGTGCCAAATTCTTAATCCTCCTGTTTTACTATGGAGCCGTCCTTCGGGACAGCCCACGCCATTTCTCTTAGAAGTTGAGTCCGCCCTCGCGAGCGCCCTCGGCCAAGGCCGCAACTCTGCCGTGATATACGAAGCCGGAACGGTCGAATACTACGTCGCAGATGCCTGCTGCCTTTGCCTTTTCGGCAAGAGCAAGTCCTACCTTCTTAGCTGCCTGTGCGTTGCCGCCGAAGCCTTCAAAGCTCTTTTCCATTGTAGATGCGCTGCAAAGGGTTTTGCCTGCCTCATCATCAATGATCTGAGCGTAAATGTGCTTAGCGGAACGGAACACGCTGAGACGGGGACAAGCAGCAGTACCGCTTATCTTAGCACGAATGCGCTTGCGGCGCTTAATTCTGCTTTTCTTGCTGTCTATTACCTTAATCATTTACTTAATTCACCCCTTGCTTTACTTCTTACCCTTACCTGCTTTACCCTCCTTGCGGCGGATAACTTCATCGGTATACTTGATACCCTTACCCTTGTAAGGCTCGGGAGGACGCTTGCTTCTTACCTCAGCCGCAAACTGTCCGACCTTCTGCTTGTCGATACCTGTGATGATTATCTTGTTAGGTGCGGGTGATTCAATCTTTATATCCTCAGTGTCGGATACGACTACCTGGTGAGAATAACCGAGGTTCATTACAAGGTCCTTGCCCTGCTTCTGAACACGGTAACCTACGCCGTTTACATCCAGCTCCTTCTTGAAGCCGTTTGTAACGCCATCAATCATGTTAGCGATGAGAGTTCTTGTAAGGCCGTGCAGTGAACGGTTATCCTTTTCATCGTCGGGACGTGCTACTGTTACGACAGCGCCGTCAACGGTGATTTGCATAGAGGGCTTAAATTCTCTTGTGAGTGTGCCCTTAGGTCCCTTTACTGTTACTGTGGAACCGTCTACTTTAACTTCGACGCCGGCAGGAACAGTGATAGGAGCTTTACCTATTCTTGACATATCTGTTCCTCCTTAATTACCAAACGAAAGCGAGCACTTCGCCGCCAACGTTGTTTTTGCGTGCTTCTCTGTCTGTCATGATGCCCTTTGATGTGGACACAATTGCAATGCCAAGGCCCTTCATAACCTTGGGCATATCCTTGCTGTTAGAGTAAATTCTGAGTCCGGGCTTGCTTACACGGCGTAAACCCGTAATGACCTGCGACTTATTCTCAGTATACTTCAAGGTGATTCTGATAACGCCCTGTTTGTCGTCTTCAATCACTCTGAAATTCTTAATGTAACCCTCATCAACAAGTATCTGCGCAATCTGCTTCTTCATGTTAGAAGCAGGCACGTCAACTGTCGGATGCTTTGCAGAGTTAGCGTTACGAATTCTTGTCAGCATATCTGCGATAGTATCGGTGATCTGCATTACTTACTTCCTCCTTAAAAAATGTTCTGCCTTATTACCAGCTGGATTTCTTTACGCCGGGGATCTGTCCTTTATAAGCAAGCTCTCTAAAGCAAATTCTGCAAATGCCGAACTTACGCATATAAGCGTGAGGTCTGCCGCAGATTTTGCATCTGTTGTAAGAACGGGTAGAAAACTTTGCAGGGCGCTGCTGTTTAGCAATCATTGATTTCTTTGCCATAGTGTTTTGTTTCCTTTCTTACTTTGCGAACGGAGCGCCCATGAGAGAGAGCAGCTCTCTTGCTTCTTCGTCGGTCTTGGCAGTGGTTACAAAGTTGATGTCCATGCCTCTTACCTTATCAATCTTATCGTACTCGATTTCGGGGAAGATAAGCTGTTCCTTGATACCTGTGGAGTAGTTGCCTCTGCCGTCGAACGAGTTGGGGTTGATACCTCTGAAGTCACGTACACGGGGAAGCGCTACATTGAAAAATCTGTCGAGGAACTCGTACATCTTATCATCTCTGAGCGTTACCTTAACGCCGATTACCATACCTTCTCTGAGCTTGAAGTTAGCCACAGACTTCTTAGCACGGCAGATAACGGGCTTCTGACCTGTAATCTGCATAAGATCGCTCATGATAGCGTCAACTACCTTTGCGTTCTCCTTAGCCTCGCCGCAGCCGACATTGATGATTATCTTGTCGAGCTTGGGAACCTGCATAATGCTTTTGTAGCCGAACTTCTTGAAAAGAGCAGGAGCAACCGTTTCTCTGTAATATGCTTTCATTCTTGTCATATTCATTATTCTCCTTAACCGGCAGCAGCGGGAAGTTACTTTATCCTACCTTTCTGCCGTTATTGGGGCGCTGATTAAAGCTCAGCGCCGCAGTGCTTGCAAACTCTTACTTTCTTGTCGCCCTTAACCTCATGACCTACTCTTGTAGGCTTGCTGCACTTGGGGCATACCGGCATAACCTTGCACGCATAGATAGGAGCTTCTGCCTTTACAAGGCCGCCCTGCTCACCCTGTCTTCTGGGCTTAACGTGCTTTGTTACGAGGTTTCTGCCTTCGATAATTACCTTCTTTTCCTTGGGGGATACTTCCAGAACCTTGCCCTGCTTGCCCTTGTCTTTGCCGGACATGATCTGAACGTTATCGCCTGTTTTAACGTGTAATGTGTTCATTAGCGACCTCCGTATTATAATACTTCGGGAGCGAGTGAAAGGATCTTCATGTAGTCCTTGTCACGCAGCTCTCTGGCTACGGGCCCAAAAATACGGGTACCTCTGGGGTTCTTGTCTTCTTTTATAATTACGGCAGCATTCTCGTCGAAACGGATATATGTGCCGTCATCACGTCTGATGCCTGTTGCGGAACGAACGATTACACACTTTACAACGTCGCCCTTCTTAACGGTTCCGCCGGGATTAGCCTTCTTTACGGAAGCTACCACTACATCGCCTATGTTAGCGTACTTTCTGCGTGTACCGCCCAGTACTCTGATGCACATAAGCTCTTTAGCGCCCGTGTTATCCGCAACCTTCATGCGTGTCTGCATCTGAATCATGGATTTATTCTCCTTCCGATAAATTTAAAGCGGTGATTACTTAGCCTTTTCGATGATGTTTACCAGGCGCCATCTCTTATCCTTGGAAAGAGGTCTGGTTTCCATAATCTCAACCGTGTCGCCGATACCGCAGGAATTGTTTTCATCGTGCGCCTTAAGCTTGATTGTACGCTTGATGATTTTCTTGTAAAGAGGATGACGCACGTTGTCCTTGATAGCTACTACGATGGTCTTATCCATCTTATCGCTTACAACCGTACCAACTCTGGTCTTTCTCAGATTTCTTTCGCTCAAAGTCTTGTCCTCCTCTTCTCTTACTTGTTGTCAGCAGCCAGCTCACGTTCGCGCTGGATTGTCTTGACAACTGCAATTTCCTTCTTCACTGCGCCAATTCTTGTAGGATTGTCGAGCTTGTTTACGGCGAGCTGAAAACGGAGGTTGAATAATTCCTGCTTAAGCTCTATAAGCTTCTTATCGAGCTCCACCTCGGATAACTCTCTGATTTCTTTAACCTTCATTACTGCTCACCTCCTGTTTCCTTGGTGACAAACTTGCACTTGATGGGGAGCTTGTGCATCGCAAGACGCATAGCTTCTCTTGCAGTTTCCTCGGGAACGCCGGCAATCTCAAACATTACTCTGCCGGGCTTTACTACCGCTACCCAGTACTCGGGAGAACCTTTACCGGAACCCATTCGGGTTTCAGCGGGCTTCTCGGTGATGGGCTTGTCGGGGAATATCTTGATCCAAACCTGACCGCCACGCTTGATGTAACGAGTCATCGCAATACGGGCTGCCTCAATCTGGTTTGAGGTGATCCATGCGGGCTCAACAGCCTGAAGGCCGTACTCGCCATGGCTGACTACATTGCCGCGTGTTGCTTTACCGGTCATACGACCGCGCTGTACTCTTCTGTACTTTACTCTCTTCGGAAGCAGCATTATTCGTTACCTCCCTCTTTTTTCTCCGCTCTTGCTCTGCGGGGTCTGTCGCCGTTTCTGCGGCGGGGCTTTTCTGTTCTCTGTGCGGGGATTTCACCCTTTAAAACTTCGCCCTTGTAAATCCAAACCTTAACGCCGATAACGCCGTAGGTTGTGTTTGCTCTTGCTACACCGTAGTCGATGTCGGCTCTGAGTGTCTGAAGGGGAATTGTACCCTCGTGGTAGCTCTCGCTGCCTGCGATTTCACGGCCGCCCAGACGTCCGCTTACCATTGTCTTGACGCCCTTAGCGCCGGATTTCATGGTTCTGCCGATGCAGGTCTTCATTGCTCTTCTGAAGGAAGCTCTCTGCTCAAGCTGAATTGCTATGTTCTCTGCAACCAGCTTTGCGTCCATATCGGGGTTCTTAACCTCAACGATGTTAAGGTTTACATCCTTGCCGCCTGCGACCTTGGAAATCTCGCCGCGAAGCTTTTCGATTTCAGCACCCTTTGCGCCGATAAGCATACCGGGCTTAGCTGTGTGAATGTGAATTTTGATCTTACCGTCTGCGGTACGCTCAATCTCAACCCTTGCAATACCTGCCGCTCTTGAAAGCTGCTGGTCGGATCTCTCTCCGCTTGCTCTGGTGAGCATTCTCTTATTCATGATATAGTCACGGATTTTGTAGTCTTCAACGAGTGTATCGCCAAAAGTCGCCTTGTCGGCAAACCAACGGGAATCCCAGTCTTTGATAATACCGACTCTGAGTCCGTGCGGATTAACTTTTTGTCCCATTGTGCTCCTCCTTATTCAGCTTCTTTTACAACCAGAACGATGTTGGAAGTTCTCTTGAGAATGCGATGTGCTCTTCCGTGATCCTTAGGTCTTATTCTCTTTAAAGTAACGCCTGCGCCGACATGGCAGGTAGAAACGTAGCACTTGGAAACGTCCATGCCGTGGTTGTTCTCTGCGTTTGCCATTGCGGACTTGAGGAGCTTCTGTAAAGGCTCGCTCGCTGATTTGGATGTGTGCTTGAGGATCGCCATCGCCATATCGCAGGGCTTGTTTCTGATAAGATCAAGAACAATGCCGACCTTGCGGGGAGATATGCGAACCTGTCTGAGTTCTGCTCTTGCCTCCATTGGTTACTCCTCCTTACTTAGTAGTCTTGCTGCCTGCGTGACCCTTGTAGGTTCTCGTAGGAGCAAATTCTCCCAGCTTGTGGCCTACCATATCCTCGGTCACATATACGGGAACGTGCTTTCTGCCGTCATGTACGGCAAACGTATGTCCGACGAAATCGGGGAAAATCGTGCTGGAACGGCTCCAGGTCTTGAGAACCTTCTTCTCGCCTGCTTCGTTCATGGCGAGCACTCTCTTCATGAGAGCTTCCTGCACGTAAGGTCCCTTCTTTATGCTTCTGCTCATTGGTGAATTTCCTTTCAAGTGAATTGCAAGTTAATGTGCGGCGGGATTTTACTGCGTCGCAAACGCCGCACTTATTAACAATGACTTGTAATTTACAGCGATAAGAATTATCTTACTTGCTGTTTCTTCTCTTAACGATGAACTTATCGGTGCTCTTGCCAATCTTTCTCGTCTTGTAGCCGAGCGCGGGCTTACCCCAGGGGGTAACAGGTCCGGGACGGCCGACGGGCGACTTACCTTCACCACCGCCGTGGGGGTGATCGTTGGGGTTCATTACAGAACCTCTTACGGTAGGTCTTACACCCTTGTGGCGCATACGGCCTGCCTTACCGTAGTTTACATTCTCGTGGTCAAGGTTGGAAACTACGCCGATTGTAGCCATACACTTATCGGAAACGTTTCTCAGCTCGCCGCTGGGAAGTCTTAAAAGTGCATATCCGTTTTCCTTAGCCATCAGCTGTGCCATGTTGCCTGCGGAACGAACGAGCTGACCGCCCTTGCCGGGGTAAAGCTCGATGTTGTGGATAACTGTACCTACGGGAATATCGGAGAGTGCAAGCGCGTTGCCGGGCTTGATGTCTGCGTCAGCTCCGCTTCTTACCTTGTCGCCTACCTTCAGACCGTCGGGAGCGATGATGTATCTCTTCTCGCCGTCGGTGTACTGAACGAGTGCGATGAATGCCGAACGGTTAGGATCGTATTCAAGAGTCATAACCTCTGCGTCCATACCTAACTTGTTTCTCTTAAAGTCGATTACGCGGTATTTTCTTCTCTGTGCGCCGCCCTTGTGTCTTACGGTAATTCTACCGTAGCTGTTACGGCCGGAATGCTTCTTGAGAGACTCAAGCAGGCTTTTTTCGGGTTCTACCTTTGACAGAACGCTGTAGTCTGTAACAGTCATGCCTCTGCGGCCGGGGGTGACAGGTTTATAAGTCTTTATAGCCATTTATATCACTCCTTTATATCATTCCGTCGAAGAACTCGATTGTCTTGGAGCCTTCTGCAAGTGTTACGATTGCTTTCTTCCAGGAAGCGGTGTAACCCTCGTTGCGTCCCATTCTCTTCATAACGCCGCGGCAGTTGATGGTGTTTACCTTTGCTACCTTAACGCCGGGGAAGAGAGCCTCGACAGCCTTCGCGATTTCGATTTTGTTGGAATCCTTGGCAACTTCAAATGTGTACTTGCCCTGAGTGAGCATCTCCATGCTTCTCTCTGTGATGATGGGCTTGATTATAATATCGTAAGCAAGCTTTGCCATTATGCGTACACCTCCTCGATTGCTGCAACGGCATTCTTAACAACGATGAACTTGTTGTACTTTAAGATGTCGTATACGTTAAGAGTGTTTACCTGTGTAGTCTTTACACCAGGGATATTAGCCGCACTCCTGATAACCTTATCGTCAACGGTGTCAAGAACGATGAGCGCCTTTTCTGCGCTGAGTGCCTTGAGCATATTAACGATGGTCTTTGTCTTGTACTCATCAGACTTGATAGCGTCAACTACTATCATGTCGTTGTCCAGCACCTTAGAAGAAAGTGCAGACTTGAGAGCCAATCTCTTTACCTTTTTATTCAAAGAGTAGCTGTAGCTTCTGGGCTTGGGACCTAAAGCGACGCCGCCGTGTCTCCACTGAGGCGCTCTGGTTGAGCCCTGTCTTGCGTGTCCCGTACCCTTCTGACGCCAAGGCTTTCTACCGCCGCCGCTTACCTCTGTTCTGGTAAGTGTCGACTGAGTACCCTGACGCTGATTAGCCAGGTAGTTTACTACTGCGGCGTGCATAACAACTGCGTTGGGCTCAATGCCGAACACTGCGTCGTTAAGCTCAAGGTCGGATACAACAGCGCCTGTCATATCATAAACTGATACTTTTGCCATATTAATCCTCCTTCTTACGCTTTCTTAACCGCATCGGTAATGCAAACCACTCCGCCCTTAGGACCGGGAACAGCACCCTTGATTGCGATAAGATTGTTTTCTGCATCAATTTTAACGATTACGAGATTTTGAACCGTTACGTTTTCACAGCCCATGTGACCTGCCATGCCCTTGCCCTTGAAAATTCTTGAAGGAGAGGAGCAAGCGCCCATAGAGCCTGCCTGTCTTACAACAGGGCCGGAACCGTGGGTTTCCTTGAGTCTGTGCTGGTTGTGACGCTTGATTGCGCCCTGGAAGCCCTTACCCTTGCTGATGCCGCTTACGTCGATTACATCGCCTGCCGCAAATGTGTCAGCCTTAATGATGTCGCCTACGTTTACGCCGCTGATGTCGTCAAGTCTGAACTCCTTGAGAGTTCTCTTGAAGGGGAGGTCGTTCTTTTTAAAGTGACCTGTCATGGGCTTGTTTACGTGCTTGGGAGATACATCTCCGAAGCCGAGCTGTACGGCCTCATAGCCGTCGTTATCAGCAGTCTTTACCTGTGTTACTACGCAGGGACCTGCTTCGATAACGGTAACGGGAACAACCTTTCCCGCCTCGTCGAAAATCTGAGTCATTCCGATTTTCTTTCCGATTAAACCCTTAGTCATGGTTTAATTCCTCCTTTTGGTTATTGGTCGGTTTCCCGACGTGACCACCGACGCCGATATTTCGGGTTGTTTCCGGCGCCGCCGGTTATTGGTTGACATAAAGCCAACATAACTTCGCTACGGATTAAGCCTCCATAGTCATTTCCACACCTGCGGGAAGCTCTAAGCTCTTTAATGCTTCAACCGTCTTGTTGGTGGGGCGGATTACGTCGATAAGACGCTTGTGAGTTCTCAGCTCGAACTGCTCACGGCTGTCCTTGTAGTTGTGAACAGCTCTGAGGATTGTGATTACTTCTCTGTTGGTAGGAAGCGGGATAGGTCCTGCAACTCTTGAACCTGTGCGCTTTGCTGTTTCTACAATCTTTGCTGCAGCAGCGTCAACCAGAGTGTGCTCATAACCCTTGATCTTGATTCTCACTTTTTCCTTTACTGCCATTTTCGTTTCTCCCTTCGTAATTTTTCGGGGGAATGATACGATTTAACAAACATACCGTGCCGGGTGTTTCATATCTTTGCAATATAAAACAGGATTTTTCCCAAGGGGGTATTGGCTTCTGCCAACCCTTCCCGCAAACGGGAAGCAATCCTTCGTACAAGGCTATGCCAAACCGCTTTCGCCCATTCACTGGACATACTCCGCTCAAATTACCGGCAAAGCCGCAACCTTGAGCATCACAGCATATCTTTGCAGTTTTCTGCGTTCGCACGCAAAATTTATTATACATTATTGTAATGCGGAATACAAGCTTTTTTGAAAAATTTGTTGTAAAAATTTTAGGTGTTTTTAGGCTTTTATTTGTTTAATTTGCATAAATCGACCGTTTTTAAGCGCATCCACAGAAAAACAACGGGGGAGAGCCTACTTCCAACAGTTTACCAAAACAATAAGAGAGCGCCTCGAAACGCTCCCTTATTTCCACACTGTAAATTTCGATTGTAAGCGGCAGGATTAATTAACCGTTGCCGACCTCTATTACATATATATCCACATACTGAAGTCCCCATGCACAAGCGTCAGCGTAATGCTCGGAAGTGCTTCCCATGTAGACATCGACGGGAATACTGCCGTCCATCATTCCGTCGCCGGTATCTGCGGCAATCGCATAGCCGTAGCAGATGTTATCATTCTGTCCCACTATATACAGCTTAGAGCCGTAGGGAATGACATTGGGGTTTACTGCACAGGTGCCTATCTCGGCAAGTCTGCCGCTTGCGGTGCGCGCGCCCTCTCTTGCGGTGTAGGCTGTCGCCTTGCCGGATACGATGTACTCGTAATCAATAGGTCTGCCGTTTTCAAGCACGATGGAAGTATCATCTATCTTGCAGTAGGGAGTGACAATTGCCGCGCCTTCTGCAATAACCTCGTCAACCTTTTCGGTGACAACGGTAGTCTCTTTCTTTACATCGGTCTTTACACCGTCAATGTAGGTGGTGGTTGTGGTTGTTCTTATTCTTCCGTCAACGCCCTCGGTACGTACCTCGGAGTCGCCGATTGCAAGAATGTTTGTGGTAACGGTAGAGGTCTGATAGGGGATAACCTTGTCAACCGACTTGGTCTTTATCTCAACTCTCGAAACCTTTATTTCGCAGGGCTCGGAAATTACCGCACCGAGCTCCTCGGAAACCATATCATCATTGTCAACGGTAACGCCTGCTCTTTCAAGCAGTTCGGATACAGTGTTGTCAAGGCATTTAACGGTATGGGTTTTGCCGTCCGCCGTTATGCTGACATCAAAAGCCCTCGTAACTGTGATTTTTTCGCCCTCTTTCACAACCTCGTCAAGTGCGGGGACAATTGTGTCATATTCGCCGTACTCAATGCCTGCCTGCTCAAGCAACTGTGCGGTTGTCAGGTCAACATTGTAAGCCGTTGCAGTTTCTTTTCCGTCTACCGTAACAGGAACCTCAAAGGCTCTGTCAATTTTAAGGGTAGCTGTAACGGAACTATCAAAGCCGCTAAATTCAATCTTATCATAAGCTCCGATTTTGATATTGTTTTCTCTTAATATTTCATAAGGATCTGCGCTGACAGTGTAAACTGTTCGTTTTTCGTTTTCGTCTATAATCTGCACGTCATTTCTGAAATACAGCAGACCGGTCATCAGGAACACACCGAAGATACTGCCGAAGATAAGTACAATCTTCAAAAGGGCGTTCTTGGAAACCTTTACCGAAAAACCGGTATTTTTGAATCGTGGGAACATAATTCCGCCTTTCTCATTGTTCGTGTATCTTTTTGATTTCTTTCCGTTTTCCGTCGGCCAAAGTACATACCGCATATATAAATTATGGGCAGAGCTTTTTGCCATAGTCACATTATAATTTTCAATTTTGAAAATGTCAAATCAGTTTAGCGGCGCATTTTTGTTGAAAATAACCAAAAAATCCTTGTTACCGTTTTGTTACCATTTTGTTACCGTTTTGTAAACAGTTATTTTTTGGCATTTCTTAACTGATATTGTAATTTTATTTGGCAAACTTCCCAAAAATTGAATTTTAAATTTTGCGTTGATAATAAACAAAATTTTTTATAAAATTTTATAGTTTATAGTCAATTTTACACATTGATAACAAATCAGTCGTTACATTAAAAATTACTAAAAACGTATAAAATCGCATATTGATGAGAAAAACGGAATGCGAGAAAAGCGACAAGGCTATGAGTGGGGAACGCCCTTTTTATATATTATAATAGTATAAGCCGCACGGTCAGCCCGCCTTACCGAATCAGCACATCAAATTACACAAAAAATCGATGTAAAGAGATTGTAAACAGGCTGTTTTTAACAACAAATGTTGAAAACGCCGTTGAAAATGTTAAAAATCCTGCTATATCATTTCATTTTAACTCTCAGCAAAGCAGCTCCTCTTTGAGCAGGGAGAGGATTTTCTTTTCACGGCGGGAAACCTGCACCTGCGTCATTCCGAGAAGCTCAGCGGTTTTGCTCTGTGTCAGCTCCTCCGCGTACCTCAGATGAATAAGCTGTCTGTCCCTTCCCTCAAGTCGGGAAACAAGCTGTCGCAGGGCAATTTTTTCAGAGGCGCAAAGCTGGGGCGGCGGCACGGGAATATCAATGCTCCCCTCCAATTCATCGTCATCATCGTATGTGCTGAGAGAAACAGGCGGCAGTGAAGCACCGAGCGCAAGCCCTGCCTCCTCCACGGTAATGCCCATTTTATCGGCGAGTACGCTTAAGTGCGGCTCTTCTCCGTTTTTTATCATCTCGTCACGCAGACGGCAGAGCTTCAGCGACAGCTCTTTAAGACTGCGGCTGACCTTGACTGCGCCGCCGTCACGGAAAAGCTGTTTGATTTCTCCCATAATCACGGGTACGGCATAGGTGGAGAATTTAAGCCCTCTGCTCTCATCAAAGTTATTGCCCGCCTTGACAAGTCCGACGCACCCTGCGGAAAACAGCTCCTCGTACTCTATCCCTCTGTCCTTGAAGCGGGAGGCGATGGAATGTACCAGCGCAAAATGTTCTGTTATAAAGGAGTTATCCTTTTGTTCGCTCATGCTAATTCCTTTTTGTCAAGCCTTACCGTGAGAGTTACCGTTGTGCCTTTTCCGGGCGTTGAGGTAACCTTTAGCTTATCGCAGCAGCTCTCCATTACCGCAAAGCCGAGCCCCGCACGTTCTTCCTCGGGCTTTGAGGTGAAAAGCGGCGTCATTGCCTGCTTAATATCGTCAATTCCACAGCCCTTGTCCCGAATTTTTATGTACAGCGTATCGTCCTTTATTTTTGCGGTAATCTCCACAACTCCGACAACGGGACTGTCGGCGTAGGCGTGAACAATGCAGTTTGTAACCGCCTCGGACACCGCCGCCTTGATGTCTCCGATTTTATCAACCGTGGGATCAAGCTGTGCGGCGAACGCAGACACCGCCGCCCTTGCAAAGCTCTCATTGCGGGAGAGTGCGGGCAGAGTTATTTTAAAATAGTTATCGTGCTTCATTTTTGTTCTCCTTTTTTCCCTCTATGATAAGCGTTGACAATCCCGCAAGCGTAATTATCCTGCGGGCGCAGGGCGAGGGATTTTTTACTGCGACCGCCCCGCCGTAGCTTTCGGTTATGCGCTGTCTGCCGAGTATCAGACCTATACCGGAGCTGTCCATAAAGGTTACTCCCGACATATCGAAAATAAGCAAGGACGGAGTTTGCCTTTCAAGGGCAAAATCAATCTCCGTGCGTATCTGCGCCGCCGCATGATGGTCAATTTCTCCCGTTATCACTGCAACAATGCCGTTATCGCGGGAGATAAGCTCAACACTCATTTTTTTCATTCCTTTCGTTACAGCCTGTCCTGTTTATATAGTATAATAGCACCGCATTGCCGAAAATCCTGTCGAAATAAAAAAGCCGCCCGTGTATACGGACGACAAAATTCTATGTAATTCTTAAAGTAAAAAAAGCGGCGATATTCGGAATTTAAAGGCCGTGCCTTTAAATTCCGAGCGACATGCCAAAAAAATCCACCCCCGTTTTCACGGGGGTGAACCTATCAAGTCATTAATTTAACATTAAGCCCTGAATATTAATCAGTAGTTTTACAACTTCAAGCAATCAGATTACTGGAGAAGCTGGAGAACTGCCTGAGGCTGCTGGTTAGCCTGAGCGAGCATAGCCTGAGAAGCCTGCTGGAGAATGTTGTACTTGGTGTAGTTAATCATCTCGGTAGCCATGTCTGTATCTCTGATCTGAGATTCAGCTGCTGTGAGGTTCTCGTTGGTTGTTGTCAGGTTATTAACAGTGTACTCAAGTCTGTTCTGAAGAGCACCAAGACCTGCTCTCTGCATGGAAACGGTCTTAACCGCATCGTCTACCATTTCGATAGCTCTGTTTGCAGCGTCCTGAGTAGAAACGTCTGCATTAGCTACGCCGATGGAAGAAGAAGACATATCATCAACAGAAAGGGTTACTCTCTGGTCTTCAACGCCGTTAGCGCCAATCTGGAAGGTAAGACCCTTGCCTGTGCTGCCTACGCTCTCTTTGCCAACGCCTGCGCCGTCAGTAATTGTAACTTCTACTTCTGTGGCGGCAACATTGAAGAGAACCTTGCCGTCTGTACTGCCGTCAGGATTCTGAGTATCGGTGAGCTTAACATCATAATCATAGCCAGCTTCCTTGAGGATAGCTTCAATATCAGCCTCGGTGTACTCAACACCTGTAGCGAGAGAAAGTGTAACCTCAGCACCTGCTGTATCAGTAGCCGCCGTTGTAACAGTAACACCCTCCTTACCTGCTGCAACGTTTGCATTAACGGTAATCTTAGAAGGCATCTTTGTAGAAACTGCTGTACCGTAAGTATTAGCTGTGAAAGTGATAGTATCAGAAGAACCGATTCCTGCACTTGTGCCGTTACCAACAATAGTAGCGAGAGAAGCTGTACCCGTTGCTCTTAAACCTGCAACTGTAGCACCTGTATCAGCAGTATCCGCAGTTACAACACCGTTAGCAAGAGTAAGGGTGATTTCAGCGGGAGCGTTTGTAGCTGCCTTAACCTGTGTAGCATTCTCAATAAGAGTGTCAATCTGCTTCTGAGTATAGGTTTCGCCTGCTGCGAGGTTAAGAGTAAGCTCTTTACCTTCATCATCCCAGATAGCGTTTTCGCCGCCCTTGCCTGATGCGTCTGTTGCTATCAAAACTTTAACACCAACAACATTAGAAGTAAGAATGGAGCCCTTGAGAGCATCATCAGTTGTGCTAACTATACCGAACTTAGCGCCGAACTCATTGTTAGCGCCGCCGGTACCGAGAGAACCGTCGAGCAGCTTCATGCCGTTGTACTCGGTAGAAGAAGCAATTCTGTCGATTTCGCTCTTAAGAGCGTCAACCTCGAGCTGGATAGCCTCACGGTCTGTTTCATCCTGGTATGTACCGTTAGCGGACTGAACTGCAAGCTCTCTCATTCTCTGGAGAATTGCGTGAGTTTCGTTCAAACCACCTTCAGCGGTCTGGATAAGGGAGATACCGTCGTTAGCATTCTTTGTAGCCTGAGAAAGACCACGGATCTGTGAACGCATCTTCTCGGAGATAGCAAGACCTGCGGCGTTGTCGCCTGCACGGTTGATCTGATAACCGGAAGACAGCTTTTCGGTAGCCTTCTTGGTACCGGAAACGTTCATCACCATCTTGTTGTTCGCATTGATTGCGTTGAGGTTGTGTTGTACTACTAAACCTGCCATTGTATTTTCCTCCTTGAATATTCCTCCGAAATCCTTTCCGAAGGGTTGTACCCTTGTTAGGGATTTGTGTTGTGCCGGCTCCGTATTGCGCATTACAGAGCCGAGTGGTGTTCGTTTTGCAAAACACTCACGGCTTGCGCCGTAAAAGGCTTCTTGCCTTTACATAAGTTATATCGGCACTCCCCCAAAAAACTTTAGTAAAAAAATCAAAATTGTATATTTTTGCTGTAATAGGGTGCGCTTTTTTGTAGGTTTATACAACAAACGCATTACTTTGTTACATTAACTGCCGTTAAATTTGGATTTCTGCGGAAAAACGGGAAGGAAAACGGCTAAAAACAGTCATATCCGCATTGCTTTATACTATCTTAATATAAGGGGAGTTTTCGGCGCTTGAAATCCGTAACTTTAAAAAAAGGTAATTTTGCGGGAAATATTTTTGCAAGTTTCATTTAATTAACTTGCAAAAATCTATTGACAATTCGCTTAACCTATGGTATAATACACGGTGTAGTCAGTCAGACTACAGGCAATTCACGAAACAGGACCGTTTCAGATGACCGTTTTACTGAATGTTTTAAAAACTTGGGTGCAGATTTTTACTTTAAATTACAGCCGAAAGGCTTGTAGCAAAACGGAGCTGTTGCCTGCATTTTTGTCTTTTGGGGACAAATGCGGGCAGGTCAAAAACTAATTTACCGAACAGGAGTGAGCTTATGCTGGAAAAAGAAGGTCAGGTAAGAATACCTGCCGGATGTGCCATTTCGGGCTTTATCAGCAGGGACGGCAACCGAATATGCGGCGACAAAATCGTAAAATCCATCTCGTATATGCACGACAGATCCAACGGTCTGGGCGGCGGCTTTGCAGGCTACGGCATATATCCCGAATACAAGGAGCAGTACGCCTTCCACATTTTCTATGATTCAAACGAATCAAGAGTAGAAACCGAGAGATTTTTGGACAGGCACTTTGATGTGGTCAACCTTTCAAGAATACCCACAAGAAAGCATCCGAACATTACACACGAGCCGCTTATCTGGAGATACTTCGTCACTCCTCTCCCCACAAAGCTCGCGGAAAGCCAGCTTGACGAAAGAGAGTTTGCAGCGCAGTGCGTTATCAACATAAATGACAGAATTAAAGGCTCTTATGTCTTTTCAAGCGGAAAGAACATGGGCGTATTCAAAGCGGTCGGCTATCCCGAGGACGTCGGTGAGTTCTACCGTCTGGAGGAATATGCGGGCTATGCATGGACGGCTCACGGCAGATACCCCACAAACACACCGGGCTGGTGGGGCGGCGCACACCCGTTTGCTCTGCTTGATTACACAATAGTTCACAACGGAGAGATTTCCTCCTATGACGCGAACAGAAGATACATAGAAATGTTCGGCTACAAGTGCAATCTGCTCACCGATACCGAGGTTATCACCTACATCATAGATTACCTCAACAGAAAACTCAATATAGGCCTTGAGGATATTGCAAAAATTATCGCCGCACCGTTCTGGAGCGAGATAGAATCCGGCAGGTACAGCAACGAGGAAAGAGAAAAGCTGAAATATTTCAGAAATGTTTTCTCAAGCTTGCTTATCACAGGTCCTTTCTCCATAATACTCGGCTTTGAGGGAGGACTTATGGCGCTTAACGACAGACTTAAGCTGCGCTCGATGGTTGCCGCCGAAAAGGACGACATGGTTTACCTTGCGAGTGAGGAATGTGCGATAAGGGCAATCTGCCCCGAGCTTGACAGAATATGGTCGCCCAGAGGCGGCGAGCCGGTAATCGTCAAGCTTAACGAGAAGAAGTAAAGGAGCGTTAAAAAGTGGCACTTAATTATTTTCAGCCTTTATTCGATGTTATCAGAGATAAAGATCGCTGTATCAAATGCCGTGCGTGCGAAAGGCAATGTGCAAACGAGGTTCATCACTACGACGCAGAGCTTGATAAGATGATTTCAAACAGCCAGACCTGCGTTGACTGCCAGAGATGCGTCTGCATTTGTCCCACAAGCGCGCTTAAAATAACAGACAACCCCAACAAGTTCAGAAACAACTCCAACTGGAGCCAGAGGGTAATGACCGAGGTTTACAAGCAGGCGGAAACGGGCGGCGTACTGCTCTGTGCAATGGGCAACCCCAAGGAATACCCCGTTTACTGGGATAAAATCCTGCTCAACGCCTCGCAGGTGACAAACCCTCCCATAGACCCTTTGCGTGAGCCTATGGAAACGAGAGTTTTCTTGGGCAAAAAGCCGAGGAGCGTTACCTTTAAGGAGGACGGGAGCATTGACACAAAGATAACTCCCACACTTGAGCTTTCCACTCCCATTATGTTCTCGGCAATGTCCTACGGCTCAATCAGCCGCAACGCTCACGAGAGCCTTGCAAGAGCCGCTGCAGAGCTGGGCATTTACTACAATACGGGAGAGGGCGGTCTTCACAAGGATTTTTACAAGTACGGTCCGAATACAATAGTACAGGTGGCATCGGGGCGCTTCGGCGTATTCAAGGATTACCTTGAAACCGGCGCAGCGATAGAAATTAAGATGGGGCAGGGTGCAAAGCCCGGTATCGGCGGACATCTTCCCGGTGCGAAAATACTTGAAGATGTTTCTAAAACAAGAATGATTCCCATGGGTACGGACGCAATTTCTCCCGCGCCTCATCACGATATTTACTCCATAGAGGATTTAAGACAGCTTGTATTTTCGCTCAAAGAGGCGACAGAGTACAAAAAGCCGATAATAGTAAAGATTGCGGCGGTGCACAACGTTGCGGCCATCGCATCGGGCATCGCCCGTTCGGGTGCGGATATTATTGCAATAGACGGTTACAGAGGCGGTACGGGTGCGGCTCCCACAAGAATAAGAGATAATGTGGGTATCCCAATTGAGCTTGCGCTCGCAAGCGTAGACCAAAGACTGCGTGACGAGGGAATAAGAAACGAGGTTTCCGTTGTAGTCGCAGGCTCGGTTCGTTCAAGCTCTGATGTCGTAAAGGCTATCGCACTCGGTGCGGACGCCTGCTACATAGGCACGGCGGCTCTGCTTGCGCTCGGCTGTCACCTTTGCAGAAGCTGTCAGACGGGCAAGTGTAACTGGGGTATCGCAACTCAGCGCCCCGACCTTGTAAAAAGACTTAACCCCAACATCGGCTATCATCGCCTTGTCAACCTTGTTCATGCGTGGGATCACGAAATCAAGGAAATGATAGGCGGCATGGGCATCAACTCAATAGAAGCGTTAAGAGGCAACCGCCTCATGCTCAGAGGTATCGGGCTAAACGAGAAGGAGCTGGAAATTCTCGGTATCCGGCACGCAGGACAATGATGAAACGGGAGGGTACTTAAATGAAAAAGGTTTATGTAAACGAAGAATGGTGTCTTGCGTGCCATCTGTGCGAATACTACTGCGCCGCCGCAAACAGCGGAGCGGAGAACATGATTAAGGCGTTCGCAAACGGCAAGAAGCCTATTTCCGCCATTCAGGTGGAGGAGAGCGACAGTATAAATTTTGCCGTGCAGTGCCGCCACTGCCCCGTTCCGCTTTGCGTAAAGAGCTGTATCACCGGTGCGCTTTCCGTAAAGGACGGAGTCGTTTCCTGCGACGAGAGCCGCTGTGTAGGCTGTTACACCTGTGTGCTTGCCTGCCCTTACGGCTGTATTGTCACCTCGGAACAGTCAAAGGTTATTCGCAAGTGCGACTTATGCACCAAGAACAACAACGGCGATCCTGTCTGCGTAAAGGGCTGTCCCAACAGGGCTATCGTCTTTGAGGAAAGATAAGGGGGAGCGAAGATGAAAAAGTATGTTATCATAGGAAACTCCGCCGCGGCTATCGGCGCAGTACAGGGAATACGCTCGGTTGATACCGAGGGTATGATTACCGTTATCAGCGACGAGCCGTACCACACCTATTCAAGACCGCTTATCAGCTACTGGCTTGAGGGAAAGGTTACGGACGAAAAGATATATTACAGAGAGCCTGATTTTTACGAAAAAAACAACGTTATGACGATGTTCGGCACAAGAGCCGTTGCAATCGGCGGCGGCTATGTTACGCTTGCCAACGGCGGCAAGGTGCAGTATGACAAGCTCCTTGTAGCGACAGGCTCAAAGCCCTTTGTTCCTCCCATGGCGGGCCTTGAAGATGTAAAGGACAAATTCACCTTTATGACCTGGGACAGCGCAAAGGCAATAAAGGAAAAGGTTACAAGCGGCACTAAGGTGCTTATCATAGGTGCGGGACTTATCGGCTTGAAGTGCGCCGAGGCTCTTTATCACCTTGAAGCAGACATCACCGTGGTTGACCTTGCAGACAGAATTTTACCGAGTATTCTTGATGTGCGTGCAGGACAGATTATGCAAAAGCATATCGAAAGCAAGGGCACAAAATTCATCTTAGGCACAAGCGTCGAGCAGTTTTCTGAGCACAGCGCAAAGCTGACAAACGGCGATACGGTTGACTTTGACATTGTGGTAATTGCCGTGGGTGTACGCCCCAACACCGAGCTTGTAAGCGAGGCGGGCGGCAAGGTAGAAAAGGGTATTATCACCGACCTTACACAGAAAACGACTATCCCCGATGTTTATGCGGCAGGCGACTGCACGGTAAGCTATGATAGCTCGTCCGATACGCAGAAAATACTCGCACTTCTGCCCAATGCCTTTATGCAGGGCGAGGTTGCGGGAAAAAACATGGCGGGTGAGGAAACGGTTTACTTAAACGCAATCCCGATGAACGCAATAGGCTTCTACGGACTTCACATAATCACTGCGGGAAGCTATGACGGACAGGCAGATGTTACCGAGAACGAGGAAAAGGAGCAGTACAAGAAGCTCGTGTTCAAGGACGGTCTGCTCAAGGGCTACATACTCATGGGAGATGTGGCGAGAGCAGGTATCTACACCTCGATGATAAGGGAGAGAATACCTCTTGAGGATGTGGATATTGAGCTACTCAGAACCCGTCCTCAGATGATGATGTTCGGCAAGGCGAGGCGAGATGAAAAGCTTGCGGGGAAAATGTAGTCAAGGCGGATAACGGAGGAATGTCAGTATGATTATAAATGCAAACGAGGTCGGATATTACGATCTTAACAAGACAATAGTTGCAAGCACGGACACTGAAATCACCGTAAAGAATGCCATGGGACAGCGTTACATAGGCTGCGGCGTTGCAGGAAAGCGCATTACGGTGGAGGGTACTCCCGGAAACGCTCTGGGCGCATACCTTGACGGAAGCAGGATTGTCGTATACGGAAACGGGCAGGACGCAATAGGCGACACCATGAACAACGGCGAGATAATCGTCCACGGAAGCTGCGGCGATACCACGGGCTACGCAATGCGCTCCGGCAAAATTTTTATCAAGGGCAACGCAGGCTACCGTGTAGGCATCCATATGAAGGAATATCACGAATTTTTCCCGAAAATCGTGATAGGCGGCAAGGTGGGAGATTTCCTCGGCGAATATCAGGCGGGCGGCATTATCATAGTGCTGGGCATAGGCTGTGACGGCAAGGCGCCGGTAGGCTCGTTCTGCGGCACGGGTATGCACGGCGGCAGGATGTTTATCCGCAGCGACGAGATTCCCGCAGGACTTCCCGTTCAGGTTTCCTGCACAGAGGCAACCGACGAGGATAAGGCTTCCATTGATGAATATGTAGCGGAATTTGCAGAGAATTTCGGCTATGACAAGTCGGAGCTTTTAAGCGGTAAATTCTATAAGCTTACCCCCAACACGGCAAGCCCCTACAAACAGCTTTACACGCACAACTGATTTTCTTCGCCGCTTTGACGGAAAGGGCGGCGGGAAGAGGGAGCTTTACGACAACAGACATACGGTATGGTGGCAGAATGAATGTTTTGATTGCAGGCAAAACCCCCGAGGTGTGCGAAAGCATATCTCAGCTCTTACAGGAGCTTGAATGTGAAAATATCAGCACCTTCACAAGCGGCACGATGGTAAGAGGAGTGAATATCGAACACTATGACAGCGTTGTTATCTCAACCCCTCTGTCCGACGAATTTGGTCTGGATCTCGTTGCGGATCTGGCGCGTGACGCAAGGTGCAGTATCGTTGTGCTGGCAAAGCGCGAGATAGCCGACGAGGTGCAGAAAAAGCTCAACTTTACAGGAGCGTTCGTGCTGTCAAGACCGTTTGGCAAAGCGGTGCTGATAAACACGATAAAGCTGTCGCAGGTTGCCCATGTGTCGATGGCAAAGTTAGAGGAAGAAAAGCGCCAATTGACACAGCAGATAAGCGACCTGAAGCTTATCAACCGTGCAAAGACAACGCTTATGGAATATCTTAATCTCTCGGAGGAGCAGGCTCACAGGCATATACAGAAACAAGCCATGGATTTAAGAAAAACCCAGAGAGCCATCGCCGAGGATATTTTAAAAACGTACAGCAATTCAAAGGAACAACAGTAATACATGCGGCGAGCCGCAATATACAGAAATATTTTCAACAAAGCAAATCCCCCGTTTCGTTATGAAGCGGGGGCTTGCTGTTTTATACAATGTAATACGCCCTTGCGCCGTGAGGCTCTATGGTCGCTTTTAGTTCATTTGCATTGTCGGTGGTTTCCTTGCTCCACAGTTCCTTTATTTTTGCACTGCCGTAAAGTTCAAGGTCGGTAAGCGGAACGCTTATCTGCGAGCATTGCTCACCCGTGTTGAACAGCGCCGCATAAATGCCGCCGTCCGCACAGGAGGCAGTCCAGAGGATATGCTCGGTGCCGTTTATTTCACGCCGCCACACCTGATGAGAATTTCTCGCTTTAAGGTGCATATTGAGAATATCCTCGTTTGTGATAAGGCTCATTGTAAAATCGTCAAAGGTGGTCATCTCGCCGCCGATAATAAGGGGAGAACGGAAAATGCACCACAGCGTCATCATAGTATATTGCTCAGGCTGGGTAAATTTTGTGCGGTTTGCCGTGTCGTAATCCTGCAAAATTCCGCCGATGGGGAGCATATCAGCGTCCGGCCAGCCGCCCGCACCGGTGTGTGTACACCACTTTTCCGCACGGGAGAACATATCGTAAAGCAGCTCCCACTTATCCCAGAAATCGTCCGTTATTCTCCACATATTTGAAACCTGCTTGTAAAGCTCCGCCTTTTCAAGCAGCGCAGGTCCGGGAGAAAGGCTGAGCACCATATCCCTGCCGCAGCTTTTAAGGGAATTACTGAGCGTAATAAGCTCCTCTTGCTCGTGGGGGAGCTCTCTTGCTATATCGTCGCACTTGATGAAGTCCACGCCCCAGGAAGCGTATAGCTCAAAAATGCTGTCGTAATATTCCCTTGCGCCGGGCTTTTTGGTATCAACGCCGTACATATCGGAGTTCCAGCGGCAGATGCTGTCCGTCTTTGCTATCTCGCGGGCAGTTTTGTCACACCCTTTGATTGCGGTATTTCTGTGTACCGCCCGGCGGGGTATTCCTCTCATTATATGTATGCCGAATTTAAGCCCCAGAGAGTGAACATACTCTGCAAGCGGCGCAAAGCCTTTTCCCCCTGCCGACGAGGGAAAACGGTTTTCTGCGGGTATAAGACGGGAATACTCGTCCATGCAAAGGTCTGCAAACGGCTCGTACTCGTGATTTTTTGCATTGGGTGCGCTCCACTGAATGTCAACGGTCACATATTCCCAGCCGTACTTTTTCAGGTGCTTTGCTATAAACTCCGCGTTTTTGCGTACAGTCTGCTCGTCTACCGCCGCGCCGTAGCAGTCCCAGCTGTTCCAGCCCATAGGCGCTCTTTTTAAAATATCCATAAACTCTCCTTGATTATCATATTTTGCTTAAATATAGCACAGTAAAATGTGAATGTCAAGCAAAAATTAAAGCAAAGCTAAGAAAAGACTCCGAACTTGCTCCTTATTCTTATGCACCTGCATATCAGCGGCTCGCCTATTATCAGCAAAAACGCCGCAGACGAGCAGGCGTGAATAACGTCAAGCGGAAGCCCCGCCATTACATAAGCCGCAACGGATTCAAGGCTTATCTGCGGAAGGTACATAAACGCCGAGGAAATGTTCATAATCCCGCCGTACAGCACGATTGCCGAGATAAAGGCATAAACGCTCATCAGCGCAAGATTGCCCCGATTCTTGAATATCACGCCCGCAAAAAAGCCGACCAGTCCCATAGCGAGCATTTGCCAGGGCGTCCACATTCCTTGCCCGAACAGCATATTTGAAGCGAGCATACTTACCGCCCCTACCATAAAGCCGCTTTGCGCTCCGAGCGCCGCACCGCTTATTATGGCTATCGCCGCAACGGGCTTGAACTGCGGAAGCATGAAGAAAATCTGCCGTCCCGCAACTGCCGCCGCACACAGCGCCGCTATCATCGCTATTTCAATCGCCTTTGGCTTTTTTTGCTCAAAGGAGATGAAAAATGCGGCTAAGCATTCAAGCAAAATCAGCACGGATATGATAAGGAGCTTTCTTTCTCCGCTTATATACATTGTGCCGAATACGGCGGTAAAGGGTATTGCAATCAGCGTTACAAAAGCCGCCGTAATATCCGATATGCGAGGCGGACGTTTTTGCCTGCCTTTAAAAGATTTAAAGGACGGAGCAGAGCCGAATATAAGCAGTATCACGGGCAGACAAAGCAGTATATACGGCAAAAAAGCGGGACTTGCGGGGAGCTTCAGCGGAGTTATCCCCGTGCTTAAAAGCAGTACCGCTGCAAGCGTTATCCCGCCCGAAATCAGGCACGCCTTACGAAGCGGCGGCAGCCTTTTCTTTTTTTCGGCAGCAGCTTTTGTGCCGCCGTTATATTTACCGTCTGAATATTTTTTAAAATCTGTCTTTTCGGGAGTGTACCCTGCCGTCTGCAAAAGCTGAGGGAGCTTATATACGCCCTCGACCTTGCCGCAGGCAATTTTTGCGCTGTCGGTGGTAAAAAATTCGTTTGCCTCAAAAAACCTTGCCGCAGGCAGGCTGACGGTTATCGCACCGTCAAACAGCAGCATACATTCGTCTGCATTTTCCGCGCAGAAGTCCATATCATGGCTTACAATCACAACGGTCTTATTTTCCGATTTAAGACAGGACAAAAGCTGTGACAGCTCCTGCTTTCTTGCGGCGTCCATGCCCTTTGTAGGCTCATCAAGCAGAAAAATATCCGCACCCTTTGCGTACAGCTTTGCTATTGCCGCACGCTGACGTTCTCCGCCCGACAAGTCAAGCGCATTGCGTGACAGAAGATGCGACAGCCCGAAAAGCTCCGCCGTTTTTTTGGTATCGGAGCTTACCGATAAAAGCTCCTCGTAAAGCGTATCATGGCAAAACAGCAAAGCGGGGTTCTGCGGCAGGTAGCCGACCGCCCCTGCAAGCTCCTTTTCGGTGTTTATTTTAATACTGCCTCTCTGGAGCTTTTCCGTCTTTGCAATAATCGACAGCAGGGTGGATTTTCCTGCCGCATTGCCACCCATTATCGCAGTTATACCTCCGTGTATTTTTAAAGAGAGGTTTTTCAGTATATCCTCTCCGTCCCTTTCATAGCGGAAAAATACGTTTTTAAGCTCCACTACGGTATCGTTGCTTTCCAACGGTAAATCCTTATCAAACGGCTTAGCTCCCTCTTTTTCAATGTGCTGCGAGTACCAGTCCCTTGCAGAAGGTATATCAAAAAGCGGTGACGGATTATTTGCCGCCGCAGACAGCCTTACTCCTGCGGGCATTTCGCAAAGCATGGAATGAGCAGATTTTGCAAGGCAGGATACAAGCTTGGCCGCAGTGCCGTCGCAGAGTATTTCTCCTTTGTCAAGCAGTATCGCTCTTTTGCACACGCTAAGCAGTAAATTGAGGTGGTGCTCCGCTATCACGACCGTTACGCCAAGCTCTGAATTAATGCGGGAAAGCAAAGCGACAAACTCAGCCGAGGCTATCGGAGAAAGCTGGGACAGCGGCTCGTCAAGCAATATTATATCGGGCTTTGCAACCATCACGGAGGCTAAAGCTACCGTTTGCTTCTGCCCGCCCGAAAGCTGTGATATTTTACGGCTCATCAGCTGTTCCAGACCGAAAAACAGAGAAATCTGCGCTATACGGCTTCTCATGCGGCTGTTGTCCATACCGACGCTTTCTGCGGCAAAGGCAAGCTCTGCGCCGACGGTATCGCATACGCACTGCTCGTCGGGGAGCTGGGACACAAACCCTATTTTTTCGGCGTTGTATTCGCCTTTTTGCGATTTTTCTCCGAAAAGAAATATCTCACCATCGTATTCTCCCGCCCCGGGCAACGCCTTTATACAGCCAAGCAGGGTGGATTTGCCGCTTCCGGAGCTTCCGCACAGGACGATAAATTCCCCCCTGTTAATATTAAGATTTATGCTTTTAAGGCTGTGGCTGTCGGTATCGGAATAGCGGTAACAAAAACCGTCAAGCCTTATTTGCTCCATGGCTTCTCCTCCATTTTATTTCATCGTAAAGCGTTATACCGCAGGGTATCAGACAAAATGCTCCCCACAGCAAAAGCGCTGGTATTCCCAAAGCGTCGGTATGCACTTTAAAGACGGGGTAATAGCCGTAGGAAAGCAGTCCCGTACAAAACGCCGATACCGTTGCCGCAACGCACAAAAGGGTAAGCGTGACAACGGCAAAATCCCTTTTTGTAAAGCGGTACACGCTGTAAAAGCTGCGCTTTGTACTGCCGTAGCCCCTGTACTTCATGCTTTGTGCGGTATATCCCGCATTTTCAAGAGAGGCGGAGAGTGCGACCGAGGTGATTTTAAGCACAGCCCTGAGCTTATTTTTTACCCCCTTGCCGTTTATATCACAGCCGAGGAATTTCTGCGCCGCCGCAGTTTCCTTAAATCTCTTTGCAAAGTAAGGAATAAACCGCATGGTCATTGAAATAAGCAGTCCCAGCGACGGGAACGTCCTGCCGAAAAGATACATAAGCTTATCCGAGCCAAAACAGCTTCCTGTTGTAAATAGCCACAGCACAAGCGCTGTCATCATAAAAAAGGCAAACGCCGAATAAATCGCGGTTTCAAGCGTTACTGCGTTGCCGCACGACAGCCTTATCAGCACAGTCTGCCCCTCGTTATTGAAAAGGAGATTAACAGCCGTGCCGAAAATGCAGACAAGCACAGCCGACAGCACCGCCTTGCCGCTTATCTTTCCGCATTTTCCGAGCAGCACAAAAAGCAACGCCGAAAAAAAGGATATAAGCAGGACAAGCGGATGCTGTACCGCCGCAGTTATAATTATCACCGCCGCATAAAAGCAAAAAGCGGAAAAAGGGTGTAGCGCCTTCATTGATAATCAGCTCCGTAGTTGCAGGTATAGGTAAAGGTGATTTTATCGTTGTTTTGCGGCTTATAGGCGTCACAGCTGACTGACAGCACCTCGCCGTTTACCGAAAACAGCCAGCCTGAGCCACTCCCGCAGTCAAACTCGTAAATGCCCGCAATGCCCTCGATATAACATACCGAAAAGGCGGGAGATACGGAATATTCAAGCTGTATGTCATTTTCGCCGCACAGCCTTACAAGTATGTCAAAAACAGCGTCGCCCTCATCAAAGCCGACGGTATCATCAAAGATAACTCCGTTTTCGGGCAGTATTCCGAGCTTGTTTTTATCAAAGCCGTCAAGGTTGTCAAGTATTGTACCGCACTCTATGACAAAGTGACATTCCGAGTTATATCGGTGTATATCGTTTTGAACCGCCGGAGTTGTCGTTGTATCTGAAGCAGCGGTCTGCTCCGTTATTTCGGGTGCAGAGGTCTGCTCTGCCGTTTCGGGTGATGAGGTCTGCTCTGTCTGTATGTCAGCGGCAGAAGTCTGCTCCGTAATTGTTGCGGATGAATCGGGCGGCTGTACCCTGCTATCGCTTGACGATGCGCCGTTATCTCCCGATGAGCTTAGCATAACCGCCGCTGTAAGAACGGCAATTATCAGAACAAATAACAGCAGTATATATTTGTATTTATCTAAAAAATGCTTCATATTATTTCTTTCTTCGTTTTATAAAGGCTGTCAGCACAGCCGCCGCAGAGATTATAACGACAGCGCCGCAAGCCGTCCTTACACCCGTGGGCGGATTTTCCTTATTGCCGCTGTCGCCCACGGTGCTGTCGGAAACGGTTATATCCATATCATAAAGTGAATTTCCGTCCTTGCTTAAATCATACGCTGTCACAGCAAGCAATGCCTGCTGTGTGGCAAGGGCGTTTACCTCTCCGTTTTGCAGATGTGTAAAACCGCCCTCGGTATAGTAAGAGCAAAGCGATATAACGGGAGAGATACCGTTTTTGACAAAGCGTGCGTCATTCATATCGGCAGATACGGCAGACATCGCTATTATAAGCTGTGACAGGCTTTCGCTTCCCGTGGTATAGCGGCAGTTATCGTCAAGTCCGTTACTAAGCACCGCCAGCGCCGCTTCAACAGCTTCATTTGCCCTTTCGTTCTTCATATAGGGAGCAAGCGCCTGTACCGCCATTGCGGTAATGTCATAATCCGCCCTGTCGCCCATAAGCGCCCAGCCGCCGTCGGGAGTTCTGCAATCAAGCAAATCAGAAACCAGTTTTTCACGGCAGCCTGCGTTGTAATCGGTGCAGTCAAATGCGATAAGCGCAAAAATTTTCGCCATAAGTCCCTGCTTGTTTATAAAGTCATAATCGTCAAGACCTTTTAAGAGGTTGCGTCCTGCAACATCGGCAGGATTTTTGCCCATAGCGCAAAGTGCGATTATCACTCTTGCGTTGTCGGTCGCCTTGTGCGAAATTCTGCCGTTTTCGATATTGAGAAGCGCCTTTTCAAGCTCGGAGTAATATTTTTCAGCCGTATTTTCGGGCAGTACGCCTGCTCTTGCAAGGGCTGTGATATACCATTCTCCGCCTGTTTCGGCAAGGGGTACGATTTCGCTTTCAAGGGCGGCCTCGAGCATTTCTGCGTAAATCTCGCCAACGCGGCTTTCATCGGCAAGCAGCTTTATAATTTCGGCATATTTTTCTTCTGAATAAAACAGCGTCTGTGCGTTTGTCACCCTTGCTTTAAGCTCATCAAACAGCTCGTCATAAGCGTTTCTTGCCGCTGTTATCTTTTCACCGCTGTCGGCAGTCACCTCTCCGATTTGCGCTATAAGGGCAATCACATTGCTTACCCTTTTGCTGTCGGCGGCTGTATCCTCTCCGTTATTATCGGAAACTGTTACCGTATAGATATTATCCCCGCCTACCGTTACGGTAATGACATCACCGTCGGAAAGCGTTTCGGGACGGGAGATTTTAAGCGTTTTATCGCCTGTTGTGCTTTTTACTTCAAACGCCTTGTTGAGCGCTATGGGGCGGAATGTTACCTCGCTTGTCTTTTCGGGTATAACAAGGGTATATTCCTTTACATCTGCCGAAAATTCGGGAGAAAGCTCGCCGCCGCTTATCTCAAAATTTTTAAGGCTCTTGTCCGTGCCGCTCCAGTCATAACCGAGGTCTGCACCCCAGCTTAAGGAATACATCATTCTTATCTCGTCACCGTCGGCGAGCTTGCCGTTCTGTACGGTGTAGGCGGATAATGCTTCCGAGGTAAACCAGTCGTTAAGCGTGCCCATCCAGCCGCTCATGTCGCCGCCGTCACCTGCGCCAAGTCCGCATAGCTCGGTTATATATCCCGTGTCTGCGCCTGTTACGGTTTGTCCCGCCTGCGTGGCTGCGTCTGCAACAACATTCAGTCCGTTGCTGTCATCATCAAGAGTTACCCACTCGTCAACCTTTACGCCTGTCCAGAGCGGAGCGTTACCGTTTGTATCTGCGGTAAAGGTGCTGTTTTCGATTATTACACGCACCTTGCCTGCGTTATTCTCGGCAAACACCGAAACGCCGATGTAGGGCAGTGCGGCTGTCAGCAATGAAGCGGAGAGTACCGCCGCTGTCACCTTTTTTAAAATTTCCTTAATCATTTGTTCCTCCTGCTTGCTTTTCAAGTCTTTTTGCCTGTTTGCGCCTTTTTTCAGCCCGCTTTCTTTTAAGGCGGGATTTTTCCTTTGAGGAAATTTCGGGCGGCTCTTTAAGCCCCGCCGCCTCCAACGCTCTGGGCCACGGACCTAACTTTTGCTTTATAAAGCACGCCTCGTCCGGCTCAAAGTCAGAGCGCACAGGCAGTCGTCCCGTCTGCTCCCGTTTTTCCCTGAGCATAAAAACGGCTTTTTCGTATTTTTCGTCCGTGCTGTTCCCTCCCTTCAAAAATAAAGACCCACGCCTTAAAGCGTGGGTGTTACAACCGTTTTTGTACAGCAAAGCCAAACCGTGCCCCGAAAAGCACAGTTTACTTTGAGTCAAAGCGGCTGTACATCTTCCTCGTCCAAGGCACATAACCGGAAAATACGGGGGTATTCTGACTTATGAGCGCTGCTCAATCACAGTAATGACGGTTGTTACGGATTTTCACCGTATTCCCTGTTACCTACCGGGCATAGCCTTTCGAGCCGTATTTTCTGATATTCAGTTTCTTTAGAGTGTAGCACATTTTTTTGAAAAAAGCAATAGCAACAGCGAAAAAAAATAATTTAACTGTTGATTTTTATAAAAAATCCTGCTACAATATCAGTATGAAAACGATACCAAACCGAAAGGACGGCACACAGTGAAACATAACGGTACTATTTTATTCAACGACAACTGGCTTTTTGCGCTCACTGCGCCCGACAGTGATATTTCCGCGCTTGGAAACGCAAACTGGTATAATGTCAAACTTCCCGCAGACTGGCTTATAAACGATACCGCAAGGCTTTACGAATCGGGCTGCGGCTGGTATAAAAAAAGCTTTGCCGCTTCTGCCCCTGCTGAAAATGAGGCTTGCTTCATCTGCTTTGACGGCGTGTACATGGATACAACCGTTTATGTCAACGGCAAAAAGGCGGGAGAATGGAAATACGGCTATACCTCCTTTTACTTTGACATAACACGGCTTGTTACAGACGGAGAGAACGAAATACTCGTCAGAGTAAACCACAAATCCCCAAACAGCCGCTGGTACAGCGGTGCGGGAATTTTCCGCAACGTGTACCTCAGGCGCACATCAGCCTGCCATATTCAGCAGGACGGAATTTACATCAGCACAAAGCGCAGAGCCTCAAAGGAGGACGAGCCTGCCGACAGATGGAAGGTATCGGTCGCCGTACAATTTAACCGCAATATCTGCGGCACGGCAATTTACACGGTTAAAAATCCCGATGGTACGGAGCTTTTATCGCTTGAATGCAGAATATGCGGCGACAGCGACAAGCAAAAGCTGTACCTTGCCGATCCTATGCTCTGGGATACCGAAAATCCGCACCTGTACGGTCTTGAGGTGGTTATCAAGGACGATACGGGCAAGGTGCTTGACAGCGCAAGCGATACATTCGGACTGAGAAAAGTGGAATTTACCAGAGATAAAAGGCTGCTCCTAAACGGCAAGTCCACCCCGATTAAGGGCGTTTGTATGCACCATGATTTGGGTGCGCTGGGTGCGGCGGTAAATTACGACGCAACGCGCAGACAGCTTTGCATACTGAAGGAATACGGCGTAAATGCCGTGCGTACAAGCCACAACCCTCCGTCAAGAGAGCTGCTGAAGCTTTGCGACGAGATGGGTATTCTTGTCAACGATGAAATCTTCGATATGTGGGAGATTGCAAAAACGGAGTATGACTACGCCCGCTTTTTTGACAAGTGGTACAAGACTGATGTTGCCGCCTGGATAAAGCGCGACAGAAATCACCCCTGCGTAATAATGTGGAGCGTCGGCAACGAAATCCCCGACACCCATAAGAGCCAAAGAGGCGCGGAGATTACAAGAAAGCTGAAAAACGCCGTGCTTGAATACGATCCCCTTAAAAACGCACATTGCACCATAGCGTCAAACTATATGCAGTGGGAAAATGCACAGAAGTGCGCCGACGAGCTGAAATTAGCAGGCTACAACTACGCCGAACGGCTTTATAAAGAGCACAGCGAGCAGTACCCCGACTGGTATATCTACGGAAGCGAAACCGCTTCAACGGTGCGTTCAAGAGGTATTTACCACTTCCCGTTTGACGCACCGAGGCTTGTCTGCGAGGATATGCAGTGCTCCGACCTTGGCAACTCGGTCGTAAACTGGGGCGCTTCTCCCGAACGCTCATTCATTGACGACAGGGACAGCGTTTCAATGGGACAGTTTGTATGGACGGGCTTTGACTATATCGGCGAGCCTACTCCGTACAGCACCAAAAACTCCTATTTCGGAATTGTGGATACGGCAGGCTTTGCAAAGGACGCCTTCTACTTCTACAAATCCGTATGGGACAGCAAGGCAGAGCCGTTTGTGCATATAGTTCCTACATACTGGGATTTTAACGACGGTCAGCTTATAGACGTCATCGTCTACACCAACACAAGCGCAGTAGGGCTGTTTGTCGATAATGAGCAGTACGGCGAAATCCGGCCCGTAAGCAGACAAAGCGGCGAAAATATTTTTGCGCATTTTATCGTTCCGTATAAAAAGGGCTCTGCGATAAAGGCAAGGGGCTATGACGAAAACGGCAGGGAAATTGCCTGCGATAAAAGAGAAAGCTACAAGGGCGAGCCTGTATGCCTTGTTTTAAAGCGTGATTATCCCGATGCCGACAAGGCTGTTGCGGCAGACGGCACTTCTTTGGTATTCTTTGAGATTACCGCCGAGGACGAAAACGGCAACGCAGTTCTTAACGCAAACAACAGAGTAAGGCTGACGGTAGGCGGCCCTGCAAGGCTTGTCGGACTTGACAACGGCGACAGCACCGATTATGACAGCTACAAGGGCGACAACCGCAGACTGTTCTCAGGCAGACTGCTTGCAATAATTCAGACAACAGCAAAAGCGGGTACGGTCACGGTAAAGGCGGAAAGCATCGGTCTGACACCGGCAGAGGCCGCATTTGATACCGTACCCTGCGAAATACCTGAGGGCGTAAGCGTTGAAGCGGAAAATCCCTTCCCCTCGGCGCAGACGGAATATACAAACGAAATTCCGATAAGAAAAATCGAGCTTTTCTGCGACGGCGGGAAAACGCTCACTCCCGAAAACAAGCTTGTAAAGGTAGGATACAAAATTCTGCCCGAAAACGCAACCTACAACGATATAGAATTTATCTGCATCAGTCAGACGGGCAACCAGACAAACAACGCCGCAGTAGCTTCATCCGACAAGGAAAGCGTAACGGTGGAGGGACTGGGCGACGGACAGTTCAGATTAAGAGCCTTTGCCAAAAACGGAAGCGATATTCCCAAGGTGCTGTCCGAGCTTGAAATGGAAGTGCAGGGCATGGGACAGGCGCAGAAAAATCCTTATGAATTTATTTCCGCGAGCCTGTACGATTATTCAAGCAAGCCCGTATCCGTTATTGAAAGAGGCGCTTTGGGCGGTTTTGACGGCAGAACAATAATCGGCTTTAAGTCGGTGGATTTCTCTCTTGCGGGAGCGCAGGGCGTTACGCTTTCAATCGGCAACTGCACAGGCTCTGACGTAAGAGTTGATATGTACCTCGACGCCCCCGACGGAGAACACGCAGGCAGCTTTGACTTTGCCGACAACAACGGCTGGGACAGAGGCTATCCCGTTTCCTACTCTCTCCCCCGCATTATCAAGGGTATGCACGACATATTCTTTAAAATGGATATGGGCTGTATCTTCAGCGGCATACAGTTTGAAGAATACGACAAGGCTTACAGCCGTATTTCCGCCGCAGACAACGACGGAGTTTACGGCGACGATTTCGCGGTAAACAACGGCAGAGTAGAAAAGATAGGCAACAATGTTGTGCTTGAATTTAAATCAATGAATTTCAAGGATGGCACTGACAAAATAACCGTTGTCGGCAAAACTTCGCTTGACAGCTGTACCGTTCAGCTTCGCTTCACCGATGAAAACGGAGCTCAGACAGCGCAGGCGATAGAGTTCCCGCACAGCGAGGAATACACAGAGCACAGCTTCACTATCGAAAAGGTAAGCGGCAGACAGGACGTAAGCTTTATCTTCCTGCCTGGCTCAAAATTCGACTTTGACAGCTTTGAGTTCATACGCTGTGAATAAATCAGGTAACGAATTCAATAAGGGGCTTGCCCCGTCATTCAACGTGGCAAGCCGCAGCGAAGCTGCGATTCAGTTTAAGCTGGGAATTGAACCCCAACCGAAACTGAATATGGAACCCGCCGCCTTAGAGGCGGGGGACATCTTGCCTAAGTTATATAAGAAAAGCTCGGTTTTAGCCGGGCTTTTGCTTTTCATTGAATTTTTCTGCATATTATGCGCTGTTTTTTCAGTTGAGAGTGAGATATAAATAATAAGCCCGGTTTTTATACCGAGCTTAAAATATTTACTGAAAATTCTTTTTAATATCTTCACCGAACTGCTTTAGCTTATCGAAAAAGCCGCTTCTCTTTTCGTAATTTGAGGGGGTAAGCTCCCTTTCAAACGCTTGCAGGGCTTCCTTTTGCTTTTTACTCAGCTTGCGGGGCACTTCGATTGATACCTTTACCATCTGGTCGCCTCTGCCCTCACGCTGAAGCCGCTTTATTCCCTTGCCCTTAAGACGGAATACCGTTCCGGGCTGTGTGCCCTCGGGTACGGTGTATTCAACGTTTCCGTCAATGGTAGGTACGGTTACGGTGTCACCGAGCACCGCCTGAGCATAGGTAATGGGAATTTCGCACCATACGTCAAAGCCTCTACGCTCAAACAGCTTATCCTTGCGTACTGTGATGTGAACATTGAGGTCGCCGGACGGTCCGCCGTTCACGCCTGCGTTGCCCTGTCCCTGTACAAGCAGTATCTGTCCGTCGTCAACGCCCGCAGGTACTTTAATTACTACCTTCTTGCGGCGCTGAACACGTCCGCCAGAGCAATCGGGACACGGTGTTTCTATAATCTTGCCCTTGCCGCCGCACTTAGAGCAGGTGCGGGTTGTTGTCATCATGCCGAGCATACTTCTTTGCTGTATCCTTACCTGACCTGAGCCGTGACATTCAGGGCAGGTTTTTGCGCTCGTACCCTTCTTTGCGCCGCTTCCCTGACAGCTTTCGCAGGTCTGCGCACGGGTTATCTCAACCTCATGCTCTATACCCTTGCACGCCTCCATAAAGGATATGTCAAGGTTTATGGAAATATCCGAGCCCTTTCTCGGAGCGTTGGGGTTAGCTCTGCGTGAGCCGCCCATTCCCGAACCGAAAATCGAATCGAAAATATCGCCTAAATCTATGCCGTCCGACGAAAAACCGCCAAAGCCGCCGAAGCCGCCGCCGAAGCCGCCTGCTCCTCCTCCGTATGAGGGATCTACTCCCGCATGGCCGAACTGGTCGTACTTTGCTCTTTTCTGCGGATCGGAAAGAACGTCGTTTGCCTCGTTTATCTCCTTGAATTTTGCCTCGGCTTCGGGATTATCGGGGTTCAAGTCCGGGTGGTACTGCTTTGCCAGCTTTCGGTAAGCCTTTTTTATCTCGTCCTCGGAGGCTCCCTTCTGAAGCCCGAGCACCTCATAATAATCTCTTTTTTCCGCCATGGTTTCACTACCTTTCCGACAGCATTATTCTGCCGAATATCAGCGAAATGAGCCGAGTAGGTATCGGCTCATTGCTGTTTTGGTTTATTGCTTTATCAGTTAGCGTCGGTATAGTCGACATCAACGATATTGTCATCGTTTGAGCCGCCGTTTGCCGCGTTTGTACCCTCGCCCTGAACATTGGTCTGCGCACCCTGTGAAGCCGCCGCGCCCTGCTCCTTGTAAATTCTCTCGGCTACTGCATAGAACGCCTTCTGAAGCTCTTCCTGAGCATTCTTGATAGCGTCGTTGTCAGTACCCTTGAGCGCTTCCTTGAGAGCGTCAATCTTGGGGTTTACGCTGTTCTTTTCTTCCTCGGTTACCTTGTCGCCGAACTCGTTCATGGATTTTTCGGTCTGATATACCATCTGGTCTGCGGCATTTCTCAGCTCTACTTCTTCCTTGCGCTTCTTATCCTCAGCCGCATAAGCCTCTGCTTCCTTTACCGCCTTGTCTATATCTTCCTTGCTCATGTTGGTGGAGGCGGTAATGCTGATATGCTGTTCCTTGCCCGTGCCGAGGTCCTTTGCGGATACGTTTACGATACCGTTTGCGTCGATGTCGAAGGTAACCTCAATCTGGGGGATGCCTCTGGGTGCGGGAGCAATGCCGTCAAGTCTGAACATGCCTATGGACTTGTTGTCCTTTGCAAATTCACGCTCGCCCTGGAGGATGTTGATGTCAACAGAGGGCTGGTTGTCGGAATAGGTTGAGAATATCTGGCTGTGCTTTGTAGGAATGGTCTTGTTTCTTTCAATCATTCTTGTGCATACGCCGCCTGCGGTTTCGATACCGAGAGAAAGCGGAGTAACGTCAAGCAAAAGCAGTCCCGTTACCTCCTTGTTGAGAACGCCGCCCTGCAAAGCCGCACCCATGGCAACGCACTCGTCGGGGTTAATTCCCTTGAAGGGCTCCTTGCCGGTGTAGCTCTTTACAGCCTCCTGTACTGCGGGAATTCTGGTAGAGCCGCCTACCAAAAGCACCTTGTCAATCTCGCTCATAGAAAGGCCGGAGTCGCTGATAGCCTGCTTGAAAGGGATCATTGTCGCTTCTACAAGGTCTGCGGTAAGCTCGTTGAACTTAGCTCTTGTCAGCTGTACGTTCAAGTGCTTCGGACCTGTTGCGTCGGCTGTGATATAAGGAATATTGATGTTTACGGAGGGAGCGTTTGAAAGGGCAATCTTAGCCTTTTCAGACTCGTCCTTAAGTCTTTGCATAGCGAACTTGTCGTTTGTGAGGTCAATTCCGTCGCTCTTTTTAAATTCGCCTACCAAAAAGTCGATTATTCTCTGGTCAAAGTCGTCGCCGCCGAGTTTATTGTTGCCTGCCGTTGCAAGTACCTCCTGTACGCCGTCGCCGATTTCGATTACGGATACGTCGAATGTACCGCCGCCCAGATCATATACAACTATCTTCTGCTCGTTTTCCTTGTCGATACCGTATGCGAGAGCCGCCGCGGTAGGCTCGTTGATGATACGCTGAACGTTAAGTCCTGCAATCTGTCCTGCGTCCTTTGTGGCCTGACGCTGCGAGTCGGTGAAGTATGCGGGAACGGTGATAACCGCATCGGTTACCTTTTCGCCGAGATAGCCCTCAGCCTCGGTTTTGAGCTTCTGAAGAATCATAGCGGAAATTTCCTGGGGGGTGTACTTCTTGCCGTCAATGTCAACCTTGTAGTCGCTGCCCATGTGGCGCTTGATGGAAATTACCGTTCTGTCGGGGTTTGTTACCGCCTGGTTCTTTGCAAGCTGTCCTACAAGACGCTCGCCGTCCTTTGTGAAAGCGACTACGGAAGGGGTTGTTCTCGAACCCTCGCTGTTTGTGATAACGGTTGCCTCGCCGCCCTCTATTACCGATACGCAAGAGTTTGTCGTACCTAAGTCAATACCTATAATCTTTCCCATGTTAATTATCTCCTTTACAAAATTTTTCGTAAATTACTTCACAACGGAAACCATTGCGAAACGGAGCACCTTGTCTCCGATTTTATAGCCCTTTTGGAAGGTAGCGGCTATTGTACCCTCGGACCTGCTTTCGTCCTCAACCTGCTGTACCGCCTGATGGTATGCGGGGTTGAACTGCTCTCCGTCGGAGAGTATCTGCTCAACGCCGAGATTTTGCAATGCGCTTACAAAGCTCTCGTGTATCATCTCAACTCCCTTTTTGTAGTTGGAATCGGCGCACTCGGTCGCAAGCGCCCTGTCGAGATTGTCCATCACCGGCAGCAGCTCCGTCAGATTTTTCGCCGTTATTTCCGAGGCAAGCTCCAGTCGCTCCTTGGCGGTTCTTTTTCTGTAATTGTCGAACTCCGCCATACTGCGCAGCAGCTTATCCTTCAAATCGGCTATCTCCAAATCCTTCGGATCAACCTTAATTTCTTCGTTTTCCTGCTTTTCTTCCTGCTTTTCTTCCTGCTCCTTTTGCTCCTGTCCGCTTACGTCGGCTTCGGTGTTCAAAGTCTCCTTTGCGGAAATTTCCTGCTCCTTCTTGTTTTCCTTGTCCTTCTTACTCAAAGCTATCTGCCTCCTTTTCTTCGTCTGTCGTATCTCCCGCACCGGATAACGCATCGGTTATCTTTGACGAAAAGTATTGTATATAAGGAACTATTTTCTTGTAATCAAGTCTTACGGGACCTATAACTCCGAAGCCGCCCGCCTTATGACCGTCCTTGCTGAAGCTGGTGGTTATAAAGCTGGAATTTGTCACCGCAAAGGTGTTGCTGTCTGCTCCGAATTTAACCTGCACTCCCGAAAAGGTTTCGTCAAGCAGTCTGCCAAGCTCGCTTTTTTCCTCAATCAGCCTTGCTACCTGCGCTCCCGAAAATTCGGGACAGGTGAGCAGATTTGCCTCGCCGCTGAGCTCAACCTTCTGCCGCATCTCCGCCGATAAATCGGCAACCGCTTTGAGCAGGGGAGAGAGCGTCATCATATAACTGCCCATTGCCTGAGAAATTTTATCTATATAATCGTCAGACAGCTCCTCAAGGTTTATGCCTGTCAGATTTTCGCTAACAAACTGTCTGAAGAAGTCCATTTGTTCATCGGTGAGATTAAAGCTCAAGCGGCAAACCCTGTTTCTTATCGAGCCGCCAGACGTAATGAGAAGCAGTACGTACACCCGTCTGCCTGTGGGAATAACGTCAACCCTTGTTATAACCGAGAATTTGCTTGCGCTGCCCGTTGAAACAATCGCACATTTGGTAATATCCGCAAGCGCTCTTGACGCGCCGTTTATAAGCTCCTCGTCGCTTGCATACTCCATATCCTCGAATATACGGTCGATTTCCCTCTTTCCCTCGTCAGAGAGCGGAGACGGAGACATAATCTGCTCAATATACAGCCTGAGTCCGGTGTAGGTGGGAAGTCTGCCCGAGCTTGTGTGGGTATGCTCAAGATAGCCCTTTTGCTCAAGCGCCGCCATCTCATTTCTGATTGTGGCGCTGGACACCGTGTTTCCGAGCTTTTCGGCAATCAGCTTTGAGCCGACCGCCTCTCCCGTGCGTATATATTCGTCAACTATCGCTTCAAGTATTCTGAGGGTTCTGTTCTCCATATAGTATCACCCTTTTTTCCTTGACCGTCGTTTTATCGTTTTAGCACTCTTGCTCCTTGAGTGCTAAAAAAACTATAACACACTTTTTTATCTTTGTCAATAGATTTTTAAGGTAAATTTGCACAAACTTTTGAAGTTATTGTGTGCGGTTTTATAAAAATTAACAATTGTAAACCTTATCAAATATTTAAGGAATAACTGCCGATACTATAAAATTGTGGGAATTTGAAGGGCGTCGGAACAAAAAATCCTCCGCAGTATTAATGCGAAGGAGTCCGGTTTATTTACTTTTCACATGAGATTTTCTCACAAGCAGCTCGTGCATTATCACCATGACAACAAGCGCTGCCGCAAGATAAACGGGAAACAGGGCTATCGTGACATGATTTGCGATAAGTCCGAAAAGCGGCGGCATAAGGCAGGAGCCTACATACGCGCTTGCCATCTCGACGCCGATAACCGCCTGGGAGTTCTCCGCCCCGAAATGGTCGGGTGTAGAATGGATTATGCTCGGATATATCGGCGCACAGCCAAGTCCGATAAGCGCAAGACCGATAATTGTGATAATCTGCACGGGGGAGAGAAGCACGGCAATTATTCCGACAGCTATTATCGCCTGTCCTAAGCGTATCATCTGCGCGTCGGACAGCTTCATTGTGACAAAGCCGCTTACAGCCCGTCCTGCGGTGATGCCGATAAAGAACACCGCCGCCGCGCCGGCCGCCGCCTCTGCGCTCATACCGCCGTGGATATTGAGATAACTGCTTGCCCACAGTATTGCGGTAGTTTCAAGCGCACAGTAGCAGAAAAAGCAAAGCATTATCTCCTTTGCGCCCCTGATTTTTATTATCTGCACGAATTTAAGGGGCTTTGAGGGAGCGTCCGCCGTATTGTTATCTGCTCTGCTTTGCTTTTTCCACAGCGGCAGAGCCATAATCAGAATTACCGTCAGCACCGTCTGCATTATTGCAATGTAACGGTATCCCATATACCAGCCCTCGCCGCCCGACAGAGCATATTCCATTATATAAGGGCCTGCCGTTGCGCCCATTCCCCACATACAGTGAAGCCAGCTCATGTGTCTGCTTTTATAATGGAGAGCGACGTAATTGTTTAAAGCCGCGTCAACGCTTCCTGCACCCAGTCCGTAAGGAATTGCAAGCAGGCAAAGCTGCCAGTAGGCGTTCGCGAAGGAAAAGCCCAGCAGCGCCGCCGCAGTCATTGCAACGCTGATTGCCGTCACACGTCCCGCACCGAGCAGCTTAGTCATTCTGTCGCTTTGCAGGCTTGATATTATAGTACCCGCCGAAATTATCATTGACACTATTCCCGCATAGGACACAGGCACGTCAAACTGTGAATACATCGACGGCCACGCCGATCCGAGCAGAGAATCGGGCAGTCCTAAGCTTATAAAGGAAAGATATATTACGGCAAGCAGAAGCTGAACCATCTTCACACCTCCAAAAAGTTGACAAAAGGCATTATGTAATTATAATTATACTTACAGCTTTCAAAAAAATCTACTATAATATTGCATAATTTTATAACAATCCTGCGAGGCTTGATATGATTATTATTGTAAACAGCGATTATTCGGAAAAGGTGCAGTACGACAATCCCGATTACCCGATATTTGCAAAGCGGCTTTTCCTTTCCTCATATCCCGATTATGCCGCCCCATCGCACTGGCATGACGACACAGAGCTTATTGCGGTGCTGTCGGGAAAAATGAGGTACAATATAAACGGCAAAACAATCAGTCTTTCAAAGGGCGAGGGCGTGTTTGTAAATTCAAGGCAAATTCATTTCGGCTTTTCCGAGGGAAATACGGAATGTGAGTTTCTGTGCGTGCTTTTTCACCCCATGCTTATCTGTGCAAACAAGGCATACGAGAAGGAATATGTTATTCCCGTCACCGAAAATCAGAGCCTGCCTTTTCTGCACCTGAAATCCGATATACCGCCTCACAGGGAAATTCTGAGCACGGTAAGCCGGATATACAAGTCGGGAAAAGAGCCTGCCGCGCCCCTTAAAATGCTCGCCGCAATAATGTCGCTGTGGGAGCTTATTTACAGCGTTATGCCGCCTATGCAGGAAAGTACGGTTCGTTCGGACGGCGACCTCGGCATTGTAAAAAGCATGATAGGCTTCATTCAGCAGAATTACAGAGAAAAAATTTCCCTTTGCGATATTGCCTGTTCGGGGAATGTCGGACAAAGCAAGTGCTGTAAGCTGTTTTCAAAATATCTCGGACAAACGCCCAATCTGTACCTTACGCAGTATCGACTCAGCAAGAGCATTGACTTATTGAAAAACACCGATATGAGCATAACCGAGATTGCAAACGAAACCGGCTTTGGCGGAGGAAGCTATTACGCAGAAATTTTTAAAAGGCATTTTGGAAAAAGTCCGACAAGGTTCCGCAAATTAAAATAAAAATGGAGCTGTTTTAGCGCGACAGCCCCATTTCATCAGCTATACGTCTACCTTGACAACCTCATAATCCTCGCCGCTTACAGCACGCTGTAATGCATCGACATACTGAGGAATACGCCACTCGTATGTAGTCCGATTTACTATTCCTCCGTTATCCCACAGGAATGTAGCAATACCGTAATCGCTGCACAGCTTGTTAAGCTTTTCCACAAAGAAAACACAAGCCTGCAAATCACTTCCGCTGGCGGCATATTCACCGATTATTACAGGTATGCCTTTTTGGGTAAAATTGCTGTACATCTTGCCTATTAAGGTTTCCATCTGCTTTACCTCGGAGGGCGTGCCCCATGTGTGTTTTATATCGCAGGTGCAGAAATCCCACGGAGTATAATAATGAACAGATACGATACATCTTCCCGCCGGATCGTCGGGTATTTCATAGCGGCTGTCACAGGTACGCTCAATATCTGTCCAATAACCGGCGATCAGCAAGTGACGCTCGGCGTTGTTGCCGCCTGTCGAACGAATTATATCCACAAAATCCTGATTTATCCTGTTTATCAGCTTGTACGCCTGTGCCTGTCCGAGATTGTCAAAGCCCACCTCGTTCATTGACTCGAAAATAAGGTAGTCCGAGTAATTCTTAAACCGCTCGGCTATTTGCGTCCAGATATTTTTATACTTTGCATAGAACGCATCGTAGTCCTCCTGCGACTCCTCGATTATCCACGCTCCGAACTTAGGGTCTCCGCCGCCGTCGTGGTGAACATTTATTATAACATACATTCCTAAGTCATACGCATAATCCACCACCTGCTGAACCCTATCCATCCATTCGGTGTCAATGTTGCCCTCGTCGTCTATATGATCGCGCCATGTAACGGGTATACGCACGGAGTTTATGCCGCACTCCTTGAGATTTTCAAACAGCTCTTGCGTAGTCATAGGGTTGCCCCACAACGTTTCGTCCACCTTTTCGCCCTCGCCTACATGCTCGTTCACCTTGCCGTCGCCGTCGCGGTCAGCCTGACACACATCAAGAGTATCGCCTAAATTCCAGCCTATCACCATCTCATCGACAAGCTGCTGTGAAGTTATATCACGCATTATGCCGATTTCATCTGTAACAGGCTGTTCTTCCCTGCTCTCCTCGGAGCGCTCGGTTTCTGCGGCGCTTTCCTCACCTGAAGCTGTACTTTCCGTTTCAGAGCCTTCGGCTATGCTCTCCGACGGTTCTTCGGATGATGCGCTGTCAGTCTCGGAGCTTTCGGGCGAAGCGCTTTCTTTTTCGGTGCTTTCGGTTGTGCTGTCGGCGTCCTGATTATCCTTGATTTCGGAGGAATAATCGGTGGATACCGTGCTGTCCGTGCTTGAAACCGTATCACTCCGGCAGCCTGCGCTCAACAGCATTGCCGCCGTCAGTATAAATGCGATACAGCCTTTTGATATTCTTTTCATAAGCGTTTTCCTTTCCGTAACAATTTATGTTTCTCCTATATTAACATTTTTCGGCAAGGCTTTATATAATATTTGTTGCATTTTTTGCAGATTTGTTGTATAATATTTAAAAACGCAAGGGAGACAGACGCATGAGCCGGAGCAACGAGCTTGACAAGCTGCTTTTTATGCAGGCGGAGAAGAATTTTTTCCACGAATCCATAGCTAATGAAAACACCGTAATACTTTATATTATCATGGGGGATACCGAAAAAATAATCGAAAACCGCCGGCGCTTTCCAAGCGGGAAGCAGGATAACAAGGGAACGCTTTCGGACAATCCCGTCAGAAATCAGATATATCACCTGGTGGTTTTTGCGGCGCTTATTTCAAGAGCCTGTATTTCAGCAGGAATGTCACCCGAAAAGGCGTACACCATAAGCGACATATACATACGAAGGGCGGACAAATGCAAAAGCGTAAGGGAAGTGATGAATTTGAACGACGAGATGGTTCTTGAATACGCCGGAGAAATGAAAAGGATACGCCGCCCGCGCAACATTTCCGCACCCGTAAAAAAGGCGATAGAGCTTATTGATGAAAATTCCTCAACCCATATAACCGTATCTGAGATAGCCGACGCAGTCGGATATAACCGCAGTCATCTTTACAGGCTGTTCAGACAGGAAATCGGAATGAGTATGCAGAAGTATATAAACAGTATGCGGATAAATTCGGCAAAGTCAATGTTAAGGGACAGCACCCTGCCGATAACGAGAATTTCCCAGTCGCTCGGCTTTACCTCCCAGAGCTACTTTACAAAGGTATTTAAAGCGGCGGTGGGAGTTACGCCGAACGTATACCGCAAGGGCAACTCAAAATAAAAATAAATAAAGAGGAGAGAACCGCCGTCGGCTCTCTCCTCTCTTTCCCTAATCCGCATTACAGCGGGACTTAAATCTTGTTATTCGTCATCGGTCTGCTTGTCATCGCTGTTTCTGCCTGAAATAACCGCACCCGCAACTATTCCGCCGACAATAACCACAGCGCCCGCGCTGCTTAAAACCAGCCAGCCGGGAAAAGCGTTGCTTTCTTCACTGACGTTGGGAGCTATCATGTTCTTCTCGGCAAGCTCTGCCTTGGCGTTGCTTCCGTTTTCAACAGGAGCCGCCGCATGACCGCATATTGCACACGCACCGCTGAGCATAAGCGCCGTAATCAATGACGCCGTACCCTTAGTCAACCACTTTTTCATAACAAGCACCTCTTTTCACAAAATACCCAAAAATTTTTAATACATGGACATACAATCTGTCGTTTATTTCCTCTGATTATAGTATAGCACGGATTTTGCCAATGTCAAGTAAGGTTACAAAATTGTAACCAAATTGTAACTATTTTGTTACCGTTTTTCCTTATATTTACATTTTTCGAGATACAAACAATTAGTCTGTAAACAAAAAACCGACGCACTCGCAATGCGTCGGTTTTAGGTATATTGATTTGTTATCAGTCGATTTTAGGCATTCTTGCCATGCTCTCTTTAAGCTCCTCGTCGGTGGGGATATAGTCGCTCATCTCGTTGTCGTTGAACTTCTGGTATGCGACCATATCGAAGTAGCCCGTACCCGTAAGACCGAAGAGAATTGTCTTTTCTTCGCCCGTTTCCTTGCATTTGACAGCCTCGTCCATAGCTACTCTTATAGCGTGACTGCTTTCGGGTGCGGGGAGTATACCCTCCGTTCTTGCGAACTGCCGAGCCGCCTCAAATACCGAGGTCTGCTCGACGGAGCGTGCGGTCATATAACCGTCGTGGTAAAGCTGAGAAAGAATACTGCTCATGCCGTGGTAGCGAAGTCCGCCCGCATGGTTTGCGGAGGGGATAAAGGTGCTTCCGAGGGTGTACATCTTAGCGAGAGGACAAACAGCGCCCGTGTCGCAGAAATCGTATGCGTAAATACCTCTTGTCAGAGAGGGGCAGGACGCAGGCTCTACCGCAATAAACTCATAGTCAGCCTCGCCCCTTAATTTTTCGCCCATAAATGGGGAGATAAGGCCGCCAAGATTTGAACCGCCGCCTGCACAGCCGATAATCATATCGGGCTTGATGCCGTACTTGTCGCATGCTGTCTTTGTTTCCAGACCGATTACCGTCTGGTGCAGAAGCACCTGAGATAAAACAGAGCCGAGCACATATCTGTAACCCTCGTGAGTTACAGCCGCCTCAACCGCCTCGGAAATGGCACAGCCAAGCGAGCCTGTCGTACCGGGGAACTGCTCGTTTATCTTTCTGCCGACCTCAGTGAGCATTGAGGGAGAGGGAGTTACGTTTGCGCCGTAGGTTCTCATAACCTCTCTTCTGAACGGCTTTTGCTCATAGGATACCTTAACCATAAATACCTTGCAGTCAAGTCCAAGGTATGCGCACGCCATGGAAAGCGCAGTACCCCACTGTCCCGCGCCCGTTTCAGTGGTAACGCCCTTAAGTCCCTGCTGTTTTGCGTAATACGCCTGTGCGATTGCGCTGTTGAGCTTATGAGAGCCTGAGGTGTTGTTACCCTCGAACTTGTAGTAAATCCTTGCGGGAGTGCCGAGCGCCTTTTCAAGGCAGTATGCTCTTACCAGCGGAGCAGGTCTGTACATCTTGTAGAAGTCTACAATCTCCTGCGGAATGTCGATATAGGGAGTTGTGTCGTCAAGCTCCTGCTTTGCAAGCTCGGTACAGAACACATGGCTCAGCTCGTCGAGAGTACAAGGCTGATGTGTTTCGGGATTGATAAGCGGTGCGGGCTTGTTCTTCATATCCGCCCTTACATTGTACCACTGACGGGGAAGCTCGCTCTCTTCAAGATAAATTTTGTAGGGGATTTCCTTGTTTGCCATAATAAATTCCTTTCCTGCACCGTGTTTAGTGCAATTTGAGTAAAAAATAAAAAACTCCCGTCCCGACTTGGGACAGGAGATAATTACCTGCGGTACCACCCAAATTACGGCATAAGCCGTCACTCGCTACATATACCATCATATATGCGATCCGTAACGGGGACGTCCGTCGCCCCTAACGGCTTGCGCCGCTCGGTTTGCCCTCGTGAGTCCATTCACTGACGTATGTATCATTGCCTTTACACCGGCCGGCAATTCTCTGTCATACAGTGACGAAAGCTACTACTCTCACTCATAGGTTTTGCTGTTTGAGTTTTTCATCTTGCTAACATTATAATCTGCAAAGGCGAATTTGTCAATACTTTTTTCAAAATTTTTTCAGTCCTTATTTTCTTTAAGCCGGGGCGGGTGCGGAATATGCCGCCTTTTTAGCATTTTTATCGTGTAGAACAAGGCAGGGAGCAGGAACATATCCGCCATTATCCATGCGGCGGGGCTTGCGAGGCAAACTGCTATAAAGCCGAACACAGGCACAAGCGCAAGCGCCGCGCCGCCTCTTGCAACCATTTCAAACACTCCCGCAAACAGCGCAAGCCGGGAATTGCCCAGTCCCTGAATGGAAAATCTGATAATATTTACAAATGCGAGAGGGATATAGAACATACCGTTATAGAAAAGGAACTCTCCCGCAAGTCCCCGCACCTGCTCCAGCACGGCAGGCTCTGAGCTGTTTACGAATATCATTGCAATATTTCCGCCGAAAATCATAAGCACGGTCATTGCAACGGCAGCGTATACCACGCCTATGACAGAACAGCGGCGCACGCCCTTTTCCACGCGGGCAATTTCCCCTGCGCCTATATTCTGTCCGCAGTAGGTCGCCATAGTTGAGCCCATCGCATCAAAGGGACAGCAGGCAAACTGCGACACCTTACTGCCCGCGGTAACTGCGGCAATGTACACCTCGCCCAGCCCGTTCACCGCCGTCTGCATCAGTATGCTTCCGATTGCGGTGATGGAATATTGCAGTCCCATAGGCAGTCCCATTGAGCAAAGCCTTGCCATCGCCCTGCCGTTTATCCTTATGTCCTCTTTTTTAAGCCGAAGAATATCAAATTTCTTTATCATATAGATAAGGCAAAGTATACCGGAAATAAGCTGTGCAAGTACGGTCGCCCAGCCTGCTCCCGCTACTCCCATGCCGAAAACCACTATAAACAAAAGGTCAAGACCGACATTGAGTATACTTGAAATTACAAGGAAAATGACGGGGGATTTTGAATCGCCGAGCGAACGGATAATTCCCGACAGGATATTATATAAAAAGGTTACCGGTAATCCCAGAAAGATAACAAAAATGTAGCTGTACGCCTGGCGAATTACCGAATCGGGAGCGTTAAAGTCGCCGGGGGCATTCATCAACTCTAACATATTCCCGCAAAGCAGGCAGGTCACAAGAGTCATAATAACCGCGAACGCCGCACCCAGCCATATCGTGTTGCCAACGTACCTTCTCAGCCCGTCAAAATCCTTTTCGCCGAATTTCTGCGCTACGGGTATAGCAAAGCCTGCGCAGGTACCTATACAGAAGCCAAGCACAAGGAAGTTGAGCGAGCCTGTAAGCCCCACTCCTGCAAGGGAGTTGATACCTAAAAACTGTCCTACAACGATTGTGTCCACCATGTTGTAAAACTGCTGAAATATAATACCTAAAAGCATAGGCAGCATAAAGCCTAAAATGAGCTTTGTCGGCGAGCCCTTGGTAAGGTCCTTTACCGCATTTGACATAGACGCACTCCTTATCCCGTAAAACAAATCATAAAAACACCGCGCACGCTTTAGCGGCGGGAATATATACTTTTAAAGCAACACTGCACATTATACAATACTGCACTCTTGTAATCAAGCGGTAAAATCAATAATTTTTTACGGTTTTGACCTTGGTTTAAGGGCAAAAAGTACAACACTGCTCAAATCAGTTACTCCCGCCTATCTATAAGTCGGAATATGCGGCGTTAATCAGACAGCATATACGTATTAGCCCGCATATCGCACCCTGTTTCGCTTGACAATTACATATTGCGGTGGTATAATTGCCCTATGGTATTAATTTCAAGCTCGAGGGCGGTTTTACTGTCCCACTTTTTACTTTTGGAGGAAACATGAAAAAGATAAAAGCATTAATTATCGCCGTTTCACTTGTTCTGTCGCTGTCTGCGTGCAGCGTGGCAGACAATCTGAAAATGCCCGAAGCGTCCTTGCCCGAAACAAGCGCTCCCGAAACAAGCGCACCCGAAACCGACGCGCCCGAAACAAGCGCTCCCGAAACAAGCGCTCCCGAAACAAGTGCGCCTGAAACAAGTGCGCCTGATACAAGCAAGCCTGACATTACCCAGACTACCTTTGACACAAAGTTCAAAACCAACGGTACAATAAAGAAAACAAAGCTGTACGATAAAAACGATGTTGTTATCACGGCAGATAAGCTGACCTACGATGAATTTTCGGCTTACCTTACCCTTACCTTCCAGAACAACAGTGACAAAACGCTGACATTGTGCACAAGCTCCGCTGCGGCACAGTCGATGAACGGCTATATGATTTCGGGCTTCTATTTGAATTGCACCGCAGAAGCGGGAAAGAGCGTTACGCAAGAGATTGAATTAGACTATTACTCGCTCCTTACTCGGGGCATAAACGAGATAGCCGATATTGAGCTTTGCTTTGATGTTAGAGATGAAAATTATGACAGCTTCAACACGGGAGTACTGCCCATAAAGACCTCGATATACAATTCTCACGATTACAGCATTGATTATTATCAGAACGCAATTCAAAGCAAGGAGCTGTCGGAGCTTTTCGAATATAAGCTTGACAGGTTTACAACCGATAAGATTTACTCCGAGGAGGGCGTAAGCATTATCTCCTCAGCTGTAATAAAAGAGGGCGAAGACTCTCTGTTATTTATGCTTGAGGCAGAAAACACTTCCGATAAAGCGGTTATCGTCGGCATAGGCGACTTCAGCATAAACGGTATAAAAATGACGGATAGTGACAGCTTGCTTTCGATTGTAGGTTCCGGCAAAAAGGCCATATTCGAAATACCGATGTACGGAATTATGTACAGGGAGGCGATGGAGCTTTGCGAAATTAATACCGCTCAGCTAAGCTTCTCGGCAGCCTTGTACACCCCCGACTATTCAGAGGTTGTATCAGATTACAAAACAGTTTCAATCACCGTAAGCGAGGAAGCGCCCACCTTCAACTCAGACGGCAGTAAAATTTACAGCAAAAACGGTCTGACAGTGCTTTCAAAGGGACTGATAACCGAGAAGGGCTACAGCAATAGCATCATAGCGGTATTTATCTTGAAGAATGATACCAATCAGGATATAAGCATATTCGAAAAATACGACACATTTACCGTTAACGGCAAGGAAGCAACCTCATATTCACCCAGACTGATTGTTGAAAAGGGCGGTTATGCACTGTTTACCGAGGAAATAAGCTCAAGCTCCCTTGAAGAGCTTTCCATAGACGATATTGCGGATATTAAAACGGTCAAGTTTACATTATCCGCAACAAAGCCTAACGAACACGATACTCTCTTCGAGGCTGCGATAACGGTAAAATACGATGGTCAGACAGACAATGAAAGCTCAAAGCCCGATGAAACCTCAAAGCCTGACGAAGCTTCAAAGCCCTCATCGGGAAACACCGACGAAGTAAACGCCGAAATTGTGGAGCTTATGACAAAGTACGAAACGGCGGTTGACGATTATGTTGAGCTGATGCAAAAATACGAGGCAAATCCCGACGATGTGACCTTAATCACAGAAATGCTCGAATGTGTAAACACCCTGAATGAGGTACAGGAGGAGCTTGATGCTATCGATTCCGCAGACCTTTCCGAGGCTGACGCAAATTATATGCAGGAGGTCAACAACAGAGTTATGGAGAAAATGAACTCGATTTCCTGATAGCTTCAATAAGGGGCTTGCCCCGTCATTCAACGTGGCAAGCCGCAGCGAAGCTGCGATTCAGTTTCAGTTGGGGATTGAACCCCAACCGGAACTCAAGATGTCCCCCGCCCCTTAGAGGCGGGGGACATCTTGCCTAAGTTATAAACAACTCATAAAAACGAAGGGGCTGTCTTAGTGCGACAGCCCCGTTTTTTGCGTTATCAAAGGGAGATTACTTTCCTCTCTGCATTATGATGGATACCATTTCTCCGACGTCCTTCATGGAAGAAACCTCGCCCATTTTAAATCTCATCTTGAACTCGTCCTCGACAGCGGAGATGAGGTTGATATGCTCAAGGCTGTCCCAGTCCTCGATGTCGTCTGCCGTTGTTTCGGCGTGTACCGTGATGTCGTCGTCGTCAAAAACATCTCTGAATACCTCGTTCAAACGCTCGTAAATTTCATTCTCAGTCATTGCTCTTATTCCTTTCTACCTTTATATGCTTATTTTTAGGAGCATAGCCGTCAAGTGGAAGCTTCCACACGGTGTTGCCCGCTTCGTCCTCGCTTTGCTTTTGAAAGCCGAAATCATTATACAGCCCGCTTACCATTTTGTTCTTTGCGGTAGGGTAATAGCAGCCGTAAATTTCCTTTACGCCGCGCCTTGCGCTGTCCTCGCACAGCCTGTCCAGCATTGCGTATTCCATATCCCGCTTTAACACCCGACAGCTCATAAGCCACAGCTCAATATCCAGCCTTTCGCCGTTTATTTTGCCTATGACTACGCTTACGATGCCGTTGTCGCCGAATTTATCCGTAAGCCTGCCGTACAGCCTCACATAGCCGTCATCTGCGAAAACGCTTTCCATTTGCGGCTCGGTAAAACGCTTTGTGGTAAGGTTGAACTGATTACTTTTGTTTGTAAGCTGAGTAATTCTTGACAGGTACACGGGCAGAAAATCATCAATAACCGCCGTCATTTCAAGGCTGTCAAGATATTCTCCGTAGTCGGAAAACTGCGCTTGCATAACCGACCTTTGGATATTCTCCTTATACATCTCGTTGCGCTTCAAATCATCGCTTGAAAATGCGGTTATCTCGAAAAAGTGGGAACGGTCAACAGTTCTGATATAGTCCTCGGGACGCTCCATTTCGGGTACTGCTACCTCGGGAAGCTGTGAAGCGACTATCGCTCGCTCCGCAGGGTTATCGTCAAGGAAAACAAGTGAATCACGGCCTATGTTAAGCTCTGAGGCAATGGCTGAAATGTTCCTGTCCTTGTTCTCCCAGTTTGCCTTTATGATAAGAAAATCCTCGGGCCTCAGCACACATTCGGGGTGGTTAAGTCCCGCGAGGGCGTTTTCCTCATCGTTTTTTGAGCAGACGGTCAGCATAATGCCTGTGCTCTTTACGGCTCTGAGGTACTCCTGGAACTCTCTGAAAACCTGTCCCTCGTGCGTTTCCTTGCCTATTTCTATTCCGTCAACGCCGTCGTCTCCCACAACGCCGCCCCACAGCGTGTTGTCCAGGTCAAGCACCAGCGACTTTTTGTTTTTGCCGAACAGCGACTTTATTATCGCCGCAAGATTAAACGCAAATTCGGGAATAGCAGGCACGCACAGAGCGTACTTGTACAAGTGCCAGAAGGACGGCTCGCTCCATTTGTCAAGCCCGTAGCAGGCGCTGAGATAATTTATGTCGTTGATGTAGAAATTCGGGTGACTGTCGGCGTAATCCGCAAATGCCGAATTAAGCCTGTTTATAAAATTCACCCTGCCTCTGTAATCGAAAAAGTCACGGTTGCCCAGCGGTCTGAAATACGGCATTTCAAAGTTATTTTGAATAACGGGGCATTTAAATTTTTTGGCGAGAGCCTGCCACATCGCTTCAAAATGCGACATCTGCTGTTCAAAGAGCCTGTTTGTCTGCTCTCTCGTATCGGTCATTTCGGGATACTGTATTATGTTGCGGCTTGAGGTGTGAACAAATACTATATCGGGCTTGAAGGCGTCCAGCTCCTCATTGCCGAACACGGCGTCCTGCCAGTAGCGGTTGTATTCCGACTGATAAAACACGGGGCTTATGCCGTAGTCAAGCAGGAAAAGCTCGGTCATGGCGACAATGTCGTTTGTGGTAGAGCCGCCGAGTACCGCAATCCGCTTTTCGATACGGGAAGAGTCCATGCTTAAAAGCTCTTTTTTTATTGCCTTTCTCTTTTTGAGAAGATACGCTGAGTCAAACGGATACTGAAGCTCTTTCATTTGGTAAAATTTCCTTTCACGGCTTTTGCCGCTTATCTTGTTCTTATGTATTCAAAATACTCGCAGTTGCCGCCTGCAACGGTATAGGCGCAATTTGCAAACAGCAAATCGGTCGCACCCACCTGCTTGCAGAAATCAACGGCATTCACCTCGCAGTAGCGCAAATCCAGTACATAAATGTTGTCGAAGCCCTCTGTCAGAAAGGGTATAAGTGCGTTACCGTAGCTTTCCTTTATGACAACAAGGTTTCTGCCGCTTTCGGCGTCCGTCTTTACATGGGCTATAAGATCGTCGCTTCCCAAAAAGGTGAGGTAATAGTAGCTTGCGTTGTCAACGATAAACAAATCGCTTTCATAGCCGTTTGAAAAATATCTGTTGTAGTAGGTAGTGGTAAGCTTATCCTCGTTGGGGGAATAGTAGACCGTGTAGTCCTCGGGGTCGTTATACAGCGCAGAATCCTGCGAATAGTAGTACATCGAGCCTACATAGCCGCCGTAGGTAGCGGCACGGTACTCAGACAGCTCCGACATTTTAAAGTCGGCGGCTTTTGCAAAGCACTCTGCCGCATAATATGCACCGAGCGGCATCCAGTGGTGGTCGGTGCGGGCGTATATCTCCTCGCTTGCGTGCTGTGACAGCACATCGTAAACACGCACATTTTTAACCTCTGAGGAGCTTAGCTCCTGCTCTATATAATCTATCTTATCCTTTTGCAAAGCAGTGTAGCCCTTGTACTCATCGGGATTGTAAAAATCCACCGAGGTGGGGATAACCATTGAATAGACATTGACCTTAGGCAAAGCCTCCTTAAACTGCTTTACATCATAGATGTATCGGTCACAGTAGCCGTAAGTGCCGCCGTAAAACATTATTCCTCTGTAATGCCCGTCCATGCCCGCAACGAGTATGCCGTTCTCGCCTATTCTGCGATAGCTGTTTATAGCTTCAAGCGTCTCGCTTTCGGTGGGCGGCTGTGTTTCGGGAGCTTGTGTTTCGGGGGCTTCGGTTTCGGGAGCTTCTGTTTGGGGGGCTTCGGTTTCGGGAGCTTCTGTTTCGGGAGCTTCGGTTTCGGGAGCTTCTGTTTGGGGGGCTTCGGTTTCGGGAGCTTCTGTTTCGGGAGCTTCTGTTTCGGGGGCTTTGGTTTCAGGGACTTCGGTTTTCGGAGCTTCTGTTTCAGAGGCTTTGGTTTCGGGTGTAGAAGCCTCTGTCTGTGTCGTAATAGCTGAAGAAGCCGTGCTGTCCTGTGGCATACTGCTTTGTGTGCTTTGCGAACAGCCTGCGGCGCATACAGCCGCAAGGCATAGGAGAGCCGCTTTATATTGTTTTTTCATTGGCTTATATTCCCCCTGTAATATTTTACTGTGTGAGCAGATTGTTCTTTATGCCTTCGGCATTTTCGCCGACAGCGGAGAAGGTGCACATTGTGAAAAGCACATCGGTAATACCGTTATCAGCAACAAAATCGGGGGCATATAAATCGAAGTATCTCACATCGCACACATAGATTTCCTCAAAGGAGTCGATATAGAACGGAATTTCGGCGTTGCCGTAGCTGTCCTTGAACACGCACAGCTTTCTGCCGTTTTTATTCTCGGTTTCAATCTTTACTATCTTCATATCGCCGCCCATAAAGGTGGAATATGCGCCGCTTACGGGCTGTTCAACGAAAATGCTTGTGTATCCGCTTACCGCCTCGTCAACCCGGAAATCCGTGGTGTAATAGGTTGCGGTGTAGTCCGTTGAGGGGATATAGTAGGTGAATACATCGGGATCGTTCTTTATACGCTCGTTGTAATCGGTAAACGCATACATCGTGCCGACAAAGCCCTCGATGACCTCCGTGGTGTAGGTGGAAAGCTCCTTTACGGGAGTTTGTGCAACCTCGCAGAATGCCTTTGCCGCATAGTATGCGCCAAGGGGCTGCCAATGGTGGTCGGTGCGGGTATAGATATATTCGCTTGTATGCTGTTCAAGCGCAGAGTATGCGTCGATATTGATTACATTCACAAGGTGGTTTGCTATGTTGTTTATGGAATCCCTGTGGCTTGCGTTATAATCCTCATAGCCTGCGGGCATATAGTATGCGCCTGCTGTGGGGACTACCATGCTGTACACGTTTACGTTCATGCCTACCTTTTCTTTAAACTCGTTAAGGTAAGCCGCATAATTTTCGCCCGAGCCGCCGCCGTAAAGGGAAATGCCCCAGGTGCGGCCGTCTATATCAACTACAAGCTGACCGTTCGTTTGAACGCCGTCAACGCCGACGGGCTGTTTGTTTTCGGTCTGAGAGGTGGTTTCGCCGCCCTCACTTTGGCCCTGTGAGCTTTCGTCCCGACTGCCTTCGCCGGACTCGCCGCTTGATTGCTCCTTGCTGTCTTCAACCGACACTGCACCTGAATGATTTAAGCTGTCATTGCTGCTCTGTGCGGCGTTCTGACAGCCGCTTAAAAGCAAAAGTGCGGATATAAAGGCAATTGCCGCCGCTGTAAGTCTTATGCTTTTCTTCATGTTTATTTCCTTTCTATTGTCTGCCGCATAAGCGGAAATCTTTGAAACGTACAGGTTTAATTATACTATAAAAATCCCGATATTTCAACACTTTTCACCTAATTGTCAGTATTAACATCTGCAGCTTCGTCTATATTATCCTTGCAATAAATATGGCGGCTTACGGCGATACCGTTTTCAAGAAGATATTCCCTTTGCAGAAAGTCGTAATACGCGCCCGGAGAGATTATCCCGTTTGACATAACTCCCGTTATTCCCGCCTTGCTCAGTATGGTATCGGCGAGCAGAACGCAGTTCGTGCTCATTACAAAGTAGGTTTTGAATTTGCCGCTTTTGAATTTGTAGAATGTTGCCCTCGTGCCGTTCCACAGCTTACTGCAATAATCCTTAAAGCTGTCCGCCTCGGCGTTCTTATTCTTCATTCTCGCCTTTTCAAGAGGGGACTGCCACGGGTAGATATTTTTGGCGAGCTTTTTCATTGCCCTGCGTATCTTTTTCATCTGCTCATGGGAAAGCTTCAGCCCGTAATCGAAAATCATCTGATTGTCGTGCTTTACTCCGAAAGCGACGTACCGTTTGAAATCCGCTTCAAACACCACTCCGTCGCCCAGTCCCCCGAACAGCCTTGACGAAGCCTCGTCATAATTGCCGTAGGATATAACCCTGCCGTCCAGCACAAGGTCGCAATGCCCCATTATGCCCACGCCGTCGTCCGAAACGTGAATCAGCACATGGATATTCGGGGCTTCTCCCTTTTTATCGACAGACTCCTCGGCAAGAAGTCCTGTTATGTCTATCTCTCTTGAGTCAAGCCGTCTGCGGTATTTTTTCAGCACGCCCAGCGGCACAAACGCCGAAATAAACAGCGGAATTGATACGCGCACACGCCTTCTCACCGCAACCTTTGCCTTGCTCGGCAACGCCTGTCTTAAAAAGAGCCGAAGCTCAGACAGGCCGTAAAGTATCGAATATATTCCCGTCAGAATAACAAGCGCAATCGGCTCATAAAACGAGCCGAATATCATTATAACCGAAAAGGTGAAAAAGAAAACTGAGGATACTAAGCTCACAAATGCGCCGCTCGTCTGATCTTTCAGCGCAGAGATAAAGTCAATCAGCTTTACAATGCCGTTGAGCAATACATAAAGCGCAAATACAAGCATTAAAAGTGCAAGCGTGACAAACGGAGTAAGCGCCGTAATAACGCCTATCAGCAGATTGGCTGCGCCGCTTAACAGCTTCAGTCGGTTTTTGTCGGCAAACGAATTGGCTATTCTGTGTACGCCGTTCACTGCGATAAAGATGCCGCCTGTTATTCCTGCGGGCGCAACCAAAAATTCGCCGTTAATTATTACAATTATACCCAGAGCGATAAGAGCCGTTCCATATAGAAACAGCCACGCAGTCTGAATTGTCTTAGCTTTTTTCTTCATAAGTTCACCGATATTTTAAAATGTGCTTGCAAAATCTGTCCGAATGTGTTAAAATAACAAAGCAACTTTATTGTGCGGTCGCGGGGTGCAAACCGTGAGGAAAGTCCGAGCATCACAGAGCAGGATAGCTGTTAACGGCAGCCGAAGGCGACTTCAGGGCAAGTGCAACAGAAATATACCGCATTGTTTTCAATGTAAGGGTGGAAAGGCGAGGTAAGAGCTCACCGCAGAACGGGAGACCGATTCTGCCTGTAAACCCTATCCGATGCAACGCCGATTGGTTTCGGGACAAAACTGTCTGCTCGGCAGTCCCGATTTAAGGCGGCTGAAGCTCTGCGGCAACGCATAGCTTAGATAGATGACCGCACTCGACAAAACTCGGCTTACAGATAAAGTTGGGGGCGTGCCGCCCCGGTCATTTCCGTAACGCACTTAGAGATAATATGTCATATATCCCTCGGAGTCTTAACGGTACAGCTTATTTTTCACAATGAGGCGTGCCGCCCCGGTCATTTCCGTAACGCACTTAGAGATAATATGTCATATATCCCTCGGAGTCTTAACGGTACAGCTTATTTTTCACAATGAGGCGTGCC
>CALXBK010000004.1 GCA_944386545.1 uncultured Ruminiclostridium sp.
CTGCCGGATCGCCGCGACCGGATGGTATGGAACCTGCGGGAGCATTTTCCGAATGGTTCGTGCGGAAACCGCTGCAACACCTATGCCGTAGCCACACAGGCTGCGGCTTTTTGTACGGGAGCCGGTGACGGCCTTGCCTTCGGTAAGACCGTCGGGCGCCTGCGTTACAGTCAGCGCGTCGGGTTCGCCTGCGTTGGCCTCACGCCTGACGATGGCGTCAGGCCGGCTCGGCCGGCTCCCGGGTGAAATAAAAGCTCCTGAAATCGTCACAAAACGCGAAAAATGTCGTTGTGTTTCAGATAAAAATCTCCTATGATTGCATTGTCAGCCGGGGCTGAAATATCATTCGGAGGAGAAATCACAATGAACACGGATAAAATTTATGCGGAAGCGATTGCAAACGAATACGCGCCGAAAGAGGCGTCAAAGGTGCTGGCTCTGAAGAAACTGGACATGAAGGCAAAAAGCAAGGCAAATATTTTTGCATATACGTTCGGCGTCGTCATGGCTCTCGTGCTCGAGACAGGAATGTGCCTCTCAATGGGCGTTATAGGCGGCGGGAGCATACCGGCAGTCGGAGCCGGGATAGGCGTGGGGATTATAGGTATAGTCGGAGTCGGAGTCAATTATCCGATCTACAGGAAACTGCTTGACGCGGGCAAAAGGAAATACGCGTTTGAGATAGTACAGCTTGCAAGGGAGATAAGCGAATCGGCGGAATGATGCGGGGAGGGCGGCGTATGAACGAATTTAACAGCAAATACTTTAAGACCGCCCTGCGTATGGATGAGGCGCTCATAGCTTTGCTGGAGAAAAAGGATCTGGAGTACATCACCGTGAAAGAGATCTGCGAGGAAGCCGATGTGAACCGGTCCACATTCTACCTGCATTACGAGACGGTCGGGGATCTTGTGGACGAGACGACGGAGATGATCAATAAACGTTTCCTGTCGTATTTTCCTCAGAACGAAAGAGACATTTCGGACGCGCTGAACGGCCTGCGGCTGGGAGATCTCATCCTGGTAACGGGGGAATACCTTATACCGTATCTCCGGTTCATACGGGACAATAAAAAAATTTACCGCGCAGCCTTCAGAAACCCCATCGATATGCAGGCGCACGCACGGTACGGCGAACTTAAAAAACGCCTCCTCAGTCCAATACTTGACAGTTTCAGCGTTCCTGCGCCGTATCACCGGTATTATATCGCGTACTATATCGAGGGCATTATCGCCATAGTGAAAGAATGGCTGCGTCAGGACTGCGGCGTCCGAATGTCACTCAAACCTCAGAGAATCCGTCACCTTGATTTTGGCGGCATATAGGCTTGGGATGATACAGCAGATAACAGCTTCAAAAACTCCGACCACAAGCGGAGTTATTATAATCTGAAAGTTGATTTCCACGGAAAAAGCCATATATAAAATTTCTATAAGGAAGGCTTCCAGCAGCTTGCAGGTTATAATGCTTAATGCCACCGCCAGCAATGACGCAAATACGGCTATTATTATCATCTCAAACACAAACTGAAACGCTATATCCAGCTTGCCCGCACCGAAAGCCTTTCTTATTCCGATTTCGGGAATTCTTTCCTTCACCGAAAAGAAGGTTACGCTCATGATGCTTATGCCTGAAATGATGCAGAGAAGAGCGGATATCATATTCAGGACAGTTCTCGTATTTGATAATCTGCCTTGCAGATCATTCAAAAGCTTCTCCTTGGTAATAACGGAAAATCCGTTGCCTGCCCTGCTTTTAACCTCTGCGAGCGTTTCCGTATAGCTTTTAAAGCTGTCATACTCCGCCGAATTATTGAAATTATAAAGCTGACGCTCATTACTGTCCATCTCCGCAAATTTTTCATTAAGTGAGGTAAGCGGACAGTATATTGATACATAGGTCATCAAATCATCCTGACTGCTGTTAATTTCCTGCTTCAGCTTCATCCTTGCGGCGTGAGCCGTGTATGAATTTTCAACAACTCCGATTACCTCGAATTTAAATGTCTCTGTTGATTCTGAGTCCGATGCCACGGATGAGCCCATCATTCCGACGCCGATTTCAATATATTGCCCGAGCGCGCTTTCTGCGGGGAAAAGAAGACTCTCTGTAAAGCTGTCAATAACCACAACCGGATTTTTTGACTGAATATCACTGCCCGAAATCAGCCTGCCCTTAATGAGATCGGTCGGGACGGATATAAAAACACCGTCATTGGTTACAAGCGGCATAACGGAATTTAAATCCGATACGCCGTGAACATACGCCATTACCGTCAGAAACCTATCATTTTCTATCGGGGAGGAGAGAATAGACTTTGTTTCTGCAAGCGTCGATACCTCAGTACAGTTTATTTTATCCGAAGCGGTCAGCTCTGCCTTCAGCTCCTCATTCCCCATAAGATCTATAATCAGTGTATTTTCCGACATCTGGTTTATCTTTTTCAGGCTTTCATTGTAATACGAATCCGTTATAATTTTACCGGCGGAAAACAGAAAAACAGCAACAAATATACCTATTGAAGTCAGTACGAATCTGACCTTGTTTACCGTAGCCATCTTTATCAGGTGGTTTAAATAATAGAAAAACTGCATTACACTATTCATTGTATAATCTACCGCCCTTAAGCGAATATGTTCTTCCCATGCCAAGGGATAAGTATTTATTATGAGTAACGACAATTACGGCGGTACCGTTTTCGGCTATATTCCGAAAGGCTTTCACAACTAATTGCGTATTTGACTCGTCCAGGTTTCCTGTCGGCTCATCGGCGATTATCAGCTTCGGCTTTTTTATAATAGCCCGTATAATTGCTACTCTTTGCCGTTCTCCGCCTGAAAGAAGAGACACCCGTTTATTTTTTAAATTAAGCATATCGAAGCTGTCCAAAAGCGCATCCACAGCCTCCTTCACCGAGCCTGTTATTCCCGCCCCACTGTACAGGAAGGGCATGAGTATATTGTCCTTAACGCTCAGCGAATCTATCAGGCAGTACGCCTGAAAAATAAATCCGATATCCGTTGCACGGTATTGGTAATAAGAGTTCAGCTTTTTTGGATTTATTTCGGTTTCACTAAATAAATATTTGCCGTCCGTAAAATTATCCAGCAGTCCGACAATATTCAGGAAGGTGCTTTTGCCGCATCCCGACGCCCCCAAAATCGTCGCTATTTCGCCCTTATTGATCGAAAAATCCAAACCGTCCAGAACATATCGCTTGCCGTCATAGGTTTTACGCAGATTTGAAATTCTGATAAGCTCACTCATTATTCAGGTTCTCCTTAATATTCGAACCCATATAATCCACCGTTTCGACTACAAGCGTATCCCCGCTTGAAACGCCCGATAGGATTTCAATGTATTCAAAAACACTGACGCCGTCGCTTTGGTTTTCTTCAAGCGAAAATTCCTGTCCGACCTTTATCTGAGTTCTCTTGAGGTTATCTCCGTCCTTGACAAATACATAATATTCCTCGCCGTCCGAATAAACCGCTTCCCTCGGAACATACAATCCCGCTTCTCTTACCTCTAAAGTAAAAATCAATTTTACGGGTGTGCCCGGATACAGCTTCATCGGCAGAGATATATTCACGGGCAGCGTTTCATCGATAATCTCAAACCCGATAGTCTCTATTTTGGCCCGCGCCTCGTCACCGTTAAACACTACCTTGACAGGAGTATCATAATTGATTTTATCTATTTTATCCATTTCAATGTTTGCCTCAATGAACAGGTTATCATAATTCAGCAGTCTTACGGTGACAGATTTATCATTATCCGTCTGCTCATAAACAATATCGGCGACCAGACCGTTAAAGCCTGCCGAATAATCCTTGCCTGCGTATACATATAAAATTTCCTCGGGCGCAATCGAGTCACCTTTATTCTTTTTCAGCGAAAAATTCGACTCGGTTATGCCGTCAAGATGAATTTCGGTTGTGTAAATCTCAGGCACGCCTGATATTACCTGTGCGTCAATTTCGTATGTATGTTCGATTTCCCCCTCCAGCACGGGATATTCCACTCTCTGTACATTAGGCTGCTGAGAGGCCGAGCTGTCGTCGGCAGACCCGGAAAACAGCTGCGGGCTTGTCGCCCAGACAATTCCCAAAGCAAGCGCTGAAATAAACAGTATCAAAATTACTGTCAGAGTTATTTTCCTTTTCATAAGTAATTCCTTTCATACTGATAGGCTCAAAAATACGGCTTCAATATTTTTAGGTATTGAAGTCGTTTATTGTATTATTCTATGTTATTTTTTAAAATGTAATCTATGGCGTTTTTGGCATATTCGTCGTTAGATACACCCTGACTTACCAAATTGTTGGGAAGCGACTGCTGCTCACCTGACTCTAAAGTATATGTAATAACAGAATCGCAGTATATGTTGTTATATTCCCCAATCTTATCCGGCTCCTTAAATTCTAACCGGCAATCTATAGTCAGCGTTGAGTCTTTTTTTAAAGGCAGCGGGAAGCAGTCCGCACCGCCTATCTCCACATCGTCTACCGAAACAACAACGCTTTTTACATTCAGAAAGTCGTTAAAAGCAAAGCTCTGAACAGTGACATTTTCGTCAGTGGAGTATGAATAATGATATTCGGTGGTGGAATAAGAATTCGTAGAAATAAAAAGAGGATAGTTTTGTGCATAAACACATGAATTGGTATCGCCATCACTGACATAATGCTTTATCGGCGTAGAAAAATCAAACTGTTTTTCAGTCCCGTCAATTTTCAAATTTACGCTGTCAATTTTCACATAATCGTCTGCCGTCTTGCAAGCAAAGCCTAAGAGTCTTATGTAATAGCCATTGTGATTAAGCTCCTTAATGGATTCGAAAGTATCGTCACGAAGCTGTACCGAAAGCCCCTGAGTATTTTCTCCCTCAAAGCTAATAAACTCAACGTCAACATCCTTATTGGCGGATATAAGAGTGACATTAAAGCCAAAATCCTCCATCCCCTTCAAATTATATTTTATCATATCGGTGCCGACAAAGCATTCCACGGAATTTGAGTCTGCGCCTGTATTGCAGCCCGAAAATACAAGTGCGGTTAAAACCGCTGCCGCAGCCAAAAAAATAAATATCTTTTTCATATTGCACTCCCTCGCTCTCATAAGTTATAATTGAAAAAAGTGGGCGAGAAGGAGCTTCTCGCCCACTTTAACATTAATGATGTAAATCAGTATCTGGAATATGATGTATTTGATTTGCTGTAAAGCACTGAAACATATGCTCCTCCCTTAGGAAGGCACGGATAATATGAAGCTAATTTATATGAGGAGCCTGCTTTATACTTGTCCAATTTATATTTATCGAAATTATAGCATATAGCCATTTTATAATAACCTGTATTGGCGGAAGAAGGCAATGTTCTTCCAACAGTTCCTGTCGCTGCCACAGAAAAAGTATAAGATCTGGTCTGACCGCCGGTAACTCCCGCTGTTAAATTGACCAATTCGGGAATTCCTACACTTGCACCAATGCTTGCGCTGAATTGATATGCTGTTGTCCCCGTATAAGTTCTCGATTTACTATAAGTTAATGATGTTGTTCCTTTACCTTTTGAATGATAAATTGTTGGACACACATCAAGGTAGTGGAAGATTGCATACCACGAACTGCTGTCCTTGTACACATTATACTTATACTCTGTAGCGCCGATGCCAAACAACCAGCCTCCCTCTCAATTGGAAAATGATTTTCCTGTGCTGCGATAAGCCGCACTTGCCGGAGTGACCATAGACGCCATGATACACACAAGCGCCATAAGTAATGCAATGGTTTTCTTTAATTTTTTCATAATAGATCCTCTTTTTCTAAAAGCAATACCGCTTTGTAGTGTATTATACATGATTACTCTGCTATTGTCAAGCATCTCTTAATTTTTTAGATTTCAGCATTTTCCACAATAAACAAGTATCATTTTCATGAGTTACACTAAATTTAATAAAAGCATAAAAAATAACAAATTAAAATATACTCGCATAGGCGGCTGTATATTATGAAAAGACTTAATCAAAGGGCAGACTATTAATAAAACCCATATCTTGAAATTGCAGTGTCACAGCGGCAAGGCGCTGATTGCTCTACATCAGCTTGCCTTTTTCCCTCGAAGGCTGTATAATGTATTTAAGGCAATACCGCACAACTACCGCTTAGCGACTTTATGTACACCTTACCTGCATATTTTCCGTCATATTGCACCAAAACTCCTGTGTGACCGTTTTAGTACAGGCTGACGAAAAATCCGACTGCGCTGACACACAATAGTTGTGCGGTATTGCCTTAATCTAATTTACAGCAGAGGTAAGCATGGACAGAGAATTTTTTGAAAAGCTGACAAAGCAGCAGCTCATAGACCTACTTGAGCTGGACTCAAAAAACTGGGTTGCGTGCGACGGAGTGTGGTTCCAGTCGGTTGAGCGCAAATTCGGTATGGACGAGGCAATTTTTCACGATGAAGAAGCATGGAAGCGCTTTACGGTAATTGAAGCAAAGCGGATAAAGGAATTTTTACAGCTTCCAAAGTACGCCGGGCTTGACGGGCTTGCCGCCGCACTTCCTTACCGCATCAACAACCGCTGTAACAAATGCGAAATTATCCGAGAGGAAAACCGCCTTGTTTACAAAGTGGTTGACTGCCGCGTGCAGACCGCATTAAAAAATACTTTTTGCAGATTCCGCACCTTCTTGGATAATGCCCATGATGTAAGCCTTCAAAAAAATCGGTGATAATAAAGCTATGATAAATTCTCATTGTGCACAAGCCCAGCAGATTTATGATTTTGTGCAGTACATAACAGTTTGGTCGTTTTAAATAAGCCAGACAACTCGATAAATACTCTGTTGCTTTCAGAAAATCAAAAATGCAACAGGGTATTTTATTTTCGTAATTATAAAATATATACGCGCAGCTTAACTCGTGGATGATTTTTAACAAAACCTCAACCTGTACTTGTGTTTGTAATCTGTGTTTATCTTGAATTCAAGTGCAATTTGTGTTATACTGATAACAACATAAAACGACGGAGGGATAAACGCTATGGAAAACAGCTTTAACAGCAGTCTTAAACGTATCCGCAAGAAAAAAGGCATAACACAGGAACAGCTTGCAGACAAGGTGGGCGTATCTCCGCAGGCGGTATCGAAATGGGAGCTTTCAAGCTACCCTGACCCTCAGCTTCTGCCTGCGATTGCGGACTATCTCGGCGTTACAATAGATGAGCTTTTCGGGCGTGTGCCTGAAAAGGAAATGAGCGTTCACGAACGTGCTATGATGGAGATATATAATACACCTCATACCGATGAAGGAAGAAAAGAACGGTTGAACTATGCTTATCAGCTTGTGCGTGCCTTAGCAATGGGGTGCTGTGGCCGTGATACCCTTGATGATGTGCCTGACAATGTATTAGGTTCAAAACATGACTGCTATACGCTTATAGACTGGGACGTAGGTTTTATTTTAGGCAAACTAAATGCAAATCTGCCGTTTATGCTTGTAATGCCCGAGCCTGAAAAAGGTTATGACGACGTGCTTGCCTACAACAAGGATTATGTAGAGCTTTTCCGATTTCTCGCTATACCCAACGCTTTGCGTGTTATGTATTTTCTTGCAGGACGGAGCACAACTATTTTCTTCCGACTTGAAACGCTTACAAACGAGCTTTCTATTTCCTGTGACAACGCAAAAGAAATTATTGACAATCTGCTTAAATATAATTTTATATGGGAGGCGACGCTTGACGGCGGAACAAAGGAAAGCGAAAAAATCTATCAGTACCTTGCAGATTATACGCTGGTGCCGTTTCTTACCTTTACACGAACTCTTTTAAACCGTCCCACCAGCTTTAACTATCAAACCTCGAATCGTGATAAACCTTTCTTTAAAAATGATACCTACAAGGAGAAAAAGACCGATGAAAAAGAAAAATAAAGAGGAGAATTTACTCCAAACCGAATACGGTATACTTAAAAATTCGGTTTACATACTGGGCAAAATCCGTCAATACAAGCCTTTTCTGCCTTGGTTTATGCTTCTTGGCGTTTTTACAGGCTCAATGATGCAGTATCTATGGACTTTTATCGGTAAGTTTGTTATTGATATTATAGAACAGCAGGCTTCTTTCCCCGAAAAAGATTTTGCTCCATTGTTATCGTTACTTATTATAACAACAATTATTGAGCTTGTAGCTATGGGACTTAATTCAGTTGTGGGCAACAGAATTGGGTTGTATTTTATAAACGTTCGTATGAAGATGATAAACGAACGTATACGCAAGGTTCTTTCAATGGAATATCAGACCTTGGAAAACCCCGATATTCTGAATATGGCACAAAAAGCGGAAGAGGCTACGGGCGGAAACGACAACGGCGTTGAGGGCATGATGCGCTCCGTATACGCCATAGGAAAAAATGTTGTTCTGATGGCTGTAACGCTTACCACTATTGTAACCCTCGACTGGAAGCTAATTTTAATACTTTCTGTTGTGTCATTCCTGCAATTTCTGTTCTTTAAGCACACTGTTAAGCGTGATAAAAAAGAAGTATGGGATAAGCTTGCGCCCACCTGGAGAAAAATCAATTATATGGAGCGTGCAACTCAGGATTTTGACTACGCAAAGGATATACGTCTTTTCGGTATGAAGGGATGGCTTCTGGATAAACAGCATGAGATACTGAATGAAAAGCAAAGCAAGACTTTACACAGCCGAAACCTCTGGATGAAAAATTCGGCGTTTTCAAACCTTATCGGTATTGTATCAAAGGGTGCGGTGTACGCTATACTTATTTATTCCGTGCTTGATACGGATATGAGTATCGGTAATTTCACGCTGTTTCTCGGACTTTCTTCAACCTTTTCATCAACGCTTACAAATTTTCTGAATTCCCTCGGTCAGTTTAAGGAACAATCTATGCAGACGGATGATTTTCGCAGTTTCATAGATTACGAAAACGAGCCTGAAAATGATACAGTTTCGCTTCCGAAAACTGACAAGTACACCTTTGAATTCAAAAACGTTTCGTATAAGTACAAAGGTGCAGAGGAGTACGCTTTAAAAAATCTTAACCTCACTTTTGAAGCAGGAAAAAGGCTTGCCGTTGTAGGTCTTAACGGTGCAGGAAAGACAACATTCATTAAGCTTCTGCTTCGTCTGTACGATGTTACAGAGGGAGAAATTCTCCTTAACGGCATTGATATAAGACGCTTTAAGCGAAATGAGTATTACATTCTTTTTGCGCCTGTTTTTCAGAATGTAGAGGTTTTCGCATTCCCTATGAGCGAAAATATTTCTATGAAGCCGCCCTGCGATACAGACGTAAAAGTAGCGGAGGAATGTGCTGTAAAGGCAGGTATGGGCGAAAAATTAAACAGCTTATCCGATGGTATAACAACCGAGCTTTTAAAGGTTATCCACGATGACGGTGTTGACCTTTCAGGCGGCGAAAAACAGAAGCTTGCGCTTGCAAGAGCATTATACAAGAACGCACCCGTTATTGTTCTTGACGAGCCGACAGCAGCACTTGACGCTCTGGCGGAATACAGCTTATACAAGAATTTCGATGAAATTATCGGTGATAAATCGGCAATTTACATTTCCCACCGCCTTTCCTCAACACGCTTCTGCGACAGCATAGTAATGTTCAAGTCGGGAGAAATGGTGGAATACGGAACACACGAGGAATTGCTTGCAAAGGGAGGAGCTTACTCGGAAATGTTCAACATTCAGGCACAATACTACAAGGAGGGAGAGAAAGAATATGAAGAAGTCGGCTGAAAAGAAAAGCACCTTTGATATTGCAATAAAAACCATAAAATACTTCTTTCCCATCGCTTGGAAAGCACACAAGGGATTTTTCTTTGTCGGCGCTTTAGGTGTAATTGTAACTGCTCTTACTCCTTTTGTGAGCATTATGCTTTCGCCGATGATTATTGATGAGCTTATGGGCGAGCGTAATATTCAAAGGCTTATTTTATATGCGGCGGCTATTGTTTTAGTCGAAGTATTCGGTATGCTTGCGGCATCAATTATCAGTATTATAATCGAAAAATATGACGAGAAATATCAGAACCTTTTCAGCGAGCTTATGAGCAAGCGTGTTATGGAACTGGATTTTCAGCACACAGAGGACAAAAAGGCTCTTGACCAGATAAATCTTGCCCGTGAGGGTATGAGCTGGTATTCTGGAGGCGTTGTGGGAATTTTTCAGCAAGTTTTTACTGCTGTAACACAGGTTGTAATAATTATAGGAGTAATGGCAATTATTCTGACTAAAGCGCCGTTGCTGTTTGTAATTACAGCTGTGCTTCTGATAATTAATACCCTTATACGCAGTAAACAAAATAAGATAGATATTGAATTTTATAGTGAGCTTGCCAAATCAAACCGCATCCTCGGTTACCTCGGCTGGGAGCTTACGGATTTCAGATATGGCAAGGATATTCGTCTTTACGGTGCAGCGGATATGATGGCAAACAAATGGGAAACCTACAATAACATACAGATAAAAGACTGGAAAAATAATGCTGACAAGCATATGCCTCTTAATCTGCTGTCTGTTGTTGCAAGTGCGACACGTGATTTCGGCGCCTACTTTTATCTTGGTATTCTTGCTATTCTCGGTAAAATTACAATAGGCGCTTTTACACAGCTTATGTCGGCAAGTGCGACTTTTAACAGCAGTATGAACGGGCTGATAAATTGTGTTCAGGAAATAATCAAGCGTACCAATTACGCTTACGAATATGTTAAGTTTATGGACTACCCTGCCTCAATCGAAAAAGGCGACCGTCACACCGAAAATAAGCCTCATACCATTGAATTCAGAAATGTAGGTTTTACTTATCCTAATACCGATGTTAAGGTGCTTGAAAATGTAAACATTACTATAAAACAGGGCGAGCATTTATCCGTAGTAGGTCTTAACGGTGCAGGCAAAACCACATTTATAAAGCTTCTGTGCAGGCTTTATGACCCGACAGAAGGCGAGATTTTGCTTGACGGCGTAAACATAAAGGAATATGATTACGCAGAATATATGTCGCTGTTTTCTCCCGTTTTTCAGGATTTCAAGCTGTTCAGCTTTACGATAAAGGAAAATATTGCTCTGAACGAGGATTGTTCCGATGAGGAGCTTAATAAGCTTATTGAGCAAGTCGGTTTGTCCGAAAAAATTGTGTCATTGGAGAACGGTACTGCTACGAATTTATTCAAGGCTTTTGATGAAAACGGAATTGAGCCTTCGGGCGGTGAACAACAGAAAATCGCCATTGCACGAGCACTTTACAAGAAAGCACCTGTTGTTATTCTCGACGAGCCGACAGCGGCGCTTGACCCTGTGGCGGAGTACGATATTTACCGTCAGTTCGATACGCTTGTGGGAGGAAAAACCGCAATCTATATTTCTCACAGGCTTTCAAGCTGCAAGTTCTGCGACAGGATAGCTGTATTCTCGGAAGGCAGGATAAAAGAGTACGGCACACACGATGAATTGTCCGTGCTGAATGGCGGCATTTATGCAGAAATGTTTGCGGCACAGGCACAGTATTATAAGGAATAAAACAAAATCCAATATATGGCACAGAGCCGATGAACGTGAGAAATCACAGTTCATCGGCTATTTTAGCATATATCCCCTGCCTCAAAATTATATTTTTCACAAAATCCCTCAATTCCCGCTCAATTTCCACACAATGCCTTTTCCGCCCCAAAGGAGTATACTTAAATTACGCCGAAACGCTATCAGACTTGCCGGCAGCGATAGCAAGTGTGCCGAATAAGTATATCGAAAGGACAATGCGTTTGACAGAAACAAAATACACTCCGCTTTGCGAGCATACCGAAAAGGTCGGTGATATCACCTTTGTCGTAAGCTCCTTTGCGGACAGCACAGCAGAAAAGAAGCCCGAACAGCTCATTTTGCAGCTGCTCGAAAACAAGATAAACAATGAAAATATGGAGGAATCAGCATGAAAGAATTAAGAAACGGAATTAAAATCATAGGTATCGACCACGGCTACGGCAACATCAAAACCGCCAATACCGTAACCCCCACAGGCATTACAGCCTACACCACAGAGCCGACCTTTGGCGGCAACATTCTTGTCTATGATGATATGTATTACCGTATGGGCGAAGGACACAAACCCTTTGTTGCGGATAAGTCTACCGACAACGACTTCTATCTTTTTACCCTTATGGCTATCGCCCGTGAGCTTTCACAGCAGGGTATTTCAAAAGCGGAAGTACACATTGCCGCAGCGAAAACAATAAGCCTTTTTTTCATATAGCGCTCCTTTGCTATTACAAGTTAAATTAAGAAAAAACGGGCGGGACCGAGCTTCCCGCCCGCATTAACATCAATGCTGTGTATTGCGTAAAATCAGTATTTGGAATAAGAGGAGTTTGACTTGCTGTAAAGCACTGCAACATATGCTCCTCCATTAGGCAGACACGGATAATATGAAGCCAGTCTATAAGAAGAGCCCGCTTTGTACTTATCCAATCTATATTTGTCAAAATTATAGCATAAAGTCATCTTGTAATAACCTGTTTCGGCAGGAGAAGGCAATGTTCTTCCAACCGCTCCTGACGCATTCACCGAAAAAGCGTAAGATCTGGTCTGACCGCCGGTAACTCCCGCCGTTAAATTAACTAATTCGGGGATTCCTATACTTGCGCCAATGCTTGCGCTGAATTGATACGCCGTCGTACCGGTATAAGTTTTGGAATGCATATAAGTCAAGGTTGTTGTGCCTCTGTTTTTTGAATGATAAATTGGGGGACACACATCAAGATGGTGGAACATTACATACCATAAACCGCTGTCTTTGTATACCTTATAGGTATACTCCGTAGCTCCGATGCCAAACAACCGGCCTCCTTCCCAATTGGAAAAGGATCTTCCTGTGCTGCGATAAGCTGCGCTTGCCGGGGCGACAATACAAACCATGGTACACACAGCCGCCATAAGTAATGCAATGATTTTTTTAATTTTTTCATAATTAACCCTCTCTTTCTAAAAGCATTACTGCTTTGTAACGCATTATACATGATTATTCCAGAATTTACAAGCATTTTTTAAAATTTCGGAATTATTTACAATAAATAGATATTTTTTCAGAAATTTAAGCAATGTAACTAAAAAGTCAAATATCATGAAATTGTGATTTTATTTGACAAAACGCAGATTTTTTAAATTAGCTTGCCTTTTTCCCACAAAGGTTGTATAATATATTCAATCTAATTTGCAGCAGAGGTAAACATGAACAGAGAATTTTTTGAAAAGCTGACAAAGCAGCAGCTCATAGACCTACTTGAGCTGGACTCAAAAAACTGGGTTGCGTGCGACGGAGTGTGGTTCCAGTCGGTTGAGCGCAAATTCGGTATGGACGAGGCAATTTTTCACGATGAAGAAGCATGGAAGCGCTTTACGGTAATTGAAGCAAAGCGGATAAAGGAATTTTTACAGCTTCCAAAGTACGCCGGGCTTGACGGGCTTGCCGCCGCACTTCCTTACCGCATCAACAACCGCTGTAACAAATGCGAAATTATCCGAGAGGAAAACCGCCTTGTTTACAAAGTGGTTGACTGCCGCGTGCAGACCGCAAGAAAGCGCAAGGGTATGCCGCTTCACCCGTGCAAAAGCGTGGCGGAATATGAATATTCGGGCTTTGCAAGTATTATCGACAGCCGCATTTCCTGTAAATGCTTAAGCTGTTATCCCGATATTGCCGATGAGGGCTGTGCCTGCGGCTGGGAATTTACGCTTAAAGATGAATAAACAGAAAACTCCCCTGTTCTTTCAAAACAGAGGAGTTTGTATTTTACAACCGTACTTATTTTATTTCCTTTACTGCAAGGGCATTTTCCGTATCGGGCGAAATTCCGTCATCGGAGTAAAGAGTATACACGCTGTCGGAATAGCCGAGCATGGTAAGAGCGTCCATATCCGCTTTTTCGGTATTTTCCGCAGGTCTTGCAAAGGGTATAGCCTTATCCTTTCTTATAAAGAACACAAGCTCATCAAGCGCAACGTCAATATAATGATGTCCCTTGGGCAGTATTTCCGTGCTTGTGCTGTCATATGACTTCATGCGCACCAGCATCATTTCCTCGGGGAGATATACATATCTGCCGACTGCATTTTGCTGATATACGGGAGCTATCATCAGCTCGTTTCCGACAAGAAGCTGGTCCTCCACCCTCTTTGCCATATCATCATCGGCGAAGTCAAAGGCGAGGGGCTTGAACATCATCTCATCGTTATGCACCGCCTTGAGAAATTCGCTGTAAATGTAAGGGATAAGGCAGTAGCGGATTTTTATCATCTCCGCGCAAGCGGCGCAGTTGTCAAAGACATACGGTTCCTGTCTGCGCGTGCCGTCTGCCGAATGGTTGCGGAAAAGCGGAGTAAACACGGCGTATTGAAGCCAGCGCAGCATAATATCCTCCGTTGCGTCCGCACCGAAGCCGCCCGTATCCGAGCCGACAAACAAAAAGCCCGCCATATTCAGAGCAGGAAGCTGCTGCATTGCCTGCAAAAGGTGCGACCACCAGGATTTGTTGTCGCCCTGCCAGATACCGCCGTAACGGTGCGCTCCGATATAGGAGGCACGGGAGAAGAACAGGGTGCGCTTGTCGGGAGAAATCTCCTGCAACGCTTCAAACGCCGCGCGCGTCATATTCATGCCGTAAAGATTGTGCACCTCGGCGTGATTTACCTTTTTGCCGTCAACGTTATGATAAAACTTATAATAATCGCCCTCGTTGCCGTTAAGCCCTGCGACCATGCCGGTAAAGCCGAAATACTCGTAAATACCCATGCTGTTAAGGTCAAGCTTACCTATCTTATCGCAGGTTTCGGCAAGTCTGTCCTCGGTGTAAAAAATCGCAGGCTCGTTCATATCGTTCCAGAAGCCGTCAATGCCAAGCTCGGTGAGTACAGCGTACTTGCCGCCGAACCATTTTCTCGCCATAGGGTTTAAAAAGTCGGGAAAATGCACCCGTCCGGGCCATACCGCACCTACAAAATCACCGCCCTGCTCATTTTTGCAAAAGTAGTTGTTTTTGACGCCCTCCTCGTATACCTCATAGCCGTCCTCTATTTTTACTCCCGCGTCGATTATCGGAACAAGGTGAATACCCTGCTCTTTCATCTCAGCCGTGAGCGCTTTGAGGTGGGGAAAACGCTCCTTGTCAACGGTAAAATCCTTGTAACGCTCCATATAGTCTATATCCAGATAAATGCTGTCAAGCGGTATACCTGCCGCCTTGCACTTTGCCGCTACCTCGCGTATATCCTGCTCGCTTCTGTAGCCCCAGCGGCTCTGACCGTAGCCGAACGCCCACAGCGGCGGCACATAGCTTTTACCGATAAGCTCTCTGAACTGCTTTACGATTTCCTTTTCGCTGTTGCCCGTAATGATATAGACGGCAAGGTCGTTCTTTGCCGCTTTTACGGTAAGGAGATTTCTGTGAGTGTAGCCTATATCAAACTCCGTTTTGCCCGCATAGTCAAAGAACACGCCGAATTTTGCCTTTCCGCTTATCAGCAAAAAATTGTGAGAGCCGTACAGCGAGCGGGTATCCTCCTGATGATTTGGGTTGTCGTAATTCCAGCTGACATAGTGCCAGCCCTTTTTATTGATACCTCTCACCTGCTCGCCGAGTCCGTACACGATGTCATTTTCGCGTAAAGGGAGTGTGAACACACCCTCGCCGTTTGTTTCAAAATAGGGTAGCTTGTCGGTGCAGGCTTCAATTTCCTTTATTGTTGCCTGTGTGGGAAAAGGCTTGCCGAAAACATATTTTTTAATCATTGAATTTTTCCTTTCCGTAGTTTCACTTGAAAAAATATCCGACGGATGGTATACTGGATTTATACTAATGATATAATACTGCAAATCTGCTTCAAAATCTATTGAAATTCTATTAAATTATGATACTATCCTATTTTAAGGGGGCGTTATAATGGAAATTACAGGCTCGATGGAAAACAGAGTGCATACTACAAGGAAAAAGCCGTACAGCCTTTACAGCTGTGCCGTTCCCGATTATTTCAACAGCGTGCCTATGCACTGGCACGGCGAATTTGAGCTTAACTTCATTCGTGAGGGCTCGGCGGAATTTATCTGCGGAGACGAAAGGTTCATCTCGCGCGAGGGCGATATAATTATCACCTGCCCGAATGTCCTGCACTCGATTTATCCCTGCAAGGGTGTAAGGCAGATTTACGATACTCTTGTTTTCGGCAGGGAGCTTTTAGGCGGCTCAGGCACCGACAGATACACCGAAGAATGTATCGATCCGCTTGTAAGCGGCAGTATGAAAATTCCCGTCCGCATCACAAAGGAGCATCACTATTATGCCGAGCTTGAAATTACAGCCGAAAATATCTTTTCCTGTGCAAGGGGTAACACGCCGCAGCTTGATATGCTTTTGCGAAGCGAAATAATAAGGCTGTTCTGGATACTGCTGACCGAAGCCGAAGCCGTATACCGCCCCGAAAAGCCCGAACAAGGCATACGCCCTGCTTTGCAGTATATCGCAGAGCATTATAAGGAAAGGATAACCGTAAAACAGCTTGCCGCCTCGGTGCATTTAAGCGAGAGCTATTTTATGAGCCGCTTTGCCCGCCACGTGGGACTTAGCACCTGCGAATACATCTCCCATTTCAGAATACACAAGGCGTGCGAAACCCTTATTGACACAAACGGCAATATACTTGAAACCGCACTTGACTGCGGCTTTCGCAACATATCAAACTTCAACAGGCAGTTCCGCAGAATAGTCGGCTGTTCACCCAGCGAATACAGAAAAAAATATTCCTCTGCAAAATAAAGCGTTCACATTTTACGCTGTCGTTGCATATTCTGTTTTATCCCAATATTTTTTAAAAGGAGAATTTGTCATGGATAAAACTCAGAATTATGTTACCGACTCGCTTGAACAGCACCTGTTTTTCGCCCGCATAATGAAAGAGCACGCGCTGTTTTTAAAAGCGGGCTTTATGCCGCCTGCCTGTGAATTTTCGCAAAGAAGCGGACAGCTTATGCAAAAATTCGAGGCTCTGCTGTCAAGGACCGTATCGCTTGCAGACTGTGCGGTACGTTGCAAGGTGCTGTCATCGGGCGAAACGGTAACGGAATTTACTGACTGTGCGGAGCGCAAAACCGCCTGTCTTACGGGTATTGACATTGACAGAGGTATTACCGCCCGTACAATGAAGCTCAAAGGTTACGGCGGCGGCTTTAACGTTACGCCCGCACTTAAAAACAGCGTGCGGCAGTTGAACCGTGAAGCGCTTCAGGCTCTCGACTGCCTTATTGCCTTTAAGGAGGAGGTGCTGAAAAACGTCAGCTCCTGCACGATGTTCACGCCGAATTATCCGCTGCTGATTGAGCATATCCTGCGTGAAGCACGGCTTTACCGCAGTCATCTGTTAAGGCTTGAGGGAATGGGTACAAGCGGCTGTCAGGAGCTTCGTGACAGCGAGCTTTTCTGGAACAGAATAATGATGGAGCACGCCCTGTTTATAAGAGGACTGCTTGATCCTGCCGAAAACGAGCTTGTTGATACCGCCAACGGCTTCGCAAAGGATTATAAGCGACTGCTTGAAGCGTCCCGCAATGCAAATGATAAGATGATACAAAGCGCGGGCTCATTTGAGCTGACGAAAAAATTCCGTGATTTCAAAACGGCAGGAGTTGAGGGAATAGAAGCCTGCAAAATACGCTCCGTTATCCTGCCGCTGCTCGCCGACCACGTACTGCGTGAAGCAAATCACTACATTAGGCTGATGGAAGCGTAAATAAAGTTTAAGAGGTATCTTGTCATTGCAGAGCCGTCATGCGTTGACGGCTCTCTTTATATTAATCAAAGATAATCTTTCCGACAGTCTTAAATTACAAGCCTTGCACATGGAAAGAAAAAACAAAATAGGCGTTATCAACAATTTACTGCAACCGATTTTTTTCAATACTATAAAAATTTTTATAAAAAAAGCAATCTCACTTTTTTTATATTGACTTTTTACAAATAATCGTAGATAATAAATATGTGGAAATCATTAAACAAGGTTTTATACCAAATACCACAGTTACAGAACCTGCGGAAAAACAAAAGAAGCCATAGAGGATTATTTAGATGACACTATCGGAGCAACAAAGTGGCGAGAAGTTACACAAGAGGGTTATACTGCTACTCTCTCTGATGATGAATGGCTTGTTTGTATGAGAGTAGGACTGCATAAGATTGGCGGCGAATATAAATATGACTATCATTTTTGGTATAGGGCGTATAACGGGGATTAGTATAACAAACACTCATTTGCAGGAGAAACAGAAGCAATAGAGAGCGATGTCATCAATCCATCTGTTCACAGCACTGAAACGGGATGGCGTTGTATGGTATTGTTGATTTTTATGACAGCGAAACTATGTATTATGCGGTGAAAATGCATTAAGGAGGCGGTGATATGAAAAAGAGAATTACAGCGCTTATATCAGCGATTGCCGTTGCCGCAACGATGCTTTCGGGCTGTTCGGGCAACGAAGCGATACAAAGCGGGGAAAATCAAAGCTCCGAAAGCGGGGAAATTCACGGCTCGCAGGACAATAGCAGCATTGACAGCACCGAGGAGAGCAAGGATATAAATTCTCCCCTTATCGAATGGGTAAATAACGATGCGGGAGCTGTAAAGCTGCTGAACAAAATCTCAACACTGAAGAGTTCAAATGCGGAAGATGTTTACACAGCATTTGGCGAGCCTAACTATGCAGGCTCGGGTCTGCCTTTTCTTGATTACATATATGAAGACTATATCGACTCTAAAGATTATTATTTTAAGCATTGTTTCATTCAACCGGAAGCGGATTACAGTGAATTGCACAGCGGCAACAACAAATGCGTGATTGACTTTTCGGAAAATCAAGACGGCACAGCATCATATTGTGTTACCGTAATGACTACGATCAATAGCTGGGACAGCACTGAGGAATTGCTCGAAATGCTTAATGCAGATGAAAGCGACAAGGAATTAATCAGAAAAGCCGCAGAGCTTAACGGATCTGCCGACGGTGAAGAAATTATCAAAAGCTTGGGCGAACCATCTTATTGTTCTGACGATTATTATGTCATTCAATATAATTTAAAAAACAACAATTCATGTCAATATAACGAGAGGTATCCCAATAAACTGTTCTTCATATTTGGAGTAAATTCTTCAAACAAATATGAGCTTATGTTTGAAGCATATTCAATAGCAATACCCGATACAGAATTGCAGGGATAACAGAATAATATCTCAAGAGCCGTCAGCTGTGGCGGCTCTTTTACTTTATTCACGGCTGCGGCACGGCTCGCATAAACTGTACCGAGGATATTTACATAGCGTTTTTATAATTGCAAATGCTATGCAAATTTATTTAAAGGAGTATGATTTATGCAGGAATTATCCGGGTATCCCGCAGTCGGCAAGGTGCGGGTTTATGATATTGAGGCAATTTCTCTGCCCATAGTTTACAACAGGTTCGGCGACCACGATCCGAACGGGCTTATGTACGTGTTGAAAAAGGATTCACAACGAATACGGCGTAAGGCGAAAGCTCTTTTTTCCCTGCCCGTACCCCAGCCCTGCGAGGAGGTACAGCCGCTTGTTATAAGAGCAAATGTAGGCGATACCGTGCAGATAAATTTTGAAAACAAGCTCGACAGGCGGGCATCTATTCATGTGACGGGACTGTCCTACAATGTGACTAATTCGGACGGAGCAAACGTGGGCTATAATCCCGACACCACCACCGACCGCTTTATCAGCTATATCTGGAAGGCTGAAAAAGAGGGCGTGTTTTTGTTTTCGGATATGGCAGACACAAGAGGCTCTGAACAGGGAACAAATGTACACGGACTGTTCGGCGCGATAATTGTGGAGGCGGCAGGCTCGTACTGGCTCAGTCCCGTAACGGGAAAGCCGATAGACAGCGGGCTGTTTGCGGATATATACAATCCCGCAAGGGCGTCATTCCGCGAATATGCCGTATTCTTTCATGACGAGCTTGAGATACTGAATAAGGACAATGAGCAGCCCGTCGATCCTCACACGGGACTGCAAAGCGGCACTACGGCAATAAGCTACCGTTCCGAGCCGATGAGAAACCGCCTGCCTCTTGATCATCACGCCAATGAGGCGGATACGGGAGAGGATATTTCAATGAGCTCGTGGGCGTACGGCGATCCCGCACCGCCTGTTTTAAGAGCCTATGTCGGCGATCCGTCCGAAATACGGCTTATCCACGGCGGAGTAAAGGAAACGCACGTTTTTCATCTTCACAACCATCAATGGCGGCTTGAGGGGGGCAATCAGAATTCCACAATTATAGATTCTATCTCGATAAGCCCGCAGGAATGTTATACGCTTGATATTCTGTACGGAGCGGGAAGCTTTAACAAGATGATAGGCGACGCTTTTTTTCACTGTCACCTTTACCCGCACTTTCACGAGGGTATGTGGACGCTGTGGAGAGTTTTTGACAGGCTCCAGGACGGCACGGGCGTGTATTCCGACGGAAGTGTTATACAGGCTCTTATGCCGCTTCAGCCGCCGCTGGGAATACAAAGCCCGCAGGGTGAAAATATAACTTAGGCAAGATGTCCCCCGCCTCTAAGGAGGCGGGTTCCATATTCAGTTTCAGTTGGGGTTCAATCCCCGACTGAAACTGAAACGCAGCTTCGCTGCGGCTTGCCGCGTTGAATGACGGGGCAAGCCCCTTATTGAATACAGCCGACTGCCCTTGAAGAAGCGAATTTTGTGGATAATTTCGCACCGGGGGCGCTGTACACCGATACCTGTCCTTGCTGTACGGACGAAAATATAAAGGTGTTTGAGATAGCGGCAGTACAGGCAAAGCTTGTATACAACCGCTACGGCTGGCACGACCCGCAGGGACGGTTTTTTGTGCTGAAGGAGGATATAGAAAGAGAGGGCACGCTTGAAAATTATATAAAAAAGGTGGAAAGGGGAGAAATACGTCCCGAGCCGCTTGTAATCCGTGTAAATGCGGGCGACTGCATAGAAATCCGTCTTACAAATCTTCTGCCCGAATATATTGAGGAAAGCGAATTCCGGCTTAAAACGCTTACGGATATAGTGGGCTATCACATTCACCTTGTAAAATTCGATACCATCGTTTCGGACGGCACCGCCAACGGCTGGAACAACCTTGCGGGCGCAAGAAAATATGAAACTCTCATAGAAAGATTTTTTGCAAACGAGGAGCTTAACACCGTGTTCTTCCACGACCATCTGTTTGCAAATGTGCATCAGCATCACGGTATGTTCGGTGCGCTTATAGTAGAGCCTGCCGGCTCGGTTTTTTTAAATCCCGCAACCGGTGAACCGATAAAAAGCGGTACGAATGCGGTTATCCGCACCGCCGACGGAAAATCGTTCAGAGAATTTACCTTATTTATACACGATTTTGCGCTGTTATTTGACAAAAACCGCAATCCCCTCAATCCTCCCGAGCACCCCGGCTCTGACGACGATCCCGGCGTTATGGGCATAAACTACCGATGTGAGCCTATGCCTGAACGGCTTAAGATAAAAAACGATCCCGCACATATTTTCAGCTCATACCTGTACGGCGATCCCGCAACGCCCTTGCTTGAAACCTACCTCGCAGAGCCTATCAGGATAAGACTGCTTGACAGCGCTCACGAGGAACAGCACGTGTTCAACACCGAGGGACTGCCGTGGAAAAAGGAAATAACCGATATTTCCTCTCCGCTTGTGCAGTCGCAGACGATAGGAATATCTGAAGCGTTCAATCTGCATATCGACACGCCCTACCCCGCAGGCGACTATCTTTACTATTCGGGAGGCATTGACGATATGTGGCTTGGGCTATGGGGAATAATCCGTGCATATTCTCAGCCGCAGAAGCATCTTTTGCCGCTGTGCGGGTTTACTCCCGCCGCCGTGCCGAGAACACCGCCGCACGGCGCTGTCATAAGAAAATTTGAGATTGCCGCAATTCAGAAAAATATTTTTTACAACTCCTTCGGCGACCATGATCCGCAGGGCCTTATATTTGTTCCTATGAACGACGCCGACGATGTTATAAAAGGCAAAAAAGCTCCGATACCTCTTATTTTACGCGCTAATGCAGGCGAGTGGATAGAGCTGACGCTTCACAATCTGTTTGATCCCAATAAGCCGATAGTATTCAACGACTACCCCTCCGTGCCGCCGGACTATCCTCACCCCCCTGCAAGCAGGGTGTCGCTAAATCCGCAGTTTTTAAAATACGATCCCGTATTTTCGTCGGGCATAAATGTCGGCTACAATGCGGCAGAGCAAACTGCCGCGCCGGGTGAAACAATAAAATACCTCTGGCACGCGGATAAGGAGTACGGCGTCTGTCTGCTCTCCTCCTTCGGGGATATACGAAATCACCGTCATCACGGACTGTTCGGCGCAATCATCATAGAGCCGCAGGGAGCGCGGCATTACAGCGGCATAAAATGCAGCTGCGAATGTCACGGAGAGCAGGCGGTCATTTCCGCCGGCGGCGTTGAAAGCTTCCGCGAGTTTGTGCTGTTTGCCCACAACGGTATCCGACTGCTTGATAAAAACGGAGAGCTTATCAAAACCACCGAGCAGGACGAAATTGAGGGGCACGGCGCACCCGACCACGAGGACACGGGAGAAAAGGGCTATAACTACCGCTCGGAGAGATTTTTCAACCGTCTGAAAAAAATCCCCGCAATTTATAAAGTGTTCGACTCAAAGGTGCACGGAGATCCCGCAACGCCGCTTTTGCGCTCATATACGGGCGAGCGTGTTATTATCCGTTTTGTCATGCCCGCAGATAAGCCGAGAAATATCAGCTTTGCCTTGCACGCTCATGTATGGAGAGCACAGCCCGACGATCCGTTTTCTGAATATGTGCCTGTTCAGGGGGATGTAAGCGTCGGCAATGTTTTCAATATTGAGCCGCAAAAAACAGAGTGCGCGGGAGATTATCTCTACCGTTCAGGCTCATTGCGCTGGGATGTCGAATCGGGTATGTGGGGAATTTGGCGCGTAAAAAAACGCGGCATACTCTGTTTGTGCGAAAACGCCTGCCGAAGTATAAAAAACAAAAGAAAAAAGAATAAACGGTAAGCGATAAACGAACGGGGGAGCAAGGGCTCTCCCGTATTTTCATATAATCAAAAATTGTCATTACAAATTTTATAACTTTTTTTATTGTACTATTGTAATTTTGCACGAATTAGTGTATAATATGTGTAGGTAGATTTACGGTGCACTATTTTACGGAAAGGAAATGATAATATGGTTGATAAAACGATGCCGTTTTCCATCAAGGGCGAAAGAGAAAATGAGATGAAAGAAATTCTCACTACCGTCTATGACGCTTTGAAGGAAAAGGGATACAATCCCATTAATCAGCTTGTCGGATACATTCTTTCGGAAGATCCCACATATATAACTACATACAACAACGCCCGCAGTCTTATAAGACATATAGACCGTGACGAGCTTTTACAGGTTATGGTTAAGAAATATCTTGACAGCTGATAGGTAAAGCAGGGAGTATTCCCTTTTTATTCATTGAATAATAATCACCCCTTTGCGTAATTTAAACGCAGGGGTGATTTTTTATGCGTAGATTTTTATATCTTTCGCTTATTATCTGTATTGCCGCAAGCGCAGTCGGCTGTGTTTTTGTAATGGAGGAAGCTCCCGATATGACAAAGACCTCTTATTTTGCCGAAACCGAAACCGAGGATATTGCAAAGGCTTTGACTCTTGATGCATTTAATGAGAAGATATGCTACGGACAGGGACATGAAACTGACGGTAAAAACCGTCCGACGGCTGCTGTTACGGCACAGGAGAAATACGGTGCGCTCGGCGGCTTGTTTATAGGCGGCGAAAATGACAAAACCGTTTACCTCACCTTTGACGAGGGGTATGAAAACAACCTTACGGGGCAAATTCTCGACACACTTAAAAGCAAAAACGTCACGGCAACATTCTATGTGACGCTTGATTACGCAAAGAGCAATCCTCAGCTTATAAGGCGTATGATAAACGAGGGGCACAGCGTGGGCAATCACACCTGTACCCATCCTTCCCTGCCCGATTTATCCGACGAGGAGGTCTTTGAGGAGCTAAAAGGACTTCACAGCTATATCGAGAAAAATTTCAACGGCTATAAAATGACGTCAGTCCGCCCGCCTAATGGGGAATTTTCAGCACGCACAATAACGGTTGCAAACAATTTTGGCTACAAAACCGTGCTTTGGTCCTTTGCATACGCCGACTGGGATGTGAACGCTCAGCCCGATAAGGCCGAGGCGTTTGAAAGAATAACACAGGCAACGCATAACGGTGCGGTGTACCTGCTTCATGCCGTGTCAAAGACGAATGCGGAAATACTCGGAGATGTAATTGATTACTGGCTTGAAAACGGCTATGAGGTTAAATCAATATAGCCTTTCCTAAAAAAGCGGCTATGACGCGGCTGCGTCATAGCCATAGGAAAAGGGTGCAGATTATCTTAAAGGGATCGTCCCTTTAAGCCGTTTATTTCCGCATTTGCGGTATCTTTATCCCCGCTTTGAACGGGTACCAATTGCTTGTTGCGGACTGTTGCCTGTAACTTGCAGCAAGGCTTTCATTATACATTAAAGAGAAGCTCCTCGTAGGTCGGGAACGGCCAGTACTTCTCGCCGACGATGGTTTCAAGCTCGTCTGCAACTGCTCTGAGGCTCTGCATGGTTGCAAATACCTCGTTATGATAGCACTTGGAAGCCTCGAATACATCGGAAATTCCCTGAGCTTTTGTAGTTACGCTCTCAAGCTCGCCTATCTTCACGCTGAGGTTTTCTGCAAGCGCACTAACCTTCTTTGCGATGGATTCTTCAAGCGCATAGCTTATGTTTGCGCTCTTCTTTGCAAGCAGAGTGTCGCAGATGTCCTTTTCGTATGCGATAACTGCGGGAAGGATTTCCTTGTTTGCCATCTCTGCGGTTGTAAGAGCCTCAATGTTGATGGTCTTGCAGTAGTTATCAAGTAGTATCTCTGTTCTGGAGTTTATCTCAACCTCGGAGAATACCCTGTGCTTTGTGAAGAGCTTAACGTTCTTCTCATCACGGAAATGCGGCATTGCGTCAACGGTAGACTTAAATTCAGGAAGTCCTCTTACCTCGGTAGCTTCCTTTACCCACGCCTCGTCGTAACCGTTTCCGTTGAAGATTATCCTGCTGTGCTCCTTGATTGTTCTTACAAGCAGAGAGTTGAGGGCTGCCTTGAAATCGTCAGCCTTTTCAAGCTCATCGGCGAATTGCTCAAGAGCGTCCGCAACTATTGTATTAAGCACGATGTTGGGGCCGGAGATGTTAAGAGAAGAACCAACGCTTCTGAACTCGAACTTATTGCCCGTAAAGGCAAAAGGAGAGGTTCTGTTTCTGTCTGTGGTGTCCTTGGGGAACTTAGGCAGAGAGGATACTCCTATATCAAACTGCAAATGCTTGGACTCTACATTTGTACCGGCAACCAGAGCGTTGATGACCTCGGTCAGCTCTTCGCCGAGGAATACCGAGATTATAGCCGGAGGAGCCTCGTTTGCGCCGAGTCTGTGGTCGTTGCCTGCCGAAGCAACAGAAAGTCTGAGCAGGTCTGCGTGATCGTCAACAGCCTTAATTATAGCAATAAGGAAGGTCAGGAACTGTGCGTTCTCCATCGGAGAATCACCCGGGTTTAGCAAATTCTGTCCGTCGTCGGTAGAGATTGCCCAGTTATCATGCTTACCTGAGCCGTTTACACCCGCAAAAGGCTTTTCATGGAGCAGACACACCATGCCGTGCTCTAAAGCTACCTTCTTCATCATCTCCATGGTGAGCTGATTATGATCAGCCGCAAGGTTTGCGGACTCGAAAATAGGAGCACATTCATGCTGTGCGGGAGCAACCTCGTTATGCTTTGTCTTTGACGATACGCCCAGCGTCCAAAGGTGCTTGTCTAAATCCTTCATGTAGTCGCTTACTCTCTGCTTGATAGCGCCGAAGTAATGATCCTCAAGCTCCTGACCCTTTACGGGAGCAGCACCGAACAGCGTTCTGCCTGTAAAAATGAGGTCCTTTCTCTTGTCATAATTTTTCTTGTCTATAAGGAAGTATTCCTGCTCTGCGCCGACGGTAGCAACAACGCTCTTTGCGGTTGTGTTGCCGAACAGCTTTAAAATTCTCATAGCCTGCTTTGAAACGGCGTCCATTGAACGGAGCAGAGGAGTTTTCTTGTCCAGCGCCTCTCCCGAATACGAGAAGAATGCGGTAGGAATATACAGTGTGTTATCCTTGATAAATGCGTATGAGGTCGGGTCCCATGCGGTGTAGCCTCTTGCCTCAAAGGTAGCTCTCAGTCCGCCCGAGGGGAACGAGGAAGCGTCAGGCTCGCCCTTGATAAGCTCCTTGCCCGAGAACTCCATGATAACCGTACCGTCTCCGACGGGTGAAATAAAGCTGTCGTGCTTTTCTGCGGTGATGCCTGTCATAGGCTGAAACCAGTGTGTGTAGTGAGTGGCGCCCTTTTCAACCGCCCAGTCCTTCATTGTGCTTGCAACTACCTCGGCAACGGGAAGCGTAAGCTCCGCATCGCCCGACATAACCCTTGACAGCTCTTTGAATATTGCCTTAGGCAGTCTTGCTTTCATTACCGCCTCATTGAATACGGCGGACCCGAAAATCTGAACCACATCATAAGCCTTCTCTGTCATTTTCCCTTTTCCTCCTGTTATGGTTATAAAAATGAAAAAGGACGCATTGACTCTCATCAAAACGTCCTCGTTTTCGTTACTCATATAATACACCAATTACGGCGCAAAGTCAATATGTCATTATGCACAAAATTTGAAAGTTAAAAATCTCAAAATTGCAAATTTTCATTCAAACAGCATAATTTTTTTCTGTTATTTGAAAGATTATAGTTCTATCTTGCCGTAAAGAGTAGCATTTTTTTCTGCTTCAACAGTCTCCTTGGAGAACTCGCCGCTGGACGCGGGTGTGCTGTCGGTGGTTGTTGCGGAGCGCTTGTATTCTCTCTCAAAAGAAGTCGAGAAGCCGCTGCTATGCTTGTAGGAGCGTCCTGCGCCGCCGGACGCTCTGCCGCCCCTGCGGTCGTTTCTTCTGCGCTGACCGTTTTCTCCGTGACGCTGTGCGGCGGATATAACAACCTTTCTGTAAGGCTCTTCGCCTATCGAGTTGCTGAATACCCCCTCAATCTGAGCTACTGCACTGTGGATAATGCGTCTTTCATAAGGATTCATAGGCTCAAGAGTAATTCTTCTGCCCTGTTTTAACACCTTATTTGCGGTGCGCTGTGCTACTGCCTTGAGCGTTTCCTCGCGCTTGCTTCTGTAACCGTTGCAGTCAACGGTAATACGGCAGTAGGGAGAATCATGGCGGTTGCTTGCGAGTATTGCAAGATACTGGAGAGAATCCAGGGTTTCGCCTCGTCTGCCTATAACCATGCCGAGCCTGTCGCCTACGATGTCAATCACGGTAACGTCTTCCTTTTCGATTACGTTTACGCTGAAACTCTCAACGCCGAGCGCCGCAATAACCTTTTCAAGATAAGCCGCTGCGAGAGCAACCTTGCGGCTGTGCTCTTCTGCGGTTTCCTCAGCCGCTTCAACAGATACGGGCTCTGCCGCTTCCTGCTGTGCGGGCATAGCCTCAGTATTTTCGGGAAGCTCAAATTCAGCCTCTATTTTATAATCGCCCTTCTTGCCGAAAAGTTTTTTTACAGGCTCTTCAACAACCGTCAGAGTAATGCTGTTCTTGTCTACTCCGAGCGCTGTAATCTCGTCAATAGCCAAAGCCTCAAGCTCTTCAAGCACCTTGCCGCTGTAAGTCTTTTTCATTAATATTCACCCTTTCGCAGTTTTAAAAAATTATTCGTCATCGTCTTCGTTATATTCTTCGCCGTACTTTTCCGCGTCTGCTTTTCTTGCCGCCGCAAGCTTTCTTCTGTTGATTTCTTTCTGAGAAAGCGTTTCGGTGGTGGTAACAACCTTTTCCTCACCTGTATCGGCATCTGTTACGACAGCGGTTGTGGTAACCTGCTGTTTTCTGTTTTTGAGAGTTTCCTCAGCCTTTACCTTCAGCTTTTCGGGGCTGTAGAACTTCTGCATAACAAGTGACTGAACTATACCCAGAGCGTAGCTTATTCCCCAGTAGAAGCCTACGCCTGCGGGAACGCTGAATGAAATCCACAGTGAGAACAGGGGCATGATATAAAGCATTACCTTCATTCCGCCCATGCTTGCCATTTCGGGGTTGTTCTTCTTGTTGATATACTGTGAAATAAGCGTCTGCGCAAGGCAGAATACAAAGGACATAATGGGGATTATAATCAGCGGCTCAAATGCCATTTTCGGAGTGCTTCCGAAATTGAGTCCCATGAACATCATATTGTCCGAGAGCGCCGCAAGACGCGTCTTTGTGGTATCGTTTATCGCTGTGCTTTCCCTAAATGTGTCGGGATATGCCTCGTATGTCTGTAAAGCAATAAGCTCCTTTTGCATACCCTGATACTTTCCGCTTACAGCCGCAATACGGTTTTTGGTTTCGGCGGTAAGCCTTGACTTATCTCCGGTTATATCCGAAAGCTGTTCTGCGGTAAACTCGCCGTAGATAAGGCGGTCGTCCTTGGCAATCTTTTCAGGATTTTTTTCATCGTAATTCTTCTTGAAATTCTCATCGTCCTTGAACTCGTGAACAAGCTGTGACTGTTCATTGCTCTCGGAAATGAACATCTTATCGGTATCGCCGTTTTTATAAGCGAGTATCAGCTCTTTATCGGCGGAATTATATTCGTTTAAGAAAATCTGAGCATATTCAGTCTGCTTTGCAACCTCTATAACGGAATTTATGTCGGCGCCCGAAAAATGCTCCATGTGAGTCATCGGCTTGTAAACTACGTCGATGACGCCGAACAATATAAGCATTGTAAGCAAAAGAGGTCCGCAGCCGCCTGTGGGGTTGTAGCCCTGCGCCTGGAGCTTCTGAAGCTCCTCCGCCTGCTTATCGCGGTTGTTGCGGTACTTCTGCTGAATTTCCTTTACCTTGGGAGCAAACAGCTGTGATACCGCCATATTTTTCTGCTGCTTTATGGTAAGCGGCAGCATAGCGAGCTTAACAATAATCGTAAAAATGAGTATTGCCCATCCGAAATTCTGCAGCAGCAGGTATATGGGCCACATAATAAAGCCGAGCGGCGTTCCTATAAGAGTATATAAAAAATCTATTGTAATCAACCTCCGTTACTTTTGTTCCGATCTTTCTTCCTAAAAAAATAAAACTGCTCCGGCACATAGTCATAGCCGCCCTGCGAAAACGGATTGCAGCGTGCAATTCTGCAAATAGCCAAATAGCCGCCCTTTACCGCACCAAAGCGGCGAATAGCAGTCATAGCATATTCGGAACAGCTCGGTGTAAATCGGCAACAGCGCGGCAACCATTTTGAAAATGTCATCCTATATATCTTAACCAAAAACAGTAGAATGTATTTCATTGCTTTTTCGGCTCGTCCGTAGTCGGCGTAATCTTCGGCATAACTCTTTTCAAAAGCTGCCTGTAAATTGCGGTTGACTTTACCGTGGGCGTCTTAACACGCGCCACAAAAATGAAGTCATATCTTTTACGTGATTTTTCCTTGAGCAAGGGTTCAAAAAGGCGGAACGCCTCACGTATAACTCTTCTTGCACGGTTTCGCCTTACGGCGTTACCGACTTTTTTTCCCGTAACAATTCCGATGCGGTTTACCCGCCTATTGCTTTCCCTTACATAGCATACGAATGCGTCGGTCACTATACAGCCGCCCTTTTTAAAGAGCCACCGAAATTCCCTGTCTTTTTTTATGCAAACGTATTTTTTTGAGTAATAACCCATCAGGTTATCAGTAGCTCAGATGCTTTCTGCCCTTTGCGCGTCTTCTTGCGAGAACCTTACGTCCGTTTCTCGTAGACATTCTTTTTCTAAAGCCGTGTTCTTTTTGGCGCTGAAGCTTCTTGGGCTGGTATGTTCTTTTCATCGTTTCTTCCTCCTGAATTATTTCGGCACCCAATTATGCCGTTCTTTTGCTTATGCAATTTGATATTATACCGTAAATTTTTCCTCATGTCAAGAGTTATTTTTAATTTTTCACAGTTAATTCAAAAAGTTTGTCCCAAAACGGTGAAAAATTCACGGTTACTGCTTGTCGTCAAGGAAATAGGTTGCTTCCATATCGGCGGTGCTTAGCGCAAAAGCCAGCGGGAACATTTCAAACGCACGTCCCACGGTATTTGCGTCCTCCTGTCCGGAAAAGCCCATGTGATAGCGTATTGCAAACGCCTCTTCCCTCGTCAGGCGCATAAAGCCCGTTATCATGTAGACGGATTTTTCTCCGTGGCCGTAGGGGAGCTTATCCTCAAAGAAGTAGGTCGGCACCTTTTCCCACACGCCCATGTCGTTTTTTACATTGCGCGTGCCCTTGACGTAAACATTCGTTTTACATATATCGTGAAGCAGGGAGCATATTGCAATTGTTTCTTCGCTTGCGTACAGTCCGAACTCCTCTTTTACCCTCGGTCTTGAAAGGTAATCCTTAAAGCAGTGATATACATTCAAGGAGTGCTGTGCAAGTCCGCCCTCGTATGCGCCGTGATACTTGGTGCTTGCGGGTGCAGTAAAAAAATCGCTCTTTTCCGACAGAAATCTCACAAGCTCTCCCGCGCCGTCACGCTTGACGCAATTTGCGAAAATATCAATAATCTGCTGTTTGTTCTGCTCTATCTGCTCATTTGTAATAGCCATAGCTTTTTAAAGCCGCACTTATTCTCCGAAGGCTATGCTCTCGGGGAATATGTTGCCGCTTTCCTCCTTTGAAAGGTAAGTCGTGGATACAAAGCCCTGTATTACCGCCCCGTCGGATACCGCTATCGAGCCTGCCTTGATGTCGCCTATTACGACGGAATCACGGTCAAGCTGTATTTTGCCCGTAATGGTGAGGTTGCCCTTTATCTTACCGTTGAGATTTGCAATCTGTGAGGTGAGATCTCCGATAAGCATGGAATCGCTCGCCATTATAATCTGTCCCTTAAGCTGGACGTTGCCCTGTATTGCAGAGCCTGCCATCTCGGCGTTGTCACAGGTAATGTTTCCGATAATCTTGCCGTTTATGCTGATGTCCTTGGTGGTTTCAACGTTACCCCTTATGTTGCCGTCCACCTTCATATCCGCAAAGGAACGGATATTACCGTCTATTACAGTATTCTTGGAAATCACCGTCGTTTCCTGCGAGGGATCGCCGTTCATCTTGGCAAAGAAGGGATTTTCGGGCTTGGCAGCATTGCTCCGGGGAAATCTGCCGTAGGAGTCATTGCCGTAGGAATAATCTCCTGCCGCATTTGCCGAAGCGCCTCCAAAGCCTCTGTCCGAGGGCTGATTGCGGTTCTCCCATGCGTTTGAGCCGGAACTCTGATTAGCATTGCTAAAGCCGCCCTGCTGTCCGTTGAAGCCGCTTTGCTGATTGGAGCTGTCCTGACGGCTGAAGCTGTTTTGCTGTGAGCCGAAATTACCCTGCTGTGCATTGAAGGTGTTCTGTCGGTTGTTAAAGCCCTCCGCCGTGTTCTGCTGTGCGCCCGAAGCCTCGTTTACGGGCTGTTCGTTTGCAGCGCCGGTATTTTCGGCGTTGGTCTGCTCCGTTGCAGTGTCCATATAGGACGCTACATCCTTTACCTTTGCCTTGTCGGATTTGCGGTCGGGCTCCTTGGGATTTACAAGCTCCCTCATTGCCTGTGAAAAATTATCCTTGATTCCCATTTTGCTTCTGTGCTTCCTTCCTTACAGATTTAAAAATGAACCGGCTGTACCTTTTGAGATAATGTGCCGAAATTATAGCCTTTTTGTTTAAGAGCGATAATAATATCCTCTATTACATATATAGTGTTTTCACGGTCGCCCGTATTGTGGAACAGCACCACAGGGCTTGAAAATTCTTCGCAGTCGCTCAGAATATTGTTATAAAGCTGTGTCCATTTAAGTCCCTGCCAGTCGTTGCTGTCAACATTCCAGTCAAAATATACAAAGCCCCTGCGGGACATTTCCGTTATTATTTCTTCCCTTGTTTCGCTGTTGTAGTCATTTACACTTCCTCCCGGGAAACGGTAAATATCCGGCGAAAGTCCGGTGGCCTCCGCTACTATTGTGTACGCCTCGTTGAAATCGTCAAGGTACGCCTCAACCGAGGAGTATATTTTTTCGTAATCGTGGCTTGCGGTATGTATTCCTATCGTGTGGCCGCCGTTTGCTATCTTTTTAAGGAGAGAATAGCAGTATTCGGTGCGCTCGGGCACTACAAAGAACGTTGCCTTGATATTCTGCTTATTGAGATAGTACAGTAAATTTTCCGTCAGAATTGACGGACCATCGTCAAAGGTAAGATAAACCGTGTTTTGCGAATTTTCGTATTCGCCGTCATATGGCTTGACATAAAGGTCGGGATATAAAGCAGTAACATCAACCTTCGGTACGCTTTCAGCTTCGCTTGATGTGCTGCTGCTTTCAGCCTCGCTTGATGTGTCATCGGTTTCGGCTTCGCCCGATATATCGCTTCGGTCAGAGTTTTCTTCACTATCTGACGGAGTATCGTTTTTTGAAGAAGTATCGCTCTGTGTCACAGAAAGCTCCGAGTCTGCCTGCTCGGAAGAGCTTTCTGTCACGCAGTCGCTCTGATTATATCCGGCGATAGCGGAATTAAGCTGTTCAATTTCCGCGGACTTCTTTGCGTTATCTATAAAGAGGATTATACAAAGAACGGTAGGAACGATTATCAGCAATGCCGCAACAGTCAGAATCAGATGCTTGAAAAATCTGACACTGCCGAAATACAAGCGCACCACTCCCTTAAACTCTATACTCGTTTTATATAATACTATATTTATCGGATTTTGTCAAGCATAGTAAAATAATGGATTTTATCTTTCCTTAAACTTACAAATTGTCGATAAAGCAAGTATAATTTTCACAGAATTTTCACCGCATTGTAAAAACTCTGTAAAATAATTTAAGGTTTTTTTAAGGTAACGGATGTATCATTATACACAGAAAAGCAAACGACAGATTTAAAAAAAGGAGCTGTTGATATGGATAAAAGTATTTTTAAGCGCCATGAGCTGAAATATCTTGTCAGCGAACAAAACAGAGAATTTCTTGAAGAAGCATTCCCGGAATATATGATTCCCGATGAGCACGGCGAAAGCACGATATGCAACATATATTACGATACTACCGATTACAGGCTTATACGGCGTTCGCTTGAAAAACCCGTCTATAAGGAAAAGCTGAGGCTGAGAAGCTACGGCACGGCAAAGGACAACAGCAATGTGTTCCTTGAGCTTAAAAAGAAATACAAGGGCGTGGTTTACAAAAGGAGAATTTCTCTGACGGACGGATATGCGGAGGATACGCTGGGTGCGGGAGAGAAATTTTCCGAGGACAGCCAGATAGCGAGGGAGATAAATTATTTCCTTGACTACTACGGCGATATAGTCCCTGCCGTTTACCTTTGCTATGACAGGACGGCGTATTTTTCAAAAAACGATCCCGATTTAAGAATTACCTTTGACAGAAACATTCTCTGGCGCACTGAGGATATCGACCTTAAAATCCCCCCTTACGGCAAGGAAATTCTTCCTGAAGGCTTTTCGCTGATGGAGATAAAGGCGTCGGGCGCAATGCCGCTGTGGCTTGTAAATCTTCTGAACGAGGGCAAAATAAGGCAGACCTCGTTCTCAAAATACGGAATGGCATATATGACTATGCTGAAGGAAAGCCTATACGAAAGAAGAGGTGTTCACATTGTTTGATACGGTTATAACGGGACTTTTTTCCTCAACGGCGGATATTACGCTCGGCAATTTTTTTATAGGTCTCGGCTCGGCGCTTATACTCGGACTTGCGCTGGGACTTATGTACATGATTAAAAACACATATACAAAAAGCTTTGTGATAACGCTCTCCATTCTGCCGTCGGTAGTCTGCCTTGTCATTATGATGGTAAGCGGCTCGATAGGCGCGGGCGTTGCGGTTGCGGGTACATTCTCGCTAGTGCGCTTCCGTTCGGTACCCGGCACTGCAAAGGAAATAGGCTCTATCTTCCTTGCCATGGCGGTAGGTCTTGCCTGCGGAATGGGCTATCCCATTTACGCTCTTATCTTTACGGCATTGCTCGGCGGGGTAAATCTTTTACTTACGGTTTCAAAGTTCGGTGAAGCAAAAAACGCAGAGCTTCGCAAGGTGCTTCATATCACCGTACCTGAGGATTTGGAATACGCAACCCTGTTTGACGATATTTTTGATAAATATTTAAAGGAAAGCAGAATGTCACAGGTTAAGACAACAAACCTCGGCAGTCTGAACAAGCTCACCTATAATATAACCCTTAAAAAATGCGGCTGTGAAAAGCAGCTTATAGACGAGCTTCGCTGCCGCAACGGAAACCTTGAGATAAACATAACTGCTCAAAGCACCGAAAGCAGAGAGCTTCTTTAACGAAAGGAACAAATTATGTTTAAGAAAATTCTTGCCGCGCAGGTTGCGGCGGCGGTTATTATAACCGGCCTTACCTCCTGCTCTCAAAGCGAAAGCTCCGCAGTTTCGGCGACCGACAGCACTGCGGACAGCGCCTCGGCTTCATCAGACGACAGCGGCTCGGCTTCATCAGACGACGGCACATCGGAAAGCTTATCTGACAGTACGCCGGATAATCAAAACAACGCCGCCCTTGCAGACGATATGTTCACCGAGAGGGATTTGTCGGGCGAGTATTCCGAATTCACCGAAATTACGCTCGCCGACAACGCTTCGTCCTGTACAGACAGCTCGGTTACAATACAGGATAACCTTATCACAATATCAAAAGAGGGCGTGTATAAATTAAGCGGCTCCTTGTCAGACGGACAGATAATCGTTTCTGCACCTGATACTGACAAGGTACAGCTTGTGCTGGACAATGCAAGCATAACAAAAAGCGGCTCGGCGGCAATAAGCATTACCGAGGCGGACAAGGTATTTATCACGACCGCCGCAGGCAGTGAAAACACCCTTTCAAGCACGGGAGAATTTGACTCGTCAAGCAGTATTGACGGCGCTGTATTCTCAAAAGCAGATATAGTGCTGAACGGCACAGGCACTCTTAACGCAGAGTGCGAAACAAAACACGCAATAGTATCAAAGGACGACCTTAAAGTCGCAGGCGGCACATATAATATAACAAGCGCATCTCAAGGATTGTCGGGCAAGGACAGCGTGAGAATTGCGGGCGGCACGCTCAATATTGAAAGCGGAAAGGACGCTATACACTCCGAAAATACCGAGGATACCGAAAAGGGCTTTGTATATATTTCGGGCGGCACTTTTAACCTTGTAAGCGGCGGCGACGGAATATCCGCTTCGCTCACAGCCGAAATAAAGGGCGGCAATTTCAGCATTACAAGCGGCGGCGGAAGCGGCAAGGCACAAAGCTACACACAGTCGGACGACACCGATTCATTTAAGGCAATAAAAAGCAGCGGCTCGCTGACAATATCGGGCGGAGCTTTTGAGATTGACTCACTGGACGACGCGCTTCACAGCAATACCGATGTTACGGTAAGCGGCGGCACATTCAGAATAAGCACGGGCGACGACGGTATACACGCAGACAGCGCAGCCACAGTCAGCGCGGGAGAGCTTGAAATTCTAACCTGCTATGAGGGAATTGAAGGACAGACCGTTGACATTTCAGGCGGCACAATTACCCTTAAAGCAAGCGATGACGGTATCAATGCCGCAGGAGGAAACGACTCAGGCATGGGCGGCATGATGGGGGGCGACCGTTTCGGCGGCGATCAAAACGCCTATGTTAAAATTACGGGCGGCACTCTTAAAATGACGGTCAGCGGCGACGGACTTGACTCAAACGGCGCACTCACCGTTGAGGGCGGCGAAACCTATATTGACGGTCCGACAAACGGCGGCAACGGTTCGATAGACGCCCAGGGAGAAGCAACGATAACGGGCGGAATTGTTGTTGCGGCAGGCTCAACAGGCATGGCGACAAACTTCGGAAGCAACTCCACTCAAGGCTCTATCCTTGTAAATGTCGGCAATCAGTCGGCAAATTCAAAAATTACTCTTACCGATGAAAGCGGCAAGGAAATAATCTCCTATACTCCGTCCCTTACCTATCAGGCGGTAGTAATCAGCACTCCCGATATAACTTCAAGCGGCACGTACACGCTTACAGCGGGAGATAACACTCAGGAAATAACCATGTCGGGCTACATTTACGGAAGTAACGGCATGGGCGGCATGGGACAAGGCAATCGTCCGGGCGGCGGAATGCAACGCCCCGACGGTATGCAACGCCCTGATGATATGCAAATGCCCTACGGTATGCAGTTCCCCGCTGATATGCAAATACCGGGCGACATGCAAATGCCCGGCGAAGCTGAGACTTCTTACGCAGAGAACGTATAATAGCCATGTAAACAGTTAAAAGCGATATTTTCATTTTTTCATGTGAACCTCCCGATATACGGGGCTGTTACGACACAAACCGCAACAGCCCCGTTTTATTTTTTACCGTGATTTTACCTTTTCATGATAGACGATTTAAAACGCTTAGGGTAAAATCAGCTTGTACGAAATGTGCAAAAAAGAAAGGCGGATTACATGAAAACCATTTACAAAAAAGCGACTGCCGTTCTTGCAGCGGCAATTATAGCGGCGACAGCGCCCCCGGTCTACGCGGAGAATGCTGGCAGCACGGCGGCGGGCGCAGGCTTTGAAAACAAAAGCGGCATAATGCTCGAAAAAATCGGCTCCTACATTTCAGAGGTATCGGACAAGGACGGGGGCGTTGCGGAAATTATCGACTATGACTGTGAGAATAACCGTGCGTGGCTGGTAAACGGCGCAACGGGAATGCTTGACATTCTTGATATGTCAGGTACTTTATGCAGTACAAATCAGGACATTACGGCAAAATCAATCGACATCAAAAAACTTGTCGGAGAAACGCTCCCAGACTTTGACTACGGAGATATGACATCGATTGCCGTATGCTCCGAAAAAGGAATTGCGGCGGTCGCGCTTCAGCATGCATCCTACGACAAAAACGGCTATGCGGCAGTGCTGACTCTCAGCGGGGAACTCATCGCATTATTTGAAGCAGGTTGTCAGCCGGACATGATATGCTTTACCCCCGACGGCACTAAAATCCTCACCGCAAACGAGGGAGAGCCGAGAATGGGCTATGGCGAGGGCGTTACCGACCCACAGGGTTCGATAACGGTAATAACTGTTGATTATGAGGATATTTCGGCTTCTCAAACGGCGACGGTAGGCCTTGAAGCGTTTGACGACAAGGCTCAGCAGCTTAAAGAAAGCGGAGTGATTTTCGCAAAGGGAGCTCTTCCCTCTGTTGACCTTGAGCCTGAATACATTGCCTGCGACGACAGGACGGCATATATAGCTCTTCAAGAGGCGAACGCCGTTGCGGTGCTCGATATTCAGAGCATGGAATACAAAGGAGTGTATTCTCTCGGCTTTAAAGACTTCAGCCTTGAAGAAAACGCAATTGATCTTGACGAGGACGCAGAATACAATCCTAAGACCTATACCGACGCGGTAGGCGCATATATGCCGGACGGAATATCTCTTTACAATACGGCAAGCGGTAGCTATATCCTTACCGCAAATGAGGGCGACGCAAGGGAGTGGGGGCAGGAGACCACCGAATATATAAACGAAATAAAGCAAACCGTTACAGCAACCGACGGCTCCGAAGCAAAAAAGGTGCGCTGTATAGATGCGGCAGTGACCGACGGACTGCCCGAAGGCAAGACAGTACTCTACGGAGGACGTTCCTTCTCGATTTTCAAGGTAACCCAAAACGGGCTTGAGCTTGTTTTCGACAGCGGTAATGAATTTGAAAGCAAAACGGCGGCATATTTCCCCGAATACTTCAACTGCTCAAACGACGACAACGAATATGACAGCCGCTCACGCAAAAAGGGGCCCGAACCGGAAAGCGTAACCGTCGGCGAAATAAACGGCAGAACTTACGCCTTTACAGCTCTTGAGCGAATCGGGGGAATTATGGTATACGATATTACAAACCCCGAAGGCGCAGAATTTGACAACTATATAAATACCCGCGATTTCAGCGAAGATCCCGACAGCCTGACTGCGGACACCTATCTCAAGGGAGATATTGCGCCGGAGGGACTGCGTTTTGTAAGCGCGGAAGAATCCGCAAGCGGCACCCCCCTTTTACTTGCGGCTTATGAGGTGAGCGGCACTGCGGCAGTTTATGCGGTAGGAGAAAAGCCTGCGCACAGCATATCCGACGAATGGACGGGCAACGACACGGAGCATTGGCATGAGTGCGACAAGTGCGGCGAGCAGTTTGACAAAGCGGCTCACAGCGGCGGCACGGCAACCTGCACAAACGCAAAGGTATGTGAGATCTGCGCTGCGCAGTACGGCGAAGAAGATAAAACAAACCACGAAAACACGGCGTTAAAAAACAATATCGCCCCTAACTGCACCGAAAACGGCAGTACGGGCGACACCGTATGTCTTGACTGCGGCGAGATTATAAAAGCCGCAGAGCTTATCGAAAAAACGGGACACAGCTATGAAAACGGCGTATGCAGCATTTGCGGGCAAGCCGCTCCCGATACAATAACCGAAGAAAGCTCCGACAATGACAGCGACAAAGAAAATGAAAGCTCAGCGGTAATCGGAGACTCCGAAATCCCCGAAAATCCCCCCACGGGCAAAAAGGCGAATATAGCCTCACTATGCGCTGTCTGCCTTGCGGCGGCAGTAGCTGTAACCGCCGTTAAGCTTCGCAACAAGAAATAAACAGTTACAATTACAGAATTGTCAGCACCGTTCCTGCGCAGACGAGCACCAAGCCGGCCGCCGCAGGGGCGGTGAGCTTTTCTTTAAGAACAACTCTTGAAAACAGTATAACGGGGAGTATGCTCAGCTTGTCAATGGGTACAACTACCGAGGCGTCGCCGATTTGCAGTGCATGGTTGTAGCAAAGCCACGAGCCTGCGGTTGCCGCCGCACTTAAAAGCAGGAAGAAAAAGCCCCTGCCGTCAAGCCCCGCAAATACATTCTTTTTGCCATTTGCCGCAACGACAATCCAAGCCATGACAAGCACAACCGCCGTGCGTATCGCCGTGGCAAGATTTGAGTCGATGTGCTCTACTCCGAGCTTTGAAAGTATAGAGGTCAGAGCGGCAAATATAGAGGACAGCCACGCAAACAAAAGCCATGCGCCCGCCTTCGACTTGCCGTTGCTCTTATTCACCGTCATCATCAGCGTGCCTGCGCCAATAAGCACCATTGCGATTATCTTGTAAAGCGAAAGCTCCTCGCCGAGGAATATAAACGCCATGAGCATGGCAAGCACGGTAGAGCTTTTGTCTATAGGGGTTACCTTATTTACATCCCCAGTTTTAAGAGCTTTGAAGTAAAACAGCCATGACGCACCCGTAGCACAGCCCGACAAAATCAAAAACAGCAGTGTAGGTCCTGTCGCCTTTGACAAATCCGACCAGCCGCCCGACAGAAACACCGAGGCAACGGCGAAAACCAGCACCATCGTTGTTCGCAGTGCCGTTGCGGAATCGGCGTCGGTATTTTTGAGTCCTATTTTTGAGAAAATAACGGTCAGAGCGGCAAGCAGTGCAGACAATACCGCAAAAAGTATGTAAAGATATTCCATTCTATCCCCGCTTTTCAACAAATTTATAAGGTTCAGTAAGGGGCTTGCCCCGTCATTATATTATCACATTTTCAAGATGCGGTCAATAGAAAACCGATAAATCCCAACCGACGGATTTCCGCACTTGAAAATTTTTCTGCTTTGTGGTAGAATATTTTTATGCGTGCCGCAGACAGGGTATCGCGGCAGATACGAAAGGAAATGCTAATGGCTAAGAAAACTTACGACGACAACAGCTTAAAACAGCTTAAAGGTCCCGACCAGGTGCGGCTTCGCCCCGGCGTTATATTTGGCTCGGACGGGCTTGACGGCTGCTGTCACTCGGTATTTGAGATACTGTCAAACTCCATTGACGAGGCGAGAGAGGGCTTCGGCAAGGAGATAATCGTGACAAAATACCTTGACAACAGCATTGAGGTGCAAGACTTTGCAAGAGGTATACCCATAGACTTCAACAAAAACGAGGAAAAATACAACTGGGAGCTGGCGTTCTGCACACTGTACGCAGGCGGCAAATACGACAACAACAGCGGGGAGAGCTATTCCTACTCGCTCGGTCTTAACGGTCTGGGACTTTGCTCAACGCAGTTCGCCTCGGAATATATGGAGGTTGAAAGCAACAACGGGACCTGGATATACAATTTAAGATTTGAAAAGGGCTACAACGTCGAAAAGGAAGAGCGCGGCTTCCGCAGGCGGCAGTCGGACGGCAGGACGGGCACGAGAATAAAGTGGAAGCCCGACCTTGACGTATTTACCGACATTGCAGTTCCCATTGAATATTTTGACGATGTACTGCGCAGACAGGCAGTGGTAAACGACGGACTGACTTTCAGATTTTTAAACGAGGTCATGGACGGGGAAAGCGGTCAAACCCGCTTTGAGGAACGTGTTTACTGCTATGAAAACGGCATAGGCGATTATCTGTCTGAGCTTGCCGGCGACACCCCATTCACGCAAAAGCAGGAGTGGAGTGCAAAGCGTGTCGGTCGTGACAGAGAGGACAAGCCCGAATACAAGGTAAAGCTCAGGGCGGCGTTTGTATTCTCAAACAAGGTACAGCTTATCCAGCATTATCACAATTCAAGCTGGCTTGAGCACGGCGGAAGCCCCGAAAAGGCAATGCAGGCGGCGTTTACCGCCCAGATTGACGGCTGGCTTAAATCCAACGGCAAATACGCAAAGAACGAAGCCAAGATAAAATTTTCGGATATTGCAGACTGTCTGATTTTTATTTCCTCCAACTTCTCAACGCAGACAAGCTATGAAAACCAGACTAAAAAGTCGATTACCAACAAGTTCATACAGGAAGCCATGACCGAATGGTTAAAGCACGGGCTTGAGGTTTACTTCCTGGAAAATCCCGACGAGGCGGTAAAAATCTGCGAGCAGGTGCTTATCAACAAGCGTGCGAGGGAAAATGCGGCAAAGGCGCGCGACACCATTAAAAAACAGCTCACGGGAAAAATCGACCTTGCAAACAGAATACCGAAATTTGTTGACTGCCGCAGTAAGGACGTCAACCGCAGAGAGCTTTACATCGTGGAGGGCGACTCGGCGCTCGGTGCGGTAAAGCAGGCGCGTGACGCAGAATACCAGGCGGTTATGCCCGTAAGAGGCAAAACCCTAAACTGCCTTAAGGCAAGCTATGACAAGATTTTCAAGAGCGAGATAATCACAAATCTTATGAAGATACTCGGCTGCGGAGTTGAGGTAAAGAGCAAGGCAAATAAGGATTTATCCACCTTTGATTTGTCAAATCTGCGCTGGGAGAAGATTGTAATCTGTACCGATGCGGATTATGACGGCTATCAGATAAGAACGCTCATTCTGACAATGCTGTACAGGCTTGTTCCGACGGTTATAGAAAAGGGCTATGTCTATATTGCGGAGTCGCCGCTTTATGAAATAACCAGCAAGGGCAAGACCTATTTTGCTTATACCGAGCCTGAAAAGAACAGGATTATCGGAAAGCTGGACGGCAAGAAATACACCATACAGCGTTCAAAGGGACTTGGCGAAAACGAGCCTGAGATGATGTCGCTTACCACCATGAATCCCGAAACACGGCGTCTTATAAGAGTAATGCCTGAGGACGCGAAAAAGACGCAGGAGATTTTCGAGCTTTTACTCGGCGATAACCTTGACGGAAGAAAGGACTATATAAGGGATTACGGCTATTTGTATCTTGACAATATAGATGTGTCTTAAAGGAGCGTAAGTAAAATGGAGCTAAACAGAGTTGATGTGATTGCCTCGCTTGTAAGCGAAATGATAGGTACGCTTTCCCCCGAAATGCAAGGCAGGGCGTATATACACCTGTTCGGCACGGCTCAGGCGGCGGCTTTGATTGCAACAAAGCGCAAAGTTAATGTCGAGCTTGCACAAATATGCGCGTTGCTTCACGATTATTACAAGTACAAGGTTGATTATAACGACGAAAATCACGCCGCAAAGGGCGCGGATATGATACTGCCGATACTTGCAAAAAGCGGACTTTTTAATGTCTGTGAAATCGGCAATATCGTAAGAGCCATTGCCTGTCACAGCGAAAAGGACAAGGTAGGACAGCCGCTTGACGAGGTGCTTAAGGATGCGGATATTTTACAGAATGTCATGAAGAATGTGACAAAGCCGATAAAGCCCAAATACGCCGAACGCTATGAAAAGCTGAAAGCAGAATTTTCACTTTAAAAAGGGGTACTGATTTTGAAAAAAGAGCCTAAAATGAAAAAACCCTCGGCAAAGGCCGAGGCATATATAGAGGGTGCGGGAATAATAGAAAATCAGCCGATAACCAAAACGCTGACTGAAAACTATATGCCATACGCAATGAGCGTTATCGTTTCCCGCGCGCTCCCCGAAATAGACGGCTTCAAGCCCTCTCACCGAAAGCTGCTGTACACCATGTACAAAATGGGACTGCTCGGCTCGGAGAGGACGAAATCCGCAAACATAGTAGGCCAGACCATGAAGCTCAATCCTCACGGCGACGGTCCTATCTATGAAACAATGGTAAGACTTGCAAGGGGAAACGAGGCGCTGCTCCACCCCTATGTTGACAGCAAGGGTAACTTCGGCAAGGCGTATTCAAGGGATATGTCCTTTGCGGCGTCGAGATACACCGAGGCAAAGCTGGATCCTATCTGCGCAGAGGTGTTTGCGGATATTGAAAAGGACACGGTTGACTTCGTGCCCAACTACGACAACTCCACCACAGAGCCTACCCTGCTCCCCGTAAAATTCCCCGCCGTGCTTGTAAACAACAACGTCGGCATTGCCGTTTCCATGGCGAGCAATATCTGCTCCTTCAATTTAGCGGAGGTGTGCGAAACCGCCGCCGCACTTATGAAAAATCCGGAGCATGACATAATATCAACGCTGAAAGCTCCCGACTTTCCCGGCGGAGGCTACATCATAGCGGACGAGGCGGAGCTTCGCAAAATTTACGCTACCGGCAGAGGAAGCGTAAGGGTGCGTTCAAAATACAGCTATGACAAAGCCGCAAACTGTATTGAAGTAACAGAGATACCCCCCACCGCGACCATTGAAGCTATTATCGACAAAATTGCGGAGCTTGTAAAGCTCGGCAAGCTCAAAGAGGTTTCGTATGTACGCGACGAGTCGGACTTATCGGGACTTAAGATAGCCATTGACCTTAAAAGAGGCACGGACAGCGAGGCTCTTATGCAAAAGCTGTTCCGCATGACGCCGCTTCAGGACACCTTCTCCTGCAACTTCAACATTCTGATAGGCGGTACGCCAAAGGTTATGGGCGTGGCTGAAATCCTTTCAGAGTGGACGGATTTCAGAATGGCGTGCATAAAGCGCAAGACAAAGTTTGAGCTTGCGAGAAAGAAGGAAAAGCTTCACCTGCTGTCAGGTCTTAAAAAGATACTGCTGGACATTGACAAGGCGATAAAAATTATCCGTGAAACACACGACGACTCCGAGGTAGTTCCCAACCTTATGATAGGCTTCGGCATTGACGAGGTGCAGGCGGAATTTGTAGCTGATATAAAGCTGAGAAACATCAACAAGGGCTACATTCTCAAAAGAACCGAGGAGATAGCCGCCCTAAACGAGGAAATCGCAGACATGGAGGATATACTATCCTCCGAGCGCAGAGTAAAGCAGATTATTATTTCCGAGCTTCGTGACATTGCCAAAAAATACGGCAAGGAGCGCAAATCCGAGCTTATTTACGTACAGCCCGACGAGGAAAACGAGGAGGAGGAAGAAATCCCCGACTACGCAGTAAATCTCTTTGCTACAAGAGAGGGCTACTTCAAGAAGATTACTCCCCTGTCGCTGAGAATGGGCGGAGATCAGAAGCTCAAGGAGCATGACGAGATTATCTTCACCTATGAGGGTACAAACCGTGCAGAGCTGCTGTTCTTCACAAACAAATTCCAGGTATACAAGGCGAGAGCCTGCGACTTTGAGGACAGCAAGGCAAGCGTGATGGGCGACTATCTGCCTGTAAAGCTGGAGCTTGAGCCGGACGAGAAGATAATCAAGGTAATTGCCGCCGAGGATTTTTCGGGCAATGTGGTGATGTTCTTTGAAAACGGCAAGTGCGCCAAAGTGCCTATGTCCTCTTACGAAACCAAAACCCGCCGCAAAAAGCTTGCCAACGCATACAGCGACTTGTCGCCGCTTATCTCAATGTGGCACGAAAAGGAGGATTCGCTGTATATGCTGACCTCCGCCGCAGGCAAGGTGATGATTTTCAACACCGTATTACTGCTCCCAAAAGCCGCAAGAGATACGCAGGGCGTGCAGGTAATGCGTCTTACAAAGACAATTCTTGTTTCCGCCGTGCCTTATTCGGAGGGCATGATAGAAAATCCCGATATTTACAAAACGGGCACTATCCCCTGCGCGGGTACATTCTGCCGCGACGATGTAAATCAGACAAAGCTGATGTGAGGGTTTGCCGGTACAGAGTAATTTTAAATCCGTATTTGCGATAAATGCGGATCTATAGTGCAGACAAGAAACAGACTGCTTTGATATAACACAAAATAATAATACTGCCGCAGATGATTTTACCCATCTGCGGCAGATTTGTTTATTCTTTTACATCGCAATTCTTTCTTCCTCGGATAAATCAAGGCTTCTCACCTTTTCTCTGAGCTTCAGCACGGCTGACGGAGCGACTGAAAACTCGTCTATTCTCATTCTGAGGAAGGTCTCGGTCAGAGATAAATCTGCCGCAAGCTCGCCGCATATTCCTATCCATGCGCCGTTTTCATGGGCGTTTTCGGCGCTCATTTCGATAAGCCGCAGAACCGCTTCATGGTGAGCGTCCATAAATTCTTCCGCATCGGGGTTGTGCCTGTCGCAGGCTAAGGTGAACTGCGTGAGGTCGTTTGTACCCACACTGAAAAAATCCACAAAGGGGGCTAATTTGTCGCTGATAAGCGCAGCGGCGGGAGTTTCTATCATTATTCCCAGCTCTATATCCTCGCTGAACGCACAGCCCTGTACCGTCAGCTCGTCCTTGACTTCATCGCACATGGCAAGAATACGCCATACCTCTGAGGTTGATGTTATCATAGGGAACATTATGCCGAGCTTGCCGTAAACAGAGGCTCTGTACAAGGCTCTGAGCTGTGTTCTGAATATATCAGGTCTTGACAGGCAGAGCCTTACTCCCCTTACGCCCATAGCCGGATTTTCCTCATCCTTAAGCCGCATATATTCCGCCTTTTTGTCTGCGCCTATATCCATTGTGCGTATGACTACTCTTTTTCCCGTCATGCTCTCAAGCACACGCTTGTACGCCGCAAACTGCTCCTCCTCGCCGGGATAGCAATTGCCTCTCAGATACAAAAACTCGCTTCTGAAAAGCCCTATTCCGCCTGCGTCATTGAGCAGTACCGCGCCGAGGTCCTCAACGCCCCCGATGTTTGCACATATCTCTACTTTTGTTCCGTCAAGCGTTATATTCTCCTTGCCTTTGAGCTCGGCAAGCAGACGCTTTTTTTCCTGCTCCGTCTTGAGCTTTTTATTAAGCCTTGCAAGAGTAATGTCGTCGGGATTTATATACACCTCTCCCGCAAAGCCGTCTATTGCAACGGTGTCGCCGTCATGCAGCATTTCAAGGAAAAGCTCTCCTACGCCTATAACGGCGGGGATATTCATATTTCTCGCTAAAATTGCGGTGTGGGAATTTTGTGAGCCTGCCGCAGTTATGAAGCCCAGCGTATTATCCTTGTCAAGCACAATTGTTTCACTGGGGAGCAAATCGTCCGAGCAGACTATTACAGGCTCGTTGCTTCCTGCGGTACACAAATTCATTCCGAAAAGCGCTGCGATAAGCCGGTTGGAAATATCCCTTACGTCCGCTGCACGCGCCTTCATGTATGCGTCGTCCATTTCGTTGAACATTCCCGCAAAGTTGTCCGAGGTGACGCTTACGGCGTACTCGGCGTTTACCTTCTGGGTTTCGATTATTCCCACTATCGAGCCGTTGTAATCCCTGTCCTCAAGCAACAGCTTGTGTATTTCAAAAATGCTCGCATTTGATCTACCTATTTCCTTAAGCGCGTTCTGATAGATTAACTCAAGCTGAGTGAGCGCAATCTCCTTTGCACGGGCGAGCCTCTTTCTCTCCGAAACGGTGTCGTCGATGCGAATACGCTCGACGGTTTCTTCTCTGTGTTTAAAGACCGACGCCTTGCCGACTGCAATAGCGCCGTATACTCCTTTGCCTTTAAAAGTCGTCATTTTCGCATCCCTCCGTTCGGATAAAATTTGCATTGTGTCAAAATGCAGTTAATTCCTTTTTTTAATTAGTGTCTGCTCAACAACTGAAAAAACACGTAGAAGCCTTGCTTCGGAGCACTTTTTCAGTTGTTGTGTGCGAGGATTTTGGGCTAAAACGGCACAAATTTTTGATTTGTGCCGCTGAAAATCCTGTTCTACAGAACTTTCAGCCAATAGCTGCCCAAAGGGCGGTTATTGAGTATATATTAATTATAATACATATTATGCAATTTTGCAACATTCTCTTGGAAATTTAAGGTTGCTTTTAGGCAAATTCAATAGTTTTGCATAAATTTGTAAGCATTTTTAAAATAATTTAAACAATATTTTCATAATTCGTAAATAAATTTATATAAACCTATTGACAAATTAACGAACCTGTGCTACAATATGCGTGTAAACTAAAAAAGAGGAGCGATAATATGGGTAAAAACGTATACAGTCTTGTACTAAGCGACGATATTATAAGGGCGGCGGACGCACTTGCGTGCAGGCTCGGTATGAGCCGTTCAGCACTGATAGATGAAATTCTTGCGGAGCACCTCAGCGTGCAGACGCCGCAGGTACAGATGAAGAATATACTTGACAGCATAAGCCGATTTTTCGGCGACGATATGTTCCGATTGCAAACAGCGACAGGAAGCTCGGGGATGCTTATCAAAAGTCCGCTTCCCTTTAAATACAAGCCGACAATAAGATACAGCGTTGAGCTTAGCTGTGACGGCAAGTATTTAGGCAGGCTCAAGGTTAATTTCCGCACACAGAACGCACGCCTGTCAGAAGAAATGGGTAGGTTTATTTCCCTGCTTGCAAAGCTTGAAACACGCTATCTTTCCCCCTACACCGATATTTATATTGAGGCGGATAACGATAAGATGACGAGAATGCTCGCAATGCCCAAAACCGTTGACGGAGAAATCGTCAGGGACGCAGATTCGGCGGCGGCGGCAATTGCCGATTATATCGGTTTTCTTGATAAAATAATAAAGCTGTATTTTTCACATCTCAGCGAGCGCAACACCGCAGTGCGCTACATTGACAGCGAATATGCAAACCGCATGAAAAGCTTAAATATAATTATATAAAGCATACACAAGCAAAGAAAGGGTGATTTTTATGCTTAACGCAAACAACATGACTCAAAAATCCATTGAGGCAATCACGGCGGCTCAGTCGCTGGCGATTTCCTACCAAAACATGAATGTGGAGCAGCAGCACCTTTTGCTTGCCCTGCTTGCCGCAGAGGACGGACTTATCCCACAGCTCATAAAAAAAATGGGCGTTGATTTGTCACGCCTTTTAAAGCTTGCCGAGCAAAGCGCCGCAGGCATTTCAAAGGTGACGGGAAGCGGCAGAGATCCCGAAAAAATCTACATTTCCCCCGACATGGACAAGGCGCTTAATGCCGCAGAGGAAAAGGCAAAGCAGATGAAGGACGATTATGTATCGGTAGAGCATCTGTTTATCGGTCTTTTGCAAAAGCCGTCAAGCGAGCTTAAAAAAATTTTCTCTGAGACAGGCGTTACTGAGAAAGACTTTATGCAGGCACTGAATACGGTAAGAGGAGATGCAAGAGTAACGGGACAAAATCCCGAGGAAACCTACGACGTGCTTAAAAAGTACGGACAGGATTTAACCGAGCTTGCACGCCACAGTAAGCTCGATCCCGTTATCGGCAGGGACAGCGAAATAAGAAACGTTATCCGCATACTTTCAAGAAAGACAAAGAACAACCCCGTGCTGATAGGCGAGCCGGGCGTGGGCAAGACCGCAATTGCCGAGGGACTTGCGCTTCGTATAGTAAGGGGCGACGTTCCCGAAAACTTAAAGGACCGTCAGATTTTCTCTCTTGATATGGGCGCGCTTGTTGCGGGAGCAAAATACAGAGGCGAGTTTGAAGAACGTCTTAAAGCCGTGCTTCAGGCGATAAAGAAATCCGAAGGACAGATTATACTCTTTATAGACGAGCTTCACACCATTGTGGGCGCGGGCAAGACCGACGGCGCAATGGACGCAGGCAATCTGTTAAAGCCGATGCTGGCAAGGGGCGAGCTTCACTGCATAGGTGCGACTACTCTTGACGAGTACAGGCAGTATATCGAAAAGGACGCCGCGCTTGAAAGACGTTTCCAGCCCGTTACCGTAAATGAGCCTACCGTTGAGGACACGGTTTCCATTTTAAGAGGCTTAAAGGAGCGTTACGAGGTATTTCACGGCGTAAAAATTCACGATTCGGCTATAATTGCTGCGGCGGTGCTTTCCGACAGATATATCTCGGACAGATTTTTACCCGACAAGGCAATAGACCTTGTGGACGAGGCGTGCGCTCTTATCAAAACGGAGATGGAATCCATGCCCGCAGAGCTTGACGATATTCGCAGAAAGATAATGCAGCACGAAATAGAAGAAGCCGCCCTTAAAAAGGAGACAGACAGAATTTCCGCAGAGCATCTCACCGAGGTACAGCAGGAGCTTGCCGAGCTTCGCTCGCAATTCAGCGAAATGAAAGCAAAGTGGGAAAATGAAAGAAGCGCAATCTCCAAGGTGCAAAAGCTCCGTGAGGATATAGAGCATACAAATTCTCTCATTGAGCAGGCAGAACGCAGTTACGACCTCAACAAGGCGGCAGAGCTTAAATACGGCACTCTGCCAAAGCTTCAAAAAGAGCTTGAAGAGGAGGAAAAGCTCGCAGAGCAGTCAAAGTCTGCCTCCATGCTTCACGATAAGGTAACGGAGGAGGAGATAGCGAAGATTATCTGCCGCTGGACGGGTATACCCGTATCAAAGCTTATGGAGGGCGAGCGTGAAAAGCTGCTGCACATGGAGGATATTCTCCACAAGCGTGTAATCGGACAGGACGAGGCGGTGCAGAGGGTGAGCGAAGCTATACTGCGTTCAAGAGCAGGCATTGCAAACCCCGACCGACCGATAGGCTCATTCCTGTTCTTAGGTCCTACGGGCGTCGGCAAGACCGAGCTTGCAAAGGCGCTTGCCGAGGCGCTGTTTGACGATGAGCACAGCATGGTGCGCATTGATATGTCGGAATATATGGAAAAATTCAGCGTAAGCCGTCTTATAGGAGCACCTCCGGGATATGTCGGCTACGAGGAGGGCGGCCAGCTTACCGAGGCGGTACGCAGAAAGCCGTACTCCGTTGTGCTTCTTGACGAGGTGGAAAAGGCTCATCCCGATGTATTCAACATTCTGCTCCAAATTCTTGACGACGGCAGAATTACCGACTCGCAGGGACGCACGGTGGATTTCAAGAATACCATCATCATTCTCACTTCAAACTTAGGCTCGCCCTATATCCTTGAGGGAATAGACGAAAACGGCGAGATTACCCACGAAGCCAGAGAACAGGTAGACAAGCTGCTCAAAACACAGTTCAGACCTGAGTTTTTAAACCGTCTTGACGAGATAGTATTCTACAAGCCGCTGAGAAAAACCGAAATCTCAAGAATTGTCGAGCTTATGCTTACCGACCTTAAAGCCCGTCTTGCAGACAAGGAAATTTCGCTTGAGGTAACGGACGCCGCAAAGGATTACGCTATCGAAAACGGATATGACCCCAATTACGGCGCAAGACCTCTCAAGAGATTTCTTCAGCGCAAAATGGAAACGCTCATTGCAAGAAAGCTCATCGCCGATGATATTGCGCCCGGCACAACGCTTAAAGTTGACTTTGACGGAGAAAAGCTTATCTGCCTTTAACAAAAACATCTGCCGCCGCATGAAATACCTGCGGCGGCTTTTTAATCCCGTATGTTTCCTTCTTCCATAACGCAATCAAGCTTCAGATAAGATGATTAATTATGAAATTTGATTGACAAATGAAAGATTTTATGTTATAACTTTCATTGAAGGTTATGCTTTCTCTTTCACGGCAAGTCCGAAAACTGCATATAACAAGGCAGATATAAATAAAGGGGAGTGATCCCGACAAAAAGAAAGGCGATTATATGAAAAATCTTTACAAAATCACTTTAGCGGCAGTATTTACCGCTTTGGTATGCGTATCTACAATGCTTATCCAGATACCCATGCCCCTTACAAACGGATACATAAATCTCGGCGATGGCTTTGTGCTTGCGGCGGCATGGACCATCGGCGCACCGTGGGGTGTAGTTGCGGCAGGACTTGGCTCTGCGCTCGCCGACCTTATTTCGGGATATGCACACTATGTTCCCGCTACATTTATTATAAAGAGCCTTATGGCAATTGCGGCTTTGATCGTTCCCATGATGTTCAAATGCAAGGGCTTTTCGGGAATTAAGAACCTTGCAGGCAATATTGCAGGCGCGGTTGCCGCAGAAATCGTAATGGTAGGCGGCTACTTTGTATACGGTATTTTCCTTTACGGTCTTGCAGGCTCTGCGGGAAGCGTATTCGGCAATGTTATCCAGGGCGTGTTCGGTGCGGCAATAGGCATACTCATTATGACCTCGCTTGAAAAAACAGGCGTGCTTAAAAAGCTCGGACTTAAAACAGCTTAACGGTAAAAAGCTTACAATCATGTAAAGAATGCGGCAGGGAAATCTGCCGCATTTGTGTTATTAAGCTTGTTATTTCGTCCTTGCAATTAGATAAGTGTAGCCGCTGTAAAGAGCAATATTTCCGCTCATTTTGTAAGTCTTAACTCTGAACTTGTAGGTCGTACCCGATTTAAGCCCGCTCTTGCGGTACCGTACGGTAAAGTTGCTTGTAAGCTTGGCTGTTCTTACCCACTTGCCGCCGCTGTGAGAGCTATGACAAACGCTGAAAGCCCTGCCATGATTTTTTTAATATTCATGATTTTACCCTTTCTGCGGATTTTATCAGCTGTATTTTTATCGGCATAGCGCCAAAAAGGCACAGTATGTCCTATTATGCATACTGTGCCTTATAAACAATATTAAATTTTTGTGCAGAAGCTGTAAGGGCAGAGGTATAAAGCCCCCATTTGCATAAATTGTAAATTAATACACTGCACATAAATATTTCACTCGCTTTTATGAGATTATTTTACCATGTTTTCTTTTCAAAGTCAATGTTTAAGTATTTTTACAAAGAAAAGAATTTAAAATGAAAAAACACCGACAAATTGCCGGTGTGTTTTTTCATATCAGCTTTTGCTTCCGTTTTTAGGTGCAGCTATCAGTTAGCAGCGCGCTGAACCTTACCCGAACGCAGGCAACGTGAGCAAGCATGTACTCTGCAAGGAGTACCGTTTACGATAGCCTTAACCTTCTGAACATTGGGCTTGAAGGTTCTGTTTGTGCGTCTGTGTGAGTGAGAAACCTTAATTCCGAAAGCTACGCCCTTTCCGCAGATATCACATTTTGCCATGGGGTTTGCACCTCCTTCAATACTTGCTTTTATCTTCCGGCTTGCGGTAAATTTCTCACCGCATAAACCGTCACCATAGTCTTTTAGCGATACAACATTAATATTTTAACAGAAAGCTTTTAAAAATGCAAGAGTTTTTTTGCTTTTTTTTAAATTTTTTAATTTTATCAACAACTTTCACAAATAGAAAACTCAAAAACCCGTGTATTTGTACATTAAGATAGATTACAGGATAATTTTATAGTTCTTTCCTGCCTCGGTATCAAAGCTCACTATTCCGTCGTCTGACAGCATGGGGATAGACCTGTCCTCACAGATTACCGCTTCACATTCGGTTTTTACCCTGCACTCGCCGCCGATTGAGGAATGTATTTCAAGCCTTGTGAGCGAGAAATTCTCCCATGCGGCGTCAATTACAAAGCCGCCTCTTGCACAAAGTCCCCTAAAGCTTCCCTTTCTCCAGGCGTCGGGTGCGGCGGGAAGAATATCGATATATCCCTCGTGGCTCTGAATAAGCATTTCCGCAATGCCTGCGCTTCCTCCAAGGTTTCCGTCAAGCTGGAACGGCGGGTGGAAGTCAAACAGATTGTCAAAGGTACAGCCTCTGAGCAGTCCTTGCAAGATGGAATACGCACGGTTGCCGTCCTTTACTCTCGCCCAGAGATTGAGCTTATATGCTCTCGCCCAGCCGGTTGACTCGTCGCCTCTGTCGTTCAGCGTATTTATAGCCGCTTCAAGCAGCTCGGGAGTTGTGGAGTTTATGCCCTTGCCCGGGTAAAGCCCCAACAGATGCGAAATGTGGCGGTGATTTTTCTGAGTCTTGCTGTGGTCAAAATCGTCCTCGTCCTCCTCAAACCACTCCTTGAGCAGCCCCGTCTTTTTGCTGACAGAATAGGGCTTCAACAGCGATACCTGGCGCAGCACGGTATTTCTCAGTTCCTCGTCCTTGCAAAGCGCCTCGCTTGCCGTGATAAAGTCCCTGTAAAGCTGTTCGATAAGGCTTTGTTCATAGGTGTTGCCTATTGTGACCGGTCCGTGCTCGGGTGAATAGGTCGGGCTTGATACCAATCTGTCCTGCTTGTCGTCATATATCAGCCATTGCGTATAAAAGCGCACGCTCTCACGCATTATGGGATAGATACGCTCTTCAAAGTATTTCTTATCGCCCGTAAATTCATAATATTCATAGATATTCTGCATTAGCCATGCTACTGCGGCGGTTGACCAGCCCCAGTAAAAATCCCAGCCCGGAGCAGTCCAGCCAAACGGCGTGCTTTGCGTGTGGGCGCACCAGCCGTTTTCGGGATTTGCTTCATCGGATTTTATGCCGTAGTACGCCTCGGCGGATTTTCTTCCGGACGGGCGCAGGCTGTCAAGATAGTCAACCAGCGGCGGTACGGTTTCCGCAAGGTTTGTATTGTACGCACCCCAGTAATTCATCTGGAGATTTACATTTATGTGATAGTCACAGCACCAGGGCGGGCAGTTGGATTCATTCCACACGCCCTGTAAATTTGCGGGGAGCGAGCCTGCTCTTGATGAGCTTATCAGCATATATCTGCCGAACTGGAAGTACAGCATTTCAAGGCGGTTTGCTGTGCTTCTTGTACAGCTTTCCTTGTACTGCCTTATAAGCTCGTCGCAGGGAATTACCTCTCCGCCGCCGTCGTTTATCACAAGCGAAGCTCTGTCGAAGAGATTTTTGTAGTCTGCAAGGTGCTCCTCATAAAGCGTGTCAAAGCCCTTTCGGTACGCCGCTTCAAGCCTTTCCTTTACAGGCTCTGCGGGATTTACACCGTTTCTGAAGGTCGGGTATTTATCCGAATAGTCAGTCGATGCGGTAAGGTAGATAATCACCTCGTCTGCGTGCTCTACCATTATACTGTGTGCGGAGTCCAGAAGCACGCCGCCCTTGTTTACCACCTTGAACATCGTGCAGTAACGCAAACCGTTGTCCCACAGCGCACCCTCATAGCAAAGCGTATCGCCCTGCGCCTTTACCTCGCCGCACTGGAGCTTGTCGAGCGAGAGCCTCATGCAAATTCTGCGGGGCATATCGGCAGACAGCCTTATACATATCACATTTGCGGGATAGCTTGCAAAGGCTTCTCTCTTATGTACTGCGCCCATGTAAGAAAACTCGGTGGTAAATTTCGAGTTGTCCATGTCAAGCGTTCTTGAATAGTTCTCCGCTTTGGTTTCATCTATATTCGGAAAATCAAGCAGCATATCGCACAAAAGCTGATATGCGCCAAAGCCGTCCGACACGCCCGTAAGATGAGGGAGAAGCTCTACCGCCTCGTCATAGCTTCCGTTATACAAAAGCTCCTGCACCTGCTTTACGTACTTGTAGCTGTCCGGCTTTATTCCGCTGTTATAATCGGGACGGCTTTCGGAGGGGCCGCCTGCCCACAGCGTCTTTTCATTGAGTACAATCTTTTCCTTTGCTATACCGCCGAAAAAGCTCGCGCCCATGTATCCGTTGCCTATCGGCTGACATTGCTGTTCCCATAAATCAAATTTACCCGGGGTTAAAAATTTAATTTGATTTACCATTCGTATAATTCTACCTTTCTCATGTCACTTTGACAAATTGCCTGTTTTATCGCAATTTTCATATTTCTTAATCCGTCTTTGTTTCTTAACATTTAAACTCCGTTTGCTTATTGTAACATTTATCGGAGAAAAAATCAACAATAAAATGTAAAATATTGAACGTACTGCTTTAAAACCGCAAAAATACAGCATATTGTTCATTCTTTTAGAAATAAGTGAACAACTTGCAGTGCCAAAATACGGCGGCATAAGCCGTTTTTCTTCATAACAGCTCAGATACCGCCGTATTATAGTATACTATTTGTAATTTCGACAATAAATATTACAGCTGGTCAGCAAGCTCCAAAATCAGCTTTTCGGTTTTCTCCCAGCCAAGGCAAGGGTCTGTAATGGACTTGCCGTAAATCTCGTCGTCTGTGCTCTGATTACCGTCCTCGATATAGCTCTCTATCATAAGTCCCTTTACGAAGTCGTTGATGTCCTTGCTGTGACGGCGGCTGTGAAGAATTTCCTTTGCAATTCTTATCTGCTCAAGATATTTCTTGCCGGAATTTGAATGGTTAGTATCTACAATTACCGCCATGTTCTTGAGATTTTTCTTGCAATACAGCTCATGAAGCAGGCTTAAATCCTCGTAATGGTAGTTGGGGATATTTTGACCGTGCTTGTTTACCGCACCTCTTAAAATAGCGTGTGCCAAAGGGTTGCCCTCGGTGTTTATCTCCCAGCCTCTGTAAATGAAGGTATGGGCTGCCTGAGCCGCCTGTATGGAGTTGAGCATAACCGACATATCGCCGCCCGTGGGATTTTTCATACCTGCGGGTATATCCATGCCGCTTGATGTCAGACGGTGCTGCTGGTCCTCAACGGAGCGCGCGCCGATGGCTACATAGGATAGCAGGTCGGACAGGTACAGATAGTTTTCCGGGTAGAGCATTTCGTCCGCACAGGTAAGCCCGGATATTTCTATTGCCCTTGTGTGAAGGCTTCTTACCTTTACAAGACCCTCAAGCATATCCTCCTTCTTGGTAGGGTCGGGCTGGTGAATCATTCCCTTGTAGCCTTCTCCCGTTGTACGGGGCTTGTTGGTGTAGATACGGGGGATAATGATAATTTTATCCTTTACCTGCTCCTGTAACGGTACAAGTCTTGAAATATAGTCAAGCACAGGCTCTTCCTTATCCGCAGAGCAGGGACCGATTATCAGCAAAAACTTATTGCTCTTTCCTAAAAATACGTCTTTGATTTCTGCATCTCTCTTTTCCTTGATCTGCTTTATTCTGTCGCTGAGCGGATAGATTTTCTTAATCTCGCTCGGCGTGGGGAGCTTTCTTACAAATTCCATTCCCATTGTTATATTTCCTTCCTTACATAAATATTCCGAACACTGCACCGCATTTTGTTTCTTTTTCGGTACGGTAAATAAAAAGCCCTCCCGTGCGGCTTGCACAAGAGGGCGGAAAAATCCACGGTACCACCTCAATTTACCGTACAGGTGCAAAAGCACTGGTATACGGCCTCTAAAGCTGTAACGGGCTTACCCGGACGGCTTACAGGCCTATGGCTTTCGGCTCGTCACTCCGGAATGAATTCAGGCTTTATATTCTGCCGGCTCGCACCTTACCCGGCTCTCTGGGAGAAATCTGCCGCCCTACTGCTTTCCATCTGCGATTTGTGGTGTTCACGCTTTAAAGTATAACATAAGAAAATCGTTTTGTCAAGTGTTAATGCTCACATATTTTTCCGTACAGCTCAGGCCGTCTGTCTCTGAACACACCCCAGCTCTGACGGAAATCACGGTTTCCTTCGTTATCTATATACGCATAGATTATCGTTTCGCTTGTTCTGTCCGCCTGACTTATTATTTCCCCCGTTACGTCGGTTATGAAGGACGAGCCGTAAAAAGTGAGAGAGGACCGCTGATTTTGATTTGCGGCACAGGGAGCTACCGTTTCCGTGCCTACACGGTTTGCCGCTATGACTGGGACAAGATTTGCAGCGGAATGTCCCTGCATTGCTCTGCGCCAATGCGGCATAGAGTCACATTCAAGTATCGGCTCGCTTCCGATTGCGGTAGGATACAGTAGCATATCCGCACCCATAAGCGCCATGCATCTTGCCGCCTCGGGAAACCACTGATCCCAGCATATTCCCACACCGATTTTGCCATACTGCGTATCCCACACCCTAAAGCCTGTATCTCCGGGGGTAAAGTAGAACTTTTCCTGGTAAAAATGGTCATCGGGAATATGGCTCTTGCGGTATGTTCCCATAAGAGCACCGTCGGAATTTATCATCGCCACGGTATTGAAAAAGGTGTTACCGTGCTTTTCATAGAAGCTAACGGGAAGCACCGTGCCGGTTTCGGCGGCAACGCTCATCAGCCGCTTTACCGCGGGATTTTCTTCCGTTGTTTCGGCATAGTAGTAATAATCGTAATTTTTTTCCTGACAGAAATACGGAAGCTCAAAAAGCTCGGGGAGCAGTACAATATTCGCTCCGTTTTCGGCTGCCTTGCGTACCGCTTGCTCCGCCTTTGCAATATTCGCTTCCCTGTCCTCCGTACAGCTCATCTGTGCTGCGGCTACGGTTACCGTGTTCATGCGGCTCAGTCCTTTCGTGTAAATTCGGGTATCTGATGTGTTATGCAATGTATATTTCCGCCCCCGATAAGAATATCACGGGCATAAATCTGTATTACCTCTCTGTCCTTGAAAACCTGTTTAACCGTTTCTTTGGCTTTGCGGTCATACTCCTCGTTTTCTCCTCCGAAGGCAGGCATGACAACAGCGCCGTTTGCGATATACAGGTTTACATAGCTTGCGCTCAGCGGCTCATCTGCGCTCCTTGTAGGCTCGCCGTCAAAGTAATCCAGTCCCGCAAGCTCGTATTCAGTCATGTATACGGGCTTTGGCATGGCAAGCTTTACAACTTCGATTTTTCTGCCGAGTGCGTCAGTCGAGCTTTCCAGTACCTCAAGGCAGCGGCGGCACATCTCGTGCTGAGGATTGCTTTCGTCCTCGCACCAGGATAACAGCACCCTTGTGCTTCCTGCAAAGACGCAGATATTGTCAACATGCTCGTTTGTTTCGTCGCCGAGTATGCCGCCCGGAAGCCAGATAACCTTTTTCGCTCCCAGTCCCTCGCAAAGCCTCTGTTCAATTTCTTGCCTTGTAAGACCGGGATTTCTGCCGCGGCTTAAAAGGCACGCTTCGGTGGTAATTACCGTGCCCTCGCCGTCGCAGGTTATGCTTCCGCCCTCCAAAACAAAATCTCTGAAATCGTAAACGTCGCAGTCCAGCAAATCGCACACCTTGCAGGCTATCTTGTCGTCCTTGTCCCAAGGGAAGTAAAGACCGTCATGCAGTCCGCCCCAGGCGTTGAATTTCCAATTTACTCCCCTCATGCCGCCCTTGCCGTCAATTACAAATTCGGGAGAAACATCTCTTGCCCATGCGTCGTCGCTGGACATCTCAACCACCTTTATATTATCGGGGAGCATTCTTCTTGCATTTTCGTACTGCTCAAAGCTCGCAAGCATGATAAGCCTTTCGGATTTTGCTATGGTTGACGCCACACTGCAAAACGCCTCTCTCGCCTTTACCGCCCCGTACTGCCATGAATCCGCCCTTTCGGGGAATATCATCACACAGCCGTAATGACGGGAAAACTCTGCGGGCATATAAAATCCGTCGGCCTTGGGGGTTGAAGACTTTATAATTTTCATATTATCTTACAGCTCTCTGCCTAAATCAAAGGCCTTTTCGTTTATCTCGATTACCTTTGCGGGCACGCACTTTTCAACCGCCGCCTTCCAGGAGCTAAGCTCTATTCCCGGCAATACCCTTGACAGCACGCCCATAAGCACTACGTTTACCGCCCTTGCACTTCCTGCCTTTTCAGCCGCGGAAAGTGCGTCTGCGGCAATGAGCTTTACGCCTGCCGCCTTTATTTTGTCCTCCAAGCCGTCGGGATATGCCGCCGCACCCGTAATTACAGGCATGGGGCTGATTTTCTGGGTATTGGTGATAATCGTGCCGCCCTTTTTAAGGTAAGAAATCCATCTTGCCGCTTCAAGCTGTTCAAAGCTGACTATGATGTCCGCCTGTCCCTTTTCGATAACGGGGCTGTACACCTGCTCGCCGTACTTGATGTAGGTAACTACCGAGCCGCCTCTTTGCGACATACCGTGTACCTCGCTTACCTTTACCTTATATCCTGCGTCAACGAGAACGCTTCCGAGTATGCGGCTTGCAAGCAGTGTTCCCTGTCCGCCGACGCCTACTATCATAACAGATTTTGTATCCATGTCAATTTTCCTTTCAGACCGTAATTATTCTTCAATAGCGTCAAATTTGCAAAGCTGTGTGCAAAGTCCGCAGCCTACGCACAGCGTCGGATCTATCGTTATGCACTTATCTCCCGATACGAGCGCAGGACAGCCTATTCTCATGCAGGATTTGCAGTTTTTGCACTTGTCGGAATTGATAGAGAACGGCGCTTTGTGCTTTACGGTTTTGAGCAGGGCGCAGGGCTTACGCGCAATGATGAGCGACGGCTCTGCCTTTGCAAGCTCCTGCTTTATCACTCTTTCGGTCTGCTCTAAGTTGTTGGGATCTATAACCTCAACGCTGTCTATGCCGATTGCTTTTGCAAGCGCTTCAAGATTTACCGCACTTGCGGGATCGCCGTAGATGTTCTTGCCGTTTGCAGGGTTGTTCTGATGACCCGTCATGCCCGTTATGCTGTTGTCAAGCACGATAACGGTTGAATTACTGCGGTTGTACGCAATGTCAACAAGACTTGTAATTCCACTGTGCATAAAGGTACTGTCGCCGATAACCGCAACCGCCTTGCCTTCATACTCGCCCTTTCTGCCCTTGTTAAAGCCGTGCAGACCGCTTATGCTTGCGCCCATGCAGACTGTAGTGTCAATTGCACTTAAGGGAGCCGCCGCACCGAGCGTATAACAGCCGATGTCGCCGCTTACCATTACGCCGAGCTTTTTGAGAATGTAGAACACGCCTCTGTGAGGACAGCCTGCACACAGCACGGGAGGGCGCACGGGAATATTCTCGTCAATGGCGATAAATTCGTCTGCTTCGCCGAGTATCATCTGCTTAATCCTGCTCTGGAAATACTCGCCCTGATATGTAAACAGCTCCTTGCCCTTTACATCAATTCCGTGCTTGCGGCAATGTGTTTCGATAACATCGTCAAGCTCCTCTATAACGTAAAGAGTCTTTACCTTAGAGGCAAATTCCTTAATAAGCTTTACGGGCAGAGGGTTTACCATACCGAGCTTTAAGTAGCTTGCCTTGTCGCCCAGCGCTTCCTTTGCGTACTGGTAGCAGATACCCGAGGTGATAACGCCGATGTCGGTGCTGCCGTATTCTACGGTGTTTATGGGTGCGGTTTCTGCGTATTCGGTGAGGTCGAGCGTTCTTTGCTCTACTACAACGTGCTTTTTAACCGCATTTGCAGGAACCATTACATACTTTGCGATGTCCTTCTTATATTCGGGAAGCGCCTTTTCGGTTCTCTCACCCGTTACAACCTCCGACTGGGAGTGGCTTACACGGGTGGTAAGGCGGAGAATTACGGGAGTATCAAACTTTTCGGAGATTTCGTATGCGAGCATTGCATAATCCCTGCATTCCTGCGAATCGGACGGCTCAAGGCAGGGCACCTTTGCCGCTATCGCATAATGGCGGGAATCTTGCTCATTCTGTGAGCTGTGCATACCCGGATCGTCCGCTACGGCAATAACCATACCGCCGCTTACACCCGTGTAAGAAGCGGTGAACAGCGGATCTGCCGCTACATTAAGTCCTACGTGCTTCATTGCACAAAAGCTCCTCGCTCCCGCTATGCTTGCGCCTATTGCGGTTTCGCAGGCAACCTTTTCGTTGGGCGCCCACTCGCAGTACATCTCATCTGCGGGATATGCCGAGGCATATTCGGTTATTTCGGTGCTGGGCGTACCGGGGTAGCTTGACACTACGGTAACGCCTGCTTCGTAAAGGCCTCTTGCGACAGCCTTGTTTCCTAACATGAGTTCAGACATTTTTCCATTCCTTCCTTTTGCCTGCACAGCTGTGGTGCAGAAGCATTTCAGCCTTTGTTAAGGTAATTTGCAGCCCACACAGCGGGGCATTTACTTCAATGGATATATTATAGCATATAGAGTCACAGCTTTCAAGCGAGATTTTACAAAATACTCATCCTTTGTATTGAAAAAAATTAGTTTTATGTTAAAAAGGAAATTGATTGAATTATTAACCGAATAAAACGAAAACGTAACTTTGCGCTCTATTTACTTTAGTAAACCGTGTAATGCTGTCAAGTACAGGCAACACCGCACAAAGCCCGTCTAAAGGCTTTCACGGTGTTGCCTAAGTTATATAAATTATCCTAAATTAACGCTGTGTTATTGACAATCAGGTAAATCGGAGTAAAATGTTAAGTGAAATATGCAGTAATTTACCTATGGTAACAACCGGGCTGCACCTTACCGAAAGGAAGATATTATGGACAACGCTTTACTTGCACAGCTCAAGGACACGCTTGACTTCAAAGAGGACGGAGAGAGCATATACGGCGCTTATGACGGCTTCGGCTTTGTCTTTTGCCAAAGGGACGAAAAATACCTTGATATGAGAATGTGGCTCAGAAAAAGCCCGCTTGCCAAAAGCACACCCGAAAAGTTCTTATTTGCCAAAGGCGCTTTTCAGACCTCAACGAACGATACCGAGCTTTGCGCGCTTATTCCCGTTCAGGGGGCAGAGGAGATATGTACGCTGCTTGCCGACCTTACGGAATTTTTAAAGCAAAACTATTACGGCAACGTCTGCAAGCTCTGCCGTTCTTCAATAGGACTTGATTTTAAAAAGGGCGAAAACGGCGAGATAAAGCAGTATTGCCGCCTTTGTGCGCAAAAGGTGAAATCCGCACCCGCCGCAGTATCGCCTGAGCCGCAGCAAACAACCGCTTATAATGATACCGAAAACGCTGTGCAGGATATTCCGATTTTCAATCCACAGGCGCAGTCCGACAGCACTGACGACAGCTTCACGGGAGAGGTAACTCAGACGCAGATCGATATTAAGGGGCTTGCCTCGGTATATCAGGACGTTCTCTTTAAAAAAGACGCAGCCTCTGCAATGCCCGACAGCAACGAAACGCACGAAAGCGTTAAAAAGCAAAGCGCTCCCCCGTTTGCAGTACAGAAAGCAGAGCGTGAATTTTACGATCCCCGATTTGACGAGGACAGCTCAACTTCCGAAAGGCTTCCCTTTGATTATGTTCCGCCGACGGACGAAAGCCTGCCGAGGGTAGAATCAATAAACAGAAGCTCTGAAAGCAAAAACACTACACCGACAGGTTACTCCGATTGGGACGATAAGGCGCACGGCGAACGCTTCAAACCGATGAAGCCCTACCGCCCCACAAGATTAGCCGAAAAACCAATGCCGATAAAAGGCTTTCTCGGCTCGCTTGCTTTAGGCGTTGCCTGCGGCGTACTGTGCGGGCTAATTTATCATTTTGACATAATAGTGTTGTGGATTATTATGCTTGTCGTTTCGGTGATTGCGGTAATATACGGATATCTGCTTTTCGGCAAGAAGTTTTCCCTTTCGGGAATTTTGCTCGGCTTTGCGGCGGTGTTCATTCAAGGTCTGGCAAGAGTTCTTACGACGAGGTTAATCTACGCCATAAAATATCCCTCCAATCCCGTTTCGTTTACCTCCGGCTTATTCTCCGATCCCATTCACTATCTTCAGCTCCTCTTCTACGCAATAGCCATTGAAAAATACGCTGTGGGCGTCATAAAAGAACTCATAAATTTCAAAAAAGAGCCGCCGCAAAATTCCAATCCGATAAGAAAGGCTATCAGAAAAATATTAATCGGTAAAGATGATGAAATAAAGTGGAAATAATACAACCGAAAACAGTAAAGATGGCTGTGCCAAACGCACAGCCATCTTTTTTGGGGTTTTAAAAAGGAGTTAATATGCTTTCTTGTAGATTTCGAGAATTTCAGCCGCGCTGGTTTCTCTGGGGTTGCCGCCCGTACATACATCGTTGAATGCCGCAACGGACAGAGCCTCTAAATCCTCCTGCTTTACGCCGATTTCGGAGAGCTTCTGAGGAATGTCAATGGACACCGACAGCTTGCGTACCGCTTCAATAGCCGCCTTTACGCCCTCGTCGTCGGTCATGCCCTCTGTACCCTGAACGCCCATCGCCTTTGCGATAGCCTTGTACTTTGGCTTTGCGGAGCTTTCTGCGTTGTATTCCATAACAAAGGGGAGAAGCAGAGCGTTTGCAACGCCGTGAGGAGTATCATAGAAAGCGCCGAGCGGGTGAGCCATAGAGTGAACTATACCGAGGCCGACATTCGAGAAGCCCATACCTGCCACATACTGTGCAAGCGCCATTGTTTCCCTTGCCTTAGCGTCGCCCTGCACGCTGTCATAAAGCGAAGAAGCGATAAGCTCGATTGCACGGAGCTCAACCATATCCGAAAGCTCCCATGCGCCCTTTGTAATGTAACCCTCAATTGCATGAGTAAGTGCGTCCATACCTGTTGAAGCGCAAAGCCCTTTGGGCATACCCATCATAAGGTCGCTGTCCACGATGGCAACAACGGGAATATCGTGCGGGTCTACGCAAACCATCTTCTTCTTGTTTGCTTCGTCCGTAATAACATAGTTGATTGTAACCTCTGCCGCAGTACCCGAGGTGGTAGGTAAAGCGATAAGGGGTACGCTCTTGTTCCCGGTGTCTGCAACGCCCTCAAGTGAAACTACATCGGCAAAGTCGGGGTTTGCAATAATTATGCCGACAGCCTTAGCTGTATCCATTACCGAGCCGCCGCCTACCGCAACTATCGAATCTGCGCCCATAGCCTTGAACCTTGCAACGCCGTCCTGAACATTCTTCACGGTGGGGTTAGCCTTGATGTCGCTGTAAACCTCATAAGCAATGCCCGCCTTGTCAAGCTCGGCGGTAACCTTGCCTGCAACGCCGCAGTCAAGCAGTACCTTATCGGTTACGAACATAACCTTTTTAAGTCCTCTGCCGTTAAGCTCGGGTGCTAAGCTTTCTCTTGCGCCTGCGCCGAAATATGAGGTTTCATTAAGAATAAAACGATTTGCCATAAGTTATTACCTTCCTGTCTTATTTTTTAAGCGGCTTGCTGCCGCTTTAAGCTCAAATTAATTATACTACCTTTTGAGAAAAATTGCAACACTTTTCACAAAAAATTATTAATAAATTTAAAAAAAACTATGCAAATAATAGATTAAGGCAATGCCACAAAATTGACATTGCCCTAAAATATGCAGATTATAAATTACATATACTTCTTGTATCCGGGGTGCTTGCCCGTTACTCCGTACTGCTCTCTCATACCGATAAGGCGGTCAATATTGTCGCGGCTGATGTCCTTTACGCCGCCGAGCAGTCTTGCAACAAGGGAGATGTGAGCCTGAAGCTCCATCGTTTCCATTCTGTAATACGCCGTGATAAGGTCGGCGCCGACAGTCAGCGCACCGTGGTTTTCAAGCAGCATACAGTCATGCTCCTTTAAGTAAGGCGCTATCGCCTCGGGCACTTCATTGGTTGAGGGTGTGCCGTAGGGAGTGAGGGGGATTGAACCGACGCCGATTACCGTTTCAATCATGCAGTAATCGTCCATCGGAATATGCGCGCAGGCAAAGCCCGTGGATACGGGAGGGTGCGCATGAACAACCGCACCCACATCGGGGCGTTCTTTGTAGCATCTCAAGTGCATTTTAACCTCCGAGGAAGGTCTCCAGCCCTCGACTGCGTCAAGAATGTTGAAGTCATTGTCTATAAGTCCTATCTTATCAGGGGTAATAAACGCCTTGCTCACGCCCGTCTGGGTTGCGAGATACTTACCCTTGTCAACCTTTACCGTAACATTGCCGTCGTTTGCCGCTACCCAGCCCTTTTGCCACAGCTTATGGCAAATATCAACCATCTGTTCCTTGATTTCCTCGTACATATCAGTATATCCTTTCTCAAATTACGCCCTTTTGGAGCATTATGTTGGCGTATACCGCCTTTTCGCCCGTGGCAATTATCGCATAGGCGGTCTTTGCCTGCTCGTAAAACTCAAAGCGTTCAATCTCGCCTACCGTGTCTGCGCCTCTCTCGTCATGCTTTGCGATTATCGCCTTATATTCCTCCCAAATTGGAGTTTTTGCGGTATCGCCCTGCATTACCGCCATAAGGCTGACGGGCTTTTCAACATAGGTGTCAAGCGGCATTAATGTGAGTATTGCGTCAAGCAGCTCGGGTACTCCGTGACCGTCGGCACGGATAACCTTGCAGTTTTTACCCATACTGCAAGCGGGAAAATTTCCGTCCGCTATTACAATTCTGTCGCTGTGTCCCATTTCGCACAGAGTTTTAAGCAGCTCGGGAGATATTATTGCGGGAATATTTTTGAGCATTTATTTCACCCTTTCAAGATAGTCCGAATACGCCTTGTCCCACTCCTCTGTATTTTCGGGAGTGAATAAAACCGTTGCTTCGGAGCTTGCTATAATTTTTCTTGCCCTTACAGCGTCCTCTATTTCAGCCAGCGCAATAAGCTGAACGGCAATATTTCCGAAGGCGGTCGCCTCGACAGGTCCGCAGGAAACCTTCTTTTTGCAGGCGCTTGCCGTAAGGGAGCAGAGGAACTTGTCCTTTGTGCCGCCGCCCACCGCATAGAGCGTATCAAAGGTTTTTTCGGTACAGCGTTCAAGCTCTGCAATCGCCGTGCGGTATTTCATCGCAAGGCTCTCATAGATACAGCGCATTATTTCGCCCTCGGTTTTTGGAACATACTGCCCTGTTTTTTTGCAATATTCCCTTATGCGGCTCGGTATATCTCCCGCGGGAGTAAATTCCGGCGCGTCCGGATCTATAAAGCACATAAACGGCTCTGCGGCTCTCGCCATGCTTTCAAGCTCGGCGTAGCTGTACTCTTTTCCCTCTCTTATCCACTGGCGGCGGCTTTCCTGAATAAGCCACAGACCGATGATATTTTTAAGAAATGCCGTCTTTGCGCCGAAGCCCGTTTCGTTTGAAATATTAAGACGGGCGGAGGTTTTTGTTATGACAGGTGCGTCAAGCTGTGTGCCGAGAAGCGACCAGGTTCCGCTTGAGAGGAACGCAAAGCTCTCCCCGCTTGCAGGTACTGCCGCCATTGCGCTCTGGGTATCGTGACCGCATACCGCTATTATCTTTGCGGGAGCAATACCCAGCTCCCCGCAGATTTCGGCTGACAGCTCGCCTGTCACCGTTCCGCTTTTTACAATAGGCGCAAAGAGGGATTTTTCTATTCCCAAAGCCTCTATGCACCTTTCCGACCACTTTTTCTCACGGGCGTCAAAAAGCTGTGTGGTAGAGGCGGCGGACATCTCGGTAACTATGCCGCCGCCGAGATAGTACGCAAACAAATCCGGCATCAGCAGCAGCTTATCTGCTCTGTCAAGTAAATCCCTGCGGTTTTTTGTCAGCGACAAAAGCTGATACGCCGTGTTTATCTCCATCATCTGTATGCCTGTTTCGGTGTAAAACTCGCCGCTGTCGATACGGCTCTCGCCGTACCGTATCATTCCCGCCGTTCTTTTATCGCGGTAATGCACGGGGTTTTCAAGCAGTCTGCCATCCTTATCTATAAGTCCGAAGTCAACGCCCCAGGTATCAATGGCAATACTGCTTATCTCACCGTATTCCTTGGATTTTATAAGGCTCTGCTTTATCTCGTGAAACAGCCGCAGAAAATCCCAGTACATCGTGCCGCCTAAAATAACGGGATCGTTTGAAAAGCGGTGAATTTCCTTTAAGGTGATTTTCTCACCGTCAAAGCTTCCTATTACGGCTCTGCCGCCTGAAGCTCCGAAATCTATCGCAAGTACGTTTTTCATAGGCTTATCTTATGTTGCGGTACATAGGACCGTATGCGGCGCAGGCTCTGAAATCCTGTCCCTCCTTGTCCATGCCGAAGGCGTTCCATGCGGCGGGACGGAATATATCCTCCTGCGGTACGTTGTGCATAGCAACGGGTATTCTGAGCATAGAGCAAAGCGTGATAAGGTCGGCGCCGATATGACCGTAGCTTATTGCGCCGTGGTTTGCGCCCCAGTTGTTCATAACATCGTACGCTGTCCTGAATGCGCCTTCGCCCGTTGTTCTCGGTGCAAACCATGTGCAGGGCCAGGTGTAGTCGGTGCGCTTCCACAGCTTGTCGGTAACCTCATCGGGGAGCTTTACCGTCCAGCCCTCTGCTATCTGAAGCACGGGACCCAGCCCTTTTACAAGGTTAAGCCGTATCATGGTGCAGGGCACTTCCGCTTTGGTTACAAATCTTGAAGAATATCCGCCGCCTCTGAAATAGCCCAAATCGGCATAGTTCCAGGTAGACGCGCCGAGTATGGCGTCCATATCCTTTTCGGTAATCTCGTACCACGGCTTCATGACAGCGTTGCCGTTTTCGTCCTTTGCTTCGCCGTTTGCGTCAAGACAAGCCGCACCCGAATTTATAAGATGAATAAATCCGCCGCTCAGCTTTGCCCTGCCCTCAACGTCATAGCCCGTTGCTTTCTTTACCGCTTCGGGACTCCAGTAGGTGCGGACATCGGCAAATATCTGCGCGCGGTTGGTGAGCAGCTTCATGAACAGCATACCGATACCGTTAAGCACGTCGTTTTCCGTAGCGAGTATGTACGGCTCTCTTGCACCGTTCCAGTCAAAGGAGGTGTTGAGCATTGATTCGGGGAAGTCGCAGTTGGGGTAAAAATCCGTCCACTGTCTTTGTCCCTGAAAGCCTGCGGCAATGGCGTTGTGGCCTACCGCCTCCTCCTCACAGCCCGCGGGGAGATTTTTGTTGCCGTTCATCAGATCCTTGATGATGCACATCATCTTTACTACAAACTCCCAGTCGGAGTCCTTCTGCTCCCTGCTTCTTCTGAACTGCTCGGGATTCTTGTCAAAGCCCTCAATGCATTTTTCTCTTGTCCACTTGAGCGCCCTTTCATATTCTTCCTTATCGTATATGCCCTCGGTCATGCGGCGGATAATCTCCACCTCGTCAACCGATTCAACTCTCATGCCGAGATATTCCTCGATAAATGCGGGATCAATGATAGAACCGCCGATACCCATTGTGATAGAGCCTATCTGAAGATAGGATTTTCCTCTCATGGTCGCACAGGCAACCGCCGCCCTGCCGAAGCGCAGGAGCTTTTCCTTTACGTCCTCGGGGATAGAGGTGTCGTCCGCCTCGCATACGTCATGTCCGTAAATGCCGAATGCGGGAAGTCCCTTTTGTGCATGGGTTGCAAGCACCGAAGCAAGATAAACAGCGCCCGGTCTTTCCGTGCCGTTAAAGCCCCATACACCCTTTATCGTCATGGGATCCATATCCATGGTTTCAGCGCCGTAGCACCAGCAGGGAGTTACGGTAAGGGTTATGTCAACGCCGCACTTTTTGAACTTGTCTGCGCACGCCGCCGCCTCTGCAACTCTGCCTATTGTGGTATCGGCTATAACTGCCTTTACCTTTTCGCCGTTTGAATATCTGAGATTATCCTCAAACAGCTTTGCCGCCGCCCTTGCCATGTTCATGGTCTGTTCTTCAAGGGATTCTCTTACCTTTAAAATTCCCCGTCTGCCGTCAATGGTGGGACGGATGCCTATTACGGGATAATCGCCTATAAGTCTGTTTTCGCTCATAATGCACATTCCTTTCCTAAATAAAAGTATTTTTCCGAAATCCGCTTTCAGCGCTTCGTATTTCCATATTTTTATTATAAATGAAACGCTCCTTTTTGTCTTGTTTTATTATCACGCAGAATAGGACAATATTCACTTTTTCAATTATTTTAAAATTCTACACCGAATTTCTCGCAAGGTACTTTAAAAATCTCTGAAAAAGTGGTATACTTATATGGTTAGGCAAAAATGCTTTACGGCAAGGAGATAATAAAAATGAGAATGTTTTTAGCGGTGCTTGTCTGCAAAATAACCGCCTTTCTGCTCGGTCTTATGGGCAGAGGCAGCAGTATGCCGGGCAAGGCGGCTCTTAAAATCTACCCCGGAGTGCTCGGAAGGGTAAAGCTTCCGCCGCTTGTAGTTGCGGTAACGGGAAGCAACGGCAAGACCTCAACCGTCGAAATGATAGCCCACGTTATGAGAAAATCCGGAAAAAGGGTTATATGGAACAAGGAAGGCTCAAACCAGATTGCGGGCGTGGCGTCGGTTATACTCTCGCACTGCTCCTTTTCGGGAAAGGTAAAGGGCGACGTTTTACTGCTTGAATCGGACGAGAGGTACGCAAAATACTCCTTTAAATACTTTGCGCCCACCCACTATGTAATAACCAACCTCTACCGCGACCAGCTCACGAGAAACGGTCATCCCGAATGGGTTTTCGACGCGGTAAAGGACAGTATAAGAGAAGAACCCGTACTGCTGCTTAACGCCGACGATCCTCTTGTGTCGCTGTACGGCAAAAACAGAGAAAATGTCGTATGGTTCGGTATGGACAGGCAGAGCTTCAGCACGGAGCGCTGCACCGCAGTTTACAACGACGGCGCATACTGTCCCGATTGCAAAGCGCCGATGGAATATGACTATTTTCACTATGCCCATATCGGAAGCTATCATTGCACAAGCTGCGGTCATAAAAAAAGCTCCGCCGATTATACCGTGACAAACGCCGACCTTGAACAGGGCATTATCACAATAAACGGCGGTTACGAGATAAAGCTCGCCTTTAAGAGCATTTACAACGTATATAATCTGCTCGCCTGCTTTGCGGTATGCTCTAAGGCAGGAATTGACAAAGAGCTTATCGCAAAAGAGCTGTCGGACTACGTACTTAAAAACGGCAGAATACTGCGGTATAAGCTCGGAGAAAACGAGGGACTTTTCCTTGTTTCAAAGCACGAAAACTCCGTATCCTACGACCGTTCGCTTGAATATATAGTACGGCAGAACAAGCCCTGCGCCGTAATTCTGATTGTTGACGCCGTCAGCCGCCGTTATTCAACGGGAGAAACAAGCTGGCTGTGGGATATAGATTTCGGTATGCTGAGTTCACCCTGCGTACAAAAGGTATATCTTTTAGGCAAGCATTGCAGCGATTTGCTCACTCGCCTTACCTATGCGGGAGTGGACGGCTCAAGGCTCGAAGCGTACGAGGATATATCCGAAGCGACCGACAAAATTGCGGGTTGCAGATACGAAAATCTCTATACCGTCACCTGCTTTTCGGATAAGGAAAAATTCCTCTCCAAAACTCAGATAATTGATATGTGAGGCGTTTTATGAAGATACTCCATTTATACCATGATTTGATGAATTTGTACGGCGATTACGGCAATGTCTGCGCCGTAGAAAAAACAGCCTGCGACAAAGGAAAAAGCGTGGAAATTATAAAGCAGTCGCTGTCGGACGAGCCTGATTTTTCCTGCAATTTGCTTTACATCGGCTCAGGCACGGAAAAAAATCAGAAGGCGGCAATGAGCCATCTTATAAAGTACAGGGATATTATAAAACAGCGTCTTGACGAGGGACTTGTTATTCTCACAACGGGCAACGCCTTTGAGATGTTCGGCAAAAGCGTTACCGACAAATATTCGCAAAGGCACGAGGGGCTTTCGCTGTTTGATTTTGAAAGCGTTGAAAGCGACGAGCGCATCGTCACCGACTGCCTTTTCAAAACAGAGCTTTGCGACGTGGATATAATCGGCTTTATCAACAAGGCGAGCGTTATAAAGGGCGTTACCTCTCCCCTTTTCGAGGTTGTAAACGGCTGCGGAAACGATAAAGACGACACGGGCGAGGGAATAATAAAGGGCGGCTTTATCGGCACACATCTGATAGGACCGCTTCTTATAAGAAATTCTTTGCTTTGCGAAAGGCTGATTGATATGATAAAATAGAAAAAACAAACGGCTGTCGTGCGACAGCCGTTTTTGTTATTCAATAAGGGGCTTGCCCCGTCATTATAATGTTGTTATCCTTTTTTATATGTGGGTACAGCCATTGCAAAATATGCGATACCGCCGATTACATAACTGATTACTATGTTATGAGTGAAAACGGAGGACAGCGTTTTCTCGCCTAACAAATTTGCAAGAGAATCATAATCCCCTATAAATTCAAAGAAGCGGAAGAACAAGTCGAAAAATCCGTTATATCCCATATACGAAAGAACCTCTGCGGCATCCTCAGCTGTTATTATGTCAATAACCTGATTGAAAATCGTACACAGCAATATCATACCGAAATCTATTACAAAACAAATGACAAGTCCGAGCATATCAAAGCTCTTACCGAGCATTCTGTAACCGGTTATAATGGCAACAGCCATTACAATTCCGCCTATGTAGCTTACTATGTCGAGCTGACTTATCAAAATCCAGATTACACAGCCTATAAGCGAGAACAGCACTGCGCCGACAATGCCTAAAAGCGGATTTGCCTTTTTTTCTATTCTGGTAGGCCTATACTGATAGCCGCCGAATCTGTCATTGGCATTTTCAATCGGCGCATATCCCGGAGGATTTGACGAGCCGACTGTCGGCACATAGCCCGTATTGAGGCTTGCCGCGTCAGAAATCGGTGCAACCGCTGCATTATCCGAAATCGGTGCAATAGCCGCATTTTCCTGCGATAAAGGCTCAACATATCCCGTGTTGAGATTTGCCGCAGGTGTCGGAGCGACATACCCTGTGTTGAGATTTTCCGCCGATGTCGGAGCGACATATCCCGTGTTGAGGTTTGCCGCAGGTGTCGGAGCGACATATCCCGTGTTGAGGTTTGCCGCAGGTGTCGGAGCGACATATCCCGTGTTGAGATTTGCCGCAGGTGTCGGAGCGACATATCCTGTGTTGAGATTTGCCGCAGGTACAGGCTGTTCAGCTCCTCCGTTTATATCCTGTACGGACGGCGTTTCGGCGAGCTTTTTCTGCGCCTCAAGAGCCTCTGCTTTATCCTGCTGCTTTTGCAGACACATCTTGCAGTATTGCTTTACATTGCCGCCCGAAGCGGGTATGCCGAATTCAAGCCCTACCGAGGAGGTACATTCCGCACATGCGGAAGAAAAATAACTGTCGTTTAAATACGCCGTAAACTCGTTTATAAAACGGTTTATGTTGTTTACTGCCGAGGGCACGTCGTCGCCTGTAAAAAGTACGGCAAGCACCTCGTTTTCATTTTCCTTTACCGCCTTTACAAAGCTGTTTTCGGGCAACTGCTGATAGTCCGTCAAAAACGCCTCGGGTGTTTTTTCGGCAAGTGCGCTTTTACGAAGCCAGATTGAAAAAATAATGCACTTTTTCTCTGTCACTTCTCTAAGGGCAAAGCCAAAGCCCGAATACTTTCCGCACATACTTCCGTCTGCGGCGGCAGTAAGCGAAAACTGCTCAGATAAGGTTGAGAGTATCTCAGATTTCATGTTATCCCTCCGTTAAATTTTTGCTTTATGTTAATTACAAAAGTAATTACTTTCTTCCTGTAACTAAACAGTACAGTCCCATAATGAGATACGAGCCTACGGCAATCAGATACGAAATTGCCAAATCCACTGCAAAGTGTCCTGAAAAGGTGAAAGACAGCTTGTGCGATAACGAGGATGCGTCAAGCTCTCCGATTATATCAAACAGATTAAAAAACGCCGTGAAAAAGTCTATGCTCTCCGTTTGCAAAATATTTACCACATCCTGCGAGGAGGACAGCATAACCGCCCATACGCCCATATTGCCTAAAAACACCTCGGCGGCAATAATTGCGAGCAGCGCAACGAAGCCGCCACCCGCAAGTCTTTTGCCGAATGCCATATAGCCCAGCACCAAAGCGAACGCAGGAATTGTCGGTGCTAAATATTCGGTAATTCCGTCCCCTGCAATAAGCACCCAAATAACACACCCGATAATCGAAAAAAGCAACGCTCCGATTATACCGGCAAGGGTTCTAGGCTTTTCGGGGCCGGACGCTCTCACCATATAGCCGCCGTATCTCTGTGCATAGTCCTCGGCAGAAGCAGGCGCATAGCCGCTTACGGGCTGAGGCACTCCGTTACCGCTTACATACGGCATAGCGTCAACTCTCGGCTGATAGCCGGGGTTAAACTGATTTTGCCGTTCAAGCTCGGTTACTGCATTTACCGGCCGCTGATACTGCATACTTGCAGCATTTTGCGCATAATCTCCCGCACTGTATGCCGTGGGTACTGCGGCGCTTTGCATATCCCCTGTGTACTGCGGCGGATTTTGCATATTAAAAGAGGTGATGTTCTCTGCCTTTTCCTGCTGATTTTGCGCCGCCCTTTTTTCTGCCTGTGCTTTTGAGCAAGTCTTGCACATCAACTTAAACTTTCCGTTTTGAGCTAAAGGCGCAAAGCAAAGCTCTGACTTTTTACCGCAGACATTGCAGGCAGGAACAATATAATTATAATTTAAAGTTAGAAAAAGCTCGTTGATAAATCGGCTTATATTCTCTTTTGCGTTTTCAGAGCAGAACAGCGCCGCAAATATTTCGCCGTCTGTAACCCTGTAAACTGTGACAAAGGAATTTTCAGGCTTTTGAGAATACGCTTCAAGATGAACGTTTGCTATCTCAGAAGCGCCCGCCGTTTTGTCTATCCAGGCGGTAAACAGTATACAGCCCTTTGCCTGTGCTTTGGCAAGGGAAAAGGCATAGCCTGTATAAATTCCGCACATGCTCCCGTCAGACGCGGGATTAAGCGAATATTCGGCGGCAAGAGCCGACATAACCTGCGACAGCATACCATCCCCTCCGAAAAACTGAAACTTTTATCAATGTACTTCATTATTGTAACACACAAAAATTTTTCTGTCAATATTTTATGTTATTGACAGAAACATAAAACCGTGATATTATATGTACAATGTGTAGTAAACACAATATGCAAAAGGAGATTACAAATGGACATAGCAGGGCAACTTATTTTACAGCTTGTACTTATTTTACTTAACGCATTTTTTGCCGCTACCGAAATTGCGGTTATCTCGCTGAATGAAAAAAAGGTGAGAGCAAAAGCGGAGGACGGTGACAAAAAGGCAAAGAAAATGCTCAAAATGATAGAACAGCCCACTCGCTTTCTTTCCACCATTCAGATAGGAATTACCCTTGCGGGCTTTTTAGGCTCTGCGTTTGCGGCGGACGGCTTTGCAACAATGCTTTCCGATTTTATAATATCCTCGTTTAAGCTCTCACCCGACAGCGCGAGAGCGATAAACACCGTATCGGTAATTCTCATTACGCTCATTCTTTCCTACTTTACCCTTGTTTTAGGCGAGCTTGTGCCGAAAAGAGTTGCCATGCGCCACAAGGAAAAGCTCGCAAATGTAGTCTGCGGCATAATTTCCTTCTTAGCTTCCGTTTTAAGACCTGTCATCTGGTTTTTAACCGCCTCGACAAACGGCGTGTTGAGGCTTATGGGCATTGACCCCCATGCAAAGGAAGAGCCTGTTTCCGAGGAGGATATAGTGCTTATGCTGGACGCGGGCGCAGACGAGGGAAGCCTTGACAGCGAGGATATAGAATACATCAAGAATGTGTTCAGTCTTGACAAAAAGACGGCGCAGGATATAATGACACCCAGACGGAGCGTTGTGTTCATATCCGAAAATTCCACCGACGAGGAAATAATAAATGCAGTAATGAGCGAGGGCTATTCAAGAATACCCGTAACAGGCGAGGGCGAGGACGATATTGTCGGCATAATGCACAGCCGCGACTATCTGCTGAAAAGAGAGGAAGCGGGCTTCAAGCTTGCCGATATTCTTCAGAAGCCTGTTTTCGTATCCGAGAAAAAGCGGCTTGATACGCTTATGAGAGAAATGCAGGCGGCACACAACCACATGGTCGTTGTAGTGAACGAATACGGCGAAACGGCAGGTATAGTAACGCTTGAGGATATTTTAGAGGAGATTGTCGGCGAGATAAACGACGAAAGCGACGAAGAAGCCGAGCTTATCACAAAGCTTTCCGACAACAGCTATAAAATAAACTGTACCCTTAATATTGACGAGTTTTTCGAGTGCTTTGATATGCATACTCCCGAGGGGATAAAATCCACCACCGTAAACGGCTGGCTTTGCGAGCTTTGCGGAAATATTCCCGAAAAGGGCGAAAAGCTCGATTACGAAAAGCTCAGAATAACCGTTACAAATGCCGATGAAATAATGTCCCACGAGATAACCGTGCATATAGCGGATAAGGAAGAAGAAGAAAAGGAATAATAAATCCCCGGTAAGAGCAATAAGTGCGTATATAATCAGACGCACAAAAACGGTCTTATTTTGCGGCATTTTGTTGTGAGTTAAGTTAAAATTCAGTTAAATCACAGTTGACATTCTGCCGATTATAATGTATAATAAGAAAAACAAAACTTGACATGGCTTTAAGCCTTGTCATTACACGGAGGTAATTAAAATGGCATTCTGCACTCAATGCGGACAGCAGATTCCCGACGGCTCTGCAAACTGTCCTTCCTGCGGCGCTCCTCAGAACAACACGCAGAACTTTGTAAACAACTTTACAAACACGGCAAACACAACATCGCAATTTGATCCCGCCGATATTCAGAACAACAAGGTTATGGCTGTACTCGCATATATCGGAATTTTATTCCTTATTCCGCTTCTTGCGGCTCCCGATTCAAAATTTGCGCGCTACCATACAAATCAGGGCCTTGTATTATTCATCGCCGAAGCTATTTTAGGTGTTGCGCTCGGTATTCTCGGCGCTATCCTTGCTTTCATTCCCATTGTCGGAGCGATTGTGATTGTAATTCTCAGTCTTGCAATTTCGGTAGTTAGCCTTGTATTTATGATACTGGGTATTGTCAATGCGGCAAACGGTACTGCTAAGGAGCTTCCCCTTATCGGCGGTATCAAAATTCTTAAGTAATTACATAACAGTGAAACCTCGGAGCTTCCGAGGTTTTGTTATTTCGAGTTACAATAAATCCCCCGAAAATCGGGGGATTTCGTTTTACAGGATTGTTAATCAATATACAGCGTAAGGATTTTCGCCCTCGTACATTACGCCCTTGGGGTGATTGTAGTCAATCTCCTCAACGCCGAGGTATTTCAGCGTATCGAAGATAGCCTTGCCGAAATGACCGAACGCAACCGCACCGTGGTGAGGATAGTTCTTCTTGATGAGAACGTTGCGGTAAAATCTGCCCATTTCAGGGATTGCAAACACGCCGATTGCGCCGAAGGAGCGTGTAGCAACGGGGAGAACCTCGCCCTGTGCAACATAGGCTCTGAGCTTGCAGTCAGCTGTGCTTTGCAGACGGAAGAAGGTAATGTCGCCGGGTACGATGTCGCCTTCAAGAGTACCTCTTGTGATGTCGGGCTCCTTGTCAGGCTCAAGTCCTCTGTGCATGATAAGCTGATACTTCATAGTCGAGCTTGTCAGCTTGCAGGAAGCGGTATTCCCGCAGTGGAAGCCCATGAAGGTGTCCTTCAAGGTGTAGTCGTACTTGCCCTTTATGCCCTCAATGTACATATCTGCGGGCACGCTGTTGTTGATGTCGAGAAGCGTTACAACATCCTCGGAAATGCAGGCGCCTATGTATTCGCTGACAGCACCGTAAATATCTACCTCGCAGGATACAGGTATTCCTTTTGCGGTAAGTCTGGAGTTTACATAGCAAGGCACGCAGCCAAACTGCGTCTGAAACGACGGCCAGCACTTGTTCGCGAATACTACGTATTCTCTGCTGCCTTTGTGAGCCTCCATCCAGTCAAGCAGAGTGATTTCAAGCTGTGCAAGTCGGGGAAGGATACCGGGCATCTTGTTGCCGTCGGCAAGCTCTGCTTCCATATCCTTAACTACCTCGGAAATTCTCGGATCGTCCTTATGCTCGTTGAATGCGGCATAAAGGTCAAGCTCGGAGTTTTCCTCTATCTCGATACCGAGATTGTAAAGCTGCTTTATGGGTGCGTTGCAGGCAAGGAAGTCCTGAGGACGAGGACCGAAGGTGATTACCTTGAGCTTTCTCAGACCGATTACCGCCTTTGCAACGGGGATAAAGTCCTTTATCATTTCAGCAACCTCGGGAGCTGTGCCTACGGGATATTCGGGGATATACGCCTTGATGTTCCTAAGCGCTAAGTTGTAGCTTGCATTAAGCACGCCGCAGTAAGCGTCGCCTCTGCCGCCCACAAGGTTGTCGCCTGTTTCCTCTGCCGCCGCAACGAACATAACAGGACCGTCAAAATATTTTGCAAGCAGCGTTTCTGCGCTTTCGGGGCCAAAGTTGCCGAGGTACACTACAAGAGCGTTACAGCCTGCCTTTTTAAGCTCGGCAAGAGCCTGCATCATGTGTGTTTCGCTTTCAATTGTGGTGGGGCATTTGAAAATGTCAATGCCTATCTGCTTTGCCGCCTTTACAACCATATCGCATCTTGAAGCGGAAAGGCTCATAGGGAAGCAGTCACGGCTTACTGCCGCAATTCCGAGCTTTACTTCGGGAATGTTCTTCATAATACTTATCCTTTCAAAACATATTTGTTTCTTATGCGGAAGGCACATTGCAAATCCGCGCTAATGCTATTGTAACACAAAATTATCCGTTTGTCCATAGAAAAATGATACCGATTACATAACTTTTTAAATGCGGTTCAAAAACGTTAAAAATCAGTATATTTCCCTGTCCCTTGAAGCATATTCACCGAACAGCTCAAGGCAGGCGTCGCGCTCACAGCAATTCATGCTGATGCCGCGGCTTCTGAGCGTGTTGTAGAATTTCTCATCACGAAAGCCTATTTTTGCGGTATCTGCCGTGGTACAGCCATAATAAACCGTTTCAATATTCGCCCACATCACTGCGCCCAGACACATGGGACAAGGCTCCGCGGTTGTGTACAGCTCACAGCCCGATAAATCATGAGTGCCGAGCTTAGCGCAAGCGTCCCTTATCGCCGCAATTTCGCCGTGGTGAGTGGGATCGCCGCATTTCAGCACGCAGTTATGCCCTCTGCCTATGATTTCGCCGTTTCTGACAACTACCGCACCGAACGGACCGCCGTCGCCGTTTCTGATACCGTCGTACGCCTCGTCAAGTGCGGCTTTCATAAATTCGTTCATAGCACCTCTTTAGTGATTTTTAAACCAGTTTCTCATCCACTTGCCGCTTTCGGAAAGGTCACTCTCGCTCCAGTTTCCGTATGCCGACGCTCCGGGTCTGAATGCGGAGGAGCTTTCATTCTTGTTGGCAAGATTCCAGTTCATATAGCTTATGCCGAAACTGTCAAGCAGTTCAAGCCAAGCCGTGGTCTGATTAAAATCGTTTGCGCCGTTACCCGACGCATCGCAGCAGCCGAATTCGGTTACCATTACGGGCAATCCCTGTGAAACGCAGGAGGAAAGACGCTGTCTGAGCCAGTCGGTATGCGTAGCCGCATAGAAATGCAAAGCGTACATGATATTATCGTATTCAAGCGGATTTGCAAGCGCCTTATCAATATCCTGACTCCAGGTAGGTGTACCCACAATAATAACCGAATCGGGGTCATTCTTTCGTATAACGGGGATAACCCTTTCGGCATAAGGCTTTATGTGTCCGTCCCACGTAGCGTAGCCGTTAGGCTCATTGCATATCTCGTAGATTATATTATCATAGCCGGCATACCGCTTTGATACCTCGTCAAAAAAGCGCAGAGCGTCATCCTGCATAACGGTGGGCGACTGATCCGCAAGAACATGCCAGTCCACTATAACGTACATATCAAGCTTAATGGCAATGTCAATGCCCTTGTACATAAGCTTTTCATAATTTCCGCCTGCACCGTCGTAGCCCTCGCTTCTGCCCGTATACATGGCAAGTCGGATAACATTGGTGTTCCAGTCGTCACGCAAGGTTTTGAACGCCGCCTCGTTTACAAAATCGGGAAACCAGCCTATACCGTGTGTACTCATTCCTCTCAGCTGATATGACTTGCCGTTCTTATCGACAAGCTGTGAGCCGTTTACGGAAAGTGCGCCATGCTGTGACACGGGAGTAGTACCCTCGGGATCGTCGGGCGCGGCAGGAGGAGTTTCAAGCGGCTTTACGGTTGTCGTGCTCTGCGGCTGAGAATTGTTACCCTGATTGCCGTTGTCGCCCTCATTTTCCTCCGGCTTTGCGGCAGAGCCGTTTATGGTAATATCCTTGATGTCTAATTTTTGGGAAGAAGAATAGTTAAATCCGAAGCTTACGCTTCCACCCTTTTCAATTGTGCCGTTGTAGCTTTCATTCTTTATTGTCATGGTGTTTCCCGATACGCTGAAAATGCCGTTCCAGCCCGAAAGCACCTCGGTGTTGTCCGGCACGGCGACTTTTGCCGTCCAGCTTTCTACCTTATCCGAATTGTTTACTACCGAAACCTCAATTCCGCCGCAATATTTGCCCGCATCCTGCCACTCGTTGGAGACAGTCCATTTTACTGTAAAATCGGTATGCTCATCCTTGCTTTCTCCGGGCTTGCTGTTATCCTCCTGAGCCTTTGGGGTGCTTTTCGACGATGTACTTTCGTCATCTGTGCTGTTTTCGGTTTTATCGGTTTCGTCATCTGTGCTGTTTTCGGTTATACTGCTTCCGTCAGCCGAGCTGTTCTCAGTGATGCTGCTGTCATTGTCCGAGCTGTTTTCATTGTTACCGCCCTGTTCAAAGCTTTCCGGCACATCAGACTGCGAGGAGCTTACGCCTTGCAAATCCGAGCTTTCAGTAACGCTCTCTTGCTGTGACGAACAGCCGCAAAGGAGCATTGCCGCCGCAATGAAAACGGATGAAATTCTGATTTTTAAATTAGATTTTTTAAGGCTCATTCGTTGACCTCGTTTCAAAGATATTATGTAATGATATTACAACAGCCCTCATGTGAGGGCTGTTAGTGTGTTCAGTTTAAGAATTAATTACTTTCTTTTCTTAGCAACGATTACTGCGCCTGCCGCTAAAACTGCGATACCTGCAACTGCTGCAACGCCCTCAACGCCCGTGTCGGTGCTGGGCTTGCTTGTGTCGCCGGTTGTAGGCTCTTCGGGAGTTTCAGGTTCAACGGGAGTTTCAGGCTCAGTAGGCTCTTCGGGAGCGTCTAAGCCCGTAACCTCAAAGGTGATTTCAATGCTGTCTGCAAAGTCAATCGTATCAGACTTCTCTGCCTGGAGTGCAAGAGGAAGCGCCGCTGCGTCAACCCAGATGTTGCAAAGAGGAATACCTGCTAACTTGAGTGACTTGTCGACTCTTGTAGGATCCTCAGCATAGGTGTTCTCTATGTAAGTATCAAAGTCGGGAATGTCGTTATCTGCTACATAGTCGTATGTCCATTCCTTGTCGAGCATCTCTGTTCCGCCGAGCTTAACGCTTGTGAGAGTGATAACGGTGTCGGGATATTCTTCAAGGTTAATATCTGTGGAAAGTCTGATCCAGTTGAACGCTGTGTTCTCAAGACCTGCCTTGTTTGTTGCGCTAATGTTTGTGATTTTAGCGGTGTAGGTACCGTCGCCTGTGATTTCAGCATCCTCAATGTCGCCGTCAAGAGCAAAGCAATCCTCGCCGAACTTCTGACCGAACTCGTCCTCGCTGAAGATACCCTCATCATTAAGAGCCGTATCGCAGTTAGCTACTCTGGACTGGTCAAAGTTGTTTCTGAATACCCAGGCTGCTGTACAGAATGTAACGCCTGCTTCGGTTGCGCTTGCAGCTACTGCCATTGAGCCTACCATAGCGGCACATACAGCGCCTGCGGTAATTTTCTTCATAATCTTCATGGGAAAAACCTCCAATTCGTTTGTTTTTGTTTTGAAAAGTCAAATACCTGCTAAAAACAGTTACAGATATTATCATCAAAATAATTATACACTTTTGCAGCTTTCAATTCAATTCACATTTTGTACACATTTAGCACTCATTTTTTGTGTAAGATTAACAATTAAGTTATTAAGTTAACGGCACATTGACAATATTCACTTTTTTATTGTCACCCGTTTTATAAAAACAGTTGACCACAGGCTTTCAAAATGCTATACTTAGCAAAAAAAGAAAGCGAGAATTATATGACAAAATCCCCTGTTTCAAACGCAGTTATATGCGCGCTTTTTGCCGCAGCTACAGCAGTTTTATCCCAGCTTGCCGTTCCCCTGCCGTCCTCCGTCCCAATCACGCTTCAAACCTTTGCTGTTGCGCTTTGCGGGTATTTCCTCAGTGTTTCTAAAGCAAGTGTTGCCATGACGGTATACATACTCCTCGGTGCAGTGGGCGTGCCTGTTTTTTCGGGCTTCAAGGGCGGGATTGCCCATATAGCCGGACCTACGGGCGGATTTATCATAGGCTTTTTAGCATTAGCCGCGCTTTGCGGTATCGGATTTAAAGGTACGTTTGTAAAGCACGGCACAATATTAAGAATAATCTTCGGCGTGTTCGGCGTTACTGCCTGCCATCTGCTTGGCGTTATCCATTTTTCGCTTGTCATGGGGCAAAATCTCCCTGCGAGCTTTCTCACCGTCAGTGCGCCGTTTCTGGTAAAGGATTTTATTAGCGTTGTGCTTGCGTTTTTTGCCGCAAATGCCATGCGGAAAATTCTCAGAAAAACAGGGCACGGCGAGGCGTTGCTTTAATCAGCGGCAGATTTCCGCACTGTCAAGTATCACGGTGAACGGACCGTCGTTGAGAAGCTCGACCTTCATATGCGCTCCGAACACACCTGTTTGCACGCTTTTTGCCGCACAGTTTTGCCTGCAACGCTCGACGATATAATCAAACAGCCGACTTGCCCTCTGCGGTTCCTCTGCGTTTATAAAGGACGGACGGTAGCCCTTTTTACAGTCAGCATAAAGCGTGAACTGCGGCACGAGCAGAAGCTCTCCTCCTATATCGGCAAGTGAAAGATTTGTCTTGTCGTTGTCATCCGAAAAAATCCTCAGCCCCATCAGCTTTGAAATGAGCTTGTCTGCTATTTCCTCAGTGTCGCCCTTAGCCGCACCGACAAGCGTTAAAAAGCCGTTTTGTATTTCACCTGTCACCTTACCGTCAACGGTAACCTTAGCATAGATTACTCTTTGAATTATAAATCTCATAGCTGTCCTTCCATAATAAAACTCAATATATAAAACAAGGCGGATATTCCCGCCTTGTCAGCTTGTACACAAAATATTTGTTTACAAGCTGACAGACTGCGAGAAACACACGCAGACAAGGAAACAGCCTCCGTCGCTGTACTTTTGTACAGTAGGAGGCTGTTGACGCCGTAAGCTAAAACGGCTTTTCAGAGCCGAAAATCGACTCTGAAAAGATTAAAATATCAAATTTATCTAAAAAAAGATTTTAAAAATTTGCGTTTTAGCGGTGCGTGGGTTTGTCGACAGTCTGAACAAGGCGGGTATTCCCGCCTTGTACTTTTTATAATTAGTATGCGCCGATGTATCTTGTGAGATCGTCGGGATCCTGACATCTGCTTCTTGCAACCTGCTCGGTAATCTTGCCTGTGCGGACAAGTCTTGCGAGGTCCTGGTCGAGCGAGAACATTCCCTGAGATTTTGAAGTCTGGATTGCGTTCGGGATCTGGAATATCTTACCCTCGCGAATAAGAGAGGAAATGGCGTCCGTAGTGCTCATAAGCTCAAGAGCCGCAATTCTTCCCTTGCCGTCTGCGGTAGGAACAAGCGTCTGAGAGATAACCGCAACCAGCGTGTTTGCGAGCTGTGTACGAATCTGTCCCTGTGAGTGAGGCGGATATACGTCAATGATACGGTCGATGGTTTCAGCGGCACCCGTTGTATGCAGTGTCGAAAGCACAAGGTGACCGGTTTCTGCCGCAGTTACTGCCGCGTTGATGGTCTCGAAGTCACGCATTTCTCCGACGAGGATAACATCGGGGTCTTCACGGAGGGCGGCACGCAGAGAGCCTGCGAAGCTGTCAACATCCGCACCGATTTCACGCTGATTTATCATGGACTGCTTGTGGGTGTGAAGATACTCGATAGGGTCCTCAACCGTGATGATGTGGCAGTTCTTGTTACGGTTGATGTGGTCAATCATAGCCGCAAGGGTGGTGGATTTACCTGAACCGGTAGGTCCTGTTACAAGCACAAGTCCTCTGGGACGGAGTGCAAATTCGCCCATCAGGCTGGGAAGCATGAGGTCCTGTAGCGTAGGAATATCGTTTCTTAACAAACGCAGAGCGATTGCATGATAGCCCCGCTGTCTGTATACATTAACTCTGTGTCTGTGTCCCGAAGCGGATACATACGAAAAGTCGGTGTCAAGTCCCTTTTGTATGGACGCCTTATGCTTCATTGAGGTTATCTGATTGATTATATTTACAATGATAGGCTCGGTACAGTCGGGGTAACCGCTGAGTTTTTTAATGCTTCCGTGCAATCGTACAATGGGGGGAAGTCCCGCCGTGAAATGCAAGTCCGAACAGCCAAGCCGTCTTGCTTCGTCAAGAATTTTGTTGATGTCCACCGTTTTTTCTCCTTTGAACATTTTCGTTTATGCATTAAGCCGCCGGTCTGTGCCGCACGGCCGATAGCCTTGTTTTGCGCCTTGAGAGCTTCTCCTTATACGGAGTAGGTAGCTCTTACAAGCTCCTCAAGCGTTGTCGTGCCTTCAAGCACCATGTCGGTAACGTTGCTTCTCAAAAGCTTCGTTCCGTTCTTTTCCGCCTGTGCGCCTATCTGCTCTGCGGTAGCGCCGCTTGAGATAAGCTCCTTGATGTCGTTGGTGCTTACAATAATCTCATGAATAGCAGTTCTGCCCTTGTAGCCCGAATTGTGACAGGCACGGCAGCCGCCTCTGTGCGCCGCATATACGTCAACAGGCTCGGTCTTGCCTACAAGCCTTAAATCAGCGGGATCGGTAAGCGTTACCTTTTCCTTGCATTCGGGACAAAGCAGCTTTACAAGTCGCTGTGCGATAACTCCGACAAGCGAGGAGGCAACCATGTAGGGAGCAACGCCCATGTCCACAAGTCTTAATATGGTACTTGCCGCATCATTTGTGTGGAGGGTTGAAAGCACAAGGTGTCCCGTAATAGCCGCACGAATTGCAATATCCGCCGTTTCGCCGTCACGAATCTCACCGACCATTACGATGTCAGGGTCCTGACGGAGAATTGAACGGAGCGCAGCCGCAAAGGTAAGTCCTGCCTTTGCATTTATCTGTACCTGGTTTACGCCGTCTATTTTCTTTTCGCAGGGGTCCTCAACCGTTACGATATTTACGTTCGGCTTAGAAAGCTCACCGAGCGTTGCGTACAGGGTTGTTGATTTACCTGAACCCGTCGGTCCCGTAACCAGCATAACGCCGTGAGGACAGCGTATAATCTGCTTGAACATTTCATAGTTGTAAAGCGTCATACCAAGGTCGGTAATCTTTCTCGTCTTTTCATCTGCCGTTGAAAGCAGACGAATAACGCATTTCTCACCGTATACGGTAGGAATGGTAGATACACGGACGTCAAGGTTTACACCGTCAATGGTCATGCCGAAACGACCGTCAAGCGGTATACGCTTTTCGGCAATGTTCATACCGCCGAGGATTTTGATACGGGTAATAAGGGAGTTATGTGCGGCAGGCTTTACCTTCATCTGCTCGATAAGCTCGCCGTCTACTCTGAGCCTTACTCTCGTTCTGTCCTTAAACGGCTCAATATGAATATCCGACGCATTCATTCTGAACGAGGTTTCAACAATTGTATTTACAAGCTTTACTATCGGGGCGTTATCAACACGTTCGCCGGATTCGATGTCCTCCTTGGATACGCCTGCCTCATCACCGATGTACTCCTTGTTGAGGTTATCCATAACGTTACTAACCGTCTGCTGTGAGTACGCCTTGTTGATAGTTTCAATGATTGCGGTCTTGGTTGCAAGCATTGCATGAATTTCCATGCCGGAAATAACCTTAAGCTCCTCGAATATGTAGAAGTTGATAGGATCGTCCGTTGCCACGGTCAGTCTTGAATCGGTTTTCTGGAAAGCAACACAGCAGTTTTTCTTTGCAATTGCTTCCGGTATCTTCTTAACCGCTTCAAAGTCAATCTTAGTGGTAGTCAGATCCACGAACGGAACCTTAAGTCTTATCGAAAGTGCCTGAGCAAGCTGTGTTTCGGAAACATAACCCATCTCAAGCAACACATCGCCGAGCTTTTTACCCGGTTCGGATTTTTGCTTTGCAAGAGCTTCTTCAAGCTGTTCTTGCTTGAGAAATCCGTTCTCGACAAGGATTTGTCCGATCGGTATATTTTTCATTAGGCTTTCCCCCTATGCTAAAAGAATTATGCGTAATCCGCTATTGAAATCAATGGCGAAATATGATAAAATATCCATGAGCTTTTAAACAGCTCTTTTAAAATCCGCTTTACGGCGGTAAGCCCGTACATATTTCGGACTTTCAAGAAAGGAAGGTATATATATGACCGGTATACTCTGGTATGATACCGTAGTTTGTATTCTCGTATTCATTTTCGGGGCGGTAATCGGAAGCTTTTTAAACGTCGTCATTTACCGTACCCCGCTTAAAATGTCAATCATAAGCGGACCGTCGCACTGCTTTTCCTGCGGTGAGAAAATCAAGCCGTGCGACCTTGTGCCGATATTCAGCTGGATTTTCCTCGGCGGAAAATGCCGTAACTGCAAGGCCCCGATTTCGGCTCGCTACACTATTGTGGAAGCGCTTACCGGCTTTTCGTTCCTTGCCGCATATCTGAGATTTCACGCAAGTTTGCCGATGGTAGTAGCAATAGTTTTCTTCTGCCTGCTGATTGTGCTCAGCTGTATCGACTTGGACACGCTTGAAATCCCCTACTGGTGCACGATTTCAATTGCCGTGCTCGGAATTGCGACCTTCTTCACAGAGCCTAATATGCCGTGGTGGGAGCATTTTGCGGGAGCCGCTGTAATCGCAGTTCCGTTTGCCGTGCTTGCGCTTTTCGGCGGAATGGGCGGCGGCGACGTTCAGCTTATGGCTGCCTGCGGCTTCATGCTCGGCTGGAAGATAGTCCCTGCCGCCGTGATAGGAGTTATCTGCGGCGCAATATACGGAATATTCCAGACGGCAATCACATCAAAGCGTGATAAGAGTATTTCCGCTTCTATCTCCGTCGTTTTCGGCGATTGGCTTAAAACCGACGGAGAAAAGATGGTCGAAAGCTCCTCCGATATTGTTGTAGGAGAAATCGAAAAGGGTGTATGTAAAGTAAACACCGAGATTTTCGATGAAAAGGCGTGGATTAACGGCAAGCCCTCCGACGAGCAGATAAACGAGCTTAATGAAAGCATTTCAAAGCTCGTGGGCGATGTACCCAAAAACAAGGAATTTGTTTTCAGAATAACCGCCGAAAACAACACCGTCAAAAAGGTAAAATTCCGTCAGAGAATTGCATTCGGTCCTTCACTGAGCGTCGGACTTGCAATCAGCGCTTTGCACGGTGAAATGATTATCAAGTGGTATCTCGATCTTATGGGAATCCGCTAAGGGCTGATTTTAAACGTCTTTATTGCGGCTTGAAGATTTTCTTCAAGCCGCAATTTTTGTTTTAGCTTACGTAGTTGTTTATTTTATAGATAATTATGATTATGCTGTCGTCAGAATATGTGTAATCCTTTAACACTTCGTCATCTGCGGCAGGCTTATCGCTTACAGACATATTGAGCAGTCTGAACATCTGACTACGCTCTGATGTAATAATATCACCGTTCTCATCGGTTGTCTGTACGCCTATATTACACCAAGCCGCGCCGTTTGGATCAAATGTAGTTTCAAATTTGAACTTATGATGGGCTATGCCGTAATATTCATCTTCATACAAAGCGTATTCATCAATCTCATCGCTTGCGATTAATTTGTCGTAAACCTTCATTAATTTTTGCGCCATTTGTTCGGGCAGCGATACATCGCCCAGATCATAAAGACGGTAGCCTCCGTCCGTATGCTTCTTAAGTGCCATACAGTACATTTTTGAAGTAACAGCGTCTGAATCGGTGACGGAGCTCATTACGTCATATCTGTGGTACGGACCGTTTGCCATATCGATAAGCTGAGTCGTCGTGTATGCACCTATGTTGTACGTTGCTGAACGGCCGAGCCTGTCTGAAATAAATGTCATCAGGCTGTCGGTCACATTGTTCACAATAATGTTTTCCTCCATGCCGCCGATAATTCTCTGAACAGGTCTGAACATTGATATCGCACCGATTATCAGTATAAACGATACCGCAAGCGCAACAATAAGCTCTATTAAGGTAAACGCCTTTTTCTTTAAAAGTTTCTTCATAATATTCACCTCTGTAAAGCTTATTTTACGGTGTTGTAAATTCCCGGCACGTCGGTATCAACAAAGGTCGCACTAGTCTGAGCCGAGGTTGAATCCGGAGCGATAAAATACTTCGCAAAGCTTCCGTATTCAGTATCGTAAGCGCTTTCAGGAAGCGTAAACGTAATTTTTATCGAATCGTAAATATTATCCTTGCTGCTCGGATCTTTATCAGAAAGTCGTACATTGGTAGAGGAAAGCATAATGTGAGTCAGCTTATCGCCCGCGTCTACACTGACATTTCTTGCCGAATCGGGAAGCGAAATTTTCACCGCGTTGCTTTCGTACTGTGACAAGCTTTGATTGGTAGTTTGGTCAATCTTTATATTCAACGTTATTTCGTATGTTGCTTCAAGACCTCCCGTGCCGGGAACATATATTTGTTGAGAGGCAATAACTATTGAATCAATTCCCTTTGTGCCGTAAAGGTGAATGGTATCGGTAATCATACCGCCGCCGGCGTTTTCGTCATCATCTCCGCTCTCTATTGAGCTTATTTCTGCGTCAAAGGTGTTAAGCTCCAGCCTTTCGTCTTGGTCGGTACTGTCCTTTTTAACGCTCGCGTCTACTGTAAGACTGCCCGCCGCACTGCCGGATGTTCCTATGAAGTCCAGCGTAAGCTCAACCGTATTTCTTTCAACAAGAGCATTTTCCGTTACGAGGTTTTCTATCTGTGCGTCAAGGTCCTTATCTACACGGTCGTTTCTGCCGTAATATCTGATTGAAATCGCAAGTATCTGCATAACTATTGCGGACATAATTGCGAATACAGCCATTGCGACAAGAACTTCCGTAAGAGTAAAGCCTTTTTTACGCTTCAGCCCTTTAATCGCCTTCATGCTTAACACTCCTTTCGTTAGTTATAACCGTATTTTCTCCAGGTTCTTGCATTAGCCGCACCGAGAGAAGTAGTACAGCCGGAATCTGCCATCAGCTTCTCCATGTATTTTTTTCGTTCTTCTTCACTTGAGCCTTCGGGTACAAATCTGAAGTAATAGTCGTACGGTACTGTGCAGACATAGGTGTTGCTTGTCTGAGGCATAGTGTAGTCAGACACAATAATACCGCCGAGCATACCGCCCTGTCCGCCGCCGCCGCTCGCGGTGAAGGTCATATAAGGAGCATAGACAAAGCCTGCGAAGAAGGTCTGCATTACCTCAAATTCCATTGAAACGTTTTTATCTACCGTTACAAGGAATATATTGTTGTGAATGTACTGACCGTTCGCCGCTGTCTGAGCGAGGACCTCGTCGGTAAATCTGTTGGTATCGGGATCAATTATATCCGTAACCTTGTTTGCCTGGAAGGAGGCTTGATACGGAGGCTCAGTGCCTGCCGCAACCGTACAGCCGTTAATATGCTCGAATACGGATATATGGCCTACATAGCTCTGTACTCTGTTTATATACTTTGTTCCGTCGGGAAGTACAAAGATTACACTGCCCTTACCCTTTACAAGCGTATGGAACGGTCTGCTTGTAGAATCTCCCGGTCTGGTTTTGTCAAAGCCCCACAGGAACGTGTCGTTATCGGCTCCTGCATCCTCAAAGGTTGTTGTTTTTCCGCCCCAGGATTCAGTAATTACCGTTGCCTTACAGTTGGGCTTGAGGTAAACATATATGTCTTCGTACGTTGCATTTCCGTTTGAATCAGTACCTGCATAGGTATCGAATATCAAAGCACGGGTTTTTGTAGTGTCTGTCGTTATATCGCCTATAACATACACAGTGCCACTCTCTGCGGATACGGTTTTAACAAACTCGCCTGCTGCAAAGTCAAAGTCGGTTGACGGCAAAAGAGCCATGGAAGTATCACTGTCAACATGGAACTTTTTTTCAAGATCCCAGTTGATATATTCGGACTTGCCTATCTTCTTGTTTATCTCATACTTTACTTCCTGGATAGATTCGCAAGCCATGCTGTCAGATGGCCATACATAGTTGTTTTGTGCAACACCGCCTGCAAGCTCACGAGCCTTGTTCATGTTAAGCCTGAGCACCTCGTATGAGCTGTTGCTGTCATTGTGTGCGGTAATAAAGCTGATGGTATTATCGGTATAATACTTCACCTTATTGTTCTGATATTCGGTGCTGAAATAATTTTTCTGAAGTGTATCATTGCCCGACGCCTGATTAATGTAAATGTTGCCGCCGACAACGATACCGCCGGGGAATTTATTGCCTGAGTTAATTGATTTATCAAGGAATACATCACCGTTTACATAAACCTTGCCATAGTATACCTCGTTGTTGAAGAACGCAGCGTCGCCGTTTATGTAGATTTCACAGGTGCTGTCATCACTGGGACGGCCGGAAATATAGTCGCCTACAACATAAACATCTGTATTGTTTTTAAGGTTGAAGGACGAACCCTGAATAAGGTTGCCGCCTACTCTTATAGTACCGCCGTTAAGATTGAGCTGTCCCTGACCGCCGCTGTAAGTCAGAATAAGATTGTTGCCTGCGGTTATGTCAAAGCTTGCTGTTCCGGTAGAGTTTATAGGCGTGTTGTTGATTTCAAGAGTACCTGCCGCAATAATCTCGGCAAGAATATCCATACCGCTGTTACCGGTGGTTGTTGCACCGATTCTGGTGTACTCGTTATCAAGGTACACGGTTGAGGTAATCGTCATACCTGTCATGATAACGTCGTTCGGCGCGTAACCGGTCGATGTAAAGAACCTGTCGAAGGTATAGGGAGTTGTAGTGAGCATAAATTCGCCGACAGATACTACCTTTTCCTTTTCACCGTTTACATCTACCTCGGTTTCAATCTGAACAACATGAATATCGCCGTCCTGGCGCACCTTGCTTATGGTTACCTTGTAGTCGCCGAGTCCGCCCGCAATTTGTGCAAATTCGCCTGTTCCGTCGCCCTTGGTGGTAATAGAGCCGCCGGGCGACAGAGCAATAACGGAATTGACAATCGACGATTCGGTGTTCTTGCTTATGTATTCGGTAACTATGTCGTTAAGCGACAAAGCGCTCTGATATGCCTGCTCGTCGCCGTAACGCTGTACTATCTGCTGTTCGGATGAAACAACCGAATAGTACACCGCAGACGCAAGCACAATCAACACAGACATCACCGCGATTATGTAAAACAGTACACTGCCCTTATCGTTTTTCAGTCGTGAAAATGCAATTTTAAGCTTTAAGGGGCTGCCGTGTTTCATTTTATTCATTTGCTTCACCCTTTCATGTTGTCGAAAAATTAATTATTCTGTTGCCGTGGGATTTTCAACAGGCTTAATACAGAGGAAGTCAACGGAAAGCTCCATGCTGTATCCCTCATTTTCGTTATTATTGTTATTGTTGTTGCCGGCAGGTGCGTCCTCACCCTCAGCAGGAGTGTTACTATTATTATTGTTGTTGGTGGTGTTTTCCGAATCCGAGGTATCTGTCATCTGATAAACCACGCTGTGCAGATAGGTTGCCTTGCTGCGGGGGTTGCCGTCCTCATCTTTGAGGTCTTCATCGTAAATACCGCTGTAAAGCATATCTACAAAGTCGTGCAAATTCTGAAGCTCATCGGAATTAACCGTAAGAGCTACCGTTATAGAGCCTACCGTTACAGGCTCGGAAGCCGCAAGCTGAGCCGCCTTGATGCTCTTTGCATACATAACCTTTTCTCTTGCGTTCATCGCGTTAAAATCAATAGGCTGCTGTGCCTGAGAAAGCTGAGTATCTGCAAAGTCCTTGAGAGGATATGTAACCTCGGTTTCGGTAAATACGGATACCGACAAGGATTGTGTGGTAAATGCCGATATATCAAGTCCGTTAATGGTTATTTTCTCTTCATCGCCGTTAAAGCGAGCTATAAACTGACGCATAATCTCGTCAGCCTCATACGAGGTCAGATCGTCATAGAAGCCGTCTGCGAGGTTTTTACCTTCTTCATAGGCAGTTTCGATTTCATTGTCAATGGTCGCCTCACGCTCAAGCTCCGTCTGAAGGTTTGCGTATTCAAGCTTTACGGAATCGAGCTGCTTGTTGTTCTTGTCAATCTGATTGAAATTGGGGAGTACGAACATAAAAATGCCGACGCCGAGGATAACTGCCACAATGAGGCAGATTATAATAATTCGTTCCTGTTTACTGATTTTCATATCGCTTAATTCCTTTCCCCGTTACTGTGCCGCCGACTCAGATGTTGTAGTGTCGGTAGCCGCACCGCCGTTATCAACGATTGCTTGTGCATCGCTTTCGGTCAGCTCATACTCATTGCCCGCCTTTAACAGACATTCAATGGTAAATAAAATTGCTTCCGTATCTTCCTTGTTGTTATTGTTGGATTCATCACCGATAGTATTAACCTCATAACCTACATAAGTGATATTTTCAAAATAACCTTGAGCGATAAGTGCTCTTACATACTGAGAAGGCTGTGATTGATCAGTACATCTGAATGACGCTGTAACGGAATAGTCGTTAATTTCAACGGTATCAACCAGCTTCATACCCTCAAGAGCATCCTTGATTTCCTCATCGGTTATTTCCTCAATACCCTCCTGGTTTTTGGTGAAAGGCTCCGCAAGCATCTTGTATACCTCGGTAGTACCCTTAGGCATATAGCTGAACATTATATCTGCGTTCTGAATTGACGTCTTGTAATTTTCAAAATTCTGAAGAACGCCCACCTTTTCACGGAGCGTCGTCAGCCTTACCTGAAGCTCGGTATCGTTTATCTGAGCCTGTACCTTGGTTATCTCACTCTGGATACCGCTGTTTATAATTCCGATAACGGCATTTGCACCGATAACCGCCGCAACGCTTAAAATCGCCGCCGCACCCAGTCCGATAAAGAAGGTGTTAAGTCCCTTGCTCTCCTTAGCGGCAACGGTAGTCAGCAGGTTGATGTGCTCAATATCCTTGTTTACCTTGTAAAGTGCGCCGATTGCATTCGCAAACTTAGTGAACTCAAAATCGGTTCTTGAAGAAATCGTTGTAGGCGCACTTAAGATGTGGCACGGAACATTGAAGCCGGATACTGCGTTAGTAAGTGCGATAAAGTCGTTTATCTCACCGTAGAACATCATTTCCTTGATGGGCTTGGAGTCCTTTCTCGTCTGGAAGAACTGGAACATTCTGAACAGGTTGTCATAAACAGCCTGGTTTACATAGTCCTCATCGTTGTTGTAATCCGCAGGGTCTATCTTGAAGTATCTTGAGAATGCAAGCACATTGTCCTCATAAAGATTGATGTTGAGGAACTCCTTGTCAATCTGAACAAGCAGAAGCGGCATATACTGCGACATCTTCGGGGTGTTCTGAACAAGTCTTGAAATGGAGTTGTTGGAGATGTTTACCATCTTAAGGGAAAGTCCCATGTGAGTAAACAGCTTTACATAACCGTCAACCAGTCGCTGAGGGCAGGCAGTGGCAAGCACCTTTATCATAGGATTTTTGTTTTCGTCTTCGGTTTCTCCCACGATCGTATAGGAAATGTTATAGTCGCTGGAGATACCCATGTTGCTTCCTATCATGGCTTCTATTGCCGCCGAGTTGGAAATCTTCTTGGGCTTAGGGAGGGTAAGCTCCTTATAGAGTATCGAGCTTGAGCTGATGGATACGATGGTATCCTTTTCCTTAATGCCGCGGGTATTGATCATATCAATGATTTCTGCGGCAACCAGAGGAATATCGGCAATGTAGCCGTTTGCTACAAGTCCTGCTTCAATCTCTCTTAAATCAACCTCGTCGATTTTGATTTTCGTGCCCTGAGATGCGCCTCTTACGAGCTTTACTTGTCTGTCGGTAATATCAATCGATAACATATATCAAAAATTCCTTCCTGTAATTTTCAGTCAATTTATTGTGCAAGGTCTTTTCATCAGGTAGTGCCCATACCCTCGATACCGGAGTAGAGTATGGGGAATACACCTGCAAGCAAACAACCTACCATTGCGCCCATAAGGATAATCATAACAGGCTCCATAAGTCCTACAAGTCTTGAAATTGCCGAGTCTGCCTCATCATCGTAATAATCCGAGGATTTTGCAAGGATTGTATCAAGCGTACCGGATTCCTCGCCGACATAAACGATTGATACAAACATACCATCAAACACGTTTGCCCTGCCCATCGCTACCGAGAGAGACTCGCCTCGCTTAACGTTCTCGATTACGTCCTCAAACTGTTTTGAAATATAGCTGTTGCCCAGCGTATCAATTGATTTCTGGATACACTCAACCATTTGCAGACCGCTTGAAAAGAGGTTTGACATAGTACGCGCAAAACGTGCCGTATAAATGGTTCTTAAAAGTCCGCCGACCTTCGGCATCTTCAGCAGCATCTCATCCCATTTCAGTCTTGAGCCGGGAGTTTTAAGTATGATACGAAGCACTATCACTATAAGAATAACCGCAATAACAAGTATGTACCATTGGTTTATCATAAAGTCGCTTATTGCAAATATCGCTTGCGACAGCGCCGGCATGTCTTCCGAACCGCCCGCCAGATCCTTAAACATCGGCATGATGAAGGTAAACATGGCAACCATGATTACAAGAAGCAGTACAAGAAGCACAATAGGATAAATCATAGCGCCTTTGATTTTATTCTGCGTCTTGCTGTCCTTTGCATAATGCTCGGATACTCTGTTCATAATGGTGTCCAGATTACCCGAAGCCTCGCCCGCACTTACCATGCTGACAAAAAGCTGAGGGAAAACACCGGGCTTTGCCGTAATGGCTTCCGAAAAGCTCCGGCCCTTTTGTACGTCCTCGTAGATTTCAAGAAGCACCTGCTTTGCCTTCTTGTTCTCGGTTTGCGCCTGCAAAATCTGTAAGGACTTTACGAGGCTGACGCCGGAGGTAAGCATTGCCGCAAGCTGACGGCAGAAGAAAGATAAGTCCTTCGTCTTGAATTTGTACTTGACATCCGCCGCTTTATTCTTCTGAGTGTCCCTGTAAGAGTTACAGTACAAGCCCTTTTCCCTGAGCTTGCCGATTAACTCCTGCGCGTCTTCAGCCGTCTCCGTGCCCCTGACCTTTTTACCGTTCACGTCGGTGGCGACATAAGAATAAGTGTTCACTGATTTTCCCCCATTCGTTTTTATAGGTAAAACCGCATTGACATTGCGAGTTAATTATAACCAACAAAATTATACCATAACTTTTTAGGAATATCAAGAAAAGTTTAATGACATATCCCACAATTTTCAAGTCGGTTTTTTGGAATATTAAACAAAAATAAATTTATTTATACAAATATTCAAAACTTTTAGCATAAGTTTTATACAAGCTCTCCAAATAAGACATATAAAAGAAAAATATTTACTTAAATTATCCGAAACGGCAGTTACAAATTGATTACACATTAACCGCCAAAGCCGCATAAAACTAAATATCAAGTGCCGTTTCTATCATATCGGTGAGATTTTTCTCGCGCTGCTGCGGTGTAATATCCTCGCTTCCCGTAAGCGGGTTGTTGGTTATCGTACAAATGCAAAGCGCCTTTTTCTTTGCCGCCGCCGCAGTCATATAAAGCGCCGCAGCTTCCATTTCAACGGCGAGAATACCGAGCCTTGACCACTCGCCGAGCGTATCCGAGCCGTCGTAATACACCTCGCAGGTAACTACATTTCCGACGTGCGCGGTAATACCCTTGGCGCAGGCACTCTCCCATGCCCTTCTCACAAGCTCAAAATCCGCTATCGGAGCGTAAACTCCCGGCATACCGTATTGTCTGTCGTAATTGGTATCGTGGCATGCCCCCTGCGCTATAACAAGCTCGCCCGGCTTTACGTCTGGTGACAGCGCCCCTGCCGTGCCTATTCTGATTATCCTTTCAACTCCGAAGAAGTTGAAAAGCTCATAGCTGTATATGCCGACGGAGGACACGCCCATTCCGCTTCCCATTGCGCTTACCCTTTCGCCCTTGTAAAGTCCCGTAAATGCGAGCATATTTCTGATATTGTTCACGCATTGCGTATCGGCAAAATAACTCTCAGCTATGAATTTCGCCCTCAGAGGATCTCCGGGGAGCAGTACCTTTTCGGCAAACTGTCCTTTTTGGGCGTTGATGTGTGGGGTAGGTGTGTTTGACATAATATTTTCCTTTCAAGCTTTTGTAAAAATCCCGAATGCTTTTTGTGAAAATAAAACCGTATTTTTCTTACATAAAAGATGTTTTAATTACATAATATGTAAATTTATCGACTTTTTCGGGATTTTTTGCTTACTTTTTATTACAAAATGTTTACAAAGGTGTAACCAATTCGCCTGTTTTACGGTTCATTATCATACATTATACACTAACAAAGCCAAAATGTCCAGTAATAATTAAACGATTGCACCACTTTTTGTTGTTATGGACGAAATTTTTAAATTTCAACCCAACTATCGCCAAATTGACTTGACCTGCTCGTAAAATTTATGTATAATTCACAAGGTCGATGGAAAACTATCGGCGTAAAGACAAAAGAACAAATTATATAAGGAGAACTTAACATGAAGAAGATTTTAGCTTTAGCAGCAGCAGTAGCAATGATCACTGCAATGGCAACCGCTTGCGGCAATACAACAACCAGCTCAGTTGGCAGCTCTACTTCCGTAAGCGAATCCAAGTAATTAAATAAGGCTGTGGGGCGTTTGCCTTGCAGCCTTATTTTTTGTGCATATTTACGTATATTAAAAGCATTGCGCTTTAATATTATAAAGATACGCAGTAATTTAATTTCAATATAACAATAAGCAACGGTGTAATCTCGCAAGAAATTACACCGTTTTCTATTTTTATAGTTACCTCAAAAACATTTCAAAGGCTATATCTGCTCGTTCAAACGGAAACTTTTCTTTGTCAACCGGCATTTCAACAAATCTGTATTTTTTGTAAATATGTATTGCCTGAACGCATTTACGGTTTGATACAATTATTATCCTTTGAATTGCTCTCTTTTTGGCATAATCAATACAGGCCTTAAGGCACGCACTTCCTGCACCGGTTCCCGTGTACATTCCTTTGGCGGCAAACTTCATAATCTCCCAATCGCCGTCATCTCTGGGCGCAATCATGCAGCAAGCCATAACTCTGTTATCATCGTCAAGAGCAAAAAATATTTGACCGCCATTTTCAATATAACGCTCTATGTTGCCAAATTCACGCTCGTCTTCGGCTTCAGTTGCAAACATCTCGGAAATCCAAAGCTTGTTCATTTCAATAAAATCAGTTTTGTAATCAGGATTGTATTATACAATTTTCATTTTTCGCACCTCTTTTTAAGTAAATTCATTACAATTTCAACAGCCTCATACATCTGCTGTTGTTCATCGTCAGACAGATGAGTAAGTATATTGCCGATTTCATCGTCCGAGTTTTTAATAAACTCCAATGCTCTTTGTTTTCCTCTATCGGTTAAAAACAAATCGTAGACTCGCTTATCTGTGTTTGAGCATTTCTTTATGATGTAACCGCTCTTTTCATGCGACGAAATAATCCTGCTCAGATAACTCTTGTCTATATTCATTGTTTCGGCAATATGGGCGGCATTGCACCCCTCGTTTTGGTATATCTCAAAGAATACCCTTGCTTCCGTTACAGAATATTCAGAGCCGAGATAGTGATTGCCGAGAAGCTTCATCATCGGCATATACAGTCTGTTAAACTCCCGAATTTTTGAAATCAGTTTGTTTTTTTCCATTTTAAACCTCCAATATAGTGGAAATTGCCCGCTTTATTATATCAAAAACAGTGGAGTTTGTCAACTAAATTAAAAACAGCAGGGATTTTACTCCCTGCAACCGTTAGTCATTATGCATTAATAGGGTGTACGCATTCACAAGCTCGGTCGGAAACGCAGCTCGGCTTTTCCTTATTCTTTTTCACCTTGTATATTTGGTTTACAGTTTGCACAGCGCCCGCCGCAACAGCCTTCGCAGATTCCCTTTTTCCTGTCACGGACTGTTATCGCAGCTGCGCCGATTATCACAGCCAGCAAAATAACCCCTACTATTACATCGCCTAAAATTTCGGGCATAATATCACCTCTTTACGCCTGCGTCTTTTTCTTTACGGGGCGAATTAACAGATACACCGCCGCAAGCACCGTCAATATGGCCGTTACAAGGCCGACAAGGTTAAGGCTTCCCGTAAACGCTCCGCCTATCTGATTTACTACAAAGGATACGGCATAGGCAAGCAGACATTCATAGCCTATTGCAAACCAGAACCATTTTGCGCTGTTCATCTCACGCTTGATTGCGCCCATAGCCGCAAAGCAGGGAGCGCAAAGCAGGTTGAAGATAAGGAAAGACATCGCCGTCACCGACGTAAACGCATCTCCGAGCGCCGCATATACGGTAGCTTCTCCCCCGCCGTACAGAATACCGAGCGAGGCTACGATATTTTCCTTTGCCGCAAGTCCGGTTATAGTTGCAACTGCGGCTCTCCAGTCCCCCCAGCCTAAAGGGGCGAAGATAAAGCAGACAGCCTCGCCGATTTTTGCAAGAATGCTGTACTGCATTTCATTTTCCGACAGCATACGGAACACGCCCGTATCATCCCGGCCAAAGAACGAGGTAAACCAGATAACCACGCTGAAAAGCAGTATAACCGTTCCCGCTTTTTTTACAAACGACCAGCCCCTGTCCCACATGGAGCGCAGGACATTTTTGGGCGTGGGGAAATGATATGCAGGCAGCTCCATTACAAACGGAGAAGGCTCGCCGCAAAACATTCTGAATTTTTTGAGAATAATGCCCGAAACGATTATCGCCGCCATACCTATGAAGTAAGCGCCTGTTGCAATCCAGGGCGAGCCGCCGAACACAGCTCCCGCCATAAGCGCGATAAGCGGCTGTTTTGCACCGCAGGGAATGAACGAGGTGGTTATCACCGTCATGCGGCGGTCGCTCTCGTTTTCTATTGTCCTCGACGCCATAATTCCCGGCACACTGCAACCCGTTCCGACAAGAATAGGAATAAAAGATTTGCCCGAAAGGCCAAACTTTCTGAATATCCTGTCCAGCACAAAGGCAATTCTCGACATATAGCCGCAAGCCTCAAGTATTGCAAGCATCAAAAACAGCACGAACATCTGCGGCACAAAGCCGAGCACTGCGCCTACGCCCGCAATAATTCCGTCGAGTATAAGACCTCTCAGCCAGTCTGTGTCACAGCCCACTGCGTCAAGGGCGTTTTCGGCAAGCACGGGCACGCCGGGCACCCACACGCCGTAATTTTCGGGGGAGGGAGCAACACCGCCGTACTTTATAAATGCTTCAACAGCCGCATGAAAGTCTGCGCCTGTAAGCTCAACCTCGGTTTCAAGCTGTGTTTCTTCGTCAACCGCAATATAGCTTGTCTCATCGCTGTCAGAAACTCCAAGCGCCAGCTCTTCAAGCTCTGTTGTTATCGCCTTTATATCGGGAGCGCCCCCTTCAAGCGTGCTTAACGCCTGTCTGAGTGCCGTCACATCAACGCCCTGCGACTCCTTTTGCCGGATAAAGGCGTTTATTATATCGGGCGACGAGCCGAATTCCTCTGCCGCCTGCTGTGCCTCATAAGAGCCTATTCCGAATAAATGCCAGCCCTCGCCGAACACACCGTCGTTTGTCCAGTCAGTCGCCGCCGATCCGACAGTTACCATAGAAATATAATACACAAGGAACATTATAACCGCAAAAATAGGCAGAGCCGCAAAGCGGTTGGTAACTACCCTGTCTATTTTATCCGAAACGGACAGTTCGCCCGCCGATTTTCTTTTGTAACAGCTTCTGAGTATCTCTCCTATGTAAATGTAACGCTCGTTGGTGATAATGCTCTCCGCGTCGTCGTCAAGCTCCTTTTCAACCTTTTGTATATCGCTTTCGATATGCTCGGTAAGCGTGTCGCTGAGTCCGAGCTTTTCAACTACTCTTACATCTCTTTCAAACAGCTTTACGGCGTACCATCTCTGCTGTTCCTCGGGCATTGAATGTACCGCCGCTTCTTCTATATGAGCGATTGCGTGCTCTACCGTTCCCGAAAAAATGTGCATGGGCACGGTTACACCGTTCTTTGCCGCTTGCGTCGCCGCATTTATCGCTTCGTCTATTCCCGTCTCTTTGAGTGCAGAAATTTCAATCACCTTACAGCCAAGCTGTCTTGACAGATCCTCTATATTTATCTTATCTCCGTTTTTGCGTACCATATCCATCATGTTAATGGCTACGACAACGGGTATTCCAAGCTCTGCAAGCTGTGTTGTAAGATAAAGATTTCTCTCGATATTTGTGCCGTCCACTACGTTGAGAATTGCATCGGGGCGTTCCTCCACGAGGTAGTTTCTTGCAACCACCTCCTCAAGTGTGTACGGCGACAGCGAATAAATGCCGGGCAAATCCGTGATAATCACATCGTTGCTGTTTTTCAGCCTACCCTCTTTTTTTTCAACGGTAACGCCCGGCCAGTTTCCGACAAACTGATTGGAGCCTGTCAGAACGTTGAACAGCGTTGTTTTGCCGCAATTGGGATTTCCCGCAAGTGCAATTGTTAAGCTCATTGTATTTCCTTTCCCTGCTCTGCGGCTTTTATCATTCTACTTCTATCATACCCGCGTCGTCTTTTCTCAGCGACAGCTCATATCCTCTTACGGTAAGCTCCAGCGGATCGCCCAAAGGAGCTGTTTTTCTAACCGTTATCACAACGCCCTTTGTTATTCCCATGTCCATTATCCTGCGTCTGAGTGCGCCCTCTCCGTGAACGCGCACCACCTTTGCGCTGTCGCCTATCCTTATATCCTTAAGCGTTTTCATAATCAGACCTCTCCTTTTCTACACTGTATACAACACGGTCAAACCATTATCTTTCCTGCCGTTTCGGCGTTAAGCGCAACCCTCGCCTGCTTTATGCGCACTATATAATTATCGCCTGATACGGCAATAACCGTCACCGCTGCGCCGACGCAAAGCCCGATTTTTTCAAGCTTGCTTTTTTCTCCCACGCCGCAGCTCAGCTTTTTTATAATATATTCCTCACCCGACTGTGCAAATGTCATCGGCATCATCTTTATTACCTCCCTGCTTTGCTTTAAGGTGTAAAATGCGAGTTAGCCATATCTAACAATTCAATAAGGGGCTTGCCCCGTCATTCAACGCGGCAAGCCGCAGCGAAGCTGCGTTTCAGTTTCAGTCGGGGATTGAATCCCAACTGAAACTGAATATGGAACCCGCCTCCTTAGAGGCGGGGGACATCTTGCCTAAGTTATAATTGTAATCCGAATTCTGTTTTTGTCAATACCAAAGAAGAATGTAACGGTTTTTTTATCAAACTTTGTCGGATATAATAGCATTTGATTTTTGCAAAAAGTTATTTTTGTGCATAATTACGCTTTACGAAAAATCACGGCGGTACTATCGGGAATTACCCTTTCAATAAGGGGCTTGCCCCGTCATTCAATAAGGGGCTTGCCCCGTCATTCAACGCGGCAAGCCGCAGCTAAGCTGCGTTTCAGTTTCAGTCGGGGATTGAACCCCAACTGAAACTGAATATGGAACCCGCCTCCTTAGAGGCGGGGGACATCTTGCCTAAGTTATAACCGTGCCGACACAAGATTTTTACATAATAAAAAAGTGAGAAAGTCAAAACAAACTTTCTCACTTAAAGCTACGGCTGAACATTCTTATCAATAAACCTGCTCAGATTTTTAATTAATTCGCTGTCGGTTTCGGGGTACTGAGCAAAGGGGAACGGCTTGCCCAGCTCCTCGTATTTTGACGAGCAAAGCTTTCTGAACGGCAACAGCTCCGCAAGCTTTACATTATCATAGGCGTTTGCAAGCCTGCCGAATTTTCCGACGCTCTGCTCGCTGTCATTTATGCCCTTTACTATCACTTGTCTGAGCCAGGTGTCAACTCCGTGCGCTTTCAGCATCTCAAGAAATTTAAGCGGCGCGGCAATCGGACAGCCGATGTGGTTTTTATAGTCCTCGTCGTTTGTCATCTTGATGTCAAGCAGGCATAAATCCGTTACTGCAAGCAGTCTTTCAACATCTGCGTTATACATACAGCCGGATGTGTCAAGACAGGTATTGATGCCCTCCTCGTGACAGCGCTGAAACAGCCTTGTCACAAATCTTGCCTGTAACAGCGGCTCGCCGCCCGATACGGTTATACCACCCTTTTTGCCGAAATAGCTCTTACAGCGGATAACCTGGTCCATCACCTCATCAAGGGTAATTTCATTTCCTCCGTTTATATCGGCGGTTTCGGGGTTATGGCAGTATCCGCAATGAAGCGGACAGCCCTGCAAAAACAGGACAAATCTCACTCCCGGACCGTCAAGCGTCCCCAATGTCTGAATACTGCTGTATCTGCACTTTTCCATATTACATCGCGGTGTGGAAGGTGCGGCTTATAACTTCTCTCTGCTGTTCCTTTGACAGTTTGTGGAAGTTTACCGCATAGCCAGACACACGGATAGTGAGGTTGGGATATGCGTCGGGATTTTCGTATGCCGCCATCAGCGTTTCCTTGTTGAGGACATTGACATTGAGATGATGAGCGTAATTTGAGAAATAGCCGCTTAAAATCGCAACGAGGTTTTCCGTTCTCTGCTCGTCTGTCTTGCCTAAAGCGTCAGGTACGATTGAAAAGGTGTTGGAGATACCGTCCTTGCAGTAGTCGTACTGGAGCTTTGCGACGGAGTTAAGCGAAGCGATTGCGCCCTTTGTTTCTCTGTTGTGCATGGGGTTTGCGCCGGGTGCGAACGGCTCGCCCTTCTTTCTTCCGTCGGGGGTAGAGCCTGTTTTCTTGCCGTATACCACATTTGAAGTAATGGTGAGCGCAGAGAGGGTGTGACGGGCGTTTCTGTATGTGGGATTTTTGCAAAGCTCTGCGGAAACGCGCTGAATAATGCTCTGTGCAATTTTATCCACTCTGTTGTCGTCGTTGCCGAACTTGGGGAAATCTCCCGTCGTTTCAAAATCAACGATGTAGCCGTTTTCGTCACGGATAGGACGGACATTTGCAAATTTTATCGCGCTGAGCGAATCCGCCATTACGGAAAGTCCCGCAATGCCGAACGCCATCATTCTGTCAACATCGGTATCGTGAAGCGCCATCTGCGTTTTTTCGTATGCGTACTTGTCGTGCATATAGTGAATAACGTTCATGGCGTTTACATACAGCTTGCACAGCCACTCGCGGTATATATCCAGCCTTACCCTTATCTCAAAATAATCCAGCTTATCGCCCTTTACAGGCTCCATCTGAGGACCGAGCTTCATGCCCGTTACATTGTCATAGCCGCCGTTTATCGCAAGCAACAGAAGCTTGGGAAGATTGAACCTCGCACCGAAGAACTGCATTTGCTTGCCTACCTTCATTGCAGATACACAGCAAGCGATTGCATAGTCGTCGCCGTACTCCATGCGCATAAGGTCGTCGTTCTCGTACTGAATGGAGTCGGTATCTATCGAGAGCTTTGCACAGAACTTTTTGAAGGGCTCAGGCAGACGCTCCGACCACAGCACGGTGAGGTTGGGCTCAGGAGAGGAGCCGAGGTTGTAAAGGGTGTTTAACATACGGTAGCTTCCCTTTGTAACCAGCGGCACGCCGTTTGTCGTAATGCCGCCCACGCTCTCGGTTATCCACATCGGATCGCCGCCGAAAAGCTCGTTGTATTCGGGAGTGCGGAGATGTCTTGCGCTGCGCAGCTTCATTACGAAATCGTCTGTAAGCTCCTGTGCCTGCTCCTCGGTGATAAGTCCGCGCTCCATATCCCTGCACACATAGATGTCAAAGAAGGTAGAGGTTCTGCCCAGCGACATTGCCGCGCCGTTCTGCTCCTTGATGGAAGCAAGGTACGCAAAATAGGTCCACTGGATAGCTTCTCTCGTGTTTCTTGCGGGCATTGAGATGTCATAGCCGTACATCTGCGCCATCTGCTTCATTTTATTGAGGAAGTTTATCTGCTGATAAAGCTCCTCGGACAGCCTTATCGAATCAACGTCCATTGTGCCCTCGCCCACCTTCTTTTTATCGAGGGTTTTCTGCTCTATGAGATAATCAACGCCGTACAGAGCCACTCTGCGGTAATCGCCGATAATTCTGCCTCTGCCGTATGCGTCGGGAAGTCCTGTTATTATCCCCACATGGCGGGCGAGCTTCATCTCGTCGGTATATACTCTGAATACGCCGTCATTGTGCGTGGTGCGGTACTCAAAATGCTCCTCCACCTTGTCGGACAGCTTGTAGCCGTACGCCTCGCACGCACTTCTTGCCATTCTGATGCCGCCGAAAGGATTAACTCCCCTGCAAAGCGGCTTATCTGTCTGATAGCCTACAATAAGCTCGTTTTCCTTGTCAAGATATGCGGCGGGATAGGTGCAAAGAGAGGATACAACCTCGGTGTTTATATCCAGCACGCCGCCGTTTTCACGCTCCTTTCTGAAAAGCTCCCCGAGCTTTTCATTGAGCGCCTTTGTTCTGTCGGTAGGACCGCACAGAAAATCAGGCTCGCCGTCATAGGGTGTAAAGTTTGTGATTATAAAATCACGGGTATTAATACCCTCCTGCCATTTGCCGGGTTTGAAGCCTTCCCAGTAATCCTTGAAGCGTTCGCTTAAACTTACGAAATTTTCCATAGCTTTACCTTTCCTTTCTTCCCGCATTACTGCTTTTAAAAAACAAAAAGCAGTCCTGCTCGGACTGCCCAGACGGTCGGCTATAATTAAGCTATCGCTGCACCTGTGTCAATTCACATTATCCGTCAGCAACGATAACCGTTCCTACTTTCTCAGTATATCATAGTAAGAATACTTTGTCAATAGCTTTTTGATTTTTATTTTCAGGGAAAGCTTTTCCCTTATTTATACGGAATTTCGTTACAGCAGGGTGATAAAAAGGACAGCCCTTTAAAAATGCATTGAAAAATTTTTTAAGATGTGGTAGCATATAGGTGCAGTAGACAAAATGTTGTCTTGCAACGGAAAAATGAAATGCTTTATCTTTATATTACGGAAGGAGAAAAATTATGACAATCAATGAAATTACAACGTTACTTATTTGCGCTATGATTTTCTGCGTGCCGATGTACGCTTTTTACCTGCATCTTGAGCATGAGAGAAAAAGGGAGCGCAAGGCTGCGCTTGCAATAAAAGAAAACGATAACCGCCTTGAATACAGGGAGAGTAATAATCTGTCCGCATAGCGCATAAGCTGTACAAAAAGGCAGGCGGTACAGGCATGATAAAAAGAAGCAGTCCCACTCAAAGGCTACGGAAAATGAAGCCGTTTATAAAAGGTTTTGCGGCAGGAGTCGCCGTTTTGTTGATATTCAGCGTGGTTTCCTCGCTGATATTTTACAGCTTTGACGCACCGCAGGAGGAGGTATCGGCACTTAGCTATTTCACACTGTGCGCTTCCTGCTTTGTCTGCGGTATGTTTGTCGGCGGCGGCAAGCGCAAAAACGGCTTTATATGGGGTGCTGCCGGCGGGCTGTTGATTTTTTTGCTGTGCCTTGCGGGCGCAGTTGTATCGGGGAATTTTACGGGCGGCGAATTTATTTTAAAGCTGTGCCTGTCTGCCGTCACGGGCTGTATCGGCGGTATTGTCGGAGTAAATCTTATGTACGGGAAAAATGTATAGAAACAGGGAGAGCTTCGGCTCTCCCTGTTTATTTATGATATTTAGTCCCCGCCGAGATTGAATAGGCTCTGTAAATCTGCTCTGACAGCATAACTCTTGCAAGCTGATGCGGAAAGGTCATTTTCGACATGGACAGCTTTAAATCGGCAAGCTGTTTTATTCTGTCGGCAAGCCCATAAGAGCTGCCTATTATAAAATTCACGGCTGATTTTCCGCCTACTGCGGCAATTCGGAGCTTTTCGGACAGCTCCTCGCTCGAAAGCTGTTTTCCCTCTATGCACATCGCAATTGTAAAGGAATTTTTCTGTATGCGCTTTTCTATCATTACCGCTTCCTTTAAAAGGGCGTCCTCTATCTGCTTTTGCGAGGGAGCTTGGGGCAATGCGACAGGCTCTAACTCAATAACAGCAAGCGAGCACATACCGTTCAGCCGCTTTTCATATTCAGCACAGGCGGATTTGAGCCATTGCTCCTTTAAGCGGCCGAGACAGATTATGTTTATGTTCTGCATCAGCGTTTCTTAGCGTAGCTTTCAAAGCGGCGCTTTTCCTTTTGCTTTAGCTTTCTGCGCTTTGAATTTTCTATCGTGCGGGTTACTATAAAGGCGATAAGAAGCAGTACAATTCCGACCAGCGATATTTTCAGCCACGGCTTGTCAAGCTCCGCCATTGCCTTTTGCATATAGTAATCAAACTGAGAGAGGTTTACATCCCTGCTTGCAACAAGGTTTACCGTCGTTATGGTCTTGCCCTTGAATTTAACGTCCATTACGCCGAGAATATCGCCCTTTTTAACGGGCGCTCTTACACTGTCATAGGTGGTGAAAACCTTCTGCACACCCGCCTCGGAAACGCTTTTGGGCATAAGTGCGGTATATTCCTCCTGCGGAGTGAGTATCACGTGGGTTGCATTTTCGCCGAGCTCGACGTCAACCTCGGTAATCTGCTCCTCCTTTGTCACAACGGTAGTGAGTGCAAAATTCTCAAACGCCCAGTTATAGAGATTTATTGCGTCAACCATGGAGTACCATTCCTCGTACTCATTGCCCTCGCTGTCATAAATCGGCGCGCCGAGCGTGACAAGGATATAGTTGTACTTATCCTGCGCCGCAGAAACAAGGCATCTTCCCGACTGATCAAGCGTACCCGTCTTTATTCCGTAAGCCTTTTCGTAATAATAAACGCTGGTGGGACGGAGCAGGGATATTGTGCTGTAAATGTAGTACGGCTCCTCATTGTTTGAGTTTTCGGGCATTTCGTACTCGTAAGTGCTGACTATCTCCTTAAATTTCGGTAGATTATCCAGCGCATATCTCGTAATGAGATACATATCGTGCGCCGTGGTGTAGTTGTCCTCAAGAAAAAGTCCGTGGGGATTGGAAAAGTGCGTGCCTGTACAGCCAAGCTCCTGCGCCTTTTCGTTCATCATGTCGATAAATTTCTGCATACTGCCGCCACCCACGTTGTAGGCGAGGATATTCGCCGCCTCGCAGGCAGAGGGAAGCATAAGCGCATATATACAGTCCTTGTAGGTCAGGTTATCCTGAAGCGGCTGAATATCGGCATGGGAGGGATACCAGTAATCCTCGTTGTCGCCGTTGAACTCATTGAAGCAGTCATACGGCACATCGACCTTTTTCTCCCAGTCATAGATATTTTCAAGCGCAACTATCGCCGTCATAATCTTTGTGGTGGACGCGGGGTACATTCTCTTGTTTTCGTTCTTGGCAAAAACAATGGTGTCCGTATCCGTATTTACCATGTAGACCGCCTCGCTCCACACTTTGTCGGTGTTGGGATCAAAGTCGGACGAGCCGCTGTCTTCAGCGGATATATTAAAGGAAAGAGCGCATACCGCCATCACAGCACAAAGAGTGACAGCGCCTGCCCGAAATAAGTTTTTCATAATTATCGCCTCATACATTTCTGAGCTTTAAAAAGTCATAACGGGCATTAAAACCGCATTATTCCTGTAAATTATAACACGGCATTACGGTTTTGTCAATAAGAGGCGGCATACAAAAGCTTCCATACTCAGAATATGCGAAAACTCCCGCTGTTAAGGGGGAAGCGGGAGTTTTCCTTGGGGTTATATTTCAGAGGCTATATAAAAGAAGATTTCAAAATTATGCTTGCATTAAAAATCTACTTCAGTATCGTAGTAGCAGCACTTGAGAAGCTTCTCCATCTCCTCCTGAGAGGGCTGGCGGGGGTTGGAGCCTGTGCAGGCGTCGCCAATCGCATTCTTTGCGATTTCGGGAAGTCTTTCAAGGAACACGTTTTCGGGAACAAAGCCCTCCTCGGTGGGATAGCTGTCCTTACCGTAATTCTTAATGCAGTGAGGAATGTTGAGGTCATCGTTCATCTTTCTGAGGTATGCGATGAGAAGCTCAATATTCTCCTGTGTTGTATTGCCGCCGAGCTGAATAAAGTCAGCAATCTCAGCATAACGCTTTGCGGCGGTTTCGTCCTTGGAATTGAACTTGATTACCTTAGGCAGGTACATTGCGTTAGCCGCACCGTGGATGATGTGTGCGCCGTAATCGGCAAACGCCGCGCCTGTTTTGTGAGCCATTGAGTGAACAATACCGAGCAGTGCGTTAGAGAAAGCCATACCCGCAAGGCACTGTGCGTTGTGCATGGAATCTCTCTTAGCCATATCTCCGTTGTAGGAGTCAACAAGGTCTGCCTTTATCATCTTTATCGCATGAAGCGCAAGAGGATCTGTAAAGTCGCAGTTAGCTGTAGAAACATACGCCTCAACCGCATGGGTCATAGCGTCCATACCTGTGTGTGCAACAAGCTTTTGGGGCATGGTTTCGGCAAGCGCAGGATCTACTATTGCAACATCGGGGGTAATCTCAAAGTCTGCAATGGGGTACTTAATGCCCTTTGCGTAATCCGTGATTATAGAGAACGCAGTAACCTCGGTAGCCGTACCGGAGGTGGAGCTGATTGCGCAGAAGCGCGCCTTTTTTCTAAGCTCGGGAATGCCGAACACCTTGCACATATCCTCAAAGGTGCAATCGGGGTATTCGTACTTTATCCACATTGCCTTAGCAGCGTCGATAGGCGAGCCGCCGCCCATTGCGATAATCCAATCGGGGCAGAACTTCAGCATTGCGTCAGCGCCTCTCATAACTGTTTCAACCGAAGGATCAGGCTCTACATTTTCAAAAAGCTCAACCTCCATGCCTGCTTCCTTTAAGTAGGAGATTGCCTTATCCAAAAAGCCGAAGCGTTTCATGGAGCCGCCGCCTACAACTATCATTGCTTTCTTTCCCTTGAAGCTCTTGAGTGCCTCAAGTGCACCCTCGCCGTGATACAAATCTCTCGGTAATGTAAATCTCATATTCTGACCATTCCTTTCTTTCGACCGCTTTGAACGGCTTCGCCGCCCTATTTCCGTCCTGCGGCGAAAGCTCAAAGCGCACTGTTTTCCTAGCCGAAGCTCTCCGTTCAATAAGGGGCTTGCCCCGTCATTCAACGTGGCAAGCCGCAGCAAAGCTGCGATGAAGTTTCAGTTGGGGATTTAACCCCAACTGAAACTGAATATGGAACCCGCCGCTTTAGAGGCGGGGGACATCTTGCCTAAGTTATATCTCTTGTTATCTGTTGCCCCGCTGTATATATGTTTCAGAGCGTCTTTCTCCGTTCGTTACCATTTTAGCACGCTCTCCCGATTATGTAAAATGTATTTTGGGAATATCCTCATGCAGTTTTAAATATGTAAATAAAGAATATCGCACAGGACTTTTTGCATAGCCCTGTGCGGTCGGTTTCATATTATTTTCAGCTATAGCTTTTTGACGGCTTTTCTTTCACCGTTTCGATTTACACAGCATAATTTGAGATATTTTCTCGTGCGCTTGTGGGAGGACATAACCATTGTACCCACGGGATCGTTCCACCAGCAACGAAGGAGCATGCCGTAAATGGTAACGGACATTTTCCTGCGAAGAAAGCCGTAGAAAAAGCTGTATTCGGGGTATACGTCACAGTTGTCCATAAACACCCTGAGAGAGCCGTAGGCCTTCATATAGTCGGCGATTTTTTTCTTTGACATATCGCCGGTTGTGCTGCCTGGGCGGTGAACATAATAATACAGCGTATCGCTGATAAAGGCTACCCGTGCGGAATGATAGAAAAGCCTCGGCACTATCGCCAAATCCTCAAAATACATTCCGGGTGGGAATACGATGCTGTTTTGGGTGAAAAGACTGCGACGGTAGATTTTGTTCCACACATAGCTTCTCACCGTTATATCCATAAGCGACTCGGCAAAAATCTTTTTCCCGCTGTAAACACCCTGCTTGTGCACAAAAATGTTATTCATACCGGACGGTTTTTGGCTTTCCTTTTCACCGTGATTGCGATAATTGCACTGCACTATATCGCAATCAAAAGCGACCGCCGTACCGTACAGCCTCGAAATATAGCGGGGCGATACAAAATCGTCGGAGTCAACAAACATTACATATTCTCCGCAGGCAAGCTCAATTCCCTTGTTGCGGGCGACAGCCTGTCCGGAGTTCTCCTGAGAGAAAAGCTTTATAAAATCGTATTTTTCGGCATACTCCTTGACAATGGCGAGAGAGCCGTCCTTCGACCCGTCATTGACAACAATTATTTCATAACAGCAGTCGCAATCCTGATTAACGAGCGAATCAAGACAGCGGCGCAGATATTTTTCCACATTATAGACAGGCACAATTATGCTGACATCGCACTGTGAGTTCCCCACAAAACCAAGCCCCTTTCCTAAAATATGACCCCAAGCATAACCTTACGATTGCACACTGATTATACACCTTTTTTTCTTTGCCGTCAACATTAATTATGCATCTTAACATTTTGTTTTAATAAAATAAACAAGCGGACCGCTGTAATGCGCTTGTTTTTAGGTATTTCGACAAAACCTAATATCAAATGAAATGCGAGGTACATAAAACTGTTCTATTTGAATTAGTACAGTTTTATTATATCATTGTCCGTTTAATTTGTCAAGGAAATGAGAATTATTTTTTATGCTTTTGAGCAAAATATTTTTATGCGCCGAAGAGCGGATATATCAAATTCGACACGGGAAAGGAAGCAAAATGAAAAAAAGCCTTATATCGGCGATAGCCGCAGGAATTATCTCGATTGCGGCAATGCTGACAATACTCGGTGCGGCGACCTCTGCCGCAGACGAAGAGATGACGAGCCGCAGGCTTATGGGAATAATGTATCATCAAGTCCTAAAGGATGAAAGCAGGTCGGGAAGATATGCGGTTACTCCAAGCGAGCTTGAGGAGGATTTCCGCTATTTTTCGGCAAACGGCTTTACAAGCCTGCTCCCCTCCGAGATAGTCCGTCTTTGCGAAAACGGCGAGCCGTTTCCCGATAAATCGGTTGTGATAACCTTTGACGACGGCCACGAAACCGTACTGTCCTATGTTTTGCCTTTGCTGCAAAAATACAACCTCAAGGCAGTTGTAAATATAGTGGGAGAATATACCGATACAGCGTCAAATACCCCCGAAAACGAAAAAAACCTTTCTTTTGCATATCTCACATGGGAGGAGGTAAAGGAGCTTTCCGACAGCGGGTATGTGGAAATAGGCAATCACACCTACAGCATGCACTTTGCCAAAGCGGGAGGCATGGGCTGCCAAAGGCTGACAAACGAATCCGAGGAGGACTACCGCAGACGGCTTATAAAAGATGTGGGCGAGCTTCAGTCCGCCGTTTTCAGGGTAACCGGGAAAATGCCTGTTTCCTTTGCCTATCCGTTCGGTGCCATTACCGATGGAAGCAGCTCTTATATTGCCGAAACGGGAGTAAAGATATTTTTCTCCTGCTGTGAGCTTCCCTCCTTCCTTTCCTGCGGAAAAACGGTAATAAACCGCTACAACAGGGAGCATCTGAGAAGCGCCGAGCAAATTTACGCGGAATATCTGGAAGCATTGTAAATTTTGACGAAAAGGTAAGGCGACGCCGCACAAAGACCGCCTTATGGCTTTGTACGTCATCTACTTGCGCTTTTTCCGTCATATTTTACAAAAATGCTCGTGAATACATCAAGTATTCGCTCCGCTTTTTGTTTCATCTGACGAAAAAACCGACTGTGCATCTGATGCACAATCTTTGTGCGGTGCCGCCATAAATTTTTTTGCATTATATATTGACTAAATACTATAAAAAGTGGTAGAATTAACTTGAATATACTAAAGTAAATTTATCACAGCACTCAGTCGCTGTGATGAATTTGCCGTTGTGCCGAAAACAGCTTAAATTCTTGAAGGGGAAAGAAAAAATGGTTTACAGGCTCAGACAATTTCTCGGCGCAATCAGCACCACAAAGCTGATCTGGTTTATATATACCTCCTGCGTTTCGGCGATGACTGCAATGACGCTTCTGGGCAGATGGTCAAGGGTATTTCTGTGGATTTTGTTCACCTGCGAGGTGGTTGTGACAATACTTACCTTTGCACCTAAGGCAACACAGAAAATACACTCATACGCCGTTACCTTGACTGCCCTTGTCTGCATTTTCTCATGCAGCGTCATGGACAACGAATTTTACCCTTATGTCACGGCATTGCTGGTAGAATCAATCGTAATACTCGCATATAAAGACGAAAAGGTTATGCTTACAAATCTTGTCGGCTCAATGCTGATGATTTTGCACCACATTTTCTACGGAAACGCCGTCATATTCGGCGTGACAAACAGCGTCATTGAGCTTGTGCTGTGCTTTGCGATAATAGCGGCGGTGCAGATATTCCTCACCCTGTTCATTCTGACTATGAAGAAGAACGAAACCGTCATGCGAAAGAGCATGGAGAGCGCAAGGCGTGCAGAGCATTCAAAGGCGGACTTTCTTGCCAACATGAGCCATGAGATACGCACCCCCATGAACGGCATACTCGGTATGTGCGAAATCATGCTCCGCGACGCCTCAATAAACGATGACGCAAAGGAAAACTGCTTTAACATACGCACCAGCGCAAAGAGCCTGCTTGCAATCATTAACGACATACTTGACTTTTCAAAAATAGATTCGGGCAAGATGGAGATTATTGAGGAGCCGTTCAACATGGCGTCCACCTTAAATGACGTGCTTAACCTTGCCATGGCGAGAAAGGGAAGCAAGAAAATCGAGTTTATAATTGTTCTCGATCCGAGCATTCCCTGCGGTATCATCGGCGATGAAAACCGCATAAGACAGATAATGGTCAATCTGCTCACCAATGCGATAAAGTTTACCGAAAAAGGCGCGATAACTGTCACGGTTTCACAAAACCGGCAGGATTACGGCATAAATCTGATGATATCGGTAGCCGATACGGGCATAGGTATTTCGCAGGAGAATATAGAACAGCTCTTTACCAGCTTCCAGCAGGTAGACACAAGAAAGAACCGTTCGGTTGAGGGTACGGGACTCGGACTTGCGATATGCAAAAAGCTCGTTTCCAGCATGGGAGGATTTATAAACGTAAAGAGCGAATACGGTATAGGCTCGGAATTCAGATTTGTCATTCCGCTGAAGGTTTCCGACAGCAAGCCGTTCATGAGCGTCAAGGAGTCTGAAAGCATTCATGCAGTCAGCCTCTTTAATATGGATAAATTCAACCATCCCGAAATACCCAGACGCTACTCCCAGATTATCAGCAACATCGGAGCGCAGCTCGGTATAGATTATGCAAACTATACCAATATTGACGCTTTGAAGAAAAGAGCCTCCGAAAAGGCGATAACCCATTGCTTTATCAGCGCAGATGAGTACCTTAAAAACCGCGAATATTTCAACGAGCTGTCGCGCACCGTAAAAATTACGGTTGTTCAGGAAAGAACGGACAGCTTTGATGTACCCGCAAGCATAAGCCGCGTATTCAAGCCGTTCTATGCGCTGTCGATAGCATCTGCGCTCAATAACGAAAACCTCATTATGAACCTAAACGAGCGCAGGGGCAGCGATATTCACTTTACCGCCCCCAAGGCAAGGGTGCTTATCGTCGATGACAACGATATAAACCTCAAGGTTGCGTGGGGACTTATGCGGCCGTACAATATGCAGGTGCTCACCGCAGAAAGCGGACCTGCGGCTATCAATATGCTTCGTTCAAAGGATATAGACCTCGTGTTCATGGACCACATGATGCCCGAAATGGACGGCGTTGAAGCCACCCACAAGATAAGGGAGATGGAGGGAGATTATTACAAGCAGCTGCCCATAATCGCCCTTACGGCAAACGCTATAAGCGGAGTTAAGGATATGTTTATAAGCGAGGGGCTCAACGACTTCATGGCAAAGCCTATTGAGCTTACCGCACTTGACAGAATGCTGAGAAACTATCTGCCGCCCGAATATATTCAGCCCTGTTCAGCCGCCGTATACAGCGGACCCGAACGCAGGAAAAGCTTTCAGAAAAACAAGGACGCCAAGACCTTCGATCCTGAAAGCGGACTTGCTCTTACAGGCGGCGACGCCGATGCCTACGGAGAAATTCTCAGAATGTACGTTCAAAAGGGCAAGGACAAGCGTGAATACATACAAAAGCTTTACGAAAGCGGCGACTGGAAGAATTACATCATTGAAGTACACGCTCTTAAGAGCACCTCAATGACGGTAGGCGCTGCAAAGCTGTCCGAGCTTGCAAGAGAGCTTGAAGGTGCGGGCAAGGAGCAAAATTACGACCTGATACACGAAAAGCAGAATACGCTTTATGAGATGTACGGCTCGGTTATAAATACTATAAGGGAATATGTAAACGCAAATTACCCGCAGGCGGGACAGCCCGAGGAGCTGTATATCCCGAACGCACAGGCCCTCACCGAAATAACCGAAGCGCTGCTTAAGGAATATATCAGCGTAGCAAAGCAGGCGATTGAAGCCTTTGACAGCGACGAAACCGACAAAATCGCAGAGCAGACAAAAAATCTCTCTTACCACTCAAAGCCTCTGGCGGACAGCTTCGGGAGAGCCGCCTCGCTCATGTGTGATTTTGAGTACGACTCGGCAATGGAGGTTATATCGGTGCTTGAACAGCAAATTACAGCCGGAATAAAATAACCCACGTCCGGCCTATAAATATCTGAGGAGAGTTGCAAAATGAAAAAAATCGGCATTACGACCGATTGCGTATGCGATCTGCCGGAGGAATACTTCCTGCTCAACGACATCGGCGTCATATACTTTTACATAACCACCGATTCGGGAAGATTCTGCGACATGACAGAGGTTACATCGGAAAATATAATAGATTATCTTGAAAGCGGCAGAAAAGTCAACACTCACGCTCCGAGTGTGGAGGAGTACATCTCCTTTTTCGATTCACAGCTTGAAAAGTACGAGGAGATTATCCACATCTGCGTCAGCGACAGCATAAGCCTTTCCTACCGCAACGCCTCCCTTGCCGCATTGACGCTCAAGATAAAGAGCGCGAGGGTTACCGTGGTGGACTCCGAGCATCTTTCAACGGGCATAGGTCACCTTGTGATAAAGGCGGTAAATATGCGCGACCGAGGCAAAAGCGCGCAGAATATTTTTAACGAGCTTGAAAGCATGAAAAAGCGCATACGCACTTCATTTATTGCGATGAACGCCGATTATCTGAACATAAACGGCAAGGTGCCGAAAATAGCAAAGGACCTTTGCGACACTTTCCGACTTCACCCCGTAATCGTCATGCGAAATGGGAAAATAAGAATAGGAAGGGTTTATGTCGGGGATTACTGGCGTTCCTGCGCAAAATACGTCAAAAGAAGCCTCAGACAGCACGGCAGGATTGACAAAACGAGAGCCTTTATCACTCATGTCGGCTGTACCGTGAGCTTTTTAAACAAAATAAGGGCTGAAGCGGATAAGCATTGCAAATTTGACGAGCTTATCACAACGAAAGCCTCGGCTACTGTCTCAAGCAACTGCGGAAAGTGGACCTTCGGAATAGTTTGCGTAAACAAATAAGTCCGAAAATACAAAAACAGCAAAGGAGAAACCTGCTTGAAGCACATACTGATTGTTGACGACAACAAATTAAATCTGACAGCGGCAAAAAACGTTCTCTGCGACAAATATAAAGTAACAGCCGTGACAAAGGGCAGACAGGCGGTAGCCTTTATGGAAAACAACACCTGCGACATAATACTGCTTGACATAAATATGCCCGAAATGGACGGCTTTGAGGTTTACGAAAAAATCCGCGGTATAGAGGGCTGTAAGGACGTGCCTATAATATTCCTTACCGCAGACAACGATTTTGAAACCGAAACAAAGTGTCTGAGTGCGGGCGCGGTAGACTTTATTGCAAAGCCGTTTGTACCCGATATTATGCGGCTTAGAATAGGCAGAATTTTAGAGCTTGAGGATTTACGGCGCAGTCTTGCCGACAAGCTCGAAATAAAGATGCAGGAGGTTGTGGATTTAACGGGAAAATCCAACACCGACCCTCTGACAGGCCTTTGGAACAGAGCCTATACAAAGGAGGCGGCGGAGAAATTCATGCAGGACGGCGGCTGCGGCTCGCTTATGATGATAGACCTTGACAACTTCAAGATTGTAAACGACAAATACGGTCATATTGCAGGCGACGAGGTATTAAAGGCGATAGCCGACACGCTGAGGGAGTTTTCCTCGGAGTCGGATGTTCTTTGCAGGATAGGCGGCGACGAATTTATTGTCTTTGTAAAGGACGAAATTTCTAAGGTATCTCTCGGAGAGCGCGCAATGAAAATCATCGGCGGCATTACCGACAGGATAAAGCAAATGAAGCTCGATACCAACACCTCGGCTTCAATCGGCATTTCCCAGACGCCCGACGACGGTACCGACTTCACAACGCTGTACAACTGCGCGGATAAGGCGTTGTACTATGTAAAGCAGAACGGCAAGAGCTTTTACCACTTCTTCAGCGACCAGAACGAGGACGAGATAAGAAAATCCGTCAAGGCGGCAGACCTGCAATACATAAGCGAAATCATGTCACGCTCGGACAACGGGCAGGGCGCGTATCTGCTCAATTTCGACAGCTTCCAGCACGTTTATAACTTTATCCGCAGATTTGTAAAGAGAAACAAGCTCGAGGTGCAGACGCTTCTGTTTACGATAGCTCCCACGAGTGCGGAAACGCTTGAAGCTGCCAAAGCCGAAAATGCGCTTGAGCTTCTTGAGCAGGCGGTGTACATATCCTTAAGACGCGTGGACGTCTGCACGAGGTATTCAAGCAAGCAGTTAATCGTTGTGCTTATGGATACGGATACAAAATCCGCCGAGATTGTTGCAAAGCGTATTATAACCTGCTTTGAACGTCTGTACGGCAAATCGGATGTCGCCGTAGATTACGGCGTTGCAAAAATGCCGGATAAGGAAAAAGACGAATGATATGAAAAATCGCCTGTCCGTGTGACAGGCGATTAATTTTACTTCCTACCCTTTATTGTTTCGTAAACCATTGTATAGTATTTATCCCACATTTCGGTGACGTTCTCTTTTGAATAAAACTCGTTTCCGCGCTTTGAATTTGCCCTGCACTCGGCGTAAAACCGCTCATCGGTCATCATGCGGCGGATTATGCTCTCAAAGCCTTCGTTGTCGTTTGCCTTTGAATAAAAGTCAAAGAGAATATCGGGATATATGTCAAGGTCCCTCAGCAGTATCGGCACATGGGCGCACATTGCCTCAAGAATGGTCATGGGGAAAAGCTCCTCGTATGACGGCAAAAGCATGACATCGCCGAGGTTGTATATCTCGTTCATGCAGTCACGCTCTATTATGCCGGGGAGTATAAGGTTCTTCGGGGGATTTTCTGATATTTCGGTTATCTCCTTGTAGCCATCGGTTATCTTACCGAAGGAAAAGCCCCCTGCCCACACGAAAACAACCTCGGGCATACTCTCGGCGAGCTTCACAAAATCGAAAAAGCCCTTCCTTCTCTGGAGCTGTCCTGCACAGACCACAACGAATTTATCCTGCGGTACGGAATACTTTTCCTTAACCTTTACCTTTTCTTCGGCGGAAAGAGGATGAAATTTTTCAGAGGATACATAGTTCGGGATATAAGTTACCTTGCTTCTGTCCACGCCGTAATGCTCCAATCTGCCGATAAAGTAGGGATTTACCGTAACGAGAAAATCCATGCTCTTGTAAAACCTTATCATATAGGAATAGAAAATCTTTCTTGCAAACTTAGGCAGATTGAGGCTTGTATCCACCGTTTCGGGGAGCATATGGACATAGCCCACGGATCTGCCCTTTTTGGTGCGGCTCTTTCTGCCGAGATAATAGCCGGGGTTGATTGTGTGATAATGAGTTATATCCGCTTTGATACGGGCATTTTCCGTAACTTGGTATTTATCAAGCGATTTTATCAGCTCAACCTGTTCAAGGTACGCCGAGCCTACGCCCTGTCCCTTTACCTTTGTCGCACTGGACATCATGTTTACGGTTATTTTTTCAGCCATAATTTCGTATTACTTCCTTATTACTTTGAATTATGTGCATTATACATTATTTTCCCTAAAATGTCAAGTAAAATAAGCATTTTTTACTTAACGGCGGCAAGAATAAGAGTTGTTGACAAAGGCAAAAAGCCGTGATACAATAATATACGGTACAAAGCCAAAGGAAAGGAACAGTTTATATGAAAAATTACAGTTTATCTACACTTGCGGTTCATGCGGGCTATGAAACGGACGAAGCGACCATGTCGGTAGCTCCTCCGCTTTACAAGACGAACGCCTATGTTTTTAAAGACGCGGCTCACGCAAGAGAGCTGTTTGAGCTTAAAAAGGAAGGCAACATATATTCAAGGCTCCAGAACCCCACCTGCGAAATATTAGAGCGCAAGGTTGCGGCTCTTGACGGCGGCGTTGCGGCGCTCTCCTTCTCATCGGGACACGCGGCTATCTTCAATGCCGTTGTAAATCTTTGCAATGAGGGCGACGAGCTTGTTTCCTCAATAAACATCTACGGCGGCGCAATAAATCTGCTGGGCATTACCCTAAAGCGTCTGGGCATTACCGTTAAGTTTGTAAATCCCGATAACCTTGAGGAATGGGAAAACGCCGTTACCGACAAAACAAAGCTGTTCTTTACCGAGGTAATAGGAAATCCCAATGCCAACATATCGGATATTGAAGCTATTGCAAAAATAGCGCACTCTCACGGTATTCCTTTCATGGTAGACAGCACCTTTACAACTCCCTACCTTTGCAGGCCTATTGAATGGGGTGCGGATTTTGTAATTCACTCCGCGACAAAGTTCTTATCCGGTCACGGACAGGTAATGTCGGGAGTAATTGTGGACAGCGGTAAATTTGAGTTCAAGGGCAATCCCCGTTTCCCGCTTTTCAACGAGCCTGATGTTTCCTATCACGGAGTTGTGTTCGCGGATCTCGGTGCAACGGCGTTCATAGTAAGACTGCGTGCGCTTGTTATGAGAGATCTCGGCGCGTGCCTTGCTCCCGCCTCCGCTTCGGACTGCATTACGGGCATACAGACTCTCGCACTGCGTATGCAGCGACACAGCGAGAATGCTCTTGCAGTGGCAAAATTCCTTGAAAATCACCCCAAGGTGGAAAAGGTAAACTACCCTGCTCTGCCCTCAAGCCCCTATTACGAGCTTCATAAAAAATACTGCCCCAAGGGTGCGGGCGGCGTGTTCACATTTGTGCTTAAAGGCGGAAAGCCCGCAGGCGAAATGTTCATGAACAGCCTTGAGCTGCTTCAGATAGTTGCAAATGTCGGTGACGTAAGAAGCCAGGTAATTCATCCCGCCTCCACAACCCACAGCCAGCTTTCAGCAGAACAGCTTGTTGCGTCAGGCATAACGGAGGGTACGGTAAGACTTACCATAGGCATTGAGGACATAGATGACATTATCGCCGATATTGACAACGCTCTTTGCAAGATATAATAATGTACAGCGACGAATTGCGGCAGGAGCTTACAGGCAGGCTCGCTTCTTTAAGCGATGAAAGCTACCGGAGTTTTAACCAAAAAATCGTTCACACCTGCGCATATAAGATGTACGGGGTAAGAATTCCACAGCTTAAAGCCATCGCAAGGGAGTACTCTGACAGATGGAGGGAAATCGCCGCTCTGCCCTTTGACAGCTTTGAAGAAATTGTAATCAAGGGTGCTGTCATCGGCATGGCAAAAGCGCCTCTTAAGGAAAAAATTCCATATATTACGCAGTATGCAGATGTGGCGGACAACTGGGCGGTGTGCGACTGCTTCTGCTCTTGCTTAAAGACGGGGAAAAACGAAACGGACGAGCTTTTCTCCCTTGCGCAACGCCTTTGTAAAAGCGAAAGGGAATTTGTCAGCCGTATAGGCATTGTGCTTCTGTTTTCAAAATTCAAAGACGAGGCTTTTGTTAGCCGTTCGCTTGAAATCTATGACAGCCTGCCCTGCGGCGAATATTACCGCGATATGGCTGTCGCTTGGGGCTTGTCGGTGTTTTGTGTGTATTACCCTCAGCTTATTCTTGACTTTTTAAAATCCTCATCGCTTTCGCTTTGGATTAAAAATGCGGCGGCTCAGAAAATAAGAGACAGCCGCAGAATAAGCGATAAGGACAAAGCAACAGTGACAAAGCTTGTAAAAAGTCTTTCTCTTAATTAAACAATATTAAACAACAAAAACAGGCATTGCTTTACGGCAATCCCTGTCCAGACTGTAGACAAAGTCCTCTTCGGAGGGCTTTGTTTTTTGATAATAACAGGGAAACGGATTGAAAAAAGAGAGAAAATATAGTAAAATAGAAGAAAGAAAAAATGGATAAGAATGCTTGGAGCAAACGAAGATAAATTGAAGCATATACAGATGTGGTACATAATAGAAGCGCATATACAGGACATATACGGCTTAGGAGAGAAAATTGGGCAAACTTAAGCACCTATTTCAAATATCCGCAGGAGGTCAGACGGCAGGATTGGGGCGCAATTCACTCGCAATTATCAATATATTTTGCCGAACGTATGCCCGATTAACACCGTCCTTTACCCTTTCGTTCAGTTTTTGTTGCTTTTTTTGTTGAATTAAGGTACAATTATATTATCTATATCACAACAACACTTTGACAATATCAGCAAAAAACTTTAAATATTTGTGGGTTCGTACAAAATTTCCAGAAACCTGTCGAAAAATCGAATTTCAGATTGTTATATGTTATAGGGATAATATATTCATAAGGATGGTGACATATATGCGAATAGCAATGTGTGATGATGAAAAGAAGTTTTTAAATATGCTGAAAGAGCTGATTGCGAAGAGTTATCCTGATACGACAAAGTTATGTATAAGCGAATTTGAAAGCGGAGAGCAGTTTCTGTCTCAATTTAAAGCCGATCAATTTGACGTAATCATACTTGACATTGAAATGAAAGAATTGACAGGATTAGATGTTGCAGAGAAAATTCGTGAGACGGACAAATCTGTTATCATAGCTTTCTTGACGAGCCATCAGGAATTTGCACCAAACGGATATGAAGTAAATGCTTTTAGGTATCTCCTAAAAGGACAACCTGAACATATGTATGTAAAGCAGCTTTGCTCAATATTCAATGAATATCATCAGACGCATATGACTTTTTCCGTTCATATGTCCGGCGCAGTTTTAAATGTATCTGTAAGCGATATACTATATTTTGAAATTTTCAAAAGAACAATAGTATTACATACAAGAATTAATAAATATCAGTTCAATGGAAAGCTGTCGGAAATTGAAAAGGATGAGAGACTTGTTAATTTTGTTAAGCCACACAAGAGTTATTATGTGAATTTGTCGTATATTGGAAATATCGAACCCACATCAATTATTATGAAAAATGGCGATAAAGTACCTCTAAGCCGTAATTATAAACAGTTCGTTGCCGATAAGTTCATTTCGTTCCTGACTGCGAGGTGCTGATGTGTTTAACTTGTCCGTCTATGAAGCTATTGAAATTATTAACGCTATTCCTGAAATATTGATTATCGCACTTTTTTACCACCGTATTTTTGAACGGAAATATAACTCTTACTTACCGTATATCATTAGTTATGGCATAGCATTTGCCGTGCTTTCAGTAACATCGTTACTTGTAGCATCACCGTATGTGCGAATTGGCATTACATTTGCAATCCTACTGACATTTGCAATATTCCTGTATAGTGGATCGAATACGGTAAAGTTTTTTGCATCAGTCTATTATTTGCTGATTGTCTTTATATCCGAAACGCTGTTCGTTGGAATTCTGGTAATTATGGGATATGGAAATCCTTCTGAACTGTTAGAATCCAATATGGGGAGAATACTTGGAATGATAGGGACAAAAATTTTTGATTTCTGGATTATCGTATATTCTTGCCGTATTTACAAAGACAAGGTAAAAAGTTTACCGTTCAGATATTGGGTGCTTATTATTCTAATGCCGTTTTTAAGTGCCGTTATTCTTAATCAGATATTCCCTGCTCATCACATTGGAAATAATGTGATGATAGGATATATTATTTCGGTTTGTGGAGTCCTGTACCTTAATTTCTCTGTATTCAACTACTTTGAGAGTTATGATAAACAACTCAGGCTTGCCACACTTGAGCAAATTATGGAGCGCGAAAGTGAAAATTATCGTGCGATTGCAGGCTCGTATGCAGAAATTCGTAATATAAAGCATGATTTAAGAAATCAGGTAACTGTGTTGAATGATTTGTTAAAGGATAATAAGTATGCTGAGGCAAAAAAACACATAAATCAGTTGTATAATGATGTAGAGAAAGTTACATCAGTCTGCTACACAGGAAATTCCGCTGTTGACTCTATAATAAATCTGAAAGGTGATTATGCCAGAAGTCGTAATATCTCATTTATGAGCAAAATCAAGGTCAATTCCATTGATTTTGAGACAATAAGCATATGTAGGATACTTGGAAACGCTCTTGATAATGCCATCGAAGCCTGCGAACGAATGGAGATTGATGAAAAATGTGTATGTATTGCAATGTATCAGCTTGATAATAAGCTGATAATTGAAATCGAAAACACCTCTCTCCCTGTTGATGTAAACAATCTCATAACCTCAAAGAAAAACAAAGAAGCTCATGGCATTGGTATGCAAAGCATACGACAGGCAGTAGAGAGTATGAATGGTTATGTAAGCTGTAATTACGAAAATGGTTATTTCTCAATTAAAATTGTTCTGAGCAAATAAGTAAAATCCTGTTCACTGCGAAGTGAGACTTCTTTAGATATTGTGTAAACCTCCGAGATGGTATAAAATAGAAATAACAAATCGGAGGTTAAAATTATGCC
>CALXBK010000005.1 GCA_944386545.1 uncultured Ruminiclostridium sp.
GAAGCTAAGGGTGTCTTGCGTCCTCGTGCGGCGTACCGCCGCCGAACGGTAGAAATATATTAATGAGAATACGGCGAACCGCCGCAGACTATTCTCAGTACGTCGGATTTTAAAGAATTTCAGCCCTTAAAATCCACGCAAATACTTTGAAAAAATATTTGCTACGGTGTAAGGTCGGATATATCGTTGGCATTTAAGAAGGATAAACATGATATAATTTTACTGCGGCAAATATCAACCTATTGTTGACAAATCTGATAAATGCCGCAGGTATGCCTTTAATCGTTACAGAGCGTTGTTACCCATGTTCTTTATCATGTCCTCTACCATTCCCTTAAAGGACGGATCCTTTTTAATGCTGGATTTCACCTTGCTGATAGCGTACACTATTGTGGAATGGTCGCGGTTGCCGAACTCCTGTCCGATGTTGGAATAGGAAAGTCCCGTAACCTGGTTTACAACGTATATTGCAACCTGTCTTGCGGTGCTTATCTGGGAAGAACGCTTTTGCGAGCGCATCTCCTCGGGGGTTACGCTGTAAAATTTGCCGACCTCTGATATAATCTTCTCAACCGTCACGGGAATAGGCTCATGATTTGACTGAATATCCCTCACTACCTGCTGTGCGGTGTTGAGCGTCGGAGTAGAGCCTGTAACCAAGGTCAGCGCGTTTATTTTGGTAATTGCGCCCTCAAGCTGTCTTATGTTGGTCTTGAGCTTGTCCGCAAGAAAATCCACAATGCTGTCCGAAAGGTTAAGACCGTAAAGCTCCGCCTTTCTTTTTATTATGGCAATTCTTGTTTCATATTCCGGCGGTGCAATATCCGCAAGAAGTCCCTGCTCAAAGCGGCTGATAAGTCTTTGCTCAATGCCGTTAAGCTCCTTGGGAGGACGGTCTGAGGTAAAGATAATCTGCTTGTTCTGATTGTAAAGGCTGTTGAACGTGTGGAACAGCTCCTGCTGAGTTTCAACCTTGTTTGAGATAAACTGTATATCGTCTATGAGAAGCAGGTCACAGCCCCTGTATCTCTCCTTAAACTCCTCGGTGTTGTTCTTTGTGCGGATTGCCGTTACAAAGTCCTCAGTAAAGTTGTCCGCCGTGGTGTATATTATCTTCATCTCGGGGTGAAGCTTTTCCATCTCAAACTTAACTGCAGACAAAAGGTGCGTTTTTCCAAGTCCCGGCTCGCTGTAAATGTACAGAGGATTGTAACGTGTGCTGGGCTCCTGTACCACCGCCTTGCACGCCGCATACGCAAGCTTGTTGTTGTCGCCTACTATAAAGGTATCAAAGGTATGGCGGTAGTTGCTTGCAATCTCGCTGTTCTTCAGCTTTGTCTTGACAATGTCGTCGTCCTCAAGCTCTTCCTGTAATTCCGTGGGAGATGCCTCTATATAGTGGGTGTCGGCGGCTTCCTTCTTATCCTGCTGTACATCCTCCTTGCAGATTATTTCAATGATAACCTGAAAGCCTAATATGTCGCTGAAGCAGTCCTCAATAATGTTCTTGAAGTTTGACAGCACCATCGTTCTTACAAAGTTGTTCTCAACGTACAAAATTGCCTTGTTATTATTCAATTTTACGGGTTTTATCGGCTCTATCCACAGCTTCATGGCAGTAGATGTGAGAGTAAGCCTCTTTTTCATTTCATTGAATATTTCCTCAAAGGAGTTAAAAGAACTCATTTTTAACCTCATCCCTCTAAATTGAAATTAATAGTAAGCCGAAGTATCAGCTGAAATCGGAAATACACCGTGTAAATTCTCGTAATAATTGTCAAAGCGTATAGTAAAAATAAAGTAAAATTTTGAAAAAACAAGTAATTTTTTTTGAGAAATTATCAAAACGGATAGATAAAATTATAATACCATAAGTACGGCTAAAAGTCAAGTATGGTATCAATATGAAAGACCTAAAAATCCCGATAAAAAAGTGCGGAATGTTTCCGCACCTTTGTATTTAATATCAATTATTTGATGAGCAAACAAGTCCCTTTTCCGCATCAAGGGTAACAGTAACGCCGCTTTTTACTATTGCGCTTGCGTTTTCCGCACCGTAAATTACGGGAATATCAAGCGACAGACCTACAACAGCCGCATGGCAGTCCGGCTCGGGCTGTTCTACAACGATACCCGCCGCACTTTTCAGCACGGACATAATCTTGTTTGAGGTTTTGGGGATAACGAGAATTTCTCCCGAATGGAACAGCTTTATAGCGTCCTCCTCGGTTTTGCACGCGCATACCGGAGCTGTTACCTTTTTATTTGTAACGCCCTTGCCTCTGACGAGTACGTCGCCGACGATATGCACCTTCATCATATTGGTAGTACCCGAAATACCCAGCGGCAGTCCTGCGGTGATTACTATAAGGTCGCCGTCCTTAAGCAGTCCCTCCTCAACTGAACGCTGTACCGCAAGATTGAACAGCGAATCGCTGTCGTTTACCTCCTCAAACTTTATCGGAGTAACGCCCCAGGAGAGATTGAGCTGTCTTTGTGCAACCTCGCTTGTGGTAGCGGCAATAATCGGGCAGGTCGGGCGGTACTTTGAAAGCGTCTTTGCGGTACGTCCTTCCTTTGTCACCGTCAGAATTGCGGTAGCGCCGAGGTCGATTGAAGTAGTTACCGTTGCGTGTGCGATAGCGTTTGTAACGTTGGGAGTACCCTCGCTCTCTCTCGCATAAAAGCGCTTGCGGTAATCTATATCCTGCTCGGTCTTTATCGCGATTGCCTTCATTGTCCTTACCGCGTCAATCGGGAACGCACCTGCGGCGGTTTCTCCCGAAAGCATGATTGCGCTGGTGCCGTCGTAAATTGCGTTTGCAACGTCGGTGGTTTCAGCTCTTGTAGGGCGGGGATTTTTTATCATAGAATCCAGCATCTGGGTAGCGGTGATAACCTGCTTGCCGGCATTGTAGCCCTTGTGGATAAGCTCCTTTTGTATTCTCGGAATTTCAACAAACGGAATTTCAACGCCCATGTCGCCTCTTGCAACCATTATGCCGTCCGAAACTCTGAGAATATCGTCAATGTTGTTTACGCCCTCCTGATTTTCAATCTTTGCAATTATTCTCATGTGCTTGCCGCCGTTTTCGTCAAGCAGCCTTCTTATCTGAATAATATCCTCGTCGCCGGTTACAAAGCTTGCCGCAACCATGTCAAAGCCGGTTTTGATACCGAAAAGAAGGTCACTTTTGTCCCTTTCGCTCATATACGGCATTGAGAGATGAATACCGGGGAAGTTACAGCTCTTGTTGGGCTTTAAAATGCCGCCGTGGATTACCCTGCACTTGATGTCGTCGCCGTTTTGGGTGCGGTCAATCTCGATAACCTTAAGCTCCAAAAGTCCGTCGTCTATAAGAATGGTAACGCCTGTTTCAATATCCGAGGCGAGCTTGTCATAGGTGATGGCGGCTCTTTTTTCGTCGCCCTCAACGTCCTGCGTTGTAAGGATATATTCAGTACCGTTTTTAAGCTCAACGGGCTTGTTGTCCTTAAAGCTCTTTATACGCACCTCAGGTCCCTTTGTATCAAGTATCGTAGGGATAGGAAGTCTTAATTCCTTTCTTATTTTGTCTAACTGGTCATATCTTCTCTTGTGGTCCTCGTGCGTGCCGTGCGAAAAGTTGAAGCGCGCGCAGTCCATACCGCTTTTGATAAGCTCCCTTAAAACATTATCGTCGTCAGTTGCCGGACCTAAGGTACATACTATCTTTGTTTTCTTCATTTTGTGACTCCTTCGGCGTTTTATTCCTGTTTTCCGACGTGCCTCCTTGCTGTGCGCCGAAAAAACGCTCTACAAAATTAGTATAGCACTTTTATGCTGTTATTGTCAAATGTATCACTGAAATTTTACATGAAATTTACACAACCTTTTTTACTGTTTTTTCAATGCTTAATAATTTGCCTTAATAAAGGCGGTTTTTCACATTTTCAACGGAGTTTTCAACAGAAAAACACGGATTTTTATAAAAAAACGGTTGAAAAATATAAAAAACTTATAGTTATCAACATTTTCAACGTTAATTCCTGTTGAAAGTTTAAGTAAATTAGTTTTATACGAGGTGTAAAGTTAATTAGACTTCCTTATATTTACAATATACTCTCCGCATATTACAATTTTTAAATTTCGGACAGGATTTTATACTCACAGTTTTAAGTTTTCCCCAAAAAAATTTGCGGAAATAATTTTTTACACATTTTTTTAGAAACAGTTTAAAATCCGATTTTTGATTTTAATAAGGTTTTTTAACATTTTCAACGGAGTTTTCAACCGATTTTGTAAGAAAAAATTAAAAATTAGGGGGTTTTTCATTAGTTTTTCACATTTCTCTGTTGAAAACCTCTATCCGCAGAGTATAAAAAACTAATAATTCCCAATAATACAATTTGTAAAATTTACTTTAGCAGTTGAAAGGAAGCGGATAGATAATATGGTAAAGGCTGTAAACAAACTGATACTTGAAATCAACAACACGGAAAACGAGTATTTTGAGCGGGCCGTGTTCTATATCCGTCCCGAAATGGCGGCGAGGGGAAATCTCAGAGAGAAAGCACGGGAATATCTCAGCGAGGTGGCAGGTGATTTCGGCATAAAAAAGCAGAAAAAGCGGATAATACCGACTGTACTGACCATTATTATAACCGCTGTGCTGTCTGCCGGGGCAGGAGTGCTGATAATCGTACTGCTTTAGCTGTTTGCGGCAGATTTAAGGAGAGTATATGGACAATAAAAAAACCGAGGTAATACAGCTTAATAAACTGGCGCGGCAGTTAAGGCGGCAGAGTATAACGGTGCTCGGCTGTTGCAGAAAATACTGCGGAGGGTATCTCCCCTTTCTTAAAAGAAATTCAAAAAGCCTTATATATACCCTTGACAATCCTCATCTGACGGTAAGCTGTGAGAAAAATGGCGGCAGATATACGCCGGTTACTGCCCAAGCGGCTTTTTGCGACAGCGACGATGAAATGATAACACGCCTTGAAGCGCTGTCAGCAGGCACGGATTTTTTATACGCCGATATTGAGCTTATATCCGAGCTGTATCTGTGCGAGGTTTTCGGAAGATTATACGATGCGGGGCTTGCGGGAGATGAAGCGGAGTTTTTAAAGCTGTGCGGAGCATTTTCTTACCCGAAATCCTTTCCCGATGATTTAAACGCGCGCTTTGAGCCTATCACGCGCATTTTTGCGGAAAATGAAAGCTATGAAAGGCTGTGCGACGCTTCAAAGAGGGACTGCCGCAAAATGGCGGCAATGGTGAGCTGTACCGCAAATATCTCCGCACAGAGATTATGCCTTGCGTACCTTACCGCATGGGAAAAGGGCAAAGAGCTGTACAAATCCGTAAGAGAGGACTATGACAGGGTTTTTCCCGCGCCGAATGTAAAAAAATACGCCGCTTTTATAATTCTTGCGGCGCTTTTTATAGCCGTACTTTTGTCGGTGATCTTTAAGAACGCATTTTTCATTTTGCTTGGCTTCCCGCTTTACAGGGCGGTAAAATTCTATACCGACAGAGCTTTGTGCAAAGCGTATTCAAGGCTGTATATCGCGCCTGCAAGGTATGAGCTTTTCGGAAAAATACCGCCTGAAAGTCCTACCCTTTGCGTAATTTCGGCACTTCTGACCAGCGAAGCCGATGTAGGCAGGCTTATAAAAAACGCAGAGGAGCTTTTAAATCTCAACCGCACGCAAAACCTTGAGGTGTGCCTGCTGTGCGACCTAAAGCAAAGTGTAAGAAAAACCGACAGCGCCGATAAAGCGATAATCAGCGCCTGCCGCGACTATGCCAAAAATCCCTGCCGTAATATATATATAGTACTGCGAGAACGGCAGTATAACGAAAAGCAGGGCTGTTATATGGGATATGAGCGCAAGCGCGGAGCAATAGAACAGCTTGCAGGGCATTTTTACGGCAGTACGGCGATAAAGGGCAAGATATACGGCAATTTGACGATTACAATGCCGAGATATTTTCTTGTGCTGGATTATGATACCAAAACGGGGATAGACGACGCCTCAGCTCTTGTATCCGTTGCAATGGCAAATGAGCCGGTTATCAAGGACGGTAGGGTGCAAAGCGGATACGGCATAATAACGCCCTTAATGCTTCCCTCTCTTGATTCTTGCAGGAAAAGCGGCTTTGCGGGGATAATGGGGGGCGAGGGCGGCTCTGACTTTTCCGCCTACGGGAGAATGTATGACTTTTACCATTCGGTATTTTCCGAGGGGACGTTCTGCGGCAAGGGACTTATTGACGCAAGGGCGTTTTACGATTGCATTTCTCTGCCCGAAAACAGGGTGCTTTCCCACGATATTCTTGAGGGAAATATCCTGCGGTGTACAGCCGCCGATACGGTGTTCTGCGAGAGCTTTCCGAAGGACAGTGCGGCGTACTTTTCACGGCTTACCCGCTGGCAAAGGGGCGATATACAGAATATCCCCTTTATTTTTTCAAAAAAATTGCCTCAGACGCCGCTCGGTAAATTCAAGCTGTTTGATTTATGCGTAAATGCGGTATGCCCGATTTTCGTCTTTTTATCCTTGCTTTGCGGCAGTCCGCTTTTAAGCCTGCTTGCGGTAATGCTCACCGTAATGCCGTTTTTAATCCCGACAGGGCGGCAAAGAAGATTTTTAAGCGGCGGCAGTCTTGCTTCAAAGCGGCTTTCAAGAGCCACGGCGGAGCTTCTGCTCATTCCCAAATATGCCGCAGACAGCCTTTACGCCTTAACTATAAGCGTTTTTCGCATGATAAGGGGACGGCGGCTTCTCACCTGGGTGACGGCATTTGAAAAGCAAAAGGGCGAGGGAACAGCAAGAACTGTCAGGGAATTTATTATCCCCTGCCTTCTTTGCCTTGCGGTGATTGCATTAAGCGTACCCGAAAATTTCATTGCCATTGTGACGGCGCTGCTGTGTATTTGCGCCCTGCCTGTCTTTATCCTGCTTGACAAGCCTGCCGAAAAAAAGCTAACCGAGCTTACAGACAGGGCAAAGTCCGAGCTTACAGGCGTTGTAAAAACCGAGCTTGAATTTTTTCTCACCTTTTGCAACGAGGAAAATAACTACCTGCCGCCCGACAACGTACAGCTTTATCCCGTGTATAAAACGGCGCACCGTACCTCTCCGACAAATATCGGTATGTGCATACTAAGCCTTTACTGCGGGTATATGCTGAAATTGATTTCCTTAAGTGAGCTTGAAAAGAGGCTCTCCCGTCTGCTTGACAGCTTAGACAGGCTTGAAAAATACGAGGGACATCTTTACAACTGGTATGATACCAGAAATCTTATGCCGCTTGACGGCTTTGTATCGAGCGTTGACAGCGGAAATTTTCTGTGCTGTATAACTGCGGTCCGGCAGGCATTAAGAGGAATAAGCGACGGTACGGCGTCACGGCTGTCACAGCTTATCAAAAACGCAGATATGGGGCTGTTCTATGACAGGCGTAAGGGACTGCTCAATATCGGCATAAACGCAAAAAGCGGCAAAAAAACGCAGAACCTTTACGATATGCTGATGAGCGAGGCGAGAATGGCGAGCTTTTACGCCGTGGCAAGAGGACAGGTGCCGCCCTCTCATTATAAGTCGCTCAGCCGAGTAACGGGCAGAAACGGCAGATACTGCGGCTGTCTGTCCTGGAGCGGCACGGTGTTTGAATATTTTATGCCCGCACTTCTTATTCCCTCGCTTGACGGCGGGCTTGTAAAGGAAAATTTAGATTACTGCGTGCATTGTCAGAAAAGTGCGGCGGCAGGCTTTATGTACGGTATAAGCGAAAGCGGATATTACTCCTTTGACAGCGGGCTTAACTATCAGTATAAGGCGTTCGGCGCAAGGGGGGCGGCGCTCCGTCCCGATTATCGCTTTGAGCCTGTGTATTCGCCCTATTCCGCATTTTTAATGCTGTGCTGTGAGCCGATAGAAAGCTATAACCTGCTGTGCCGTTACAGGCAGGAGGGATATTACGACAGCAGGTACGGCTATTATGAAGCGGTGGATTTAACCCCCTGCCGCACCGAGAAAAACGGCGCTGTAAAGAGCTTTATGGCTCACCATAAGGGCATGAGCATAGCGGCGGCTTATAATGCCGTCAGCGGCAATGCTCTCATCGACTGCTTTATGAGCGACGGGGATATGAAAAGAGGTTATATGATGACACAGGAAAGAATAACTGCGGGTGCTCCGCTGTTTAAAAACGGTAAAAGCGAGATACCGAGATTAAGCCGTGAGGAGGGTGCGGAATATCCCGACAATGCTCCCCTGCTTTTAAACAACGGCAGAATGACGCTGTGCGCCATGAAAAGTCCCGACAAAAAAAGCGGGATAGCCGAGCTTTTATGGAATAAGCGCAGGGTGTTCTATCCGTCGGTGTTCGGTCAGCATACGTCGCACAGCCCCTTTTACGGTTTCAGCGCAAGGCTGTTTGACGGAGAGCTGTGCTATGATATACGAAGCGGCGAATTTATGTCGGGCAAGGCGGCAAAATGGCAGGGAAAATTTCGAGAGCTTGAAATAAGCGAAACGCTGTCGCTGTGTGATAACCTGCCGACAGCGCAGTTTAAATACCGCATTGTGAACAATTCCTCGGTGCAAAGAAGCCTGTCGCTTGCAATCTATATGCGTCCCGTGCTGGCTCATGAAAAGGCGGCGACGGCGCACCCTGCATTTTCCGAGCTGTTTTTAAGCTGCAGCAAGGACGAAAAAAGCGGCGTTATCACCGTAAAGCGCACCGACCGTGAAACCATGGCAAGCACTTGCATGGCGATATATCCCGACAGCGGATATTACGTCAGCTTTGACCGCGAAACGGTGGATATAACAAAGCCGATTTTCGGGGATAATTTAATGTGCGTGCCTGCGCCCTGCGTTTATATTACCCTGCCGTTTGTATTAAAGGCGGGAGAAGCGCGGGAGATAACGCTGTCGCTGTGCTGTACCGCAAACGAGCAGGCGGCAATATCCGCAGTGAGGGCAAGACCTCTTAAAAGCAGATATGAGTACAGCGCAAGTGCGGCGCATATCCTGGCGTGCCGAATGCTGCCGCACATACTGCTTAAATACAGGAACAAAACGCCGAAAAATACGCCAAAGGGAGATTTTTCACAGCTTTACAAATACGGCATGGATACCGCAAGGCAGACGGTTATGTTTTACTGCGAGAGGGCAAGCGACGCACTGTATACGGTTTTAAAGGCGGCAAGGGAGCTTATCTTTGCGGGCTTTGAGATAAACCTTGTGCTTGTCTGCACCTCGGACAAGGGTAGGTGCGGCGAGATAGAGCAGAACGTCAGCCGTGTGTTTGCGGAGGGCGGAAATGTTTTCACGCTGTCAGCGTCAGAGCTGTCGCAGGACGAAACGGCTTGCCTTGAGTACCTGTCGGTGTATACCGCAAATGCAAGCGAGCTTGATGTAAGGGAAAATGCCGCACCGCTGTATCCACTGAAAACGGTAAAGCCCCTGCCTAAGCCCCGGTCAGGCGAAAACGGCTTTACCGCAGAGGGCTTTGCAATATCCGAAAAGCCGCCCGCGCGCTGGAGTAAGGTGCTTGCCAATCCCGTGTTCGGTATGCTGGCGCATTATGATTCGCTCGGCTTTTGCTGGGCAGGCAACAGTGCGCTTAATACTCTGAACCCGTGGGATAACGATATAACGGGCAGAAACTGCTCAATGTCCGTTTATTTAAAGGAAAAGGACAGCTATGTCGATTTGCTTGCCTGCTGTCAGACGCTGTTTTGCCATTCGAGCGTAAGCTATAAGGCGAAAACTGAGCATTGCACATGTACGGTGAGCGCAGCAGTACCGCAAAGAGGCGCGGCGGCGATAATCCGTGTGACGGTGAAAAACGATACGTCGGCGCGCAGAGAGTTTACGCCCGTGCTTAGCTGTCTTTTAAGCGGGATAAACGTCACGGAAATGAGCGACGGAGTGCTTTGCTCAAGGCGGCTGTCGCAAAATGAGTTTTCGGGATATTTCTGCCTTGAAGCAGTCGGTAACAGAGTATTCTACGGCAGTAAAAGCGAGGAGATAAAATCGGGACGCTTTGCGGTAAGCCCTGACGGTGACAGCCTTGCGGGCGGGTGCACCCTGGATATACCCGCAAAGTCAGAGCAAAGCACGGTGTTTATCCTCTCCTACTGCTCAAGGTACGCCGATAAGGGCGCACTTAGCAGACTGATAAAGGAGAAGAATCCGTTACTGCTCAAAGGCGAAAAAATGCGCCGGCTGAAGCTGTCCTGCCCCGACGGCGCTTTATGCGAGCTTTTTAACAACTATCTGCCCGAGCAGATAATAAAGGGGCGTATATACGCACGGACGGGATTTTATCAGAACGGCGGCGCTTACGGCTTTCGCGACCAGCTCCAGGACGGTATGGCGGCGGCGTATCTTGCCCCTGCGATACTCGCAAGGCTGATATACAGAGCCTGCGCCTGTCAGTTTGAGCAGGGCGACGTACTGCACTGGCACCACCGAACCGAAAAGGGGCGCATGGGAGTGAGAACTGCGTGCAGCGACGATATGCTGTGGCTGCCGCTTGCCGCCTGCCGCTATTATGAAATGACGGGCGACAGGGAGCTGTTTAAAAAGGGCGTGCGCTGCTGTACCGCCCCTCCTTACAACGGCACGGATATATACGGCAAGGTAGGAGAGGGCAAAAAAATAACCGTAGCGGAGCATTGTATGCTTGCGGCAAATTACGCCTACAAGACAGGTCCGCACGGGCTTATTCTCATGGGCGGCGGCGACTGGAACGACAGCTTCAATCTTGTCGGACGGGGCGGCAAGGGAGAGAGCGTATGGCTGTCTATGTTTGCAAAGCTCGTGTACGACAGGCTGTGCGCTCTGCCCGATGATGTAATATCCCCTGCCGACAAGGAGCTGTTACGGCACAGGAGCAGGGCTTTAAAGGAGAATATTAATCTCCGCGCTTACGAAAACGGCTATTATATAAGGGCGTTTTACGACGACGGGGAGAAGCTCGGTGCGGCAGGCGCAAAAAGCTGTGAAATTGATTTGCTCTCACAGGCGTTTTGCGTGCTTGCGGAAGTAGACAGCGGCGACAGGGCGCGCTCTGCGGTAAATCTGGCGCTGTCCTCGCTTGTCGATTATAAGGGCGGGCTTATAAAGCTGTTTACTCCGCCCTTTACCGCCGAGGGAGAAAACAAGGTCGGATATGCCGCCGCCTACCCTGCGGGAGTAAGAGAAAACGGCGGGCAGTACACCCATGCGGCGATATGGCTTTGTATGGCGGTAGAAAGGCTGGGCTGTCCCGATGAAGCGCTAAAGCTCCTCTCTATGCTGAACCCCGCCTTAAAGGACAGGGAGATATTCAAAAACGAGCCGTATTATCTCTCCGCCGATGTGTATACCAATCCCGACTGCTACGGCAGAGGCGGCTGGAGCATATACACCGGTGCGGCAGGCTGGTACTATACCGCAGTGTGCCGTCTTATGGGCTTTGATATAAGGAACGGTAAGCCGCAGTCTGACGGGAACAGGCTTGACGGTACGATAAAGGTGATAGATGACTGACGGGCGGTTAAAGGCTGAAGGTTTTTGAAATCAACGCAGATGTTTGAAAAACTTTTACTACGGCAGTAGAAAAAAGCGTTCTTGTTACTTGTCGCTGAACGGTATATTGCTGTAACAGCTTTTCGCTTCCTTTTGGCACAAAAGGAAGTGGGGTGTTGGGGCAAAGCCCCAACTCGCAGTCCGCAGACTGCGAAATTCCTTGCGCCAAGCTTCACGGCACGCGGAGAAAGGGAAACTGATTTTAAAGGCAAAAGCCTTTAAAATCAACGCAAATGTTTTTTAAAATGTCCCGGGGGACATTTAAACGAAAATAGTTTTAAATTAATCTGTAAACAAAATCGGGCGGCTGATTGCCGCCCGTTATACTTATTCTTATTATTCCGCAATAATCTTGCAATAGGTCTTTTTACCCTTTTTGATTACCGCAAATTCGCCTATTTCAATCATTGCCGCAGGGTCGGTAATCTTTTCATCGTTTACCGAAATGCCGCCGCCCGTGACATTTGTTCTCGCTTCCCTTTTGGACGGGCAGAGCTTTGAAAAGGTAAGAGCGTCAAGAATGCCCACCCTGCCGTCGGTTATCAGCTCTGCGGGGATTACCGCCGTCGGCATATCTGCGCTGACCCCCTTGCCCGAGAACAGCTCCTTTGCCGCGGCAAGCGCCTTGTCTGCTTCCTTTTCGCCGTGAACAAGCTTTGTAAGCTCGTAGGCGAGTATCTCCTTTGCACCGTTAAGCTCAGCGCCCTCCCATTGCTCCATCTTCTCAATCTCGTCAAGCGGCAGGAAGGTCAGCATTTTTATGCACTTAATAACATCTGCGTCGGATACGTTTCTCCAGTACTGGAAGAACTCAAAGGGGGAGGTCTTTTCGGCATCGAGCCATACTGCGCCCTTTTCGGTCTTGCCCATCTTCTTGCCCTCGGAGTTGAGCAGCAGGGTGATGGTCATTGCATATGCGTCCTTGCCGAGCTTCTTTCTGATTAGCTCCGTGCCGCCGAGCATATTGCTCCACTGGTCGTCGCCGCCGAACTGCATATTGCAGCCGTAGTCGCTGTACAGCTTGTAAAAGTCGTAGCTCTGCATTATCATGTAATTAAATTCAAGGAAGGAAAGCCCCTTCTCCATTCTCTGCTTGTAGCACTCTGCGGTAAGCATTTTATTTACCGAGAAGCATGTGCCCACCTCTCTTAACACCTCGATGTAGTTAAGCCCCTTCAGCCAGTCGGCGTTGTTTACGATTATCGCCTTGCCGTCCGAAAAGTCAATAAAGCGGCTCATCTGCTTTTTGAAGCACTCCACATTGCGGTCTATCGTTTCTTCGGTCATCATCTTTCTCATATCGGTCTTGCCCGACGGATCGCCTATCATGGCTGTGCCGCCGCCGATAAGAACGATGGGCCTGTTGCCCGCCTCCTGAAGTCTTTTCATAAGGCAAAGCGCCATAAAATGCCCTACATGGAGCGAATCTGCGGTCGGATCAAAGCCGATGTAGAAGGTCGCCTTGCCCTCGTCAATAAGCTCACGGATTTCCTTTTCGTCCGTAACCTGCGCTATAAGTCCTCTTTTTGTAAGCTCATCAAAAATTTTCATTTCCTTTTCCCTTTCATTTCAATAAGGGGCTTGCCCCCTCATTATATTCCGTAATTTTTAAAAGTTCCACGGGGAACAAAAAAGCCCTCATGTGCCAAAAGCACACGAGGGCGAATTTTCGCGGTACCACCTCGGTTTATCCGCCTAAGTACGGCGAACCTCAAAAGCCTTAACGCGGCGAACGGGCGTCAGCCTTGCTCGGGGAGTGTAGCTTCACCTTGAAGCGCTGCCGTTTTACACCCGCCAACGGCTCTCTGTAAGCTTATCTTCAAGGCTAAATTCTCCTGTCAATGCAATTGTAATTATTAACTTTTCAGGCCTTGCCTGCTCTGAAAAAGTGCGGGTTACTTGGATTCTGCGGTGTCGTGAACGGTTCTGTTCTCTACAATGCAGGACTTTAAAACTCTTATCTTTGTTCTGTCCGAGCCTGTTTCGATAAGCACAGTGTCGTCGGTAACTCTCAGCACCCTGCCGATAATGCCTCCGCTTGTTACCACCTCGTCTGCGACCTCAAGCTGGTTTAACATCTCCTTCATCTTCTTGCTGCGCTTTTTTTCGGGTCTGATGATGAGGAAGTAGAAAATCACTACCATAAGAGCTAAAGGGAGAAGCATCAGCAGACTGCTCATCATGTTGCCCTGCTGCTGTGTTCCGTCAGAGGTAGTGGCTAAAACATTCAGTAATTCCGTCATTTTTGTTTTCCTTTCCGTTTGTTCTTATTTTCACTGCGGCAATGACTTGCCGACGATTTTAAGTCTGCCTTTCAATTGTAACATATCCTGCCTGTAATTGCAAGAGAAAATTTTAATTGCGGCAGATGTTTTGAGAAAATCCGAAAATTTTCCCGAAATAATCAGGCGATAAACTCCTCAAAGCCCGTCTTGATAAGCGCCTGCCTTATCTTCTCTGCGGCATCGGGCGAAAGCTCCGTGCTGTCTGTCAGCCTTACTGCGATACTGTCCGTGCCGATTTCCTTTTTAACAAGTCCCATAACCTGTGAAGCCGCCTGCGCCTTGTCGGAGCTAAGCGTTACCGTTTTGCTCTCGGTCAGGGTAAGCTTTTTGCCTGCAAGGGATAAATCCATGTTGATTGTAACCGCACAGTCGGGCATAAGTGAGATGCTTGCGAGTATCTCCGCCGTCTTGTCGTATTCCGTCGCTTCGGCGCATACAAGGTCGGAGGCATTTATCTCGGCGGATACCCTTACGTCGGGATTTGCCGCCATAGCCTTTTCGGCACACTTTTGTGCAAGCTGTGCCAATTTTTCGCTTCTGCTTTCGGATTGCAGGGCGCTTTCAACCAGCTTGTAGTCAGAGGCTCTGAATGCGGGGAACATGGTGTTTTGCAGTATAATCTCGTCAAAGCCCGCCTTTGCAAGCTCTGTGCAGATTGAAGCGAGGTAATTGACAGCGCCCTCGGAATAGGGAGTTACCCACGGCTTGCCGCCCTTGTTTTCATAGTTGTCAAGCCATGTCCAGCCGCCGTCCTCTGCAAGGTAGCCGTAGCCCTTTTCTAAGTAGGGCGTGAGCTTGTCAAGCAATGTCGAGACACTTGCGGCAGGGGTTATTCCCGCTTCCTCGCACGCCTTTGCGATAGCATGGGCTGAAAGCGTACCTTTTACTATCTCGGCGTTGTCCTTTACGCTTTTGAGGGAGGATTTGTACAAAAGCTCTCCCGTTTCGTTCTTTAGGTTGAAAATAACGGTGTTGTAGCCGTCCGCCTTTGCCTGTTCAAGGTATTTTTTAAGAGCGTTTTCGCTGCTGAGAGCCGTATTAGGTGCGGTAACGGCGCTGAGCTTTTGTCTTTCGGGCTTTGGCTCGGAGGAGTCTTGGGACGAGGTTTCGCTCTCGCTTGTAATGTCGGAGCTGTTTTCGTCGGTGCTTTCCACCTGTGACTGAGGGGGCGTCCACGCAGGCTCGCTTGAGCTTTGGGCGTCCTGTCCCGAAAAGAATTTTATAAGCGGTGAGGCGATAGAGTAGCCGAGCAACACAAGCGCGCCTGCAACTATTATAAGAACGACAGCCTCAAATATTTTTCTGCCTGTGCTTTTACGCCTTTTATACAGGTTCTTTCTTGAACGGTTTACCTTGACGCCGCTTTTTGAGCCGCGTCCCTTTTTCCAAATGGCGTTTCTTCCCATAAAACCTACCTCTTTGTATCGGATAAACGAAATATCAGTTGAGCGCATTTGTGGAATAGCCCGTCAGCGCATAGAACGCCAGCGACATTATACCCACAAACACCATCATTATAGGCATACCTCTGAACGCCTCGGGGATAAGAGGTGAGTTGAGCCGCTCGTTTGCAATGTGCAAAAAGAACAGCGCAACGAAAAAGCCCGCCGATATGCCAAGCCCAAAGCCGATGTATGCAATAAAATCCTCATGGTATACGGTGTTTAAGAACAGCGCGCCCAGCACCGTCGCATTGAACACCGACAAATGAACATATTTTTTTATGCTTTTGAATATTTTGGGCATAAACCGCCATATCGCAAGCAGACTGCCCATGTACACAACGCTTACCACAACCGTGTAGATAAGCGGCATGATGATATAGAAGTACGGCAAATCGGCAAGCAGATTGTCTATAAAGAAGGTAATACAGCTTGATACGGTTATTACATAGGTTATGCCGAGTCCCATTCCGATTATGCTTTCCTTTTTACGGGAAGCGTAAAAGGCTACGCTTGTACCCAGCGCACGGGAAAAAATCGCATTTTCGACAAACATTGCGAAAAGAGCGGTATTTATAAATAATGCAAGCTTGTCCACGGTTTACCTCACCTTTTCCGCCGCCTGTTTGCGCGCGGCTTCTTCGTTCATGCGTATTCTGCGGTTACGCAGATAGTTGTAAAGGGCTCTGAAAAGTCCCGACATCACGCCGACCATTATAAATCCGCCGAACGGCGCTTCAAATGCGGCAACGCTTATATCAAGCAGCTTAATTCCGCCTATCGAGCCAAAGCAGATAAGCTCTCTTGCCGCACCGGTAAGGATACAGATAACCGAGAAGCCTATTATAAAGAAGCTGACGTCTATTATCATTTTCAGCCTGTTTTCAAGATAAAATCGGCTTTCCGTTTTTGAGAATATCAGCGCGTTTGTAATAATAAGCGGCATATAAATACCGATAAGCTCGACGGTAAGCGGGAATATTTCTTCAAGCAGTATTACCGTCGGGATATAGTAAACCGAGCCTACAAGAACATAAATAATTACTCTGAGCGTATAAACAATTCTCTTTGAAACAAAGGAGCAGGTAAAGATAGTGAAGAATGAGATAAGCGCAAAGGCAATCGCTATAACCACGCCCTTTTTGAAGGTGGTAGCGGCGATAATCACGGGGGCGTTTACAATGCCCGTCATCAGCACGACGTTCTGCTTTGCAAGACCGTCCAGCAAATCTCTTGTAAATTTGAAAGGATTACTCCGTGTCTTTTTCGGTTTTATCTGTTTTGAGCGAGCCATCAGAGTCCTCCTTTTCCGTGTTTGCCTTTTCAGTCTGACGTTCTTTTTCTTTTTGCTTCTTTTTGGCGTTGTCCGACTGCTTTTCCTTTATTTTTTCCAGAACCGACTTTTTTCTGCGTTTTACCTTTGTAATCTTGTTGTCAATGGGGGGCATATTATAGGTGACAGGCTCAAGCAGCAGCTCCTGCGTGTCCTCAAGCTTAGGCATTTCGCCCTGCTTTGCCTGTGCGGAGAGCTTTTCATACGAGCCGAGGTTGTTTTTAAGATATGACGCCGCCTGCTTTACCTTTTTCTTTATATCGAACGCCAGCTTGTCAAGGTACAGCGACAGCGCGTTTACCACAAGCAAGGCAAAGACGAATACGCCCTCTATCTGTGCGGTGTTTCTGAAAATAACCGCAATCACGCCGAGAAAAATTCCGTACAGTATGCGTCCGCCGTTGGTGTAAGGGAGCGTCTGCGGATCGTTTGCAAGGAAGATAAAGCCGAACAGCATAAAGCCCGATATAAATTGAAACACTACCGCTTCCCATGTAGGCTCGACGCTTGTAGTGAGATAGGTAAGCAGTGCGGTTACGGTAATCGCGCCGAGCGTTGCCGAAAGCGATACGCTTCTGCGAAGTACAAGGCAGATACCGCTGACAACCAGGACTAAAATGTGCGTTGTGCCCATAGGTCCCGCAAAGCTGCCCATAAGTATTTCAAGCGGGGACAGCGACGGCATTGCGCCGTTTTTGATAAAGCTGCTCTCTATACTGCTGACAAGCCCCTGAGCCTGCCCGAAAATTTCAAGCTGTGTGCCGGGCACGGGATAGGACAGCACCTGCGTCGGATAGCATATTATAAGAAACGCAACGGCTACCGCCGTCGGGTTGAAAATGTAGTTATCCTTGCCGCCGAAGATGTGCTTTACCGTGACTGCAAGCACAGCGCCGATTGCGACGATATAATATTCAACGCTTGCAGGGAGCATTAGTGCGAGCGCAAGGCCGTAAGCGATTGTGGATAAATCCTTTACGCCGTACTCCTTTTTGGAAAGGAAACAGCCTATCATATCCGTTATGATACAGCACAGCACCGAAAAGGCGCATACTATGACAGGTCTTAAGCCGTAGCTTGTAAATGCCATTACAAGTACGGCGAGCATGAACAAAATCTGATCGCCGTAAATGCTGCGGGGCTTGCGCAGCTTCTTTTTGGCCGCTTCCTTGCTCATCAGCAACGGAGCGTCTTCTATTTTTTTAAGCAATTCCTGCGTTGAAGGGTTACTCATAGGGTGTGTCTGTTCCTTTCAGTCTGTGGGCGGTAACAAAACCGTAATTTATAAAATATACTGTTGTAACGGGGATTTTCCCCTGTAAAATTCAATTAAAGCTTGCTATGACGGAGGTACGGCATGAATATAGATATGCTTGCGGCAAATACCGTAAAGATAACCATGGACAGCGAGGAAATGTCGGCATACAACATAAGCTGTGACGACATCTCAAAAAATACCCGTGAGTCAAAGCTGGCTCTTTCCCGCTTTATAAGCGAAATAAAGGAGGAAAACAAGCTTGTCTTGCCCTTTGACAGAATGCTGATTGAGGCGTTTCCCCGAAAAAACGGAGGCTGTGTGCTGTATCTGTCCTGCCTTAAAAGGGCGGTAAAAAATGGGGAAAAGCAGTTTTTCTTCCGTTCGGAGAGCCTCAGCGATATTGCAAGGCTTTGCCGCGCCCTATCGGGCTTTGAGGGAGTGCGGGCAAGCCTTTATCTGAACGCCTGCAACGAGGAGTGTGCGTACCGTCTTGCGGTAGCCTGCGACAGCGATAATCCCCGCATAAAGCAGATTGCCTCGGAGTTTGCCGTATTTGAGGGAAGCTCGGATATTCTCCTGCCCGATACCGAGGAGTATTACAGCCTTATCTGTCCCGACGCGCTTCACTTTCTGCCCAAGGTGTTTTGATTAAAGGCGTAAAAGCTCTGCGGCGGCGTTCATATCCCCGGAACGGAAAAGATACGTTCCTGCGACAAGCACGTTTGCGCCGGCTGTTTTTGCGACCGGGGCGGTTTTATTGTCAATACCGCCGTCAACCTGAATGTCGAGGTTAAAGCCGTTTTCGTTGCAGAAGCTTCTCAGCGCCTTTACCTTTTCGGCGCACTGCGGGATAAAGCCCTGTCCGCCGTAGCCCGGATCAACCGTCATCACAAGCACCATATCGCAAAGCGGCAGATACGGTATACATTCCTCCCACGGGGTGGCGGGCTTTATCGCAAGTCCGCTTTTCATGCCCTGCCGCCTGATTTCGGCAAGGTTTGCGGCGGTGTTGCCCTCGCTTTCAAGGTGAATTGTCAGCATATCGCTGCCCGCCCCTGCAAACAGGGGGATAAGCCGCGTGGGATCGTGCACCATCAGGTGGGTGTCGAAAAACAGCCTTGTTATCGGCCGCATTGCCGCAACGACATTGTTGCCGTATGTTATATTATCTACGAAAACGCCGTCCATAACATCAATATGAAGCCAATCGACGCCGCTTTTTTCTGTTTTTTTAATCTCGTCTGCAATGCGTGTAAGGTCACTCGCAAGCATTGAAGCGGAAATGACAGTTTTCATAGCTCTCCTTTACAGTCCGAAACACAATTATACATATTAATCATATAACATAACCGCTTTTTCGTCAAGAGTAAGCAAAAAATTAAACTAAACTTTTTGCAGTTTAAACAAAAAAGCGGTATTTTATACTGTCTTTTGTAGTCATTTTATATCCTCGGATTTTAAAGGCGAAATCTTTAAAATCCGTAAAAAGCTTTGCCGCATTACAGCGGTTTTCAAAAGGCGGCGGGGTTTTGGCACGTCGTTTCTGAAAAGTATTCCGTTAATCCCCGTTTGCGGCTTTACTTTCCGTAAGCCCTTATAACTTAGGCAAGATTTCCCCCGCCTCTAAGGCGGCGGGTTCCATATTCAGTTTCAGTTGGGGTTCAATCCCCAACTGAAACTGAATCGCAGCTTCGCTGCGGCTTGCCACGTTGAATGACGGGGCAAGCCCCTTATTGAATGACGGGGCAAGCCCCTTATTGAAGCTGTCTTATTATCTCTCCCGCCATAATAAGCCCTGCGGCGGAGGGGACAAAGGAAATGCTTGCGGGGACGGGCCTGCCGTTTTCGTCAAGAGGGCTTTTTATCGGCTTTTCCCTTGAGCAGACAACGCAGAGGCGGTCAATGCCTCGCTTTTTTAGCTCGTGACGCATAACTCTCGCAAGCGGACATTCGCTCGTGCTGAAAATATCCGTTATTTCAAACATTTCGGGGTGCAGGCGGTTGCCCGTGCCCATACAGCTTATTATCGGCGTGCCTGCCTTTTTACAGCTTTCTATAATGCAGAGCTTTGCCGTAACGGTGTCAACTGCGTCCGCAACATAGTCAAAGCGGGAAAAGTCAAGCTCTCCCGCCGTTTCGGGCAGGAAAAACAAGTTGTGCGCCGTGACGACAGCCTGCGGGTTTATATCGAGTATGCGCCGCTTCATAACCTCGGCTTTGGGCTGTCCTATCGTTGAAGTAAGTGCGACAATTTGCCTGTTGCGGTTGGAGTCGGCAACAATATCTCTGTCAATTAGGTGGATATTGCCCACGCCCGCCCTTGCAAGCGCCTCTGCGACAAAGCCGCCCACTCCGCCGATGCCGAAAACGCAGACGGTTTTTTCCTTTAATTTAAGCGCCGCTGCTTCTCCTATAAGTCCTGCGGTGCGTGTTCTCAGTTCGTCTGTCATGTGATGCCGACGCTCCTTTCAAAAGATTTGCTATGGTGTCGGATAAAGTTTTTTGTCCTTAATATTAAAGCTTTCGCCCGCCTTTTTTCAAAAGGAGGTGGGGTTTGGGCGAAGCCCTGCGAAAGGGTACAAAGATAAAAAGGGGAGCATTTTGTACGCTCCCCATAAAAGCTTTTTATTCTTCCACGGTCGGACCTTCAAGATGAACCTGTCCGTCCTCACGCAGATGGAACTGCTTGACAAGGCTTTGCAGATCCTTTGCCTGAGCCGCGGTAATCGCGCTTGCTCCTGCGCTTTCCTGTGCGGTGGCGGCGTTGTTCTGAACGACTGCGGAAATCTGCTCCACGCCCGTCAGCACCTGCTCAACCATAACCGCCTGCTCTGCGGAAAGTCCGGAAATGTTGTTGATAAGTCCGCTTGCGTTTGCAAAACGTTCAACTGCGCTTTCAATCGTTGCGGCTGTCGAATCCGCAATCTGCGTGCCGTTGGCAACCGCTTCAATAGTTCCGCCGATAAGCTCGCCTGTTGTCTGCGCCGCCTCTGCGGATTTGCCCGCAAGGTTTCGTACCTCGTCCGCAACAACCGCAAAGCCCTTGCCCGCTTCACCTGCTCTCGCCGCTTCTACTGCCGCGTTGAGCGCAAGTATGTTGGTCTGGAAGGCAATGCTGTCTATGGTGTTGATTATTTTTTCAATCTCGGCGGATTTCTCTTCAATATCCTTCATTGCGGCAAGCATTTTCTGCATTTCGGCGTTGCCCTGCTTTAAGTCGCCCGTAACCGCGTCGGAAATGCCGCTTGCGTTTTTCGCATTCTCGGCGTTTTTGCGGACTCTGCCCGAAATATCCTCAATGTTCTCGGAAAGCTGTCTTATCGACGCCTCCTGCTCGGACGTGCCCTGTGCGAGCGCCTGTGAGCCTGCCGAAACCTGCTCGGAAGCATCGTACAGCGCAATGCCGGATTTCTTTATCCTTGAAATGGACTCGTTGAGATTTACTAATATCTGCTCAAAGGCTTCCTTTATGGGGATAAATTCGCCCTTATACTCATAGTTTATGCTAAAACTGATATTACCGTATGACATTTGCGTAAGCAGATATGTAAGCTCGTCAACCATCTTTTTAAGATACCACTTTGTGGTGTTGAGCGCACCTGCAAGCCTGCCTATGTCGCTGTCGGTGATTTTGACGTTAAATTCCTCCGAGAGGCGTCCCTCTGAAAAATTTTCTATTTCGCGGCGAATTTGCCTGATGGGCTTTATTACAGCTTTTTTGAAGTATATAAAAAGCAGTATAAACAGTGCGATAACCAGCATAACCGTTATGCCTGCCGCAATAGTGGAAATTACAAGAGCGCTGTCGGCATCGGAATCTCTGATCATAAAGCTGACTGCGAAGCCGTATGCGGTTATCGCTCCGAGAAGAAATAAGCAGCATACCGTGCATAAAAAGGTTATAACAAAATTTTGATCTGTAAATTTACGCTTAATAAATCTAAAAAATTTCTTCATAATAACACTCCTATAACATTTATATATCCATATCATGGAACGGGCGGCGCTTGTTCTTGATTATCAGCTTTACCAGAGCCGAGTATATCTCTTTTCTGGCGCAGTTAAAATATTCGTCCGTCTGCCGCTTTCCATTGCCCGAAACCGTTACAATGCGGACCGACACGCTGCCAAGCAGCAGCTTTTCCGCCACGCTCCTGCACTTCTCGCAATGGCAGGTATTGAAGCGCTCAAGGGTATCCTCAAGCAGCTCGCCTATAACCATTCTGTTTATATCGAGAGTTACCTTTTTTGAAACCTCGCCGTTATCGCGGACGGTATTTCTGTGGGCAAGATTTGCCTCTCTGCGCCGTCTTGCGTCAATGGGCAGATAGGGGTTTGAGCCGGACGGATTTGAGTTAATCAGGCTCATAACGTGCGGAGTTTTGCTGGATCTGATTTCAGGGGACATTCGCTTCACCTCTTGAACATATTATACCTTTCGGAAAAGTTATTCGGATTTTTTCCTGCGGCCTCTTTTGCTTTTTGCGGTCCTTGGAGATTTTACTCCGTTATCAATACCAGTGATCTCGGCGATAAGCCTTTTAAACTCGGTTGTCGCCTTTGAACGGGGAGCGTACTCCATAATGCTTACGCCGTGTGCGGGAGCTTCCGCCAGCACAACATTTGCGCTGATACGGGTGTCAAGTATGCGTGTGCCGAGTTGGTCGGCTATCATGGAAGCCAGCTCCTCAACCTCCTTTGTCAGCAATAGGCGGGGATTGTACTTGTTAAGGAGTATACCCGAAACCTCAAGCTCCTTGTTGTAATATTTCTTTACCGCAAAGATGGTTTCTTTAAGCTGTGCTATACCCTGAAGGCTGAGTATTTCCGCTATCATCGGGATAATCAGCTTGTTTGTTGCGGTGTAGGCGTTTATCGTCAGCACCGACAGCGCAGGGGGAGTATCTATTATGATATAGTCGTAATCGTCCGATACAGCAGCCAAGGCTTCTCTGAGCAGGTATTCCCTGCCGACGCCCGTAAGCTCAAGCTCACAGCCCGACAGCAGAATATTTGCGGAAATGACATCGCAGGTATCGGTGCACTGGATAGCCTCCTTTGCCGTGCAGACGCCCTTGAAAACATCGTACATAGTATTGCAGTCCTCAATGTCAGCGCCGAGACTGAAGCTGAGATTTCCCTGCGGGTCAAGGTCTATTGCAAGCACTTTGTAGCCCGCCTCGTTAAGGCCTCCGCAAAAAGCGGCGCAGGCGGTTGTCTTTCCTACTCCGCCCTTTTGATTTGTAAAAGCGATTACCTCTGCCATAGCTCCTCCGATTTCAATAAGGGGCTTGCCCCGTCATTCAACGTGGCAAGCTGCAGCGAAGCTGCGATTCGGTTTCAGTTGGGGATTGAACCCCAAATGAAACTGAATATGGAACCCGCCGCCTTAGAGGCGGGGGACATCTTGCCTAAGTTATAACGTCTGTAAGACAAAGGCGGCGTAATTACCTTACCGCCGCCTTATAATTTTATCAGTGCCGGCTTACAGCGTGTGCTGGAGTCCCTCCATGTTGGAATCCTCCGGCTGATAGATGTGGTAGTTTGCCTTGCCGTTCTTCTTTACAAAGTACATAGCCTCGTCAGCCGCCGCAATAAGCGTCTTGCTGTCCTCGCCGTGCTCCGGCGACAAGGAAATACCTATACTTGCCTTTACGTTGATAATAACGCTTGCAAGGTCACTGCGGTAGCCTCTGTACAGCTCGTCGATAAGGTCGAGCGAAAGGCTCTCAATGTTTTCAATCTGTTCGGGGTCGGTAACGCACAGTACGAACTCGTCGCCGCCGAAGCGTCCTGCGAATCCGCTTCCCTTAACTCTCTGCTTGATACAGCTGGAAACATACTTTATAACCTCGTCGCCTACGGAATGTCCGAAGCGGTCGTTGATAAACTTGAAATCGTCTACGTCGACGAACAGCACCGCAACTCTTGTATGCGCGTTTCTCTCAATCTCGCTCTTAAGCTCGCGCTCAAAGGTGCTTCGGTTGTAAAGCTGTGAAAGGAAGTCATAGCTTGCACGCTCGGAAAGCTGAAGCTCCATTTTCTTTTCGCTGTCTATATCGGTAATAACGCCGATAACTCTTAAAGGCTCGCCCAGACGGTCGGTAATGCAGATTGCACGGAGCGCAAACCATACGACGAAGCCGTTTTTGGTGGTCATCTGATACTCTGCGCTGTGTCCCGTTTTGTTTTTGAGCAGGGTGCTTATATCTCTCTTGTAGCCCTCGGCATCCTGCTCGGTCATTATCTTGTCAAGGAACTTACCGTTGGCAAGCTGTGCCTCGGACGGGTCAATGTCAAATCTCTCGCGGAAGTTATCCGAAACATACATGATTTCCTTTTGGAAGTCCCACTCAAAAAGCATATTGTCCGAAATGTCGGAGATTGTTTTGTGAAGCTCCTCGGACATACTTACATCGTTCAGCATATCGTTGAATAAGTCTGCAATATCCCTGAACTGAGTATTTGTCTTGACTTCAAGACGCCTTTCCCTGTCGCCGCCTTGTATCTCTCTGATACCCGAGGTGATGGTGGTCATTGTGCCTATCAGCTTGTTTGATATGAACAGTCCGAGCAGTACGCACAGAACCGCTGCGCCTGCTATAACGCCGAGCGAAATGATTATGGGCGTTGTTATCTGTGAGGACACCATGCTTGCGGGGTAAACGCTTACCCAGCTCCAGCCGGTGCTGGAAACTGATGTAAAGCTGCCTCTGCTTCCTATGTAGCCGCCTGAACTGTAATCTGCGGAATCGCCCTCAGCGGGAGAGGAAAGCAGGAATACCGACTGCATATCGCTGTTGCCTATCTCGTTTATGCTGCTGATTGCCTTTCCGTCGAAGTTAAGCACCGCACCCTTGCCGTCAGTAACGCTCAGATAGCCGTAGCCCTGTCCGTAATTGCTGTTGGAAAGCAACTCGGACAGCTTCTTGGGGTCGATAACCTCAACCACATAGCCCAGCGTATTGTTAAGGTCGTCCTCTATGCACTTTGCTATAAAGAATACGTTTGTGCCGTAATCTTCTTCATTCATGTATATGGGAGAGAGGTAGGTCTGTCCGGGGGAAAGGGACTGAATATCCTCAAAGCCGAAGAAAGGGAGTCCGTTACCCTGCACCTCCATATAGTCAAGCAGAATGGTGCCTGACTTGTCAAGTATGTTGACGTTGAGAATTTCGTCATTGCCCGCCGAAACCATGTTTTCGCAAAGGGTAGAAATTTCTTCCTTTATCTCCTCGGTTGCAGAACCCGAGTTTGCGAACAATCCCACATAGTTATGTATGGACATATAGCTTACGCCCGCCGCATATTTGGCAATTGTCTGGTTGACAACCTCAGAGCCTGCCGCACCTGCGGATCTTGCGTACTGCGAAACGGTATCGTTTGCAAAGCCCGACATAGCCATAGCGCCGAACAGTCCGGCTACTATTGCGGGAATCAGCGCAAAGGCGAGTACAAGGTATCGTAGCAGAGCCTTGATTTTTATTGTATGCATATTCCTACCTCCGAATAGTGAATAGTATTTGTATTTCCGTCAAAGCGGTAACGCCTGCCTTAATCGGCAAGCTCTCTTGCTTTCTGTATAAGCTCGTACTGGAGCTTGTAAATGTATCTTGAAATTGCTTCCTCTTCCGAGCTTTTTATGGAAACGAAACGGCAGCCGTAGCCGGTTTCTCCCTGCGGAGAATCTATCGGCTGTTCTCTGAGCACCTCGGCGTTAAGCTCCATGCGCACACCCTCAAGTCTTACTATTATCATCACCCTGTCGCCCCTGGTGTAGCGGCTTAAGGAATTGGTGCAGACAAAGAACACGCCGCCGATGTTTATGTCCTTGATACGTATTTCATCGGGCGGCTCGAGCGAAACGAGCGTTTCGGGATCGTCCTTTGAACGCAGGGTTATAAACGCACGTACGTCCGTCTTTATCTTGAAGAAGCGCCGCCGTTCCTCCATGGTTTTTGCCCCGGCAGGATCAAGCACGACATTTAGCTGTCTGTCCGTCGAAACCGAAACAAAGGTGCGGAAACGCAGTCTGTCCCCGTTTTTCTTTGTCGCGTATACATCTATCTCGGTAGTGCTGTCTATCTCAGGCAGACGCCTTCCTTTTATCATCAGAAGATTTTCTATCGGATTGCCGTTTGCGTCGTACACAGCGGGAAAATCAAAGTTGCCGTCGGCAGTGAACAGCCTTTTCCCGTCAGTAGCAGCAAACTCAAAAGAGGTAAATTGTTCTTTCCTGTATCCCAATGGCAACTCCCTTCTGCGGAAGTTAAATTTTTACATTTAAGCCGCATTTTAATAAACGCAATTCGTTTTACAATTTATTATACAATAAAGCGACGGATAAATCAAGGAAATTTGTGAGGTTTTTTGTGCAAAGAAAAAAATTCTGCAATTTGCTTAAAAAGCGCATAGGTTTTTTATACAATTTATTTAGTAAATTGCGTTGACTTTTTTGCGAGAAATGGAATATAATTATGGTACAATATTAAAATATAACGAAATCGGAAGTATATATGAGGAATTTTTTTCATGCAAACACGTCGGGATTACGCAAGGCCTCCGTCATAATGAGCGCGGTACCGGGTGCGGTACTGCTTTTGCCTGCCCTGCTTTGCTTTATGTCGCTTTACTTTGACCGCAGTGCGACAGTCAGCGTGCAGGCTGTTCTTATGCGTGCGGGGCTTGCTGCGGCGTGCGTTGCTGTGTGGCTTGTAATCAGCTTTTCGGTTTATGTACTGTGCCGAAGGAGAATGAACGGAATATCGCGGCACACTTATTTTGAAATACAGCAGAACGCATTTATTCTCAGCCGCTATGCGGGCAGAGTCCTCGGCGGCGGCGGAGGTCCCGTAAGGCGGCTTTATGTTATCTCGGTGCAGGATTTAAAGCTGTCAATGAAGAACGGCAGGCTGATTTTTGAGGGCGATATAAGGCAATACGAGGGCGGCAGCGAAACGCTGGGCTATCACATAAAAAGAGGAAAGCCGGAGTTTGACGAGTGGTGGCTGAACGTAAACGGCTATAAGCGGATAAATCGGATTGAGCTGCCTGCTTGTTTTGAAAAGCAGAGCTTTATTTTCAGGTGCTGTAAAATTGCGCTCGCCCGCAGTCAGAGAGCCGCACAGATAAGAAAAGCGCCCCCCGGCGCGCGCCGTCCCGCGCTTAAAAGAAGAAGCTCAAGGGGCAGAATGTACACCGAGCTTCCCACCTTTGACAGGAACTGGTAGACAATGCTTCAACCATCCTGAAGCTTTTGTGCAAAATGACAATACAACACTTTTTTATTTGCATCAAATATTCTCTGCTATACAAGTTATTCACAGAAATACCGCAAAAATTTCGTAAAAACTCATTTTTTTCAATCTGTCACTTGAAAAGTTTTTATAAATGGTGTATAATTTAAAGCGGCAGTGTGTGTAACCAAGGCGTTACCCTGCGCTGAAATATTATACTTGTTTAAATATATCTACATGTTGGCATGATTAATTTCAACAAATACAACATATTGTGCTTATATTGGACATTATGGAAAGGACTGAAGATATGGCTCTGTTTAACACCAACGCTTTCAGAATTACCGAGCAGGGATTGTCGGTGCTGTGGCAAAAGCAGCAAATAATCTCACAGAACATCGCAAATCAGGACACTCCCGGCTACAACTGCAAGTATCTTGATTTTTATGCCGTGCTGAAGGACAGGCTTGAAAGCACAAGCGTTGTCGGCGGCAAGGCGGCACCCGGCAAAAAGCAGGTAGAGCTTCAGACGGTTGTGTACGAGGACGAAATCACAAACACTCAGCCTGACGGCAACAACGTTGATGTTGATTCCCAGTCAAACGAGCTTGCAAAGCTCCAGCTTCATTACCAGGCTCTGAAAAATCAGATGATCGGCGAATTTGTGAGAATACGCTCGGCGATGAAGACAACATAACAAACGGCTTTATTTTAATACGGATATTGAAACAGCGAAAGGGATTTCTACGCATTTTACATAGAAAGGAACTGCAAATGGCATTTTTAAGCTCTCTTAACATTGCGGCGTCGGGCATGGCAGCAGAAAGGCTGAGGCTTGACATCATAGCTCAGAATGTTGCCAACGCAAAGACCACCCGCACCGAGGACGGAACTCCGTACAGACGGCAGATTGTGGTATTTTCGGAAAACAAGGGCTTTAACTCCGTGCTTGAGGAAACGATAGCAAAGCGCAAGGCGAAAATCGAGGGCGGCATACCCGCAGGGACGGTTACCGCAACGAAAAATAAGGGCGTGCTTGTGACGGAGATTGTGGAGGACGAAACTCCGCTTACACCCGTGTACGATCCTACCCACCCCGACGCAGACGAGAACGGGTATTACTATCTCCCCAACGTCGATGTGGCTGAGGAGGAAATGGACGCGCTCGCGGCAACCCGTTCCTATGAAGCGAATTTAGCTGTGCTGAACGCAGTAAAATCAATGGCGCAGACCGCACTGAGCATAGGCAACTCATAAAACCCGAAAGGAAGATGAACCATGTTTATAGTACCGCTTTCAAGCAATATTACTCCGATGTCTGCAACGTCAAGAGCTGACGCAGTAAAGACGGAGGAAACAGAAGAGGCTTCTTTCCTCGATATATTTGAATCGCTTGTAAACAACGTCAAGGAAACCGACGCACAGGTACAGCAGGACTCTATTGACCTCATGCTGGGCGATGTAGACGACCTGGCGCAGATACAGGTAAATCTCGAAAAGGCGGCGGTTGCCGTTGACCTGCTCGTTACCGTAAAGAACAAGGCGGTTGAGGCATACAACGAAATCATGAGAATGAACGTATAATACCCCCGGAAGGACAAATGTATAGATGAAGGAAAAGCTTTCCGCTTTTTTTAGCGGAGTTAAGACAAAATGGGGCGCGCTTGCAAGAAATCTGCGCGTGTTCATAGTAACCTCGCTGTGCGTGGTTGTTGTGGGCGCGATAGTGCTTGCAATCGTGCTAAATCAGAAATCGTACACGGCGATATACACAGGCCTTGACAACGAAGAAGCAAATCAGGTTATTTCTGCCGTAAACGATCTCGGTATAACGGACGTAAAGGTCGGCTCAAACGGCTCTGTGCTTGTGCCGAGCAATATTGCGGACGACACGAGAATGCAGCTTAGTATCCAGGGCTATCCGAAATCCACCTTTAACTTTGACGTATGGAACAACGGCATAGGAATATGGTCTACCGACACCGAGAAAAAGGTGCTTCAAATTCAGCAGCTTCAGACGCATCTGATGAAGGCGATAAACACCATTGACCAGGTGAAAAATTCCTATGTCATTATTACCATGCCCGAAAACAGCAATTATGTAATCTCTACCGACACTGACGAGCCCAGAGTAAGCGTAAAGCTGGACTTAAAGGCGAACGCCAATCTCTCCCCTGAGCAGATAGAGGGTATTTATGCACTTGTTCTGAACTCTCTGCCCGGTCTTGAAAGGGAGAATATCACAATTGCCGGTACGGGCGGCGAGCTTCTCACCCCTGATACGGGAACGGTTGACGAGGATGCGCTGTACCAGTCAAGGCTCAACTTCCAGGAGCAGATGCAGAATCTGCTGAAAAGCCAGCTTGACGATACCCTTAAAAAGCTGTACAAGAACTATACCATAAACGTAAACGTATCGCTCAATTACGACAAATCAAAGTCGGAGCTTACCATCTACACACCGTCGATACCCGAGGACGGAACCTCGGGCGGTATGATTGAAAGCTCCACAAAGACCGAGGGCTGGGGCGGAATAGGCTCGCTGTCGGGCGTTGTAGGAACAACCTCAAACAGCGACATTTCACCGAATTACCCCACCATTGAGGGCGATGAGGACGGCGAATACTATTATCAGGACAGCATAACAATAAAGCGTCTTGTAAATACCGAAATAAGACAGCTTGAAAAGAACGGCTACACCGTTGATAAGATAACAGCTGCGGTAACGGTTGACCAGATAAATATGCTTGAAGCGGACAGAGAACGGCTCAGAGAGGTAGTTGCGTTTGCCATAGGCGCAGATGTTGAGAATGTAACGGTTGCCAACTATCCCTTTGTAATCAACGGCACAACCGACGTACCGGGCGGCAACAGCAGCATAATCGGCGGCTCGGTATTCGATCCGACCGTATACCTTATACTTCTGCTTGGCTTTGTGGTTATTGTACTGCTTATCATTGCGATACTCACAAGCAACGCAAAGAAGAAAAAGCGCGCAAGAGCGGCAAGAGCGAAAGCAGCGGCGGCGGCAGCGGCGGCACAGACAGGCGAGCAGTTTATCGAGGAGCCTCAGCCGCAGGCAGAGGAATTTAACATTCAGAGCCTTGAAAACTTCGGCGAGGAATCAAAGGCCGCTGTACTTAAGCGTGAAATCAAGGATTTCTCACGTACCAACCCCGACGTTGTGGCACAGCTTATCCGTTCAATGCTGAAGAGCGACTGACGGTAAGTGTATTTGTCTTATAAAAGGAGCGTGTTAGAATGGAAGCTTTAACCAGCGCCCAGAAGGCGGCGATTATAATAAGCTCAATAGGCACGGAAAACGCGTCAGAGGTGTTCAAGCACTTTTCCGACGAGGAGGTAGAGTCGATAACTCTTGAGATTGCCCGCATGAACTACTACCCCATGGAGGTAGTGGATGAGGTGCTTAACGAGTTTTACGAGCTTTGCCTCACACAGAAGGTAATATCCGAGGGCGGCGTTGAATATGCGAGGGACGTGCTTGAAAAGGCGTTCGGTCCGCAGGCGGCGCAGGCTCTGTTTGAGAAGATAACAAAGCAGTTTCAGACCAAGTCGTTTGCGTTTGTGCGCAAGGCGGACTATAAAAACCTGCTTGCCATAGTGCAAAACGAGCACCCGCAGACCATTGCGCTGATACTCTCCTATGCGAGAAGCGATCAGGCGTCCGCTATACTCAGCGAGCTGCCTAAGAAAACCCGTATAGACGTTGTAGAGCGTATGGCGAAGATGGACAGGGCTTCACCCGATGTGGTAAAGTCCATAGAGCAGACGCTTGAGAGAAAGTTTGCAAGCATTATTACCTCGGATTCTACCGAGGTCGGCGGCGTGAATTATGTAGCCGACGTGCTGAACAACGTAGACCGCGCGACCGAGAAGTACATATTTGACGAGCTGACGCTAAGGGACCCGAAGCTCGCAGACGAGATAAGAGCGAAGATGTTCGTGTTCGAGGATATTGTTACGCTGGACAACATGGCTATCCAGTCCTTTATCCCCGAGGTGGATTCCAAGGACCTCGCAGTTGCAATCAAGGGCTCTACCCCGGAGGTTGCGGAGTGTATCTACGCAAATATGTCAACCCGTATGCGCGAGAGCATACAGACCGATGTCGAGTACCTGCATAACGTGCGTATGCGTGACGTTGAAGAAGCACAGCAGAGAATTGTATCCATCATACGCAGACTTGAGGACGAGGGTACGCTTGTCATCTCCAAGGGCGGCAAGGACGACGAAATTATCGCATAACCGCGATAACCGAAATAACCCGAAAGCGAGGCTTTTACATTGGGAGTATACAAGGCTGTTTACGGAGCAGTCCCCCCTGCCGCAAACGGTGCAGTGGTAATTGACAATACGGTAAAAATTCGCCCCGCACAGGCCTGTCAGCCCGAAATAACCGAGCCGGTTGGGCAGGACGGACAGACGGCAGTCGGGGAGCAGGCAAAAGCCGCAGAGCGAAAGGCGCAGGAGGAACGCAAACGTGCTTTTGAAGCGGAAATCGAGGCGATAAAGGAATATTACCGCGACGAGGGCGAAAAGGCGCTTGAAGAAGCGAGAATACGGGCCGAAAAAATACTTGACGATACCAAAAAGCAGGCACAGCAATACGCCGAAGGCGCTAAGGCACAGGCGCAGGAGCTGTTTGAAAAGGCTAAAGAGGACGGCTTTTCAAAGGGACACGACGACGGCTATAAGGCGGGACTGATGAAGTGCCGAGATATGCTGCTGGAATTAAAGCAGATAAGCGAGGATATAAACCGCCAAAAGCAGGAGCTTTTTGAAGGATACGAAACGGAGATTTTCGACACGGTGATGGAAATAGCAAACCGTGTCACGGTAAACTCCCTTGCCCAGAAGGACAAGGCGGTAATAAGGAAAACGATAAAGGAAGCGGCAAAGGCGTTTTACAACAGCGATTACATAAAGCTCACGCTGTCAAAGACGGACGTGACGCAGGAGATGACCGCAGATGCGGACTTTTTCAAAAAGCTGTTTGTCAACGCAAAGACCGTGGAGGTAGAGGTACTCAAGGACGCTCCGACGGGTACTGTTATAATAGATGACGGAAGCGAAATAACCGACGCGGGAATACAGACACAGCTCAAAATGATTGAAGAGCTGGGCAGAGGAAAGTACCGCCGCACCCCTTCAAAAAAGAAACAGCAGGCGGCTGATACCTCTGCCTTTGATGAAGCGGAGCCGTTATCCGATGCGAAGCAGGAGTAGCTTTTCACGGTGCAGACGCTGTAATTTCTACATCCGAAAGGATAGCAGATGAATTTAAAGGGATTTTTAAAAGAGCTGAAAACAGCAGATACATATAAATATCTCGGAAAAATCGAAAAAATTGTCGGAATGACCATTGAGGCAAGCGGTCCTGTGTGCAACATAGGCGACGTGTGCCGCATATACTCAAAGGCGATGGACAGCTCGATTTTTGCCGAGGTGGTCGGATTTAACGACCGCAGGGTATTGCTCATGCCGTACACCGACATGGAGGGAATAGGTCCGGGCAGTATCGTCGAAAGCACAGGCGACAAGCTGATGGTGCGTGTGGGCGAAGCGCTCAAGGGCAGAATAATCGATGCTGTGGGCAATCCGCTTGACGGAGGAGCGCCTGTCGAATACACCGAGGCAGTGCCTATATCGGGAACGCCCGTAAATCCCCTCACCCGCCCCAAAATCAGCGAGCCTATTGAGCTTGGCGTAAAGGCGATTGACGGTATACTGACAATCGGCAAGGGACAGAGAATGGGAATATTCGCAGGCTCGGGCGTCGGAAAATCCACCCTTATGGGTATGATAGCAAGAAAGGTAAAGGCGGACATAAACGTAATCGCTCTTGTGGGCGAGAGAGGCAGAGAGGTCCGCGAGTTTATAGAGAACGATTTGGGCGACGAGGGCATGGCAAGGTCGGTTGTGGTAGTAGCTACCTCGGATCAGCCTGCAATGATGAGAAACAAATGCCCCATGACGGCGACTGCGATAGCGGAGTATTTTTGCTCGCAGGGAATGGACGTACTGCTGATGATGGATAATCTCACCCGTTATGCAATGGCGCAGAGAGAAATCGGTCTGTCGATAGGAGAGCCGCCCGTTGCCAGAGGCTACACCCCGTCAATCTATTCCGCAATGCCGAAGCTGCTTGAAAGGGCGGGCTGCTTTGAAAGGGGCAGTATCACGGGAATTTACGCAGTGCTGGTCGAGGGCGACGACACCAACGAGCCTATCTCGGATACGGTAAGAGGTATCATAGACGGACATATCGTGCTTAGCCGTAAAATTGCGGCGCAGAACCACTACCCCGCTATTGACATTCTCCCCAGCGTATCACGTCTGATGACGATAATATGCGATGAAAAGCAGGTAAATGCGGCAGGAAAGCTCAGAAACCTGCTGTCGCTGTACAACAACAACTACGATTTGATTTCGATAGGCGCATATAAAAAGGGTACAAACCCTGCGCTTGACGAGGCAATCAAGAAAATAGACAAGATAAACGCATTTCTCATGCAGGGAATGTACGAGGCGTTTTCCATGGAGGAAACGGTAAAACTGCTTGAACAAGCGGTTTCGTAAGTGTGAATGAAAAAATTTGAATTTACCTTGGAGTCGCTGAAAAAGTACAATCAGCAGACGCTTGACAGCGAAAAAACCGTACTCGGCAGACTGAGGGCGGAGCTGAGAGCCTTAGAGCAGAGCCTTGAAGCGAAAAACGCTGAGCTTGACGAGGCGATACAGCAAACCGACGTCAAAATGAGAAAGGGCGTCAGCGTCACAGAGCTTACCGTGCATAAGAGGTACATCTCCGCATTACAGCAGGAGATACGCCTGATACAGCACAACATAGCGAAAAAGCACCAAGAGATACAGGCTCAGCTTGAAAGGGTAATCGAGGCTACCAAAGAGGTGTCGAAGCTCGAAAAGTTAGAGGAAAAACAGCTTGAGGAGTACCGCTACAACGAGCGCAAGGAGGAAGAACGCTTTATAGAGGAGTTCGTTTCCAACACGTCGGCTCAAAGCGGCGGTGAATAATCTACAGCAGATATATGCATAGAGCACCGTCATAAAGGGTGTGCAACCGATATTCGGCAAATTGTTACAATTTATCTTGCGGACGCTGTCTGCCACGGAGATATTGCAAACTGTTATGTACTTGTGAACAGTCTGCGCCGACACGTTGCAGTGTTAAGATTGTCTTAACGGTATCGTTTATCAGCGAAGCCGACGAGGGCACAAGACAGCAAAAAATAAGCAGTATGTGTATGTGCCCGAGAACAGTCCGCGCCGACACGTTGCAGTGTTAAAATTGTCCTAACGGTATCGTTTATCGGCGAAGCCGACGAGGGCACAAGACAGCAAAAAATAAGCAGTATGTGTATGTGCCCGAGAACAGTCCGCGCCGACACGTTGCAGTGTTAAAATTGTCCTAACGGTATCGTTTATCGGCGAAGCCGACGAGGGCACAAGACAGCAAAAAATAAGCAGTATGTGTATGTGCCCGAGAACAGTCCGCGCCGACACGGCGCAGTTGACAAATTGATGAAAATGTGTTAGAATAAAGACGGTTAAAATGTGTATTTTTCATAAAAATTATAAAATAATAAGAGCGCAAAAAGTTAAAGATAACAACTGAATTTAGATATAGTTTCCATCGGAAGGAGGTGATAACAGTGAATGTAGCTACGGTATCCGTTCCGGCTTCCGGCACACCCTTTTCGTCCTGTAAAAGAGAGGCGGCGGGCGATTTCGGCGGATTGCTTGACAGTCTGAAGCGAAGCCAAAGCAACGCTTCAACAGGCAATTCGGTGAAAACCGCAGACAAACAGCCAAAGCAAGGCGGGAACATGCAGAAACCGACGGATAGCACGGAGCAGAAAAATCAGACGGAGTACATTTCAAAGGATGCAGAACAGTCAACCGACAACGCACAGAACGAAAATTCGGCAGTGCGCAGGGACAGCGTAAGCGCAGACGTGGAAAAGGTTCTTCAAAGCGAGCCGTTCAGCCTTCGCGAAGCGGCTAAGCTCCTTGAAAACGAGGAGCTGCTTTCCGAAGAAGAGCTGCTTGAACTAAGCCGCAGATATTACGGCGTGCTGTTCTCCGGTGACATTCAGGCGATATTGCAACAGCCTGCCTGTCAGATGAACCGGGGCGAGCTTGCACCTGCCGACGAGGTTGGCGCGGTTGACGTAATGGGCACGGTTGCAAAAGGCACGGCAGTTACGGCGCAGACGGCTGTAAATCCGATTAAGACGGAAATTACCGCAGATGCAGCGTTACAGCAAACGTCGGTAATGCCGCAGGAAACACCGCAGAGTGCGCAACCCCCACAGACTGCTCAGCCCGTTCAGACGGAGGCTTTAGCAGATAATATCGGCGCGGACGCAATTATTCCGCAGGATATTTCGGATAAGCAGGCTTTTACGCAGGGGCTGACAAATCAGAGCAAAGCGGTGCAAGGCCCCGAAAGCACAAATAAGGCTATGACGCCGACAGCGGCGGAAAGCAGGGCTGAAAGCGGCACAATGAGGCAGATGACGGACTTTACCGCAACGGTAAGGCTTGAAAACGTCAGAACGTCGTCGGCGCAGAATTACGAGCCGGTCATAACCGAGCAGGCGGCAATAAAGCCCCTTATCGGCAGACAGGTTGAGGTCAAGAGCGACGAGGTAAGACAGCTTGTTCAGAGCACGGCTTCAGACAGCGACCTTAACTCACAGCAGAAGATTGTAACCGCCGAAAATATGCAGGGACTTGAAAATCCCGCATTATCGGACGGCATGAGCAGCTCCGGGGGCGCTGAAAAGCCACTCGCGAGGCTGAGCGTCACCGAGGTGTACGAGCTGATTGAGAAAAGCTCCGTAAAACCGGGTACAAGCGAGATGTCCTTTGAGCTTACACCCGAAACACTCGGTAAGATTACCGTAAAGCTGATAAACGAAAGCGGAAGGCTGACGGTAAAAATTATCACCGAGAACGAAACCGCAAGACAGCTTCTTGCGGCGAAATCCGAACAACTTGCACAGGCTCTTAAAAACGACGGCGTAGAGCTTGCACAGTACAAGGTCGAAACCGAGCAAAGAGAGCTGTTCAATCAGAGCTTTGACGGAAGCAGCAAAAACCCCTACAGGCAGACAAGAAGCGGCGGCGAGAAAACCGATGAGTTTGAACGGCTGCTGGGAGAAGCAAGGGACGAATAATTCACGGCGAATAATCGGGAAAGGAGGAAACATGGCAGAATTATCGGGACTCCAGAGCGTACAGGCAAACCACGAAAAATATGCGCACCTTTTTGAAAGCTCCGAAACAAACGATACAGTAAGCACCGACACCTTTTTCAGTCTGCTTATGGCGGAGATGAGCAACCAGGATCCCTTAGAGCCTATGTCGAATACAGAGTTCGTATCGCAGATGGCGCAGTTTACGGCGCTCCAGGCACAGAAGGAAAACCTTACATACAGCATGTCAAACTATGCGGCGGGACTTGTCGGCAAAACTCTGACGGTAAACGCTCAGAACGAAGACGGCACTCTTGTATCGGGCTTATGCACGGGCATGAGCATAAACGGCAGCGATGTAAAGGTTACGGTAAACGGCGCGCAGTATGAAATTTCGGCAATCAAGGCGGTCGGCGAAGCCGAAAAGACCGAAACCCCCGACTTATCAAGCGCAGTACAGCTTATAGGCAAGTATGTGACGGTAAATGTTTTAGGCGACGACGGCGAGTATTATTACACGGCGGGCAACGTTGAAGCGGCGGAGATAAAGAACGGCGAGCCTATGATAGTGATAGACGGCTATCTTTACAGGCTGAGCGAGGTTATATCCGTGGGCAGCGAGCCTCCACAGAGCGAAGAAACCACCGACAGCAGTACGCCGGACGAGATAACCGAGCTTATGGAAATGCTCGGCAGATAAGGAAAGCGGTAGAATTATGTTGATTAATGAATTAAGGCTCAGAAATCTTCAGATTTCAACTGCCAACAGCGTAAACACCGCAAAAGCAGGGAATGCCGAAAATTCCGCACAGGAGCATGGCAGCTTTGCACAGGCTTTGCAAAAGGAGCTTGACGCAAGAAGCGCGGCTGTGGGATTTTCAAAACACGCAATGAAGCGTATTGAAAGCAGAAGCATTGAAATACTCGACTCGGATATGCTTGAAAGACTGTCAAGCGGAGTTGAGCTTGCCGCAAGCAAGGGCAGTAACGAAGCGCTTGTGCTTGTGGACGAGGCGGCTTTTGTGGTAAGCGTGAAAAACCGTACGGTAATCACGACAATGTCTAAGAACGACTTAAAAGGAAACATATTTACAAATATCGACTCAACCGTAATTATGTAATACCGGACCGAAAGGAAGTATTTCCGCCCCGAACGACTGACGGGCAGACGGTTGACCGATTCACAGAAAGGACTTTAACATGGTTAGATCATTAATTTCGGGTGTATCGGGACTTAAAACACACCAGCAGAAGATGGACGTTATCGGTAACAACATCGCTAACGTAAACACCGTTGGCTTCAAGACCAGCGTAACCACCTTCCAGGAGGTTTACTATCAGACCAAGAAGAACGGCTCTGCGGGTAACAATATGCAGGGCGGCGTAAACCCCTCACAGGTAGGCTACGGTACTAAGCTCGGCGCAATAGGCCAGGTAATGGGACAGTCGGGCTTCACCTACTCCGACACGGTTTATGACTGTGCGCTGTCGGGCGAGGGCTTCTTCCAGGTAATGGACCAGGCGGGCAACATTTTCTATTCAAGAGCAGGCGTGTTCAACGTTGATAACGCGGGCAATCTTGTTGATTCAAACGGCAACATGGTGCTGGGCGTAAGCGGCGACGCTACGGGCGTTGAGCCTTCTTCAAACAGAATTACCTTCGCTATCCCCGAGGTGCTTGACAATCAGGCAAGCTACAGCAAGGTTATAAACTATCTCGGCGGCGAATATCCGCTTACAATATCTGCTGACACCGCAACACCGGACGGAAACATTTCGATAGGCTTTATCACAGGCGAGAGCGATTTCGCATACATGAGCGGAACAAAGCTCGTTGTACAGCTTGACGAGGCTAACGAATACACAAGCATAAACGATCTTGAGGACGCAGTGCTGAGAGCCTGCCAAAACGGCGGCGTTGAGCTTGAGGGCGTTATACCCCTGAATATTGAGCTTGACACCGTTCCGCCTGCCGCCGACATTCCCGCAACAACGGCTACCAACACAATGACTCTGACAGACGGTACAAACACCGCAAGCCTCACCTTCACGACGGTAAACCCCGGTGAATATGCCAACAGCTACACCGTAAACCTCAGATACTCCGAAAACGCAATCGAAACCACCGCAAAGTGGACGGATAACGGTCTTACGATAAGCGTTCATCCCAACGCAACCGTTGCCGACATTCAGGCGGCAATGGACCTTGCGGCAGGCGCAAACGACAAGTACCAGATGACCGTAACCAGCGCAGACTGGGATACAAACGGCGCACCCAACATTGCAACCCTGCTTGAAACGGACGGCAAGGTAGGTCTTGCGGGCGGCTCTAACAACTTCTTCTCAGACATGGTTGAGCTGCTGGGCAACATCAAGCTCACCGACGGACGAGTACAGGCAGAGCAGACGGTAAACGACCTTGACAGCGTTTACATCAATGAGGACGGTACGGTTTACGGCGTTCATGCGGTACACGGCATCATTATGCTGGGCAGAATTGACATCGTAACCTTTGACAACCCCAACGGTCTTGAGCAGATAGGAAGCTCCTACTGGAGAGAAACCCTGGCGTCCGGCGAGCCCCAGATAAACATCGCAGGCGAGAACGGCTCCGCATCGGTAGTATCCGGTGCGCTTGAAATGTCAAACGTTGACCTCTCTCAGGAATTTTCCGATATGATTATCACACAGAGAGGCTTCCAGGCTAACTCAAGAATTATCACTACCTCCGATACAATGCTTGAGGAGATAGTAAATCTCAAGAGATAATTTCTTTTTATAAATTTTCCTTTTGCGGTTTCGGCGGCGAGGAAACGGCTTCGCCGCCGCAAACTGTAAAAAAACGGCTGTAAGGATGGGAAATATGATTTATTTAAACAAACTTAACGGTGAAAAATTTATGATAAACCCCGAGCTTATCGAGATTGTGACGGAAACCCCCGATACGGTGATTACCACAAGCACGGGACATTCATATATTGTTGAGCAGTCCATGGAAGAGATAATTGCGCTCATAAAGGAATATAAGCAGTCATTGCGCCGTTTAAGAACGGACAGAGGCTGATATAAACTCGGATATAACAGCCTTGTGCTGTGTTATACAACAATGTTGCGGGAAATATCCTGCCAAACAGGAGGAAATCGTTTTGAATATTACAATAATTATAGGATGGATTGTTGCATTCGGATTAGTAGTTTACGGTATATACAGCGGCGGTAATATTGAGTGGTTTATAGATATGCCGTCCGTCATGATCACATTCGGCGGTACGATAGGCTGTCTTATTGCGTCCTTCCCGCCCTCATACCTTGCAAAGCTCCCTACATATTTTAAGCTTGCGCTGTTCCCGAAAAAGCACAATCCTTATGTGTATATCGAGCAGATTGTCGAGTTTGCAAAGATTGCAAGAGCAAAGGGACTAATCTCCCTTGAGGACAACGCCAACAAGTGCGAGGATCCTTTCCTTAAGGAAAGCCTTATGCTGATAGTTGACGCGAACGATCTGGACAAGGTGCGCTCAATGCTTGACGATGCGATAGACTTTATGTGCGAGCGACACGACAAGGGCAGACTTTTCTTTGAAAAGGGCGTTTCAATCTTCCCTGCCTTTGGTATGTTGGGTACGCTAATCGGTCTTGTAAATATGCTTCGGGGAATGGACAGCGATTCCAGCAACCTGTCGGCAGGTATGGCGACTGCACTTATCACTACCCTTTACGGCTCGCTCGGTTCAAACGTCCTGTTTGCGCCGCTTGCCTCTGCGCTTAAGAGCAGCCATGAGCAGGAGCTTTTATGTATGCAGATAATCGAGGAGGGCGTTTTGTCGATAGCGGCAGGCTCTAACCCCAGACTTATACAGGAAAAGCTCGAATTTATGCTTGCGCAGAGCGATGTAGCAAAGCACAGGAAAAAGTAATTTGCTATTGAAATAACACACAAAATGTGGTATAATTATATGACTGAATATGAGCGCCCGGCGGCGGTAAGCCTGAAAAACGGTATAATAACCGCTTTCGTGGGCAATCGGATAAAATAAGGAGGTGTAACCGTGAGTAAAAAAAATCGCAAGAGTGAGGACGTAGTAGGTAACTGGCTTGATACCTATGCAGACATGGTTACGCTTCTGCTCTGCTTCTTCGTGCTTCTGTACTCCGCTTCGTCGGTAGACGAAACGAAGTGGCAGTACATTTACCAGTCCTTTACGTCAAGCGGCGAATACATAAATCCGTTTGTAATGGACGAACAGCCGCAGAATAATGCGGCGGACACCAACGGCAACGCTGAATCTCCTCCGAACACCCAGCACGGCGGCACGACCCCCGAAGAAACCGAGGGACTGCCTGCGGATTTTAACGAATTGTACAGCTATCTGCACATGACTGCACAGGAAAACGAGCTTGCACAGTACATACACATTGAGCAGACACCCACCCGAATATTTATCCGCTTTGACAATATGATAATGTTCGACGGAAACAGTGCGGTGCTGAAAGAAGAAGGCAAGCGTGTGCTTGATAAGTTCATGCCCGGCATAAAAGCGGTAAACTCCTACATCAAGTCCTGCACGGTATCGGGACATACCGCAAAGGCCGTATCCGAGGTGAATGACTGGGATTTATCCGCGGCAAGAGCCTCAAGCGTTGTAAAGTACATGGACTACAACCGCTGCGTCGACAGTGAAAAATTTACCGTTGAGGGCAAGGCGTGCTACTCGCCGATAACGGAAAACGAAACCTCAGAGGGCAGAGCCAAGAACCGCAGAGTTGAAATAATGATTGTGCGCGACCAGCTCGACACCACCTCTCAGGCGGTAATTGACGATATACTCAAGTACGAATACCGTCTTGACGGTGCAAACACCGATCCTTACGAGGACGATAACGATGACGATGAGGTTGACAGCAGCGTTGTTGACAATATTATCGACAATATGGAAAACAAATACGAAAACAGCGGCGACGGTGACGGCGACGAGGACAGCATGACAGGTCCTCAGTACGTTCCGCCCGTGACGGGAATACCGACGGATATACTCGGTCCCCTGCCGCAGGAAACACCCTCAGCCGAAAGTGAATAATACGGCGGGTGCATAAAGAGTAAAAAGAGGGGGGGCAGGCTTTTTGGCTGACACCTTAACGCAAGAACAGATAGACGCCATGCTTTCAAGCGTGCTTTCAGGCACACCGGTTTCTCTTGAAGCTCACGAGGACACGGATGAGGTTAAGGAGTACGATTTCCGCACTCCGAAGAAATTCACCAAAGAGCAGATAAAAATTCTTGAAAGAATTTTTGAGAATTACACCAGACACTTGTCGTCCTATCTGACGGGACTTTTAAGGCTTTACTGCAAGGTGACGCTCGCAACCATCGAGGAGCAGAAATACTTTGAATTCAGTAACGCACTGCCCGATTACACCATAATGGGCATACTGGACCTGGGTATAAAGGACGACGATATTGAGGAGAGCGTGGCAGTGCTTCAGATGTCAAACTCACTCACATTTACGATGATTGACAGAATGCTCGGCGGCAAGGGCGCGTACGAAAATGCAGACCGTGACTTCACCGAAATCGAAATAAACGTGATGTCGGATATAGTCGGCAGAGTCACAACCCTTATGAAGCAGGCTTGGGACGGATATGTAGAAACCTCGCCGAAAATGACGGCGATTGAAACCAATTCAAGAATTATCTCGGCGGCGGACGCAGATGAAACGATGATAATCGTTGCAATGGAGGTTACCATAAACGATTCAAAATCGGTAATATCCTTCTGTATGTCGGCGATAACGCTCGAGCAGATAATGAAGAAGTTCTCCGCAAAGTTCAGCTCTGGAAAGAAGTCGGTAAGCCCGACAAAGGAATCGGAGCGCAAGGACAACATCATGATCACGCTCGAACAATCGGAGCTTACCGTCACCGCAGTGCTGAGCGAAACACAGCTTATGCTGAAGGATGTGCTTACGCTTTCGGTAAACGATATAATTCCGCTGAATAAGCCAATAGATCAGAACATCTCGCTCAAGGTCGGAAGCACCGTCTGGTTTGACGGAAAGCTCGGCACCTACGGCGGCAAAAAGGCTTTTAAGATAGATAATATTCTAAAGAATTGAGGTAAAGCAAATGGCAAAACTGACCACTCTGTCGGATATGCAGCTTGATGCGGTAGGCGAAATAATGAATATCAGCATGGGGAGCGCAGCCACAGCGGTATCCGAGCTGCTTAATGCAAAGGTGTGGATAACCACTCCGAGCGTAAGCGTTGTTGAGGCGTCAAAGCTGAATTATTCAAGGCTTGAGCCGGCAATGTGCGTAAAAATTGAGTACATAAAGGGACTTGCAGGCTCTAATCTGATGATTTTAAAGCAGGACGACGTTCAGCTTATTTTAAATCAGCTTATGGGCAAGCCGCCCGTTATTTCGCCTGACTTTGAGTTTGACGAGCTTAATATAAGCGCAGTAAGCGAGGTAATGAACCAGATGATGGGAGCGTCTGCCACGGCGCTGTCGGAATTTCTCGGAATAAGCATAGATATTTCAACTCCCGAGCCGCGCATACTGATCGATGTCAATATTGCGGAGCTTCAGAGCTACGAACCCGAAGAGATGATTACGGCAATAAACTTTGACCTCACCATAGACGGAGTTATCAAGTCGGAGTTTATCTCGGTAATGGATATAGAGCTTGCGGCGATAATCGCAGACAAGATGCTCGGAACAACGGTAAGCCAGTCTGAGCCTGCACCTGAAACGGCACAACCTGCACCCGCACCTGCGCCCGTGGCACAGCCTGCACCCGCACCTGCGCCTATGGCACAGCCTGCACCCGCACCTGCGCCTATGGCACAGCCTGCACCCGCACCTGCGCCTATGGCACAGCCCGCACCCGCACCTGCGCCTATGGCACAGCCCGCACCCGTACCTATGGCACAGCCCGGATACGGCTACGCACAGCCCGGATACGGTTATGCGCAGCCTGTAATGACGCAGCCGATAAGCTATCAGAACGCACAGCTCGCACAGTTTGAGAGCTTTGAGCCGGCAATAGGAGCAGAGCAGAAGGAAAATCTCAAGCTCCTTATGGATGTGCCGCTTCAGATTTCAGTTGAGATAGGCTCTACAAAGAAGAAGATAAGGGATATTCTTGAATTTACGCAGGGTACGATAATAGAGCTTGAGCGTCAGGCGGGAGCTCCCGTTGACGTAATGGTAAACGGAAACCTTATCGCAAGAGGTGACGTTGTGGTAATAGACGATAACTTTGCGGTAAGAATTACCGAGATTGTTAAGTCCAAATTCATGGACAGCTTGGGAAAAGGCTGATAATTCACAATTAATCATAAAGCAGATACGGAAAGGAACCTCATCTTATGGATAAGAAGATTTTACTCGTTGATGACGCGGCATTCATGAGAATGCTTATACGCAATACCCTCACACAGAACGGGTACACGAACATTCTCGAAGCGGCGGACGGCGCAATTGCAGTATCTACATACTCGGCTGAAAAGCCCGACCTTGTTATAATGGATATAACAATGCCCAACATGACGGGTATAGAGGCACTCAAGGAGATAAAGGCGGCAGATCCGGCGGCTAAGGTTGTGATGTGCAGTGCGATGGGACAGGAGGCTATGGTAGTCGAGGCTATCAAGCTCGGCGCGCTTGACTTTATCGTAAAGCCTTTCAAGGCAGAAAGAATACTCCAGACGGTGAATAAAATTATCGGTTAATGGAATATATTCAGCTTGCATTCGCCCTCATAGGGATAATAGCCCTTATTATCCTGTTTTGCTGGGCGCTTGGAAAATTAAACAAGGGAATACTTAAAACCGGCGGCAAGCGGTTAAAGGTGCTTGACAAGATAACGCTCGGCGGCGAGAAAGCTATCGTTGTTGTGAGCATAACAGGCCGCTGTATGGTTTTGGGTGTTACCGCGGGGAAAATAGAAAAGCTTGAGGATTTGGAGCTTACAGAGGAGCAGTATCTTGAGCTGATAAACACAAAGGACGAGGGACAGCCCGAAGGCTTCTTCCCTGCCTTTAAGCAGGCGTTTGCGCAGAACGTAAAAGGCTTGCGCAAGGGCGGCGATAAGGGCGGCTCGGCAGGTAGGCAGTGCGGCTCATCTGACAGGGGTGAAAACCCGACCGATAGCGGCGGCTCGTCTGATAGGGGTGAAAATCCGACAGAAAACGACGGCTCATCTGACAAGAACAGCGGAAATTCGTCTGACGAGGACGGCAGCTTTGATGATATACTCCGCAGAAAAACTTCCTATGAGAGGAATAATAACAGTGATAGCTAAAAGGAACACGGCTTTTAAAAAGATTTTAAAAGACAACAAGCGGATTTTTATCCGCTTTATCGTGTCTTTAGCGGTTAGTTTGGTTTTGATATGCACGCTTTGCGGCGTAGGCTCACTTGCGGCGTCCGCACAGGATGCAGACACCTCTGTTATCACCGAAACGGAGAATTCTTCAGTCATGAAGGATCTTATCGGCGTTGACGCTTCGCAGTCGCTTGAGGTAATACTGCTGGTGACGATTTTGTCGCTTGCGCCCTCGCTTCTTGTGATGATGACGTCATTTGCAAGAATAGTGATATGCTTCAGCTTTCTGAGGACGGCATTGCAGACGCAGACCACGCCTCCGAATATGGTTATCACGGGGCTGTCGCTGTTTCTGACGATATTCATTATGTGGCCTGTATTTTCGGAGATAAACGAGGTAGCCTACAAGCCCTATACGGCAGGCGAGATTACGCTTGAGCAGGCGCTTGACAACGCAGGCAAGCCGCTTAAAACCTTTATGTTAAAGCAGACATCGAACGACGATATGAAGTTCTTCCTTGATTTAAAGGGACAATCCCTTTCGGACGGCGCAAACGCCGCCGAGGTAACCCTTGAAAATTACAGCGATGAGCTGGGCTTTGAGGTGGTAATTCCCGCCTTTATCATAAGCGAGCTTGCAAGAGCCTTCCAGATGGGCTTCCTCATCTTCATACCGTTCCTTGTAATAGATCTGGTGGTATCCTCTACCCTTATGGCTATGGGTATGATGATGCTTCCGCCCGCAATGATTTCCCTGCCCTTCAAGATACTGCTGTTCGTGCTGGTTGACGGCTGGCAGCTTATGACGGGTACGCTGGTCGCTTCCTACAATTTGTAGCGGCGACGGGATAAAAGCATTTTGAGAAAAGGAGGGAGCTTTTGTGACGCAGGATATAGCTATGGAGGTATTTACCGCAGCGCTTGTGCTTGCGCTGAAGCTGGGGCTCCCCATACTTGTAGCGGCAGTTCTTATCGGACTTATAATAGCGATATTGCAGGCGGCGACGCAGGTGCACGAGCAGACGCTCTCCTTTGCGCCCAAAGCCATAGTTGTAGCAATTGTAATGCTGCTGCTCGGTCCGTGGATGATGAACAGCTGTATAGAATTTTTCAACTACATATTTGAGCTTATGGCGACGGTGGGTGCTTCCTGATGACCTTGAGCGATGTATGGGAGTCGATAGTAAACAATGCGCTCGGCTTTCTTATGATAATGTGCAGAGTTTCGGGCATATTCAGCTTCAATCCGATATTCAACCGTGCAAACTTTCCTATGCGGCTCAGGGCAGGCACTACCTTTGCAATGGCGGTGCTGTTTGCCGCTTCTATGGGCGAGATAAGCTACTCCCCCGCCGGAGTATTTGGCTTTGCGTTTGATATATTAAAGGAGCTTGGACTGGGGCTTGTGCTGGGCTTTATGGTGAACATAATACTCAGCGTGACCATTATGGCGGGTGAAATGGTAGACTATCAGACGAGTCTTTCCATGGCGAGGGCGATGGACCCCGCAACGGGTATTTCGATGCCGCTTTTTGCAAATGTTTATTACTATATGTTCGTGCTGTATTTCTTTATTACCAACGGACATTTATCCTATATAAAGCTGTTTCATATATCATACGAAACCCTGCCGATAGGCTTTACGGGGATAACGGCGGACGTGTTCTGGGCGGTATCCTCCTACTTCACAACGGCGCTTACCTTGGCTGTCAAGCTCGCCGCACCGATAATTGCGATAGGCTTTATCACCGAGCTTTGTCTCGGTGTGCTGATGAAGGCGGTGCCTTCAATCCACATCTTTGCGCTTAACATTCAGTTGAAGGTGCTGGTCGGACTTGCGGCGGTGCTTATTGCGGCACAGCCCATGTCGGACTTTATCGAGCGGCTTCTGGGAATTATGTGGCAGAACCTTTACGGTCTGCTTTCCATGATGTCGGGATAGGAGGCGGCGAATGGCGGGACAGGAAAAAACCGAAAAAGCCACTCCGAAAAAGCGAAGAGATACACGAAAAAAGGGCGAGGTGCTTCAGAGCAAGGAGGTTTCCGTTGCGGTATTCGTGGTGGGAATATTCGCCTTTCTTGCGGTGTTCGGCAACTATATGTTCCGGATGCTGATGAACTATATGCAGGAATGTATGAGCAGTATAGACAAGACGGGAAGCACCGTCGAGTTTGCAATGGGAGTGTTCTGGAACGTTGCGATAATCGTGCTTTGCACCTTAGGTCCTATCCTTGCGGCGGGCGTACTGCTGAGCTTACTCCCCGTAATAGTGCAGACAAAGGGACTGTTCAGCATGAAGGCGCTGAAGCCCAAATTCAGCAGACTTAATCCCTTTACGGGAATAAGAAGGCTGTTCTCGCTTCAGGCGCTGATGGGGCTTGTAAAGGGACTGATAGAGGTTACCGTTGTCTGTGCGGTGCTGTACTTTCAGATTTTGGACAGGGTAAACGAATTTAAAAAGCTGATAGACACCGATCCGATAAAGATAGTGGCGTACATTGCCGAAACCTCAATGAGCCTTATCGTGACGATATTCGTCATGCTGGTGTTCGTAGCGGCGGCGGATTATGTATTTCAATGGTGGTCATTTGAGAAAAAAATCAAAATGTCAAAGCAGGAGGTCAAGGACGAGTACAAGCAGCTCGAAGGTGATCCTCAGATAAAAAGCAGAATAAAGCGCAAACAGCAGGAAATGGCACAGCAGAGAATGATGCAGGAGGTGCCCACCGCGGACGTTGTAGTGCGTAACCCTACCCATTACGCCGTTGCGCTGAAATACGACAAGGATTCGTCCTACAAGGCGCCTGTCGTTGTAGCAAAGGGTACTGACGCCTTAGCGCTCAGAATTGTAGCGGTGGCGCAGGAGCATAACGTCTACATCACCGAGAACAAGCCGCTTGCAAGAGGACTTTACGAGGCGGTAGACGTGGGGCGTGAAATCCCCAGAGAGTTTTATACAGCGGTAGCCGAGGTGCTGGCGATGGTATACGAGGCGCAGAACAGAAAGCTGTAAAAAAGAAAGAAAGGAGACATTTCGGCGTATGGTAAAAAAGATGATGAGCAACGTGTTTGCCGTGTTTGTAATTTTTATCGTACTCGGTATTATCATACCTCTGCCGACGCCCGTGCTCGACTTTCTTCTGATTGTAAACATAGGACTTTCCCTTGTCATACTTCTTATGACAATGTACATAAAGGAGGCTCTTGAGTTCTCCATCTTCCCGACAATACTCCTTCTGACGACGGTTTTTCGACTGTCGCTGAACATATCCACAACAAGAGGAATTCTCTCGAACGGCTATGCGGGCGAGGTTGTAAAAACCTTCGGTGAGTTCGTAATGGGCGGCGACGCCATTGTCGGATTTATCATCTTCATAATCATCGTAATAGTAAACTTCCTGGTTATCACCAAGGGCTCGGAACGTGTATCCGAGGTAGCGGCAAGATTTACCCTCGACGCAATGCCGGGTAAGCAGATGGCTATCGACGCAGACCTGAACACGGGCGCGATTACCGACGAGGAAGCCAAGATACGCCGTGCCAAGGTACAGCGCGAGAGCGACTTTTACGGAGCTATGGACGGTGCGACGAAGTTCGTAAAGGGAGATGCGATAATCTCCATTATTACCGCACTTATTAACCTTATAGGCGGCGCTGTGCTGGGACTTATGGACGGACAGGATTTCAACACCGTGCTTTCCACCTACTCCCTTGCGACGGTCGGCGACGGCCTTTGCTCGCAGATACCCGCACTTATGATTTCCGTTGCAACCGGTATGGTTGTAACAAGGGCGGCAAGCACCGACAGCTTCAACGAGGATATAAAAAGGCAGTTTACCTCTCAGCCCAACGTCATGATGATTTCGGGTATCGTTGTTGCGGCGCTGATTGTTGTGCCGGGCTTCCCCAAGCTGATACTCCTCATGGTAGGCTTCGGACTGTTCTTCTTCGGTCTTTGGCTTTCAAGAAAGCAGGAAAGGCTGCTTGCGGCGCAAAAGGCGCGCGAGCAAAGGGAGTCGCTTGCGAAAATGCAGGAAAAGCCCAGCAGCGAGGGCGACTATTACAGGGACATCGACAACGTGTTCAAGCTGCTTAACGTCGAGCAGATAGAAATGGAGTTCGGTTACAGCCTGCTCCACCTCGTTGACGAGAAAAGCGGCGGTCACTTTATAGACCGTGTGGTAATGTTCAGAAAGCAGTTTGCGCTGGATATGGGTATGGTTATCCCGTCGGTAAGAATGACGGACAATCCCGAAATAACCCCCAACCAGTATGTTATAAAAATAAAGGGCGAGGAGGTAGCGAGAGGTGAGATACTCTCAGACCATTATCTTGCTTTGGATAACGGCGACGTTATAAACCCAGTTGAGGGAATTGACACCGTTGAGCCCGCTTTCGGAATTCCGGCGAAGTGGATAAGCGCAGACAAGAAGGTAATGGCGGACGTTGCGGGCTATACGCTTATAGATCCCGTATCGGTAATGATAACGCACTTATCCGAGGTTATAAAGCAGCATTGCAGCGAGCTTCTCTCACGGCAGGACGTAAAGACCATGGTGGAAAACATCAAGGCGACAAACCCGACGCTTATCGACGACCTTATACCGAACGTCATATCGCTTGGCTATCTCGAAAAGGTGCTGTGCCTGCTGCTTCGCGAGGGCGTGCCGATAAGGGATATGGAAACGATACTCGAAACGCTGGGCGACCATGCGGGTGCGCTCAAGGATATAGACATCGTAACGGAATACGTAAGACAGGCGCTTAAGCGTACCATTACAAGACGCTTCTGCGAGGCAGGCTCGCTGAGGGTAATTACGGTTGATCCCAAGGTTGAGGATACGATAGTTGCGAGCGTAAAGAAATCCGACACGGGCAGTTATCTTGCAATGGATCCCGACCTCATTCAGAAGATTGTTTCCGTGACAACGGGCGAAATAGACAAGGTAAAGGACGTTATCCCGAATATAATCGTACTCACCTCTCCCGTTGTGCGTATCTACTTTAAAAAGCTGATAGACCAGTTTATACCCAATATTACGGTGCTTTCGTACAGCGAGATTGACAGCACCGCACAGATACAGGCGATAGGAAATATTGCGCTGTAGCTGATAACCACTTCGGGAAAGGAGGAAACTATGGCGGTAATTACTCCGAATGCCGAACGCATACCCGACCTGCTCGAAAAATACAGGCAGACGGGCGATATAAACGTAAGAAATGAAATCGTACTGCTGAACTTAGAGCTTGTCAGAGCCATAGCCTGCTCCATGAGAGGCGTGTACACAGGGTACGCCGACACCGACGATATAGTAAACGAGGGTGTTATCGCTCTTATGGCGGCGATAGAGGGCTACGATGCGCAACGCGGTGTAAAATTTGAAACCTACGCAGGAATTAAGATAAAGGGCGCGATTATCGACTATATGCGCCGCCTTGACAGAGTGCCGCGAACACTCAGACGGCTGTCAAAACAGTTAGACGAGAACTTTGCACGGCTTAACTCCGAGCTTGGCAGAGCGCCGACAAACGCAGAGCTTGCAAAAAGCATGGATATGACCGAACAGCAATTATCCCGCCTTATGGCGAACACTGCGGGAATGATTACGCTCTCGTTTGAGGAGCTGTTATACGAGGACAATTTCGACTCCGGCTTTGCTTCAGGCGACGATACCGCCGACAAACAGCTTTTTGAAAGGGAGAAAAAGCAGGTTATAGCCGATGCGGTTGCGGCTCTTGCCGAGAAGGAACGGCTTGTGGTAACAATGTACTATTACGAGAGGCTGAAATACTCCGAAATTGCAAAGGTTATGGGAGTCACCCAGTCGAGGGTGTGCCAGATTCATTCACGGGCGATGCTTGTGCTTAAAAACAAGCTCGAAGAATATATCAAGGGATAGAAAGGAGGGAGAAAATGCAAAGAGCGTTCTATAATCTAGCACAGTCAATGATAAACCATCAGCGTTCTCTTGACGCTATTTCAAACAACCTGACAAACATCAACACGGCAGGCTACAAAAAGGATGAGATAGTGACAAACACCTTTAAGGAAGAGCTTATACTCGTCAGCAACCGCAGAAAGGTAAGCGGCTCATTCTTGCAGACCTATGTTGACACAAGCAAGACAAACCTTGAGCAGAGCAGCTTTGAATTTACCGAGAGCCCGTTTGACGTAGGCATACAGGGCGATGTGTACTTCAATATACAGACTGCGACAGGCGATGTCATGCAGACAAGAAAGGGACAGTTTGAGCTGGACTCAGAGGGCTATCTCTGCCTTAACGACAGCGGCAGGGTAATGGGACAAAACGGTCCGATTTACATAGGCAACGACGACTTCATAGTAGACAATGACGGTAACATATTAAATCCCGACGGCGAGATAGTTGACGCCTTACTTTTAAGCTACATACCGCCCGAAGCGGACGTCGCAAAGGTAGGCGACAGCCTGTTCGTGTATGACGGAGATATGGAAATACCCGAGGGCTTGTCCTATGACATCATTCAGGGCTGCTTTGAAAAGTCAAATGTGGACGCAAACAAGGAAATTACCGCCATGATGGAAACACAGCGGCTGTTTGAGGCGAGCAGCGCCATCCTCAAATACATGGATACCATCAACGGCAGAGCGGCAAGCGAAATTATCAAACTATAAGCGAGGTGAAAAGAATTGAACATAGCGTTTTACACAGGCAGAACGGGACTTATCGCACAGCAGGAGGGACTTAACGTTTACTCCAACAACATAGCGAACGTCAACACCGTCGGCTTTAAGGCGTCACGTCCGAGCTTTGCGGACTGCATTTACACCGTTCAGCGTGCGACTGAGCCGGAATGGCAGACAGGACACGGCGAGTATGTGCAAAGCACACAGCTTATGTACGGCGTGGGAGTGTTTACCTTTACGGAGCGTGAGCTTGATTTTGCGATACCGTCTGAGGAAGGCTTCTTTGCGGTAATGGACAGAAACGGCAATGTAAACTATACAAGAGCCGGAGATTTTCAGATGTCGCAGATTGACGACCACTGGGAGCTTGTCACCGTAAACGGAGAATTTGTACTGGATTACGAGGGCAATCACATCACCGTACCCTTTGTCGAAAACACCGACACACCCGATTATGCCGCACTTACAGAGATGATAGGCGTATACACCTTCGACAACAACTTTGGACTCGAACTTCTCGGAAGCAACAAGTTTGCCGCCACCGAGAGGTCGGGAGAGGCTGCTGCCGATACGAACGTTGAAAAGCTGAGAATGGCGCTCGAACGCTCCAATACGGATATTGCGGGCGATATGGTGCATATCATAGAAACACAGCGGTCTTACCAGCTCAGCGCGAGAGTAGTGCAGACTGCCGACGAGCTTGAGCGTATAACAAACAATTTACGAGCATAATTTTCTCCTTTATAAAGCTGTCCTCCCCTGTAAGGTAAGGCAGGGGAGTGACGGCGAAATCAAATCCGGGATGAGGTGACATTATGATAAAAAGCTACGATGACTTGAACCCCGTACAGCTTGATGTACTGCGTGAAATAGGAAACATAGGTTCAGGAAACGCCGCAACTGCGCTCTCTCAGCTACTCGGAAGATGTGTTGATATGCAGGTGCCGAAGGTTCAGCTTATGGACATCGGCGATGCGATAAATACCTTAGGCTCACCCGATAAATTGGTGGTGGGAATACTTGTGCGGCTTTCGGGCGACCTTGACGGAATGATTATGTTTCTGCTTGAGGAGGCATTTGCCAAGACGATAGTTACGGGGCTTACGGGCAATCACCCGTTTACCCTTTACGAGCTGAGCCCCGAGGACGCATCGGTGCTGAGCGAAATAGGAAATATAATGGGCGGAAGCTATATAAACGCTATCGCGGATTTAAGCTCAACGGTAATAGATATGTCCGTGCCCATGCTTACCGTTGATATGCTGGGCGCAATAATGACAGTACCCGCAACGGAGCTTTCCGAGGCTTACGAGAAGGTACTTATGATAAGCGAACAATTTTTGATAGATTCAATTGAAATACAATCGGATATGCTGCTTATTCCGACAGTTGCGTCGCTTAGCAACATACTGAAAATACTGGGGGCAGACAGTTGAAAATCATTGTCGGAATTTCCGACCAGAAGCTGTGCCGAGTCCCCGATACGCTCATTACATACGCTCTGGGAAGCTGTGTGGGAATATGTATGTTTGACAAGACTGCGGGCATTGCAGGTCTTGCTCATGTAATGCTCCCCGACAGCTCGGCAATTCCTGCGGACAGCAACAAGTGCAAGTTCGCGGATACCGCCATTCCCCTGCTTTTCGATGCGATGGTACAAAGCGGAGCATCGCCGTCAAGAATTACGGCGAAGATAGCAGGCGGAGCGAATATGTTTGCACCTGTGTCGGAGGCAATGTCCATAGGCGACCGTAACGTTGAAGCGACAAAGGCGGCGCTTGCAAAGCTCGGTGTACCGATAATTGCGTCGGATACGGGGCTTAACTACGGCAGAACTGTGTCCTTCAGCCCCGAGGACGGGATGATGGAGATAGTATCAAGCTTAAAGGGAAACAAGACAATCTGACAGACAGTTATGCTCTTTCGGGATAACAGCAATCAGCAATGACGCAAGAAAAATAAGAAAGAAAAGAGGTGTGACATGGATAACGCAGACAGAAAAATGAACGACGTACCGATGTCCGAGCTTGTTGAGCTTGAAAAGCAGACAGCTTCACCGATACAGCCGGAGGATATAGCTATAAAGCCTGCGCCTCCGATGATGCAGGGAGCACAAGGCCCGTTCGGGATTAAGACAGATGCTGTCGCAAAGGTAGTGGTATCTGACGACAAGTTAGAAGCGACTATGTGCGTGTTCGCCCCCCAGTTTTCGGGCAGGGATATTACGGTTGACGATATGAAGGCGGCACTTAGGGCAGAGCATGTCACCTACGGAATAGATGAGCCGCTTCTTGAAGAAATAGCGGCAAACAGGCTGTATGACAAGATTTTTACGGTAGCGTACGGTATGCCCGCGCATGACGGTGCGGATGGAAGCGTAGCGAGCCTTTACGAAAAGAACAAGGAGCTTACTCCCCGCACTCTTGAGGACGGAAGCGTTGACTTCAGAGATCTCGGACTGGTTGTAAATATCAGTGCGAACGACCTGATTTGCGAAATCACACCCGAAACTCCCGGCGAGGAGGGTATGAACGTCTGCGGGCAAGTGATAGCGCCGCGTCCCGGCAGACCGCCCGTAATCCCGCAGGGACAGAACACCGTGCTGTCCGCTGACGGAACAAAGCTGTATGCGGCGCAAAGCGGAAACCTGGTATACAAGAACGGCAAATTCAACGTTGAAACCACGTTTATGATTTCCAAGGATATAGACGTGTCCACGGGAAATATAAACTTCCTCGGCGATGTTATAGTAAAGGGAAGCGTGCAGGAGGGCTTTTCGGTAACTGCGGGCGGAAGCCTCACGGTATACGGCGCCGTAACCGGAGCGGAAATTACCGCACATGACGACATCACCGTAAAGAACGGCGTGTGTGCGAGCAAGATAACCTCGCAATACGGCAATATCTCCATAGGCTTCGGCGAAAACGATATTATCACCACCAGGGGCAATCTTACAAGCACCTCGCTCGTTGCATGCAGGATAAAGATTGAGGGTAACCTCGACTGTACACGCTCGCCCGGTGCGCTTGTCGGCGGAGAGTGCAGTGTAATGGGCAGCTTCGCCGTAGCACAGCTCGGACACAAGAGCTATATCCAGACTGTCGTATCTGTCGGCAGTACCAGCAATCTCCTCATGGAGATGGACGCTCTTGAAAAGCAGTGCGCCGAAATTGACGAATATATTCAGAAGATAAGCGCCTCGCTTGAATATCTTCAGGAGAAAAAGAGAAGAGGTGAGCATCTCCCGCCCGATAAGGAGGCCTATATTGCTTCGGCAATCCGCATGAAAGTGCAGAAGGGACTTGACAAAAAGCCTCTCAGACAGCGCATAGACGAGATAAAGCATATCATAAACGCAAAGGAAAGCCTTTCGCTCAAAATCCAGAAGTGCATTTATCCCAATGTCAAGATAAATCTCAACAGCTTCTCAACCGTGACCACATCGGAATACGGCAGATGTAACGTAGTCTGCGGTGCGAACGGTATCGAATTCAGATAGCAGGCGGCAGATCTGTGCACCCGGTTCTCGGGCGCATAAAGAAAGCGCTGTTTGTTCGGCAGCTTGCGCCCTCGGCGGCTTCGCCGCTGAACGGCAGTTATAGGCTAAACCTTTTGTGCCGTCTCACGGCGTGCTTCGATTGAGCATATTGAAACAGTAAAGCAGCGAACGCTTGGGCGTTCGCTGCTTTACTTTATTCGCCCTTAGAAGGTGTTGTCTGCCACGCAAAACGCAAAAAGTGGGAAACCACGGAATAAGCCGAAATAAAGCGGGATAAATCAGCACAAAGCTAATTGTTATGCGGTTTGTTGCGTGTTGCAAGTGGTTTATCCGGCACGGCGTTGAAAAATGAGTTGTCAAAAAAATCGGTGTGTTTTTGCACCGATTTTTTTTATCTGTTGAAAAGGAGAAGCGTTTTAAATAACCGTTTCAAACTGTTTTAATTGCATTTTAAAAGCCGTTAAAGCGCATTGTTAAGCGTTTTAACGGCTTTTCTTTCACTTTTATATGAATTTAAATAAATTCCAATTATTGAAAATGTTAGCAACGAACTCAACGAACAAAAATCAATGTATCAACGAACTTGTTCGTTGAGCTTTTTGTCTAACCTAAAATCTAAAGAAAAAGTTAAAATTGTACTACTTTTTTTACAACGAACCTATAACCTTTCCCTTGCACACGCAAGTATCGTCTGAACCGATCCTATCATTGTATTAATCACAGCATGAAAAGACTAAAGAATCAATATCACAAGAAACACAAGGACGCTTTTGACATAAACATCAAAAGCGTCTTTACAATACTTCTGTATGGCCAACCGAAAAATGTCCTCTGTATTATTATTTTGGCATATTCAAGCCTGCTGTGATTTACCTGACGGATAATCGTGTTAAGCGCAGGGGCGCAGAATATCCTAAGCATTTGCACTGTTTATTCGCCCCCGAGAACAGTCAGCAACCACTTGCCGCCGCAAGAGCGATAGCGCACTCAATTCTCTTTTTCTGCAATTCGCAGGAGAGGGCGTGCGGCTTTTTGACATCTCCCTCATAGATAAAGCTGTTGGCGTTACAGCCGCCCGAGCAGTAAAATCTTGCCCAGCAGTCGGAACAGCCCTCTTTGCTGTAAATGTGGATATCTGCGAAATAGTCCTTTATCTCACGGTTAAGCTCGCTCGTGAAGATGCTGCCCATTTTCCACTGCTCAATGCCCACAAACTGATGACAGGGGTAAATATCGCCGTCGGGAGTAACCGCAACATACTCGTTTCCGCAGCCGCAGCCTCTGAGCCTCTTTATGGCGCATGGACCCTGATTTAAGTCAATCATGAAGTGGAAGAAGTTGAACCTGCGCTCGCCCTTTTCCTTTTGCTCCTCCATGATTTTTTCAAGGCGGTCATACTCCGCAAAGATTGCGGGTAAATCCTCCTTTGTAAGAGCGTAGGGCCGGCTTTCGTCGGTTACGACAGGCTCAACGGAGAGCTGTTCAAAGCCGAGGTCGCTGATGTGGAGCACGTCGTTTGCAAAGTCGAGATTGTACTTTGTGAAAGTACCTCTGACATAGTAGTCCTTTGTGCCTCTGCCTGCAACGAGCTTTTGGTATTTAGGCACGATTATGTCATAGCTTCCCTTTCCCGACGGTGTGGGACGGATATTGTCGTTTACCTCTTTTCTTCCGTCAAGGGAGAGAACGCAGTTTGACATCTCCTTGTTTATATAATCAATTTTATCGTCGGTGAGAAGCATACCGTTTGTGGTAATGGTAAAGCGAAAATTCTTGCCGTGCTGTTTTTCTATGCTTCTTGCGTACTTTACCGTTTCAACCACGGTGTCCCACGCCATTAGCGGCTCGCCGCCGAAGAAGTCAACCTCAAGATTTTCCCTGTCGCCGCTTTGCTCTATAAGGAAATCCATTGCCCTTTTGCCCGTTTCGGGAGACATAAGCATACGGCTTCCGCCGAAGTCGCCCGTCTGTGCAAAGCAGTATTTGCACCTTAAATTGCAATCGTGCGAAACGTGCAGGCACATCGCCTTTATGGGAGCTTTCATCGCCATTGCGGCGTACTTTTTATAGTCGTCCTCGGTAAAGAGCATACCCTCTTTGTGAAGCTCGGCAAGCTCAAAGTAACATTCTTTCACTTCATCAGCGTCATAATCCGACATTTTTGCAAGAATATCCGCAGGGCACTCGCTCTCAAAGGGCGGCGCGGCATAGTCGAGCAGCTTGTAGGTAAGCTCGTCAACGAGGTGAACGCCGCCGCTGCACACGTCCAGAACTATGTATTTTCCGTTTTGTATGTATTTGTGTATCATCTTTATTTTCCTTTATGAGTTTAGTTTTTCAGCCTCCGAAAAAACATCAGCCCGTAACAAACTATAAGCCCCCGATAAGGGGGCTTACTTATCGTAAGCGCATTTTAAACAAGCTGCTTTTCAAAATGTCTCACCGGGACATTTTGAAAAAACACCTTGCAAAAAATAAATATCAGGGGGAGCGGTCTTGTTCGCTCCCCCGAAAAAAGCTGTCGCTTTTTTCGCCCCCTTCTCCGCGCGCCGTGAGCATGGCGCAGAGAATTTCGCATTCTGCGGAATGCGAGTCAGGGCGCTGCCCCGACACCCTGCTTCCTTTTGCGCCAAAAGGAAGCGAAAAGCTGTTCTATGATTGTATTGCGACAGATAGCAATAATCATATCCGGACAGGCTTTAAAGGTTCAAAGCAATTTAAAAAGAACAGTCGAAAATTTAAAACTTGTTTCGGTTCAATTTTGACAGTCATAAGCCCCCGATAAGGGGGCTTACATAATCAGAGCAATGATTACTTTACTGCCTCGCACTTCTGGTTTGCTACCGTACAGCTTGTCTTGCAGGCTGACTGGCAGGAAGTCTGGCATCTGCCGCAACCGCCCTTAGCGGCTGTCTGCTTGAGGTTTGCCTTGTTGACAGTCTTAATGTGCTTCATAAAAACACCTCCTTGACATTTACACCTAAAGTATAGCATACTCCGCCGTAAAATTCAATACCTATTTTCCTCGGCGGGAAAAATAGTTACATCCAGCCGTAATCGTCGTATTCACTCCACTTGTCCTCTTTTGCCTGCTGCTGCATAACTCTCATTACAATGTAGGCTACACAGGCAACCACAGCGAGAAGTGCGCCGATTATCGGCAGAGCGTAATTCTTCTTTCTTTTTTCTTCCATGCTTATTCCTCCTTAGAATTGTCCTGCCCGTCAAGAGCAAGATAGTGCTTATATACCTCGGATTTTGCAAAGCCGTATTCCTTTGCCGCCGCTTTGCACGCGTCGGACGGCTTCATACCGGCTGTTACAAGCTCCCTTGCCTTTAATGCGGCGTTTTCGGGGGTGCAGTCCCCGGATTTTTCCTCCGCCCTGCTTTGCCCCTCTATCACAAGGACAAATTCGCCCTTGGGAGTGCGTTCTTCATAATAGCGGCACAGCTCGGACAGCGTACCCTTTATCACTTCCTCGTGAAGCTTTGTAAGCTCTCTGCAAAGCGCAGCGTTTCTGTCGCCCAGCGCCTGGTATAAATCCGCAAGCGTGTTTTTGAGCTTGTGGGGGGCTTCGTAAAAAATAAGCGTGCGGCGGCTGTTTTTTATCTCGGCGATATGCTCGTCGCGCTGTTTTTTGGTAACGCTTAAAAATCCCTCAAAGCTGAAGCGTGAGGTATCAAGCCCGCTCATGCACAGCGCCGTGACGAACGCCGCAGGGCCGGGTACGCTTTCAAGCGGTATGCCGTGCAGGTGACATTCCCTCACAAGCTCCTCGCCCGGATCTGAAATACAGGGCATACCCGCGTCGGTAACAACGGCACAGGTTTCGCCCGAAAGGAGCCGTTCTATAATATCCTCGCACCGCTTGCCGCTGCTGAACTTGTGATAGCTCACCATCGGCTTGCTGATACCCAGGTGTGAAAGCAGCTTGCGGGTAACTCTCGTATCCTCTGCCGCTATGAAATCCACCTTTGCAAGCGTGTCTGAGGCTCTTTGTGACAAATCCGAAAGATTGCCTATCGGAGTGCCGACTATATATAATTTTCCTGTCATGCTTTAAGTATCCTCTTTGCTTTGTTCCTGCCGCGCTCCGTAAATCTCCTGCATTTCTTGTGTAAGAGAGCCGTCGGAGTTGTAAACCGTGAAGCTCTCGTTCATCTCAAGTCCGGGCTTGCCGCCCTTTTTTCCGCTGATAAGAAGCAGATACGGCTTTTCTCCCGCATGGGAGCAGACAGGGCGCAGGGCTTTAGGCTCTATGCCATTTTCGCGCATGGCGCATATCACGTCTGCAAGGCGAAGCGGTATCATGCAGAGCTTGAGAATGCCGCCGTATTTAAGAAGCCTTGCTGCCGCCTTCATTACATCGTTTATGTCGCACAGAATTTCATGCCGTGCTATCGCCTGCGCTTCGGACAGCCGCTGTTCGCCCGTTCCCTTTTTCCAGTAGGGCGGATTTACCGTCACTATGTCAAAGTATTCGCGCGGGAGCTGTTCGGGAGCTTTTATATCGCACAGCACGGGCTTTACAAAGTCACCCAGCGAGTTTTCCTCAACGCTTTTTATAAACAGCTCTACCGCTTGCGGCATAATCTCCGCACCGTATATTTCACGGGGCGGGTTTTTCTTTATTTTACGGCACATGATAAGCGGGATTATACCGCACCCCGTGCAAAGGTCGCACACCCTATGGTGCGGTGCGGGATCGGCAAAATCCGCAAGCAGAAATGCGTCCGTGCCGAATTTATGGTCGTCGCTTACATATATTTTAAGCCCGTTTAAGTCGTAGCTTTCGATTTTTGGGTTTTCCGACATATCAGCCCACCATAATGTTTCCCTCGGGCAGTATCTTGTTTTTGTCCGAATTGTGTTTTCTTGCGACGAGTGCGCTCATTAAGGTAACGGGACCAACTCTTCCCGCAAACATCGCCAGCACCATGATAAGCTTTGAGGGAGCGTTCATCTCGGCTGAAGTGCCGAGTGAATAGCCTGTTGTAGAGAAGCCCGATACTACCTCAAAGATTACGCAATGCAGCTTAAGCGTTTCGCACATCATAGTTATCGCCGTAAAGGACACCGCAATAAACGCAAGCGACAGAACAGTAACGGTAAAGGTCTTGTAAACGGCATCTCGCTTGATTTTGCATCCGAGCATATAGGTGTCGTCTCTGCCCTTGAGTACGGATATAACGGTGAAAACGATAATCGCAAGGGTTGTGACCTTGATGCCGCCGGCGGTAGAAGCGGGAGCGGCGCCGATAAACATCAGAACGGTAATGGCGACCTTTGTAAACGGGAGAAGACCGTTCAAATCAAAGCATACGAAGCCGGCGGTCCTTGAGCTTGCGCTTAAGAACATACTTGTCAATATTTTTTCTCCCACCGGCATATTTCCCAGAGTTGCGGGGTTGTTAAATTCCGGAATTAAAATCAGCAATGTTCCGCTTACAAACATAACCGATGTCATCAGCAAAACCACACGTGTATGCAATAAAAGACGGTTAAGCTTTTTGTAATGACGGATATTCTGCCAGACAATAAAACCAAGACCGCCGAGTAAAATCAACACAATCATTGTAATCATAACAAGCGGGTTGCCGGTATATTCGCTCAATCCGTAAGCTCCCTGATGTGCGGACATCAGATCAAAGCCTGCGTTGCAGAAAGCGGATATCGAAGTGAAAATTGCGATAAATACTCCCAAAGCCCCGAAATCCGGCACGAACGCAATGCACAGTACGGCAGCGCCGAGAGCCTCCAGACCGAACGAATACAGTACGATTTCACAAAAAAGCTTTTTGGTGTTTGTCGCCATTGCATCGTCGGTAAGATCTGAAGCCGCCATTTTAACGGTGGACCAGCCTAATTTTTTTCCCAACATAAGGTTTATAAATGTAACCAAGGTAAGAAAGCCCAAGCCTCCGACCTGGATTAAGAGGAGAATAACACCGTGTCCGAAGGGAGTGAAGTAATTATATGTGTCGAGTAATGTTATTCCCGTAACGCAGGTTGCGCTTGTTGCGGTGAACAGGCAGTCTACCGGATTGCCGAACTGACCGTTCCTAATTGAAAACGGCATACACAGCAATATCGTTCCTGTGATTATTATCGTCGCAAAGCCGAAAATAAGCAGCCTTGCGGGTTGGATTTGTTTGTTTTTTTGCTTTAGAATAGGCATTTTAGCCTCCTTGAAGAATAAAAATGATTAATTGCTTTCCGACGGCGGAGCCTCAGGTGTGTTTTCAAAGCGGCGGCGCACGGCATTTTCTCCTGTGGCGTAGATGTTGACAGAATCAATGCGGCCGATAAGCAGACACAGACCGTTTGTTTTTACGGAAGCCTCGCTTACTATGTAACCGTTTTCGGGAAGCGCCGCTTCGGTGTCGGCGTAGCTTATCCTGTCGCCCTGAGAGCAAAACTGCAAATTCATTGCGGTAGTTTTTCCGCCCTTATATACGCAGATTTGTCTGCCCGTTTCATTCGGGGAGTAGGCTTCAACCGTCTGTTTTATGCGGTCGGATATTTCAGAGCTGTCATAGCCTGTGAGAGTAAAGCCGAAAAGCGACAGACCAACTGAAGCTATTGCGGTAACTGCTACAACTACGAGGCTGATTGAGGCGACAATGGCAGAGCCGTACCGCTTTGTACAGCACACCACAACGGTCATCAGCGCATACGCCGTGAACATAAGGCATATCGGATAGAGGGCGTTTCCTGCATTAAGACCGCCTGAAAAATCTCCGCCGACAAGCAGTACCTGAAGCCCCGGCGTAACAGCCCCCGAAAGAGCGTCAAGCTCCGCAAGCGTGTCACAGCGCAAAAGAAGCATTGCCCCCGAGCAGGTAAAGCCGAGGACGATAATGCAGATAAGCAGTCTTGCATAGGTTATGCCGTATTTGAAGATATACGCAAGGAAGAAGAACACCATTGCCGCAAGCACAGGCACACAGCCCGACGAGCCGAAAAGCACGTCCTGCGAGCTTATCTTGGGGGCGCAGCTTATCAGTGCGTCAAAGGGCACTGCGAAAATAAGCACCGAGGAGCAGAATACGCCGAGCAGCATAAAGCACTTGTCGTTTGAATTTATCTCGTCCTTTTTCCTGCCCTTGTTTTTTCTGTGGGCGAGAATTATTTTATATACGCATATAGCCGCGACAGCAATTGCGGAAAGGGAAATTCCCCAGGTCGATACCGTAAGGTAGAACAGTCTGCCGCCTACAAGCGTAAGCCACCGTGTAAAGCCCCCTGCGTTTATCGAAGCAATGCCCGACACGACAGCGTTTGCCGTACCGCCCGAAAAATCATACAGTCCCATTTGCTCAATAAGGAGTGTCGCTCCCGTTTCTGCGGCGCAGATAACAACAAAGGCTGCCGTATAAACGCTGAAAAGCAAGGTAGTTTTTTTGTCGGCTATGCGGCGCAGTAAAAACAGCAGGCACACGGCAGGGAAAATCACAACGCAGGCGTCGTTTACAAAGCACGCTCCTGCGGTAAGTGCAGCGGCATAGACAGAGGCAAAAAAGCGTCTTGCCTTTCCTCTTTGCTTATCCTCTTTTTTAAACAAGGCAAGCAGAAGAAGCCAGAAGAAAACCGCAGACAGAGGCTCGTCCAGCAAAAACCTTGAGCTGACAAGGGTCAGCGGAAGCACGCCGACGGTTATGCTCACCATAAGTCTTTGCCAGAGCTTTTGTATATTCATCCTTCCCGAAAGCACAAAAGCCGCAGCGGGTATAACGGCGTATACCGCCGAGCTTATCATCGAAAACAGCTTGTATTGTAAAATGTGGCCGGGGCAGATAAGCATGGCGGGCAGGTACAGTATTCCCTGCAAGAAACCGCCGAGGCTGTCAACATTCGGCATAACCGCAGACCAGTCCCTGCCTAAAAAGACAGCCGCCGCACCCGCACCCTTGAATTCCTGTTCAAGCGACATTGACGGGGCAAACAATCCCGTCAGCGCTGCGACAAACCAGAATGTAAGAAAAATCAGGGCAACAACGCCTTTTTCGCCCTTTTTTTCATAGAAATTATCAAGACTCGGCATATCGCTCCCCCCTTTCCTCAAATTCAGGCGAGTATCAGCCGAAAATGCCGAAAACGTTTACGCTTATTCCGGCAAGATTGTTTATAAGCTGGATAAAAATAATCATTACAATTGCAACGCAGACGGCGTATGCAATGGAGTAAAACAGTGCCGGTTTTCCTGCCGCACCGATAAGCTCCATGATTTTTTCGGGGCTTTCGCCCTCGTTTTCCCGCTTTATTGCCTTGATTTTCTTTATCGCACTTTTGAGATACCAATAGTTGAAGAACATCAGCACGAAGAAATTGAGCGCAAGGGTAACTATGCCCGCAACATAGCGTATAAACATTCCCATCGGCTCTGAAATAGCCGCCTTTGCGACAAAATCAGCCGCTAAAAGCTGTACCTCGGAGCATAAAACCGTGATAAGCATTACCATAACCCCGAACAGGTTCATTTTGCGGTAGAAGCAATGCACGGGCATAAACAAAAACGCCGCAAAATTCAGCTTTATCATTTTTCCTGATTTTATAATATCCCTGAAAACGGGCAGGTAATAAAGCCCGTTTTTACCGACATAGCGGAACAGCTCCACACAGCTTACTCCGTCAACGGGCTCAAAGCACGGCTTTTCGGCAAGCATACGCTCGGTCTGACGGTTAAAGCTGTCGATGTCAAACACATGAACGCCGTAAGCCTCCTGTCCTTCAAAGACTTCTTCAAACGTGCTTTCGTCTGTATTGTCCTTACTGCCGTCAAGCTCCTTTGTTTCGGCGCTGTGAATATTGCCCTGCCATTCATAGCTTCCGTGCTCGCTTTCGTGGATACAGGAGCCGTTTTTCAGATAGCACTCTCTGTGATACGGCGTGCCGCAGTCGGGGCAAACTACTATATCGTCATCACCGGCGAAGCTTGCGCCGCATATATCGCATTTTTCTTTTTCAAATATCTCGTTCATCTTTTTGTCCTTTTTCAATCGTTATATATAAACCTCAAAGGGGGTGAATTTTCGTTAACTATCAGTATACCATATTAATGGCTGTAATTCAAGGCTAAACTGCTAAAAAATACTTGCAAAGTCGAAATAATGCGGGAGTATTGCCTTATTCGCCGCAGTGTGGTAAAATATATCCGAGAAAACAACAGGAAGGGAAGCGTATATTTTGAAGCCGAAGCTGCTGTGGCTGCTGACAGGCGGCACATTTTCCTGCGAGCAGGGAGAAAACGGGCTTGAGCCTGCAAAAGCCCCCCATGCGGAAAAAATCCTCGGAGCAATGCCCCATTTACGGGAAAAATACGATATTACACCTAAGCGGATAATGAACATAGACAGTACCGACATGACACCCCGCGAGTGGGGAGAAATCGCAAAAGCGGTTGACGGCTCTGCCCTTTGCTTTGACGGAATTGTTATTACCCACGGCACGGACACGCTTGCGCATACTGCGGCGGCGCTTTATGCGGCGGTTAAAAATCCGCCCCTGCCGATTGTGCTGACAGGCTCGCAAAAGCCGTTTTTTGAGGAAAGCTCCGATGCGCCGAAAAATTTTGCCGACGCTTTTGCGGTTGCGGCAGACAGCCGTTTTAGGACCGTATGTGCGGTGTTCTGCGGCAGGATTTTCAGCGGCGTTGACATGACAAAGACGGACGCTGAAGGCTTTGACGCGTTTTATGCAAAAACCGCAGAATTAGGCTTTGTAAAAGAGGACAAAGCCGTGCTGACTTTTCCGGGTATGATAAGCAGGGGAGAATATTCCTTCAATCCCGGGGTTTTTGAAGCGGCAAAAAGCGTTGCGCTGATAAAGCTCCACCCTGCCTTTAACAAGGCGCTGATACCGATTATGATAGATACGGGCGTAAAAGCGTTTGTCGCAGAGGGGTACGGCGTGGGCGGAATACCGCAGGCTGTGCTTTGCGAGCTTGAAAAAGCGGCAGTAAAGGGAATATTCACAATCCTTGTAACCCAGTGTCAAAGCGGTAGGGTGAACATGGAGATATATACGGTCGGCAACAGGGCGAGGGCGGCAGGAATAATAAGCGGCGGCGCTCTCACAGCGCATGCCGCCGTTATGACTGCGGCACAAATGCTTGCAAAAGGAGTGCAGGACAGTCAAATTCCGTTTGCGTGAGAATTTATTGTTTTTGCCTGTCCGCTCTGTAATACGGCAGGATTTTTCAGAGTGAAATCCGAAAACCACGTAAAAAACTGACGGGACTTTTTTGAAATATTGCAAATCTCTCTTGCAAAATTTTCGGATTTGTGCTAAAATAATGCACAAGGAATAACTGCGGCGCAATTACGCCATATATTTTTCCCGAAAGGACAGTAAGGTTATGCAGGAAGATTTGCTTATTGAAATTGAAAACAGAATGGCGAGCTTTTCAAAAAGCCAGAAGCTGATTGCCAATTTTATAATCAACAGCTATGAAAAGGCGGCGTACATGACCGCACTGAAGCTGGGCAACGCAGTAGGAGTAAGCGAATCCACCGTTGTGCGCTTTGCAATAGAGATGGGCTTTGAGGGCTATCCCGAGCTTCAGAAAAGCCTTCAGTCGCTTATCAAAAACCGCCTTACCGCCGTACAGAGGATTAACATAACAAACGACCGCATAGGCAGCGACGGCGTACTTAAAAACACGCTTATGCAGGATATAGACCGTATCCGTCACACCTTAGAGGAGATAGACAAGGACGTCTTTGACAAGGCGATAGAGAGAATTTGCAGTGCAAGAAGAATTTACATATTAGGCGCAATGAGCAGCAGTATCCTTGCAAGATTTTTGGACTATTACTTTCAGCTTATTTTCGACAATGTGCATTTCGTACAGGCGATAAGCACCAGCGGTATTTATCAGCAGATAGTACACATGACAAAGGACGATGTGTTTATTGCAATTTCTTTCCCGCGCTATTCCCAGAGCACAATAAGGGCGACCGCCTATGCAAAGAACTGCGGAGCGAATGTAGTTGCGATAACGGACAGCACAAACTCCCCGCTTGCTGAATATGCAAGTGAGCTTCTCGTTGCAAGGAGCGACATGGCAAGCTTTGCGGATTCCCTTGTTGCACCGCTTAGCCTGCTCAACGCCGTTATCGTTGCGGTAAGCTCCGTCAACAAGGAAGGAATAGAGGAAACCTTCGGCAAGCTTGAAAAGCTGTGGGAGGAAAACGAGGTATACAAAAAGGACGTATGATGTTTTTTGATACGGTTGTGATAGGAGGCGGCGCAGCAGGAATGCTCGCCGCAGTCACCGCCGCCGAAAACGGTGAAACGGTCGCTGTAATCGAGCATAACGACAGGCTGGGCAAAAAGCTCGCCATAACGGGCAAGGGCAGGTGCAATCTCACAAACAACAGCGACAACGACAATATAATGAAGAATATACCCACCAACAGCCGCTTTTTGTACAGCGCTTTGGCGGGTTTTTCGGCTCATGACGTAATGGCGTTTTTTGAGAACCTCGGCGTTGCGCTGAAAACCGAGCGCGGCAACAGGGTGTTCCCCGCGTCGGACAAGGCGGCTGATGTGGTGAACGCCCTCAAACGCCGCATGGAGGAGCTTGATGTGCGGGTGATATACGCCCATGCGAAAAAGCTGATTACAAGCGAGGACGGAAAAAGGATTACGGGAGTGCTGTGCGGCGAAACGGTAAACGCAGGCAGGGTAATTCTTGCGACGGGCGGCGTATCCTATCCGAAAACAGGCTCTGACGGAAGCGGCTATAAGCTTGCTCAGCAGGTAGGACACACGATAATCCCGCCCAAGCCCATGCTCGTACCCGTCTGTATAAAACAGCGTTGCTGTGAAGCGCTTGCGGGACTTAGCCTCAAAAATGTCACGCTGTCGCTTATTGACAACAAAAGCGGCAAGGTGCTGTATAAGGAGCTCGGCGAGATGCTGTTCACCCATTTCGGCGTAAGCGGACCGCTTGTACTGTCGGCGTCGGCATTTATAAAAAATTCGGAGTACAGCTTTAAAATAGATTTCAAGCCCGCGCTTGATGAAAAGAAGCTGGATACCCGTCTGCTCCGTGATTTTGAGCAGATGAAGCAAAAGCAGATAGCAACGGTTATGCACGGACTGCTCCCAAAGGCGCTCAGCTCTACCGTGCTTGAATTTGCGGGAGTAGCGCCCGACACGAAAATAAGCGAAGTTACAAGGGCGCAAAGGCAGTCGCTGGTAAAGGTGCTTAAAGGCTTTACGCTCACCGTCACGGGACTGCGCCCGGTGGACGAGGCGATAATCACGGACGGAGGAGTCAGCGTCAAGGAAATTGATCCCAAGACAATGCGCTCGCTGTTGGTTGACGGTCTGTATTTTGCGGGAGAGATAATCGACTGCGCGGCATATACGGGCGGGTATAACCTGCAAATCGCGTTTTCTACTGCGAGGGCTACCAAAAAAAGAAATACTGAGTAATCGCAAATAAAGCGGCGGATTTTTCGGAATTTCGCCGCTATTTTGATAATTTTCTGAAAAATATTCTCAAAGCACTTAACATTTCACTTAATTTGTGGTATACTTAATAAAAGTATACATAAAACGGGATATATCCCGCAAACCCGATTTTAAAGGAAGAACAAATGAGCAATAACAGAACAGAATATATAAAGCTCGACGCCGAGCCGGACGAGCAGAAAAAAGACAATCCGAAAAAGAAAAAGAAAAAGCAGAACAAGGCGCTTAAAACCGTAAAGCACGTTTTCGGCGTTATCGGCACTACCCTGCTCAGTCTTTTTATGATAGCCATTATCACCTGCTGTATCGTGGCGGTTGCGCTGACGGTGTATGTAATGCAGTTTGCGGATACGGCGTTCGACGTGGATCTCAAAAACGTAGAGCTTAGCTACACCAGCTTTATCTATGCGGAAAACGCCGAGGGCGAGCAGGTGGAGATAAAGCGGCTGTCGGGCGATGAAAACCGTATCTGGGTGGATATGGAGCAGATACCTAAGCACCTTCAGGATGCCTATGTCGCTGTCGAGGACAAGCGTTTTTACGACCATGAGGGCGTTGACTGGAAAAGAACCGTCAGAGTTACCATCTCCACGCTGTTCAACGGCTACGGCGAGGGTGGCTCGACCATTACCCAGCAGCTTGTAAAGAACATTACGGGCGACGACAGAATTTCCCCCGAAAGAAAGATAAGGGAGATTTTCCGTGCGCTTCAGCTTGAAACGGAATACACGAAGATAGATATACTTGAAGCCTACCTCAACCGCGTGCCCTTAGGCGGTACGGTGTACGGAGTAGGCTCGGCGGCGTACTATTATTTCGGCAAGACGGTGGACCAGCTCACCATTGCGGAAAGTGCGATACTTGCGGGTATAACCCGTTCTCCGAGTGTGCTTAATCCCTATGCCGACCTTGAAAAGTCCAAGACAAGACAGCTTTACGCGCTTAAATGTATGTACGACCAGGGACTTATCACCACCGACGAATACGAAGCGGCAAAGGTGGAGCAGGTGAAATTCCGCCTTATTGTCGAGGGCGACGATTACGGCTATGTTGATCCGAGATATGAGGAATATTACGGCAACAACGAGGACGAGGACAGCAACGAGTACGACGATGAGGACACCTATGAGGCTTATCGCTGGGACGAGTACGAGATAACACAGAACTGGTATGTAGACGCTGCTATCGAGCAGGTTATAGAGGACCTTGCCACGGCAAAGGGCATGACCTATGAGGAAGCCAAGGAGGATTTATACAAGGGCGGCTATAAGATTTATCTCAACATGGATATGGAAATTCAGCAAAAGCTGGAGAACTTCTTTAAGGATCCGAACAATTTCTTTTACAGCTATGACAAGACCGCAATTGAAGAAAACCTCGTGCAGGGTGCGTTTGTGCTGATGGATTACAGAGGAAACGTAATTGCTCTTGCGGGAGGAATAGGCGACAAGCCCGGCGACGGCTGTTTTAACAGGGCTACACAGGCGATATTGCCCATAGGCTCGACAATGAAGCCGATTTCGGTTTACGGACAGGCGGTAGACAAGGATATACTGACCTATTCATCAATGATATGGGATAAGTGCATTGAGCTTCCCGACGGCTCAAAGTGGCCCAGTAACTTTGAGGGCGACTACGGTACGGGAAAATACGTCCCCACCTGGTATGCCGTACAGCAGTCCAAGAACACGACGGCAGTAAGAATGGCGGATATGCTGGGTATAAACACCTGCTTTGACTTCCTCACCGAAAAGCTGGGCGTCACCACTCTTGACTACACAAGCGATAAGGCGCTTTCTCCCATGGCGCTCGGACAGCTTACCGAGGGCATGACCCTGCTTGAGCTTGCGGGAGCGTATCAGATATTCGGCTCGGGCGGAGTGTATTACGAGCCTAAGCTGTATAACCTCATTACCGATTATAATGACAATGTTATAATCGAACAGGAGATGCTGGGCGAGCGTGTTATGGACTCCGACAGCGCATATATCACCAACAGGCTGTTAAAGGCGGTAACGGACACTACCAACGGCTCAGGTCGCCGTGCAAAGATTGACGGCATTGAGGTTGTCGGCAAGACGGGTACGTCAAACGATGAGCGTATACTCGCCTTTGCGGGACTTACCCCCGATTACTGCGGCGTTATCAGAATAGGCTATGACGATAACAAGAAGATAACAAACACGAATTATATCTACATGGCGCAGGTTTGGCGGGAATTTATGATACAGATTGTAGACGAAAACTCCACCAAGACCTTTGCCAAGGATCCGAATGTAGTTGAAAAGAATTACTGCACCGAAACGGGACTTATAGCTACCTCAAAGTGCCTTAACACCGAGGTCGGCTATTACAAGAAGGATACCCTGCCGCCCACCTGCGACAGCGAGCATAAAACTGTCGGCGAGGGGGAAAACGCACAGTCGGTTTACGTTATGGAGCATGCAGGAAATACCCTGCTTGTAAATATGACTGCTTCCGAAGAGGAGCAGGAGGAGGATTAATTCCCCTTAAACCAACGGCTTAAACTTACCGTCGGACGGCTTGCCTCGCTGTCCGACGGTTCGGCTTGTCGAAAGTATTTTTCGTCAGTCTGTGAAAGGATATATTTATGCAGTTCAGATTTATTGCGCCCTGCCATTTCGGGCTTGAAAAAACGCTCTCCTTTGAAGTGAAAAAGGCGGGCGGCGAGGACGTTGAGGTTGCCGATGGCAAGGTTTGCTTTTCGGGTGACGAAAGGGTGCTTGTGAGAGCGAATATGAGCCTGTCCGGCGCCGAGCGTGTGGGAATACTTCTCGCACGCTTTAAAGCCGTTACCTTTGAACAGCTTTTCCAAGGGGTAAAGGCAGTGCCGATAGAGCAGTTCGTAGGAAAATTCGACAGGTTTCCCATAAAGGGATACAGCCTTAAATCCAAGCTGTCAAGCGTGCCGGCCTGCCAGAAAATAATCAAAAAGGCAATGGTCGAGCGCATGAGGAGCGTTTATAAAATAGGTTATTTTCAGGAGACGGACACGCTGTATCAATTCAGCTTTTCGATATTAAAGGACGAGGTGTGCTTTATGCTTGACACCTCGGGCGAGGGACTGCACAAAAGAGGCTACCGCCGTTTTTCAAATGCCGCCCCGATAAAGGAAACGCTTGCGGCAGGCATTGCCGATATAGCAAGAGTAAGAGGCGGCGATGTGGTATGCGATCCCTTCTGCGGAAGCGGAACTTTGCTTATTGAAAGCGCATATAAGGCGCTCAACATCGCCCCTTGCCTTAACAGGGAGTTTTCCGCTATGAGCTGGAGCATTATCCCACGTGAGCTGTGGGACGAGGTGCGAAGCGAACTTAAAGAAAAGGAAAGGGATTGCCCCGACTTTAAGCTGTACGGCTTTGACATAGATCCCCAGGCGGTGAAGCTGACAATGGAAAACGCCGAAAAGGCGGGCGTTGCAAAGTATCTTGAGGTTTCCTGCCGTGATATAGCCGATTTTACCTATCCCGAAAATGCAAGCTGTATTCTCTGTAATCCCCCTTACGGCGAACGTCTGCTTGATAAGGAGCAGGCACAGCGGCTTTATAAAATCATGGGAGAGCGTATGCCGGTAACCGACGGCAAGCGTATTTTTGTAATCACTCCCGATGAAAAGTTTGAGGAGCATTTCGGCAGTAAGGCAGACAAAAACCGCAAGCTGTACAACGGTATGCTTATGTGCCGACTATATCAGTACGGCGTGCCGCCGTTGTCTGTTCGCAGGCATGATAAGGTTAGCAATATATAAAAGTCAGCGAGTGCCTGCGGGAGCAACGATACATCAGAATACACAAAAAACAGCGGACACGGTGTGTTCGCTGTTTTTGATTATAATGATGGGGCAAGCCCCATATTGAAGATTTCGGCTATCGTTAAACCCGAGGGCGCAAAATATCCTCGATATTTTTGCTTTATATAAGCGCCCGAGAACAGCCCGCGGCGGCTCGCCGCAAATTTCATATTGCTTGTTTTGGCATAAATACGAAGAGGCGATATAAGATTTCGGCTATCGTTAAACCCGAGGGCGCAAAATATCCTCGATATTTTTGCTTTATATAAGCGCCCGAGAACAGCCCGCGGCGGCTCGCCGCTTATTCTTCAAAGGAGTCCTCTTCGTTTCTTGCGTTCCACAGCTCGACAAGTCTTTCCATTTCCTCCTCGGTGAGGGAAATTCCCTTGCCCATGCGGCTGTGGTCTGCCGCCCAGGAGCGAATATCGTACTTAGGCTCTCTGTCGTTCCAGCTTACCATGTTAAGCTCTATGTTGTAAGAGCCGCTTTCTCCGATTACGCCTAATTCCTTTGTGATTTCATACTTAAATTCTGCCATTTTAATATATCCTTTCTTAAAATCCGCTGATGCGGTTATTTTTGCCTTTTCTTTTCGGGCTTTTCCTTTTTTGCCCTCTGTGGTTTTTCCTTTTTGTGTTTTATCCTGGTATCGTCTGCAACCTCAACGGCGTCGAAGATACAGCGGTATCTCGGCGGTATCAGCTTGTTTATATGCCGCTTGCCGAAGTACCACATCTTAAATTGCGCCTTGCCGAGAATATCGTCAAGATATGTATTTATATGATTGCGGTTAGTAATACCTATATCTATAAATTCGATGAGCTTTGCGGGCGGCTCGTAGGTGATTATAAAATCCGCCTTGTAGTCATGCGCTTCAAGGTTTTCAATTCCCCTTGAAAGCTCCTCGTCGGTGGGAAGCTCCTGTATCCACTTCTTTTCATCGTCGGGCTCTAAGTAGCTGTTGTTCTCGTCGCTCTGACCGCCGCCGAAAACGAAAACCGTTTTTTCGGCAATAGTGTAATATTCGCCCCGCATAAGCTGTCTTAAATTGCCCGAAATAATGCGGGTTTTGCCGCCGCACCATTCCTCAACGGGGTACTTTTCGAGAAGCTCGAAATTCTCATGCACGCCGTCTGCAAAAAGCACGCTGTATTTCTTTCTGCCGAGCTTTTTGAGCAGAGCCTTTTCTTTTTTGCTTCCGTCCCAGATAAGCCCGAAATCGCCCGTGATTATAAGCGCGTCGCCCCGTCTGAGCTTTTTCAGCGCAGGGCTTTTAAACCGTTTCATATCACCGTGCAGATCGCCGGTAACACATATCATATTCTTTACCTCTTTCCTTTGCTCTTACTCCTTGTAAAGATGCCAGTCTATCGGCTGTATGCCGTTATTTACAAGGAAATTATTCGCCGCCGAAAAGTGACGGCAGCCGAAAAAGCCGTTATACGCCGACAGGGGACTCGGATGCGCCGCTGTCAGAATAAGGTGATTTTTATTTGTTATAAGCAGAATTTTCGACTTTGCGTAGTTGCCCCACAGAAGAAAAACCGTAGGCGTTTTACGGCGGTTAAGCAGCTCTATCACTCCGTCGGTGAACTGCTCCCAGCCCTTTGCCCTGTGACTGCCCGCCTGCCCCTCTCTGACGGTGAGAGCAGCGTTTAACAGCAGTACGCCCTGTTTTGCCCAACAGGTAAGCTCGCCGTAATCGGGATCAAAATCAATACCGAGGTCGGCGTTTATCTCTGCAAAGATGTTTTTGAGCGAGGGCGGCGGCATAACTCCTCTTTTTACCGAGAAGCACAGCCCGTGCGCCTGTCCCGCGCCGTGGTACGGGTCCTGTCCCAATATTACCGCCTTTACCTTTTCATACGGAGTGTATCGAAAGGCATTGAAAATGCAGTCGGCGGGCGGGTAAATCCTGTGCGTATTATACTCGCTGACTAAAAACCGCCTTAACTTTCTATAGTTTTCGCTTTCAATCAAGCCGCTTAAAAGCTCGTCCCAATCGTTTCCTATACTGACCATGTTTTATCCTCTATATGTTGTGCGTCCTTGCGTAATCAAACAAAAACTGCTGTGCTATGCCCTCTGCGCCCCTTATACATTCGGGAAGCCCGCCCGGGTACAGCTTGCTTTCTACCCTCTTTATCCAGACGTCTCTCGGAAATGCCGAGGTTTTGTAATAGCCGAACAGCAGTACGCAGTCCGCTACCTTGTCGCCGACGCCCTTTATCTTTTTAAGCTCTGCTCTTGCCGTATCAAGCGGCATATTGTAAATTGCGTCAAGATTGACCTCTCCGCTTTGGAGCTTTTTCATCGCATCCTCTATGTACTTTGCCCGAAACCCTGCCCTAAGCGGCGCAAGGCCCTCCTGCGTAACGCCGTACATCCTTTGCCTTGCAGGGAAAAGAAAACCTCGCTCGGTTTTTTCTCCGAACGCCTCGCACAGCCGTTCGATAATTCCCGTAATGCGCTTTATATTGTTGTTCTGCGAGATAATGAAGCTGATAAGCGTTTCAAACGGCTCCTGCCGCAGTATGCGTATTCCGTGATTTTCACGGCACGCCGTCTTTAAATGCTCGTCTGCGGAGAACCTTTCTATAAGCGCCGTATAATCGGTATCAAGGTCGAAATAGTTGCGCCAGAAGGGAATGTCGCTCTCGTTAATGCCGCACAGCTTAAAGCCGCCGCCGCATATTTCAAGCCTTGCATACCTGCCTGACGCTATCCCGCAGAAGCCGCCGTCACATTCCCGCCATCTGAACGCCTGTCCGCAGAAAAGCGTGCGGCGTGCGTCAAAGCTGTCACATTCAAAAAAGAAATCCATAAGAAAATTTTCCTTAAAGCCCTTGATTATTTCCGTTATATATAATACAATATAAACAGAGAAATTACAAGTCCGACGGGGAATTTTTTTGCTGTAAGCATTAATTTTTTCGCATTTTTACTGTTATTTTGTCAAAGTTTCACCGACGGAAATAATACCGAAAGGAAGAAAAGCCGTGAGAGAAAGCATACTTACAATACCCGTAAACGAGGTCTTTGAGCCGAGAGAGGGCTGTCCCATCTGCCGTATGAGAGATACGGTGGAGCAGCATATCTGCGAATATATCATGGGGGCGGCGATGATGGAGCCTGATGTAAGGCAGGACACAAACCGTCTGGGCTTTTGCTTTACGCACTATCAGCAGCTGATGATGCAGAACAACCGTCTGTCGCTCGGACTTATGCTCAACAGCCATATGCAGGAATTAAGAGCCAACATATTCGACAAAAAGGGACTTTTTGCACCGAAAGACGCAAAGGCTAAAAAGGCGGGCGCAGTGGGCGATACCTGCTTTGTCTGCTCAAAGGTCGGCTGGGGCATTGACCACATGCTTGAAACCGTCTTTACCATGTTTGCAAAGGACGGAAAGTTCAAGAATATGTTCAGAACGCAGGAGTGCTTTTGCATACCGCACTATCACTATTTAGTCGCACAGAGCGAGGGAAAGATGTCAAAGGCGGACAGAGCCGAGATGATAAAGGTGATGGACGAAATCATGCAGGAGTACATCACAAAGCTCAACGGAGATGTCAACGACTTCTGCAACAGCTTTGATTACCGCAACGCAGGAAAGCTCCACAGCGCAGAAATGGAGCACGTGCGCACCTCTATCGAAAGAAGCATAGCTTTCCTTACGGGAAGAAAGCCCGAAAAGAAATAATAAAAACATGGCAAGGAGGATTTTATCATGCTGGGAAACTTTATTTACAGCAACCCCACAAGGCTGTATTTCGGCAAGGACGCTTTAAATTCGCTGAAAACCGAGCTTGAAAGGTACGGCGACAGAGTAATGCTAAGCTACGGCGGCGGCTCGATAAAGAAAAACGGCATTTACAACAAGGTCATTGGGATTTTAAAGGAGTGCGGCAAGACCGTGTATGAGGACGCAGGCGTTATGCCCAACCCCACGGTGCATAAGCTGTACGAGGGCGCAAAAATTGCAAGGGAAAACGAGGTTGACCTTATTTTGGCTGTGGGCGGCGGCTCGGTTTGCGACTATGCAAAGGCGGTAGCCGCATCTGCTTACTGTGAAGGCGACCCGTGGGAGATGTATTACGAGAAATTTGAAGAGCCGGTATGCAAGGTTATTCCTGTCGGCTGTGTGCTGACCATGGTAGGAACAGGCTCTGAGATGAACGGCGGCGCAGTTATCACCCACCCCGAAAAAAAGCTCAAGGTCGGTCATGTGTTCGGCGAGGAGCTTTATCCGAAATTCTCGGTATTAAATCCCGAATTTACCTATACCCTGCCGAAATATCAGATGGTATCGGGAATTTACGATATATTCAGCCATATCTGCGAGCAGTATTTTTCGGGAGAGGACGACAACACCTCGGACTATTTAGCCGAGGCGCTGATGAAATCGCTGATACATTCAAGCCTTATTGCGGTGGAAAATCCCACCGATTATGAAGCAAGAAGCAATATAATGTGGACGGCGACCTGGGCGCTAAACACCCTTATTTCAAAAGGCAAAACCACCGACTGGATGGTGCATATGCTCGGTCAGTCGGTCGGCGCATATACCGACGCCACCCACGGTATGACCTTAGCGGCGGTATCAATGGCGTATTACCGCCTTATCTGCCCCTTCGGACTTAAAAAGTTTGTCCGCTTTGCAAAAGAGGTGTGGAATGTAAGCCCCGACGGCAAAACGGATGAGCAGACAGCCGCCGAGGGACTTTGCCGCATGGAAAGGTGGATGGAGAAAATCGGACTTGTGATGAAAATATCGAAGCTTGGCGTAACCGACGATATGATAAGCGGACTTGTAAAAAGCACCTTTGTGCAGACGGGCGGCTATAAAACGCTGACCGAAAGCAAGATAGAGCAGGTGTTCAAAGAGAGTATGTAGCTTTGTAAAAATTTCACAGAAAACCGCCCCTTGTTCAGATACAAAGGGCGGTAATTTTATCTGATTACAAAGCTTGCAACGCTTGCGGGAGGCAGTACCGATTTCAGCCTGTTTTCGCTTAATGAAGCCGAAAGGCTCTGCGGCTTTACCCTTTCGGGATTGTCAAAGCTGTTGAGCGCATGTATTTCCTCTGTCAGCGCCTGTGCCGAAACGCTGTTTACATCAATACCCGAAATATCGCAGACAAGCTCCGCACTGTCATACAGCGAGCAGTTTGCCGCAGTGAGGGTGATAACGCCGTCCTTAATTGTTGCCGAGGCGTTTATCATGGGTATCTTTATATCCTTGCCGTCAAGGGAATTTTCCGTGTACAGATAGATATTATCGCCGCCCTGATGACCTTTGAACATATCGAATACATGGTAGGTGGGCGTTTTGACCATATCCGCACCCCTTGTCAGAATGAGGGATTGCAGTACGTTCACCGCCTGGGCGAGATTTGCCATTGCAACCCTGTGGGAATGGCGGTTGAATATATTGAGGCTGCAAGCGGCAGTCACGGCGTCACGCATGGTATTCTGCTGATATAAGAAGCCCGGATTTGTACCCTCTTCGACATCGTACCAACAGCCCCATTCATCAACGATAAGGGAAATATCGCCGTTCTTGTCATAGCGGCTCATAATCTCGCCGTGGCGCACTATAAGCTCCTCAATGTATAAAGCGGAGCTAACTGTCTTATAATATTCCTCATCGGTAAAGCTTGTCGCACTGCCCTTTTTCTCCCAGCTTCCGCTTGGTACGGTGTAGTAGTGCAGGGATATTCCGCTTGCGTGCCACTTGTTTATATTCTGCATGAGTACTTCCGTCCAGCGGTAGTCGTCGGCGTTAGGACCGCAGGCAATTTTGTAAAGGCTGTCGCCTGAAAAATTGCGGCTGAAGTTCTGGTATCTGCGGTATTCGTCGGCGTAATATTCGGGGCGCATGTTTCCGCCGCCCCCCCAGTTTTCGTTGCCGATACCGAGGTATTTCAGCTTCCACGGCTTTTCTCTGCCGTTTTTGCGGCGAAGACAGGCAAGCGAGGAGTCTCCGTCAAAGGTGAGATATTCCAACCAGTCGGCAAGCTCTTTTATACTGCCGCTTCCGAGATTGCCCGCAAGGTAGGGCTGACAGCCTATCTGCTCGCACATATTGAAAAATTCGTGCGTACCGAAGGCGTTTGTTTCGATAACTCCGCCCCAGAAATTATTGACGGTGCGGGGGCGCACAGCCTTGTCGCCTATGCCGTTTTGCCAGTGGTACTCATCTGCAAAACAGCCGCCCGGCCAGCGAAGCACGGGCATTTTTATCTGCCTGAACGCTTCAATAACATCGTTTCTCACTCCTGCGGTATTGGGAATGTCAGAATTTTCTCCGACGTAAATTCCGTCATATATACAGCTTCCCAAATGCTCGGCAAAATGACCGTATATTTCGGGCTTGACCTTACCCCTTTTGTCCTTTGCGTTTAAAAGCATTGATATTTGTTTCACGGTTGCACCTCCATACAGATTGAAATACGGGCTTTCTCTATACTTCTATTTTATCACAGCGAGAAAGTTTGTCAATAAAAAAATAAAATTTGCTTGCATTTATTTCAAATGTGTGATATACTTGCGTTTGTGAGTTCGCAATATCCTCACCTTCTTTCTTTGGAAAGATAAATCAAAACTACGAAAGGACAACTTAATATGCGAAACAAAAAAGTCCTGTACATTACACAGGCGGCCGCTGTTGCGGCTCTTTACGTCGTGCTGACCTACATAGTAAATTTACTCGGTCTTGCAAACGGCGTTATTCAGGTGCGCCTGTCCGAGGCGCTTTGTATTCTGCCGCTTTTTACCCCTGCGGCAGTGCCCGGTCTTTTTGTCGGCTGTCTTATCGCAAATCTGATAAACGGCGCAATAATCTGGGACGTAATTTTCGGAAGCCTTGCCACTCTTATCGGTGCGGTAGGCACTTATATGCTGAGAAACAAGGGCAAGTGGCTCGCTCCCCTGCCGCCCATAGCGGCAAATACGGTAATCATACCGTTCCTTCTCACCTACGCTTACGGAGTACCCGACGCAATATGGTTCTCTGCGCTGACGGTCTTTGCGGGCGAAGTCGTTTCCTGCGGCTTTTTGGGTATGTGTCTGTACCACGGTCTGGATAACAGGTATTGCAGACGGCTTTTGTCGATAAACAATTAGGTCAACACCGCACAAAGACTGCCTGACGGCTTTGCGCATTGCCGCCTTAAAGAAAGACACCCTTTGGATTTGGTTTCCAAAGGGTGATTTTTATTGTCTTGATTTTCTCTCGTTGTAGATAAACATAACCACCGAGGCGGAGCAGATTATAATATAGCCTATCACGCTGTATACGTCGGGAAGCTGTGAGAAGAGGAAAAAACCGAGTATTGCAGAAAAGATGACCTGCGAGTAGTCATACACCGAAATCTGCTTTGCGGGGGCGAATTTGTACGCCGCGGTTATCGAGAACTGCGCTGCTGCCGCCGCCGTACCCGCACCGAGCAGTAACAGCCATTGCTCTGCGCTCATCGGGTGAAAATCGAAAATCATTTGCGGGAGTGTGACAAGGCAGGAAAAGCCCGAAAAGAAGAACACGATATACGAGCCCTTTTCGCCCTTTAGTCCTAATTTTCGCACCGCGGTATATGCCGCCCCCGCGCCTATTCCGCCCAGAAAGCCTATAAGCGACGGGATAAGGTCGATGTTTGCAAAGGTCGGCTTTACCACGAGCATACTTCCCGCGAAGGCGGCAATAACGCACAGTGCCTGGAATACCGTCGCTTTTTCCTTAAGGAATATAATTGAAAAAACCACGGCGAAAAACGGCGACATCTTGTTTAGCATCGAGGCGTCCGAAAGTGCGAGGTGATCCACCGCATAAAAGTTGCAGAGTATACCCACTGTGCCGCATACCGAGCGGATAAAAAAGGTCGGCAGGTTGCGCCTGTCCTGCGGTAAAAAGGAGCTTTTTGTTTTTATCAGCACCCCCGCTGCAAAGATAAATGCGACAAGGTTGCGAAAAAAGCTCTTTTGTATCGAGGGTAAATCTCCCGACAGCCGCACAAAGGCGTTCATGAATGTGAAAAACAGGGCGGAATTGATAATGCACAGCGTACCCTTTACCCTGTCGGGTACACTTTCTGAGAATTTTGTCATACTTCACCTGAAAATTATCGCACAAGAACACTTCCTTGTGCGGTCAGGCTTACCGATAAACCCACGCACCGCAAAAACGCAAGTTTTTCAAAGCCTGTTCGTTCGTCAATCAATTTGATGTTTTAATTTTTGCAGAGCTTATTCTCGGCTCTGCAAAGCCGTTTTTGCTTACAGCGTCAACAGCCTCCTATCGTATAAACATACGATGACGGAGGCTGTTTGCTTGTCTGCGTGTGTTTCTCGTAGCCTGTCTGCACGCCGCACCGCACAAGAAAATATTTTTGTGCGATATTTTTTAGCCGATAACGGGTAGCTCTATTTTTCCGCCCGAAGCAAATAATTCGGGGCGGTTAAAGCTGTACGAAATTTCAAGGGCGTTTATCGCTTCATTCACCTGCTCCTGCGTCAGCCCCTCGGTGCATATCACGAAAAAGAGCGATACATAAGAGCTGTTGAAGCGGTCTATGCCGGAAAGATTTGTTTCCTTGAAAACAAACGCTTCACTGTATTTCGGTATACTGTCAAAATTGAACTGTATGTCCGAAATCTTGTACATACCGATATTGATAAAGTTGAATTTCAGCTCTACCCGTCTGAAATTTTGGGGCTTTGAAAAATCAAATTCGGTATCCGAGAGTATAACGCTGTATTTATCCGCGTTGCCGTCCTTGATTTTCTTATAGTTGTTCTTTATCTTGATGTCAAACTCCGTACCGTCAAGGCTTGCAATGCTTATACCCTCATATATCGGATGCACAGGATACATGAACTGGGTGAGCAGTACGGTAACGCCCACCGCAATCACCAGAAGCCAGACGGCGGCGGTCTTTACCGCTTTGATTTTAAAAAAGCCGGTTATTTTGTCTTTAAGGCTCATACCTTTTTAACGCCTAAGGTGACAGCCTCGCCGTTTATATCCCACTCGGCACTATAGCCGTCGATACTGTCGGCAACAATGTCGTTTGCAAGGGTATCCTCGGAAATGCTCTCTTTATTGTTGCAGAGTATCTCCTTGATTTTGTCGCTTCCGTTGCAGTAAATTACGATGTGGTCCATAACCTCAAAGCCTGCGTCCTTACGCATGGATTGAAGCTTGCTTACGATTTCTCTGACAAAGCCCTCCTCGATAAGCTCAGGGGTAAGGGTTGTGTCAAGCACAACGGTGAAGCCTCTGTCGGAAACGGCGGCGTAGCCCTCCTTCTGATTTTCCTCAATCAGCAAATCGTCCTTTGCAATCTTTACGTTGCCCGTTGAAAGAGCGAGCGTCATAAAGCCTGTTTCACGGATTTCGTTCATCGCCTTTGTTCCGTCAACCTGTGCAAGAGCTGTCCTTACCTCGTTAATCTGCTTGCCGAAGCGAGCGCCGAGGGTTCTCAGCTGCGGCTTGAAGGAGTAGCCGGTAAACTCGTCGGTGTTGTCGATAAAGGTAACCTCCTTGACATTAAGCTCATCTCTTACTATGTCGGAGTACATAGGCTTGAGGCGTCTCTCGCCCTTTATCATCAGCTTTGAAACGGGCTGCCTGTTCTTGATTGCGGCGGCGTTTCTTGCGGCTCTGCCCAGCGTTACTACCGTAAGCACGGTGTCCATCTCTTCCTCAAGGCGCTTATCAATTAGCTTTTCATTAACCTTGGGGAAGTCGCACAGATGTACGCTTATCGGCGCGTTTTTGTCAAGCGAGCATACAAGGTTTCTGTAAATATCGTCGCACACGAAGGGTGTCATTGGCGCAGAGGTCTTTGCTATGGTCACAAGCGCAGTGTAAAGCGTCATGTAGGCGTTTATCTTATCCTCGGTAAGCTCCTTTGACCAAAAACGCTCTCTGCTGCGGCGAACATACCAGTTAGACATTTCATCGACAAAGTCGGAAAGCGCTCTTGCCGCTTCGGGTATGCGGTAGTTTGCAAGGCTGTCGTCTACCGCCGCCACAACGGTGTTCAGGCGGGATAACAGCCATTTATCCATAACGCACAGCTTTTCGGGGCAAAGCTCGTGCTTTGCAGCGTCAAAGCTGTCTATATTTGCGTAAAGCACATAGAACGCATAGGTATTCCACAGCGTGGAGATATACTTTCTCTGTCCCTCGTTTACCGCTTTTGCATGGAAGCGGTTGGGAAGCCAGGGTGCGGAGTTGGTGTAGAAGTACCAGCGGATAGCGTCTGCGCCGTGGTTTTCAAGCGACTGGAACGGGTCTACCGCATTGCCCTTTGACTTTGACATTTTCTGACCGAACTCGTCCAGTACAAGACCGAGCACGATGACGTTCTTATAGGGCGATTTGTTGAACAGCAGGGTAGAAATTGCGAGAAGTGAGTAGAACCAGCCTCTTGTCTGGTCAACCGCCTCGGAGATAAAGTCGGCGGGGAACTGCTTTTCAAACAAGTCCTTGTTTTCAAAGGGATAGTGGTGCTGTGCAAAAGGCATCGAGCCTGAGTCAAACCAGCAGTCGATAACCTCGGGCACACGCTTCATCTGCTTGCCGCAGTGGGGACATTTTATCGTAACCGCGTCGATGTAGGGGCGGTGAAGCTCTATATCGTCGGGGCAGTTGTCGGACATGCTCTTTAATTCCTCGATACTGCCTATGCAGTGCTTGTGACCGCACTTGCACTCCCAGATATTAAGGGGAGTACCCCAATATCTGTTACGGCTCAGTCCCCAGTCCTGAACATTTTCAAGCCAGTCGCCGAAACGGTTTTTGCCAACGCTTTCGGGAATCCAGTTGACGGTGTTGTTGTTTCTGATAAGGTCGTCCCTCACGGCGGTCATCTTGATAAACCATGACTCTCTTGCGTAGTAGATAAGGGGGGTGTCGCACCTCCAGCAATGAGGATAGCTATGCTCAAACTTGGGGGCGTCAAAGAGCAGTCCCTTTTGGTCCAAATCCTTTAATATCATGGAATCCGCCTTTTTGCAGAATACCCCTGCGTAAGGAGTTTCGGCAGTCATCTCTCCCTTTGCGTCAACAAGCTGTACAAAGGGCAAATCGTAGCTTCTGCCGACCTTTGCGTCGTCCTCGCCGAATGCGGGAGCAATGTGTACAACGCCCGTACCGTCCGTAAGAGTAACATAGCTGTCGCAGGTAACGAAATACGCCTTCTTGTTCTGCTTTTCGCAGATGGGTACGGAGCAGTCAAACAGCGGCTCGTACTCCTTGTATTCAAGCTCCTTGCCCGTATAGCGTTCAAGTATCTCATAGGGAGAGGTCCTTTCGCCGCCCAAGATTGCGCCGCAAAGAGCCTCTGCAAGGTAATAGGTGTAACCGTCCGCGGCTTTTACCTTTACATAGGTTTCAACGGGGTTTACGCACAGCGCAACATTTGAGGGAAGAGTCCACGGCGTTGTTGTCCATGCGAGAATGTACGCGTCCTCGTCCTTTACCTTAAAGCGGACAACGGCAGAGCGTTCCTTTACGTCCTTATAGCCCTGAGCTACCTCGTGGCTTGAAAGGGGAGTACCGCAGCGCGGGCAGTAGGGAACAATCTTGAAGCCCTTGTATAAAAGCTCCTTTTCCCATATCTGCTTTAACGCCCACCACTCCGATTCGATAAAATCGTTGTGATAGGTGACATAGGGATTGTCCATATCAGCCCAAAAGCCGACGGTACGGGAGAAATCCTCCCACATGCCCTTGTACTTCCACACGCTCTCCTTGCACTTTGTGATAAAGGGATCAAGGCCGTACTTTTCAATCTGCTCCTTGCCGTCAAGACCGAGAAGCTTTTCAACCTCCAGCTCAACGGGAAGCCCGTGGGTATCCCAGCCCGCCTTGCGGGGCACGTCATAGCCCTTCATGGTACGGTAACGGGGAATCATATCCTTGATAACTCTTGTCAGAACATGGCCGATATGGGGCTTACCGTTAGCGGTCGGAGGTCCGTCATAGAATGTATAGGTGGGACAGCCCTCTCTTTGCTCCATGCTCTTGCGGAAAATATCGTTGTCATGCCAGAATTTTTCGGTCTGCTTTTCTCTCTGTACAAAATCGACCGAGGTAGGTACTTTTTCGTAAAGTGACATTTTTGCTCCTCCTTTAAGATTTTCGTTTATTCTAAAGCCTTGTTTTTTGTCGGAAAGCTTGCGGTCAAACAAAAAAGCCCTTATCCGAAAAGGATAAGAGCCGTTCTTATAACCACCTGTTTCGTCATTCCGTCAAATGCGTTCCGTGTAACGGCGGAAAACCCGTCCCGTTCTACTCCTCTGCGAAAAACGTCGAGTTTCGGCGGGCGGCTTGGAAGTGATGTTCACACAGGGCTATATGCGCCGACCTCGCACTGTTGTCGGCTCGCTGGGGCTTTACTCCTGCGCTACTGTCTTCGTCGCAGCCTTTGAATATCATGCAAGGGTATTATACAATAAAAATATCCCGATGTCAATAGAAAAAACGGGAGTTTTTGCGAAAAAACCGCATAAAACCCCCGTCAGACTGACGTATAAACCAATATTACAGATTATTTGCAAAGGTCGCTCTTGCATATAAGGTTTACTCCTCCGTCGGTAAGAGCCTTTATCGCCTTGTCGGTGTCGTCTACCCTGATGACAATATCTGCTCTGCCCTCGTTTCTGCCCATTACGGAGTACAGATATTCAACATTTATTGCGTTGTCGTTGATTATCTTCATTACGCTGTAAAGCGAGCCGGGCATATCCGATACGGTGAATGCGATAACCTTGGTTACAGCCGCAGTACAGCCGTCGGATTTGAGCGCGTCAATCGCCTTTTGCGTATCGTCCACGATAAGACGGAGTATGCCGAAATCTGCGGTGTCCGCAATGGTCATTGCACGAATGTCGATGCCGTTGTTATGAAGCACCTCCATAAGGCTTGCAAGGCGGCCTGCCTTGTTTTCCACAAATACCGAGATTTGATCAATTAACATAACATTTACCTCCTTAGCGGTTATTTCTTTTCAAATTTATTCTTGATGGCTCTGTTGTCCTGTACTCTGACAGCCTTGCCCATTGAACGGGCAAGCGTTTTAGGCTCAAGCAGCTTTACGCTTACTCCCACGCCGATAGCCGAGTCTATTGCGTTTTTCACCCTTCTTGTATACCTTTCAAGATTTTTCACATCGTCGCCCATCTGCATCATGTCGGGGCGCATTTCAAGCTGTACCTCAAGCGTGTCAAGGTTATTAACCCTGTCAACAACAAGCAGGTAGTTTGTAGCCTTTTCGTCAACCGAGAGAAGCGCGGATTCTATCTGTGAGGGGAATACGTTTACGCCTCTGATGATGAGCATATCGTCCGTTCTGCCCTGGGGCTTGAGCATTCTTACAAGGGTACGGCCGCATTCGCACTTGTCATATACGAGGGTAGCAATATCTCTCGTCCTGTAACGGATAAGAGGAAGCGCCTCCTTTGTAATGCAGGTGAACACAAGCTCGCCCTGCTTTCCCGGCGGAAGCGGCTCTAAGGTGTCGGGGTCTATTACTTCTGCAATAAAGTGGTCCTCGCAGATGTGCATACCGCACTGGCACTGACACTCGGTAGAAACGCTCGGTCCCATGATTTCGGACAGACCGTAAATATCGTATGCCTTTAAGCCGAGTCCCTCCTCAATCTGCTTTCTCATCTCCTCTGTCCACGGCTCTGCACCGAACAGACCTGCTTTAAGTCTGAAATCCTCCTTCTTGAAGCCATTTTCGTGCATAAGCTCAATAAGGCTTATTGCATAGGAGGGAGTCATGCATATAATAGTTGTGCCGAAATCTCTGAACATTTCGAGCTGGCGCATACTGTTGCCCGCCGACGCAGGGATAGCCGTTGCGCCAAGCTTTTCTGCACCGTAGTGCATACCCAGACCACCCGTGAAAAGTCCGTAGCCATATGCAACCTGAACATAGTCGTCCTTTGTGCCGCCGACATCGACTAAAGCTCTTGCGGCACATTCTGCCCATACGTCAATGTCGTGCGCGGTATAGCCGACAACCGTCTGCTTGCCCGTCGTGCCTGAGGAGGCGTGTATACGGACAACCTCAGAGCTTGGTACGGCAAACATACCGTAGGGGTAGTTGTTTCTTAAATCCTGCTTTGTTGTAAAGGGTAGCTTGTTTAAGTCCGCAATGGATTTAATATCCTCCGGGCGTACTCTCGCTTCGTCCATCTTCTGACGGTAGGGAGCAACGTTCTCGTAAACTCTCCTTACCGTTAAGGACAGGCGATAGGACTGAAGTGCCTCAATCTCACTGCGGGGCGCACATTCAATTTCCTTGTTCCAATAATTCATGTTTGTTTCTCCGATGTAGGCATAGCCTTGATAAGTATTATTCAGACGCCGCTGAAACAGTACCGTCTGTTTAGATTTTATCATATTTGCACACTGATGTCAATTGTATAGGAAATATTTTTGTGCATAATCCGATATGCTTTTTTTAATAAGGGGCTTGCCCCGTCATTCAGCGTGGCAAGCCGCAGCGAAGCTGCGATTCAGTTTCAGTTGGGGATTGAACCCCAACCGTAACTGAATATGGAACCCGCCGCCTTAGAGGCGGGGGACATCTTGCCTAAGTTATATTTTGTTGCGGTGGCAGAATTTAAGCGGAAAATTAACCGATGTTTTTGTTAGCTAAACAAAGTAAATTTAAGCAAAAAATTAAGTAAAAATTTTTGCCGAAATGTATTGCAATTTTGAAATCAATATGCTATACTTCTAACAAAGGGCGTAATTCGCTCTTAACGGATAAGAAAGCTTTATAAAAATTTAAGGAGAAAAGACATGAACGTAAAAGTTATCAACGGTATGTCCCTGCCCAACATTCCCTGGCAGGACCGCCCCGCAGGCTGCAAGGACGTAATCTGGCGCGCAGACAACAATCCCATTATTCCTCGTGACCAGCTTCCCACAAGCAACTCCATCTTCAACAGCGCCGTAGTTCCCTTTGAGGGCAAGTTCGCAGGCGTTT